>NZ_JBLFJV010000054.1:0-1287 GCF_047444975.1 Streptomyces sp. CWNU-52B | reverse complement strand
CCGGCAAGAGATAAGCCGGGTTGTTCAGGAACCGGAGCACACCTGCGTCCAGTTGGTCGCGTACATGCGCCGCCTGGCCATCCGAGCCGCCTCGGAACGCCAGCCTCACCGTGAGATCAGTGACCCGCTCCCCCTGATACGAGAACCGCCGCGCATCGAAGCCCGACCGCACCACAAAGCGGGGACGGCTGTCGCGCGGGCCACGCAACTGCGGTGTCGGCGGTGAGGGCACCTCAGTCGTGCTGTCCGTTCCGCTCTGCGGCAGTCGAGGCCTGGCCTCGTCCGTCGTACTGCTGCTCTGGACCGGCGTGGCGGTCTGGATGCTGTCGCCCTGGTTGTTGAAAGCGACGCTGGTGCCCAGGCCCAGGAAATTGTTGGTGACGTTGTACCAGGACTTGTCCGCCGGCACGAGCGCCCTCACCGGGCTGTCGTCCGCCAACCGGGCCGTGAACATTTCCTTGTAGGCGTTGTAGACCTTCGCCGTGTAACGGGGTTCCCAGGCCGCGTCCTTGCGCCTGTCGTTCGTCAGCGCAATCGTCGCCAGGTCCATCAGATACGTGTCGATCAGATCCGTGACGTCCTTGGCCTTCGCCCCCTCCTCCCCGACACGCGCGTCTTCCGCCAGGACACCGGCCATCTTCACCACGATGTCCCGGTAGATCCCATGCCGCGTACTACTGGGGAACGCCGCCATGATGTGATCCGCCTGACCCGCACCCTCCGTATTCATCGTCCGCGGCGACTTCAGATCCGCCAGCCCCGGCACCGCCAGCGGAACCCCTTGGAACATCTCCTCCTCATCCGGAATGTTCGTATTCCGGGAAGCCAACGGATGCAGACCGATCTCATGGGCCAACATCCCCATGACGTAGCCGATGTCGTACTTCTCGAAGTAATAGCTCGCCAGGTTGATATCGACACCGGCGTCACCGCGGTCGATCACATCGGCCGGGGCCTCCCGCGTCCGCAGTTGCAGGGTGATTCGCACCTGGCGGTTGCCGATGTACTCCTTGATCGTGTCGTGCTTCCGCAGTACGTCAATGATCCGCACCGCCCTGTCGCGGTACTTCTCGTTCGTGTGCTGGAGATTGGTGAACTGGAAGTTCCCCGATGTGAAGGGGATGAGCGTCGGTTCAGCCGCAGTCGCAGCGGCAGGAGTGGGGGTGACCGTGGGCGGTGTGTTCGGGTCCTCCTGCATGCGCGCCGGGACCTCGGTCACCTCCGGGCTCCCGTCCGCCGGGCGGGGCAGGGAGACCGGGTCCACCCACACCGCCTCCCGCAGAATGC
>NZ_JBLFJV010000053.1:0-3174 GCF_047444975.1 Streptomyces sp. CWNU-52B | reverse complement strand
CGCCAAACACCCCGGCCCCCGAACGGCCCACGCCAGCAAACCCCGAACCGACCATAAACCGGCTCCCCGCCACCCACCACACAAACGACCCGAACCGCAACCAATCGACTGCGCCGACCCTGACCTCCTCCCACAAGAACCACACCACCCAGGCGACGCTGCCCCCTCGCCATGCTTTGACCCGGCGGTCAGGCCGAACCCACTTTCGCCGCGAGAAGCCAGGCGTGCGATCGGCCAGCTATTGCATCCGGTTACCGTCGATCACCGCGGGGAGCCCCGAACGATGTTCGGGGCTCCCCGCGGTGATCGACACAATCCAACCGTGAGTCACTCTCAACGGTCAGACGTACCCCTTCCCTTCAATGATTCTCTGGCGTCACTAGTCGGCTCCCGCGGCTGGTAGCCACACGCAACACGTCCTCCAGCGCCCCAGCCAGCTGGGCAACAAGGAGAGGCAGTTCATCGAAGTCTCCCGGCTGGCGATCAAGTACTTGAAGTGCGTGCTTCAGAAGTTCAGACGCCGAGTCAAGTTGATCCGCCTCAATGCGATCCGCCAAACGGGACATGAAGCCGTCAGCATCGCTGGTGCTCAGGTAGCACGGCTTACCCTCCGGCCCCGCCCACGGAAGCAGCCGTAGTTCACTCTTCTCCGTCATCACCGCGTCTGTCCTCCAGTGACGTCGAAGTTGAACGCGGGTGCGCTGCCAGGCGTCCAGTCCCTCAGCAGTTCACCTTCTTCGGGTGTAATGCAGTCGGGCACGGGGTGACACAGACAGTCGCAGGCTTCATAGATCACTGGTACATCGATCGGAGCCGAGGCTGGAGAGGACTCAGCGCACGCATGGTGCGTGCCGATGCGGCAAGCGATCGAGCGGTAGGAAGCATTCGAGCTGGGGGGCAGCTGTTGAGGCAACATCAGACGACCCCCACGAACGCGGCTCGCGCTTCGGCCGGCAGGTAGGAAGCATGGGGAACTGCTCGACGGTGTCGAGTCTGCTTCTCCCAAGCCAGCATGTACGGGCGGACGAGCGCGTTCTCGTCGCCTGCCAGCACGTAGCGATGCCCCGCCAAGTCGGAGGCCCGAGCCAAGATGACCGTCGGCTCGTCGGTGAGCGCGACAGAAGTGGGAGCGGTCGACGGCCGGGAGGGCGTTAAAGGGCGGCGATGCCTGCCCTTGGATGCGTGCCGCCCCTTGGTGAACGTGGCAGCACGGCGAATGCGGTTGAGCACGCTGAATCAGCTCCTGTCGCTGACGGCTCGGTCCTGCGACGTCGTCTGTCGCGGGGCCGTTTTGCGTAAGACCGCCCAGAGAGTGCGGTCTCCGAGGCTCGTGGCGAGGAGGCCGAACCGATCGGCCTCGGCCACCACCTCCAGGGCCTCCCTCCACGACTCGGCGGAGAGCTCTTCCGGCACCTCCGCTTCGACCGCCGTGAACTCGGCGTGTTCCTCCACGCGCGCAGGGAGTCCGACGGCAGACAGCTGGGCAGCGATGGCCGCCGCGCGAACTCCCGAAGCGGGCACAGGGCAGCCTCCGTTAACCAGCGATCACTTTGCGTGAAGCTAGTTAACTAGATTAGAGCTAGTGGACTAGATTTTCCACATGCCTGAGCAACCGCCCTACCTCCGCGTCGCCGATGAGCTCCGGCGACGAATCACGGAGCATGTGTGGGAGCCAGGTGACCGGCTCCCTTCCCGCGCCCAGATCGGCCAAGAGCTCGGCGTAGGCGAGAACGTGATTCGTCGGGCACAGGAGTTGCTGATCTCCCAGGGGCTGCTGGAAGGCCGGGCCGGATCAGGTACCTACGTCGCCGAGCCTCAGCAGCGTGTTCGGATCGTTCGGTCCTCAGCGCGCGAGCAGCCCACTGGATCGCCGTTCCGTGCGGACATGAAAGCCGTCGGCAAGCTGGGTGATTGGGAGAGTCGGACCGATGCCAAGGTGCCAGCCTCAGCGGACGTTGCGGCACGGTTGGGTGTCGACGAGGGTGCCTTGTGCGTCCGGACGTCGTACGAGTTCCTCGCCGACGGTAGGCCGGTGCAGCTCTCGACGAGCTGGGAGCCGTACGACCTCACCGCGGGGACACTCATCGTTCTTCCCGAGGGAGGGCCGCACGCAGGAGCAGGCGTCGTGAACCGCATGGCCGCTATCGGCATCACCGTGAGCCATGCCGTGGAGCAGCCCGAGCCCCGGCAGGCGACCGCCGAGGAAGCCTCGCTGCTCGGTATTCAGAAGGCCGCCCTCGTTACGCACATCCGGCGGACGTACTACAGCGATCAGGGACGGCCCGTCGAGACTGCGGACATCGTGGTGCCTGTCGCTCACTGCGAGATCGTCTACGAGATCCCGATCAGCCATTAGCAGGGGCGCCGGTAGCTCAGCCAGGGCGTACCAGCTCCGTGCCACATGCGTGCCACATCGTGCGGTCAACTACGGTCACTGGCGGGTCGCCGCGGTCGGAATGCGCGGATGACCTGGGCAGCCCGGACGGCGCAATGGACCTGCGCCGACCCCGCCAGCGACCGCGCCGCCCTTACAAGGCGGATGTCGGCGGTTCGAAACCGTCCGCGCCCACCAGGTCCAGGACATGAACGAGGCCCAGGTCAACCGGTGTGACACCGGATGCCTGGGCCTTGATCGTTTCGGACGAGTTCCGACCACCGCGCGACTCACGTGTCAGAAGGATTGTGCGGGGGGGCCATGGAAGCGTGGGTAGGTGGGGAGGAGCGGTGCCGCTTCGGCTGTACGGTCGCGGGAACTCAAGGCAGCGCGCCCAGAGTTCCCCTCGGAGTGTGGAGGCCGCAGAGTGAGTTACCCCTACGAAGTGGGCGGAGATGTTCTGTGGGACGCGGGCCACCACACCGGACTGCTCTACCTCTCCCTTGCGCGGGGTGCGGCCGAGTTCCTGGAGCTACCAACCGGTCTGACCCCGACACCTGAGGGCAGCTGTGACATCGAGCTGCCGACGTTTCGGGCTTTCGTGCAGGGTCTGTACGGCACATACTCCTCGGCCGGGAGTCCGGTACTGCGTGGCCTGCCGCGAGACCTACTGATCATCTCGCTCGTCCTCCTGGAATACGCGGAGGCTCCCATCACGCTGAAGCCCGAACACGAGGAGGCTCTCAGACCGCGTTTGAGATCTGACATGGGATGATCGGTCGGTGACTCGCCTCGTGAAC
>NZ_JBLFJV010000052.1:0-649 GCF_047444975.1 Streptomyces sp. CWNU-52B | reverse complement strand
CGGCGGTGCAGGTGGCTGGGTGGTTGGGGGCGGAGGTGTTTGCGACGGCGAGTGAGGCGAAGTGGTCTGTGGTGCGGGGGTTGGGGGTGTCGGGGGATCGGGTGGCGTCGTCGCGTTCGGTGGGTTTTGCGGAGGTGTTTCGGGCGGGTGTGGGTGTGGGGGTGGATGTGGTGCTGGATTCGTTGGCGGGGGAGTTGGTGGATGCGTCGTTGGGGTTGGTGCGTCCGGGTGGTCGGTTCGTGGAGATGGGGAAGGCGGATGTGCGGGATCCGGAGGAGGTCGCCGCTGCCTATGACGGCGTGAAGTACCAGGCCTTCGACCTGACGACGGTCGAGCCGGAACGGCTGGGGGAGATCCTGCGAGAGGTCGTGGGACTGCTGGAGTCGGGTGCGCTGGGGCTGCTGCCGGTCTCCAGGTGGGATGTGCGGCGAGCCGGTGAGGCCTTCAAGGTGATGAGCCGCGCGGGCCACGTCGGGAAGATGGTGTTGAGCGTCCCGCCGGCTGCTTCGCAGCTTGTTCCGTCAACTGTTTCGGAGGCTGCTCCGCCGGTTGCTTCGTCGACTGCTGTGTCGGGTTCTGGTGTTGGTGAGGGGTGGGTGGTGGTGTCGGGGGCGTCGGGTGTGCTGGGTGGTGTGGTGGCGCGGCATTT
>NZ_JBLFJV010000051.1:0-54080 GCF_047444975.1 Streptomyces sp. CWNU-52B | reverse complement strand
ATCCGGGCCCGCACCCACACCCGCCGAACCCACCCTCACTCCCCCGCCACCAGCCGAGCCCCGAGCTCAGACCTCGGCCACAGACGCGAACGGCCCAGCCGCCGCCCTCCTCGCCCGCCTGCGCCACGACGACCCCCGTCTCCTCCTCCCCCAACGGGACGTGACCCGCCTCGCCCCCGCCGTCACCGCCTGGCTGGACCGCGGCGCCGCCCCCGAAGCCGTACGCCGCACCCTGACGGCGGGCCTCCCCGAGGGCCCCCTGCACCACCCGGCCGGCCTCCTGGCCCACCGCCTCGCGGAACTCCTCCCACCACCACTCCCCACCTGTGCGAAACCCCCGACAGGCGTAGCCGTACGCCCCGCGCACCCCTTCCCCCTGCAGAACTGCGACGGCTGCGACCGCGCCTTCCGCTCCCCGGAACCGGGCCTCCGCTGCCGCGACTGCCGCTCCGTCGGCACCGATCCCTGTGAGGCCGCAGCATGAACACCTACAACGGGTACGACGAACTGATCCCCCGTCCCGGAAGAACCCCGGAAGCCCTGCGCACAGCCCTCGCCGTCATCGCTCCCCATCGTCTGGCTGAGATGCAGGCCGGGAAGGACGAAGCCTTCGCCAAAGCGGTCGAGTGGCAGTCCCTGGCTCCGGTGCGGAGTTGGGTCCTGATCTGGGCCAGGGAGATCGAGATCGCCCGCCGCCCCGCTCTGTCGACCCGCTACGCCGACGCGGCGAGCAATCTGGAGCACGGAGACCCGGCCACCGCACAGGACGCCCTGCGAGAACTGAGCAGCGTCCTGGACGAAGCGATGAAAACTGCGCGCGCGTGAGCTGGGAGTGGGAGTACGTCGAAGCCCGCCGCCGCACCGAAGCCAGGCCGCGCCATCTGGAGCGATCCCAGCACTGCGACGCAGACACCTTCTGCCGCCGCCACGCAGCGGAAAAAGGGACCTCAGCACAAACTCACCCGCTGCAGCACCACCGTCCGCCGACCACCGCCGTCGCCGCTGCCGCTGCCGCTGCCGCTGTCGCTGTCGCTGCCGCTGTCGGTCCGAGCGATCCAACCCATTGGAAGCCACTTGGCGTGACAGGGACGATCCTTGCCCTCAGGCACACATCACAAAGAGCGAGCACCATGACCATCGCCTCGGACGACACACAGCCCCGCGCTCACCACCACTACCGGGCAATGCGTGAATTCCTTGAGTCGATGGACGACACGCTTCCCGGGAAATTCGAGATCACCAAAGAAGGCATCGTCCACGACATGATGTCGCCGACTGGGGCCCATGAGGTGACGGCAGCACTCGTCAGCCGCCGCCTGGAGAAGGTCATGCCGGAAGAGCTGGTGGCCCACACGGGAAAGCCTGACGTGGAAGCCGAGTCCAAAGGCATCATGCGCCATCCCGACGTGATGGTGATCGCGATGGCGGACATGGAGGGCGACGGCGCCTTCGACCCCCGTACCCTCATCGCCGCCATCGAGGTCGTCAGCCGCTCCAACCCGGACAACGACTGGGTCGGCAAGGCCCGCGACTACCCTCTGCTCGGTATCCCCGTCTACGCGATCTTCGACCCCCGTACCGGCACCGGCGCCGTCCACTCCGACATCCACCCCACCCCCGACGGCCCCCGCTACTCGACCCGCAAGGACTTCGTCTACGGCGAGGACGTCACCATCGCCGAGTGGACCATCTCCACCGCCGACCTGCCGCGCTACCCGGCAACACCCTGAACCGCCGACCTCACCACTCACCGCCCAGCCCAGCCCAACCCCTCCCCTCCCGAGCGCACAGCAAAAAGGGCCCGTACGACCGAAGTCGTACGGGCCCTTTCACAAGCTCAGCTGACGCTGGATCTACCAGGCATCAAGCCCAACCCGCAGGTGTGAAACCTACTTGTTGATCTTGGTGACCTGGCCGGCGCCCACGGTCCGGCCACCCTCACGGATGGCGAACTTCAGGCCCTCTTCCATGGCGACGGGCTGGATGAGCTCGACGGTCATCTCGGTGTTGTCGCCCGGCATGACCATCTCGGTGCCCTCGGGGAGGGTCACCACACCAGTCACGTCCGTCGTGCGGAAGTAGAACTGGGGACGGTAGTTGTTGAAGAACGGCGTGTGACGGCCGCCCTCGTCCTTGGACAGGATGTACGCCTGCGCCTCGAACGAGGTGTGCGGGGTGACCGAGCCCGGCTTGATGATGACCTGGCCGCGCTCGACGTCCTCGCGCTTGATGCCACGGAGGAGCAGACCGACGTTCTCACCGGCCTGGCCCTCGTCGAGCAGCTTGCGGAACATCTCGATGCCGGTGACCGTGGTGGTGGTCTTCTCGGTCTTGATACCGACGATGTCGACGGTCTCGTTGACCTTGAGGATGCCACGCTCGATACGGCCGGTGACGACCGTACCGCGACCGGTGATCGTGAAGACGTCCTCGATGGGCATGAGGAACGGCTTGTCGACGTCACGCTCGGGCTGCGGGATGGACTCGTCGACGGCCTTCATCAGGTCGAGGACGGACTTGCCCCACTCGGCGTCGCCTTCGAGCGCCTTGAGCGCCGAGACCTTGACGACCGGAAGGTCGTCGCCCGGGAACTCGTACTCGGAGAGCAGCTCACGGACCTCGAGCTCGACGAGCTCCAGGATCTCCTCGTCGTCCACCATGTCGGCCTTGTTCAGCGCGACAACGATGTACGGAACGCCGACCTGGCGGGCCAGGAGCACGTGCTCCTTGGTCTGCGGCATCGGGCCGTCCGTGGCGGCGACAACGAGGATGGCGCCGTCCATCTGCGCCGCACCCGTGATCATGTTCTTGATGTAGTCCGCGTGACCGGGGCAGTCGACGTGGGCGTAGTGACGCGTCTCCGTCTGGTACTCGACGTGCGCGATGGAGATCGTGATACCGCGCTGGCGCTCCTCAGGAGCCTTGTCGATCTGGTCGAAGGCCGAGGCCTCGTTCAGGTCGGGGTACGCGTCATGCAGCACCTTGGTAATGGCGGCCGTGAGGGTCGTCTTACCGTGGTCGATGTGACCGATGGTGCCGATGTTGACGTGCGGCTTAGTCCGCTCGAACTTCGCCTTCGCCACTGGGTCCTCCTGTGGAGTGGTTCTGGTACGCCTTACTCATCGGCGCCAGGGTGATCTTTGCTGGGATGCCGCCCGCCGGGGATCTGTCCCGGGGACGATCGCTCGTCCCTAGGCCGGGTGTGAAACCCCGGCGGTCGGTGTCAAGCCTAAAGCGTGTAAACGGTGTGTGTTACTCGCCCTTGGCCTTCGCGATGATCTCCTCGGCGACGTTCCGGGGAACCTCGGCGTAGGAGTCGAACTGCATCGAGTAGCTCGCGCGACCCGATGTCTTGCTGCGGAGGTCGCCGACGTAGCCGAACATCTCCGAGAGCGGCACGAGGCCCCTCACGACACGAGCGCCGGCACGCTCCTCCATGGCCTGGATCTGGCCGCGGCGGGAGTTGATGTCGCCGATGACCTCACCCATGTAGTCCTCGGGCGTGGTGACCTCGACGGCCATCATCGGTTCGAGCAGCACGGGGCTGGCCCTGCGCGCGCCCTCCTTGAAGGCCTGCGAACCGGCGATCTTGAACGCCAGCTCGGAGGAGTCGACCTCGTGGTAGCCACCGTCGAGAAGCGTGATGCGGACACCCGTCATCTCGTACCCGGCGAGGATGCCGAACTGCATGGCCTCCTGCGCACCGGCGTCCACCGACGGGATGTACTCCCGCGGGATACGGCCACCGGTGACCTTGTTCACGAACTCGTACGCCGGGCCGTCGGCCTCGGTGATGGGCTCGATCGCGATCTGCACCTTGGCGAACTGACCGGTACCACCGGTCTGCTTCTTGTGGGTGTAGTCCACGCGCTCGACGGCCTTGCGGATCGTCTCACGGTAGGCGACCTGCGGCTTACCGACGTTGGCCTCGACCTTGAACTCACGGCGCATACGGTCGACCAGCACCTCGAGGTGCAGTTCGCCCATACCACCGATGATGGTCTGGCCGGTCTCCTCGTCCGAGTGAACCTGGAAGGAGGGGTCCTCCTCCGCGAGACGCTGGATGGCTACACCCAGCTTCTCCTGGTCACCCTTGGACTTGGGCTCGATGGCGACCTGGATGACCGGCGCCGGGAAGTCCATGGACTCCAGGATCACCGGGTGCTTGTCGTCCGAGAGCGTCTCACCGGTGGTGGTCTGCTTCAGGCCCATCACGGCGACGATGTCGCCGGCGCCCACCGCCTCGATCTCCTCACGCTTGTTCGCGTGCATGCGGTAGATCTTGCCGATGCGCTCCTTCTTGCCCTTGACGGAGTTCAGCACGGCGGTGCCGGACACCAGGCGGCCCGAGTAGACCCGGACGAAGGTGAGCTTGCCCAGGTGCGGGTCGCTCATGATCTTGAACGCGAGCGCGGAGAGCGGCTCGTCCTCGGACGGCTTGCGCTTCACCACGACCTCGGGGTCCTTCACGTCGTGGCCCTCGATGGCCTCGACGTCAAGCGGGGTCGGGAGGTAGCGCACGACCGCGTCGAGCAGGGGCTGGACGCCCTTGTTCTTGAACGCGGTGCCACAGAACACCGGGGTGACCGTGGTGTCGTTGGACTTGCCGGACGCGATGGTGACACGACGGATCGCGGCGTACAGCTGCTCCTCGGTGGGCTCCTGGCCCTCCAGGTACAGCTCCATGATCTCTTCGTCGTTCTCCGCGACGGCCTCGACGAGCTTGCCGCGGTACTCCTCGGCAGCCTCGGCGTGCGTGGCCGGGATGTCGACGACGTCGTACATCTCGCCCTTGGCCGCCTCGGCGGACCAGACGAACGCCTTCATGGTGACGAGGTCGACGACGCCCTTGAAGTCGGCCTCGGCACCGATCGGGAGCTGCATGACCAGCGGCTGCGCACCGAGGCGGTCCGAGATCATGTCGACGCAGCGGTGGAACTCCGCGCCGGTCCGGTCGAGCTTGTTCACGAAGCAGATGCGCGGCACGCCGTAACGGTCGGCCTGACGCCACACCGTCTCGGACTGCGGCTCGACACCCGCGACACCGTCGAACACGGTGACCGCACCGTCGAGGACGCGGAGCGAACGCTCCACCTCGACCGTGAAGTCCACGTGGCCCGGGGTGTCGATGATGTTGATGGTGTAGTCGTTGTCCTCGAGGGGCCAATGACAGGTGGTAGCAGCAGAGGTGATCGTGATGCCACGCTCCTGCTCCTGCTCCATCCAGTCCATGGTGGCAGCGCCGTCGTGGACTTCACCGATCTTGTAGCTGACGCCGGTGTAGAAGAGGATCCGCTCTGTGGTGGTCGTCTTACCCGCGTCGATGTGGGCCATGATCCCGATGTTCCGGACCCTGGCCAGGTCAAGTGAAGTGGTAGCCATAAGGCTTCGGTCTTCTCTCGGTCTCGATGTGGGTGACGACTACCAGCGGTAGTGCGCGAAGGCCTTGTTGGACTCGGCCATCTTGTGGGTGTCCTCGCGCTTCTTCACAGCGGCACCGAGGCCGTTGGAGGCGTCGAGGAGCTCGTTGAGCAGACGCTCGGTCATGGTCTTCTCGCGACGGGCGCGGGAGTAACCGACCAGCCAGCGCAGCGCCAGGGTGCTCGCGCGACCGGGCTTGACCTCGATCGGGACCTGGTACGTCGCACCGCCGACTCGGCGGGACTTGACCTCGAGGGTCGGCTTGATGTTCTCCAGAGCGCGCTTGAGCGTGATGACCGGGTCGTTGCCGGTCTTCTCGCGCAGGCCCTCCATGGCGCCGTAGACGATGCGCTCGGCGGTGGAGCGCTTGCCGTTCAGCAGCACCTTGTTGATGAGAGAGGTCACCAGAGGGGAACCGTAGACCGGGTCGATGATGACCGGGCGCTTCGGGGCGGGGCCCTTACGAGGCATTTCTACTTCTCCTTCTTGGCGCCGTAGCGGCTGCGGGCCTGCTTGCGGTTCTTGACACCCTGGGTGTCGAGGGAACCGCGGATGATCTTGTAGCGAACACCGGGCAGGTCCTTCACACGGCCGCCGCGCACGAGCACGATCGAGTGCTCCTGCAGGTTGTGTCCCTCACCCGGAATGTAAGCAGTGACCTCGATCCCGCTGGTCAGACGCACACGCGCGACCTTACGCAGGGCCGAGTTCGGCTTCTTCGGGGTGGTCGTGAACACACGCGTGCAGACGCCGCGCCGCTGGGGCGAACCCTCGAGTGCGGGCGTCTTGTTCTTCTCGACCTTGTCCTGCCGGCCCTTCCGGACCAGCTGCTGGATCGTAGGCACTACTTCTCCGGTTTCTGTGTGCCGAATGGTGAAGCTAACCTGGAACACACCGCCGACCCACGCGGTCGGGTGTGTCGAACACTGCGGACTCCCGCCGTGAGGCGAGAGGGGCGCAGATTGCGGTGGCCGACGAAGGCTTCCCTAGTGCGGTTGAAGGCACGCACGGAAGCCAGGGCACACCCCAGGCACAAGGTCTGAGCGTACCTACCTCATAGGCTGCGGTCAAAACAAATGGAACGCGGTGGCACCACTGAGCGGACCATGCCAAGCCCCCGCCCCGTCCGTGATCTTCGTCAGGTCACCAGGGCCACGGCGAACGCCAAGGTCATCAGCAGTGTCCAGCCCGCGATCGACACCCAGCCGAAGACCAGTCCGGTGAGCGCGAGACCCTCGCCGACCTCACCCGTGTGCCGGATCTCGGAGCGGGCGGTGTGCCCCAGGATCACCGCGGGGATCGCGGTGAGACCGGCCGTCAGCAGGCAGAGCCAGCCGCAGACCGCGGCGCCCACGGCCTTGTCGTTCGTCTTGCGCCCCAGGGCGGGGGCGGGGGCCGGCAGGAAGGTCCGCGGGACGGGCCCTGAGAGCGCAGGGAGCGGTACGGGGCCCTGCGGCAGGTCGGACACCAGCACGGCCAGCTCGCCCACCGTACGGGCCTCGTACGCCCGCGCCACGCGCTTCTCGAACTCGGGCTGCTGCATGCGGCCCTCGCCGAACCCCGCTCTGAGCACGTCCACGGCGCGCTCCCGGTCGGCGGTCGAGGCGAGCATCGACTGACCGGCCTGTTCCTGCCAGGGGCGCGGCTGATTCCACCCCTGCCCCTGCCCCGGCTGCCAAGGCGACGGATACGACATTGGGAGCACCTCCCCCCGGACGGACTGGCTCTCCATCATGCTCCAACGTGCCATTTCCGGCACAGGTTCCCGCACCACTCATATCAGGAGTACCCGACACGGCCGCACCGGCTCTGGCCGGCCTGTGGCCGCGCACGCCGAAGGGCGGCCACCCCGGAAGGTGACCGCCCTTCGGATCGAGCGACCCGCTTACTGGTTGTACGGACCGTAGTCGTAGTCCTCCAGCGGAACGGCCTGGCCGGAGCCCGTGCCGAACGGCGAGTAGTCGATGTCGTCGTAGCCGACGGCCGAGTACATCGCGGCCTTGGCCTCCTCGGTCGGCTCGACCCGGATGTTGCGGTAGCGGGACAGACCCGTACCGGCCGGGATGAGCTTACCGATGATGACGTTCTCCTTGAGGCCGATCAGGGAGTCGGACTTGGCGTTGATCGCCGCGTCCGTCAGAACCCTGGTCGTCTCCTGGAAGGACGCCGCCGACAGCCACGACTCGGTGGCGAGCGAGGCCTTGGTGATACCCATCAGCTGCGGCCGGCCGGAGGCGGGGTGACCGCTCTCCTGGACCACACGACGGTTCTCGGTCTCGAACTTCGACCGCTCGACGAGCTCGCCGGGCAGCAGCTCCGCGTCGCCCGACTCGATGATCGTCACACGGCGCAGCATCTGCCGGATGATGATCTCGATGTGCTTGTCGTGGATCGACACGCCCTGCGAGTTGTACACCCGCTGGACCTCGCCGACCAGGTGGACCTGGACGGCACGCTGACCCAGGATGCGCAGCACGTCGTGCGGGTTGGTGGCACCCACGGTGAGCTTCTGGCCCACCTCGACGTGCTCGCCCTCGCTGACCAGGACACGGGCACGCTTCGAGATCGGGAACGCCGTCTCGTCGCTGCCGTCGTCCGGGGTGACGACGAGCTTCTTGGTCTTCTCGGTCTCCTCGATCCGCACGCGGCCGGAGGCCTCGGAGATCGGGGCGACACCCTTGGGCGTACGAGCCTCGAAGAGCTCGACGACACGGGGCAGACCCTGGGTGATGTCGTCACCTGCCACACCACCGGTGTGGAAGGTACGCATCGTCAGCTGCGTACCGGGCTCACCGATGGACTGGGCGGCGATGATGCCGACCGCCTCACCGATGTCGACCAGCTTGCCGGTGGCCAGCGAGCGGCCGTAGCACATGGCGCAGGTACCGACGGCGGACTCGCAGGTCAGGACCGAACGGGTCTTGACCTCCTCGATGCCGTGCTTGACGAGCTCGTCGATGAGGACGTCGCCGAGGTCGGTGTTGGCCGGGGCCAGCACCCGCCCGTCGACGGTGATGTCCTCGGCCAGCGCACGTGCGTACACGCTGGTCTCGACGTTCTCCGCCTTGCGCAGCACGCCCTCGGCGTCCCGCTCGGCGATCGCCAGACGCAGGCCGCGGTCGGTGCCGCAGTCCTCCTCGCGAATGATGACGTCCTGGGAGACGTCGACCAGACGACGGGTGAGGTAACCCGAGTCGGCGGTACGCAGAGCGGTGTCCGCCAGACCCTTACGGGCACCGTGCGTGGAGATGAAGTACTCCAGGACGGACAGGCCCTCACGGAAGGACGCCTTGATGGGACGAGGGATCGTCTCGTTCTTGGCGTTGGACACCAGACCACGCATACCGGCGATCTGACGCATCTGCATCATGTTTCCGCGAGCGCCCGAGTTCACCATCATGGAGACCGGGTTGGTCTTCGGGAAGTTCGCGTTCATCGCCTCGGCGACCTCGTTGGTCGCCTTGGTCCAGATCGCGATGAGCTCCTGCGTGCGCTCGTCCTTGGTGATCAGACCACGCTCGTACTGCTTCTGGACCTTCTCGTCCTGGTCCTCGTAGCCCTTGACGATCGCGCGCTTCGCGTCGGGAACGACGATGTCGGAGATGGCCACGGTGACGCCGGAACGGGTCGCCCAGAAGAAGCCCGCCGCCTTCAGGTTGTCGAGCGTCGCCGCCACGATGACCTTGGGGTAGCGCTCGGCGAGGTCGTTGACGATCTCGGAGAGCTGCTTCTTGCCGACCTCGTAGTCGACGAACGGGTAGTCCTCGGGCAGCAGCTCGTTGAAGAGCGCGCGGCCCAGCGTGGTGTTCAGGCGGAAGGTGTCACCCTGCTGCCACTCCGGCTCGCCCTCTTCACGGGCCGGCGGGGTCCAGCCGCGCGGCGGGATGGTGCCCACCGGGAAGCGGATGTCCACGCGCGACTGCAGCGAGAGCTCGCCGGCGTCGAACGCCATGATCGCCTCGGCCGAGGAGCCGAAGGACCGGCCCTCGCCCTTGACGTCCCGCAGTTCGCCGTCGGTGGTGAGGAAGAACAGACCGAGGACCATGTCCTGGGTCGGCATCGTCACCGGACGGCCGTCGGCGGGCTTGAGGATGTTGTTCGAGGACAGCATCAGGATGCGTGCCTCGGCCTGCGCCTCCGCGGAGAGCGGCAGGTGCACGGCCATCTGGTCACCGTCGAAGTCCGCGTTGAACGCGGTGCAGACGAGCGGGTGGATCTGGATGGCCTTGCCCTCGACCAGCTGCGGCTCGAAGGCCTGGATGCCGAGGCGGTGCAGGGTGGGAGCACGGTTCAGCAGAACCGGGTGCTCGGCGATGACCTCTTCGAGGACGTCGTACACGACCGTGCGGCCGCGCTCCACCATGCGCTTGGCGCTCTTGATGTTCTGCGCGTGGTTCAGGTCCACCAGGCGCTTCATCACGAACGGCTTGAAGAGCTCCAGCGCCATCGCCTTCGGCAGACCGCACTGGTGCAGCTTCAGCTGCGGACCGACGACGATCACGGAACGCGCGGAGTAGTCCACACGCTTGCCGAGCAGGTTCTGACGGAAACGACCCTGCTTGCCCTTGAGCATGTCGCTCAGGGACTTCAGCGGGCGGTTGCCGGGACCGGTGACCGGGCGACCACGACGACCGTTGTCGAAGAGGGCGTCCACGGCCTCCTGGAGCATGCGCTTCTCGTTGTTCACGATGATCTCGGGCGCGCCGAGGTCGAGAAGCCGCTTCAGACGGTTGTTCCGGTTGATCACACGGCGGTACAGGTCGTTCAGGTCGGAGGTCGCGAAGCGGCCACCGTCCAGCTGCACCATCGGGCGAAGGTCCGGCGGGATGACCGGGACGCAGTCGAGGACCATGCCCTTGGGGCTGTTGGAGGTCTGCAGGAAGGCAGACACGACCTTCAGCCGCTTCAGCGCACGGGTCTTCTTCTGGCCCTTGCCGGTACGGATGATCTCGCGGAGGCGCTCTGCCTCCTCGTCGAGGTCGAAGGACTCCAGGCGCTTCTGCAGCGCCGCGGCACCCATCGATCCGTCGAAGTACGTACCGAAGCGGTCGCGCAGTTCGCGGTAGAGCAGCTCGTCACCCTCGAGGTCCTGGACCTTGAGGTTCTTGAAGCGGGTCCACACCTCGTCGAGACGGTCGATCTCGCGCTGCGCGCGGTCGCGCAACTGCTTCATCTCCCGCTCGGCACCTTCGCGCACCTTGCGGCGCACATCGGCCTTGGCACCCTCGGCCTCGAGCTCGGCCAGGTCGGTCTCGAGCTTCTTGGCGCGGGCCTCCAGGTCGGAGTCGCGACGGTTCTCGACCTGCTGACGCTCGACGGAGACGTGCGCCTCCAGCGAGGGCAGGTCGCGCGTACGACGCTCGTCGTCCACGTACGTGATCATGTACGCGGCGAAGTAGATGACCTTCTCGAGGTCCTTCGGGGCGAGGTCGAGCAGGTAGCCAAGGCGTGACGGAACACCCTTGAAGTACCAGATGTGGGTGACGGGAGCGGCCAGCTCGATGTGGCCCATCCGCTCACGACGCACCTTGGCGCGAGTGACCTCGACGCCGCAGCGCTCGCAGATGATGCCCTTGAAGCGGACGCGCTTGTACTTACCGCAGTAGCACTCCCAGTCCCGGGTCGGACCGAAGATCTTCTCGCAGAAGAGTCCGTCCTTTTCGGGCTTGAGGGTGCGGTAGTTGATGGTCTCCGGCTTCTTGACCTCACCGTGGGACCACTGACGAATGTCGTCAGCGGTAGCAAGGCCGATCCGCAGCTCGTCGAAGAAGTTGACGTCGAGCACTTGTCGTCAATCCCTCTTTCGGGGTCGATTCTTCACTGGTCTGACTGGGGTCCGGGGTTAGCCGGGGCTCTTGTTCGGTGAGCCCCGGCCAGACCCGTCAGACCTCTTCGACGCTGCTCGGCTCGCGCCGGGACAGGTCGATACCGAGCTCCTCCGCGGCGCGGAAGACGTCCTCGTCCGTGTCGCGCATCTCGATGGACATGCCGTCCGAGGACAGCACCTCCACGTTGAGGCAGAGCGACTGCATTTCCTTGATGAGCACCTTGAAGGACTCGGGAATGCCGGGCTCAGGAATGTTCTCGCCCTTGACGATGGCCTCGTAGACCTTCACGCGGCCGGTCACGTCGTCGGACTTGATGGTCAGCAGTTCCTGGAGGGCGTACGCGGCGCCATAAGCCTCCAGCGCCCACACCTCCATCTCACCGAAGCGCTGGCCACCGAACTGGGCCTTACCACCCAGCGGCTGCTGGGTGATCATCGAGTACGGACCGGTCGACCGTGCGTGGAGCTTGTCGTCGACCAGGTGGTGGAGCTTGAGGATGTACATGTAGCCGACCGAGACCGGCTCCGGGAACGGCTCGCCGGAGCGGCCGTCGAACATCCTCGCCTTGCCGGACGGCAGCACCATGCGGTCGCCGTCGCGGTTCGGGATGGTGTGCTGGAGCAGGCCCGCGAGCTCGTCCTCGCGCGCACCGTCGAAGACGGGGGTGGCGACGTTCGTACCGGGGTCGACCTTGTCGGCCTCGATGCTCTGCAGGCGCCGCGCCCAGTCCTCGCTGAGCCCCGAGACGTCCCAGCCGCGGCTGGCGAGCCAGCCGAGGTGGATCTCCAGGACCTGTCCCGGGTTCATTCGAGACGGGACACCCAGCGGGTTGAGGATGATGTCGACCGGGGTGCCGTCCTCCAGGAACGGCATGTCCTCGATCGGCAGGATCTTGGAGATGACACCCTTGTTGCCGTGCCGGCCGGCCAGCTTGTCGCCGTCCGTGATCTTGCGCTTCTGCGCCACGTAGACCCGAACCAGCTGGTTCACGCCCGGCGGCAGCTCGTCGCCCTCTTCACGGTCGAAGACGCGGACGCCGATGACCTTGCCGATCTCGCCGTGCGGCACCTTCAGCGAGGTGTCGCGCACCTCGCGCGCCTTCTCACCGAAGATCGCACGGAGCAGGCGCTCCTCCGGGGTCAGCTCGGTCTCACCCTTGGGCGTGACCTTGCCGACCAGGATGTCACCGGCGACGACCTCGGCACCGATGCGGATGATGCCGCGCTCGTCGAGGTCGGCGAGGACCTCCTCGGAGACGTTCGGGATGTCCCGGGTGATCTCCTCGGGGCCGAGCTTGGTGTCACGGGCGTCGACCTCGTGCTCCTCGATGTGGATCGAGGAGAGGACGTCGTCCTGCACGAGGCGCTGCGACAGGATGATCGCGTCCTCGTAGTTGTGACCCTCCCACGGCATGAAGGCGACGAGCAGGTTCTTGCCCAGCGCCATCTCGCCTTCCTGGGTGGCCGGACCGTCGGCGAGAACCTGGTTCTCGACGACCCGGTCGCCCTCGTCGACGACGACCTTCTGGTTGACCGAGGTCCCCTGGTTGGAGCGGGAGAACTTGGCCACCCGGTAGGTGTTGTAGGTGCCGTCGTCGTTGGCCACGGTGACGTAGTCCGCGGATACCTCCTGGACCACACCCGCCTTCTCGGCCTTGATGACGTCACCGGCGTCGACGGCGCAGCGGTACTCCATGCCCGTACCGACGAGGGGAGCCTCGGCGGTGATCAGCGGCACGGCCTGGCGCATCATGTTCGCGCCCATGAGGGCGCGGTTGGCGTCGTCGTGCTCCAGGAACGGGATCATGGCGGTCGCGACCGACACCATCTGGCGCGGCGAGACGTCCATGTAGTCGACGTCGTCACCGGGGACGTAGTCGACCTCTCCGCCACGACGGCGGACCAGGACGCGGGCCTCCTCGAACCGGAAGTCCTCGCTCAGCGGCGCGTTGGCCTGGGCGATGACGAAGCGGTCCTCCTCGTCGGCGGTCAGGTAGTCGACCTCGTCGGTGACGAAACCGTCGGTGACCCGGCGGTAGGGCGTCTCGACGAAACCGAACGCGTTGACCCGGCCGTAGGAGGCGAGCGAGCCGATCAGGCCGATGTTCGGGCCTTCAGGGGTCTCGATCGGGCACATGCGGCCGTAGTGCGAGGGGTGCACGTCACGGACCTCGAAGCCGGCCCGCTCACGGGAGAGACCACCCGGACCAAGAGCCGACAGGCGGCGCTTGTGGGTGAGACCCGACAGCGGGTTGTTCTGGTCCATGAACTGCGAGAGCTGGCTGGTGCCGAAGAACTCCTTGATGGAGGCGACGACCGGCCGGATGTTGATCAGGGTCTGCGGCGTGATCGCCTCGACGTCCTGGGTCGTCATGCGCTCACGGACGACGCGCTCCATCCGCGCCAGGCCCGTACGGACCTGGTTCTGGATGAGCTCGCCGACGTTGCGCAGACGGCGGTTGCCGAAGTGGTCGATGTCGTCGGTCTCGACGACCATCGAGGCGCCGTTGGGGCCGACGGTCTCGGTCTCACCGGCGTGCAGCTTCACCAGGTACTTGATCGTCGAGATGATGTCCTCGACGGTCAGGATCCCGGCGTCGAGCGGCGCCTCGCTGCCGAGCTTCTTGTTCACCTTGTAGCGGCCGACCTTCGCGAGGTCGTAGCGCTTGGGGTTGAAGTAGAGGTTCTCGAGCAGCGTCTGCGCGGCCTCACGGGTCGGGGGCTCACCCGGACGCAGCTTGCGGTAGATGTCGAGGAGCGCGTCGTCCTGGCCCTGGGTGTGGTCCTTCTCCAGGGTGGCGCGCATGGACTCGTACTCGCCGAACTCCTCCAGGATCTGCTCGGTCGTCCAACCGAGAGCCTTGAGCAGGACGGTGACGGACTGCTTGCGCTTGCGGTCGATGCGGACACCGACCATGTCGCGCTTGTCGATCTCCATCTCCAGCCAGGCACCCCGGGACGGGATGACCTTGGAGGAGAAGATGTCCTTGTCGGACGTCTTGTCGATGGAGGAGTCGAAGTAGACACCCGGCGAGCGGACCAGCTGGGACACCACGACACGCTCGGTGCCGTTGATGACGAAGGTGCCCTTGTTCGTCATGAGCGGGAAGTCACCCATGAAGACGGTCTGGGACTTGATCTCGCCGGTCTCGTTGTTGGTGAACTCGGCGGTGACGAAGAGCGGGGCGGCGAACGTGAAGTCGCGCTCCTTGCACTCGTCGATGGAGTTCTTCGGAGGCTCGAAACGGTGGTCGCGGAACGTCAGGGACATCGACCCTGAGAAGTCCTCGATCGGAGAGATCTCCTCGAAGATCTCTTCGAGACCGGACTTGGTGGGGACGTCCTGTCCACTGTCCAGAGCAGCCTCGACACGAGCCTTCCACGCGTCGTTGCCGAGCAGCCAGTCAAAACTTTCGGTCTGCAGCGCAAGAAGGTTCGGAACCTCGAGGGGCTCCTTGATCTTTGCAAAGGAGATGCGCAGCGGGGCGGTGCTGGCGCCGTTGTTCGTATTCGCGGTCGAGGCAGTGCGCGAGGCGGCCAAGAGGGGGTCCTTCCGAGGGCTCGGACTCACTACGCGCGTACCGGTCCCAAGCGGGGCACAGAGCCGGACGTCTCCCGACCGGGCCGTAAAGGACCAGGTCAGGGTCTGTTCGATCCACAGTGCTCAAGCGAGGGCATGCCCCTGGTGACGGGCAGGAGGCAGCTAACAGGCAGCGCAAAGGGTCAGTGTAGCCACCAGGCCCACTGATGTCCAGTGCGGGTTTTTGAAGACCCTCGTTGTTCTCAACCCCTGCTGCAAGCCACGCCCTCGATGCACATCGATACTGCCCTCTCCGCCGCCGATCCATGCCTCGGATCCGGATCGTTGTGACGACGCGTCCTGAGAATTGCGCGCTGCGTGCGGTTCGTCAAGGCCCCCCATGCCCAAACCGGCTGCTGCCATCGTCACGTGCAGCCCGTCCCGCTGCCCGTCACGGGCGGCTGAAGGCACGAACGAAGATCACCCTACTCGTCGCGACCGACAGTGCAAGGCAGCCGCCGCACGGCCCCTCGAACGCCGAAGAGCGACCACCCAGATGGGTGATCGCTCTTCGGTGCGTCAGCGTTACAGCGCTACGAGAACGGCTGTGACGGCGTCGCAGGAGTCCTGGCGGACTCGTCGGGTCACTTGACCTCGACGGAGGCGCCGGCGGTCTTGAGGGACTCGGCAGCCTTCTCGGCGGCGGCCTTGTCGACCTTCTCCAGGACGGGCTTCGGGGCGCCGTCCACGAGGTCCTTGGCCTCCTTCAGACCGAGCGAGGTCAGCTCACGCACGACCTTGATGACCTGGATCTTCTTCTCGCCGGCACCCGTGAGGATGACGTCGAACTCGTCCTGCTCGGCCTCGGCCTCGGCCGGGGCGGCAGCGGCGGCGGGGCCGGCGGCGACCGCGGCGGCGGCGGTGACGTCGAACTTCTCCTCGAAGGCCTTCACGAAGTCGGCGAGCTCGATGAGGGTGAGGTTCTCGAACTGCGCGAGCAGCTCTTCCTGGGACAGCTTCGCCATGATGGCGTCCTTCCACTAATTCGGCAGGTTGGTGCCGGGATGTACTGGTGAAGCGGGCGTACGTTCGGCCCGCTGCGACCGCCGCCTCAGGCTGCGGTCAATGCGCGAGCCGAGTTACTCGGCACCGCCCTGCTCTTCTGCCTTCTTGGCACGAAGCGCCTCCGCGGTGCGGACGAACTTCGAGGGAAGCGCCTGGAAGAGCGTGGCAGCCTGGGACTGCTTGCCCTTGAAGGCACCCGCCAGCTTGGCGAGCAGAACCTCGCGGGAGTCGAGATCCGCGAGCTTCTTGAACTCGTCGGCGGACAGCGCCTTGCCGTCAAGGACACCGCCCTTGATGACGAGGTTCGGGTTGTCCTTGGCGAAGTCACGAAGACCCTTCGCCGACGTCACCGGGTCACCGGAGATGAAGGCAACCGCCGTCGGACCGTTGAACAGGTCGTCGAGCGTCGAGATCCCGGCCTCGTTGGCCGCGATCTTGGTCAGCGTGTTCTTCACCACGGCGTACTGGGCGTCTTCACCGAGCGAACGACGCAGCGTCTTGAGCTGCGCCACGGTGAGACCCCGGTACTCGGTCAGCACGGCGGCGTTCGAGCTACGGAACTGGTCCGCGAGCTCGGCTACCGCGGCAGCCTTGTCGGGCCTTGCCATAAGCGTGGCCTCCTTCCGGGTGATGAGGACCGCTCAGAAGGAGACTGGGAAAACGAAACGCCCCGGCGCAGGCGCACGGGGCGTGGCTCTACCCGACGGAATCCGTACGAAGTACGGGACTGTCCGGGAGCTCATCCACAGTCACCTACGCGGGTCGTCCGCAATTCAGCGGATCCTTCGGTCACCGCGTCCTCCTGCGAGAGCACGGCAACGACCAGCGGTCTTTGGCTTCTGTGGAAGATTACGTGAACCGGGCACCGCCAAGCAAATCCGTATACCTGGCCGTCTCCGGCGAGGGCGTCAGCCCTCCAGGTCGCCCATCATGTCGGCCAGGTCCGCGACGTCCTTGGCCGGCGGGGCCTCGACCGTCACGGGCTTGTCGATGTCGAGGAAGGTGACGGTCATGTCGAGCTCGCCCTTGTCGGCGTCGCCCCGCATACGGAACTGCTTGGCGTGGTCCTCGTCGTCGACCCACATGTCCATCGTGACCGTGTCCAGGCCGAGCTTCTCGTACTGGTCGATGCTCTTCTCCCGCTGGTCACGGGTGGCCTTGCTCTCGCCCTTCAGGGACTCGCGGAACTCGTCGAGCGTGACCGTGCCCTTGTAGTGGGTGGTCTCGACGCCTTCGACCTTCTCGGTGCCGACCTTCTTCACGTCCTTGGACCCGGTGAGGAAGGTGGACTCCTGCGCCGGGTTCCTGTCGATCGTGCCGAGCCCCGGGGCCCCGCCGCCCAGCGCGTCGCCCCCCGACGCGTCGTCCCCCAGCGCGGACAGGTCGAACTTCATCCAGCTCTTGCCGTCCAACTCCTTGGCCACGGCGGCGTTCCCGCCGATGTACATCGCCTTGTCGACGAGGCGGATCTCGGCGCTGCCGTCCGCTCCCTGGTCGAGGGCGGTCACCTGCACGCTCATGGCGAGGTCGGGCTTCATGCGCATCCGGGCCTCGGCCTTGATGCGCCCCTCCTCCGGGGTCCTGCCAGATATCCGATAGCTGAGGGAGGTGATGTCCTCGCTCTGCTTCGCCGCCTTGGCCACGGCCGCGGCAGGTGCCATGTTCGGCGACTGCTCGCTCCCGGCGTCCTTGGAACAGCCGACGGCACCCCCGCCGAGGACGAGCGCGGCCAGCGCCGCACCCGTCGCTCTGTGCCGTACGGACCCGCGTACACACGCGTGCGCGGAAAGCTTCATGGTTCCCCCCTAGGAACAGATGAGCGATTTACAGGCAAAGCGCGAGAGTATCCCAGGGGGGTTCGGGCCGGCCTCCGAGTTTCAGGGCGCCGGCCGTTGCTCAGCGGGCCGGCTGGCTCTGCATGAGGTCCTTGAAGTCGGCGGTGTCGCCCACGGCCGGCTCCTCGACGGAGACCCGCACGCCGTAGTCGCTGTAGTACGCCGTGGAGGACATCGCGCCGGTCGCCAGCTCACCCTTCTCGGCCTTCTTGACCAGCAGGTCCTCGTCGTTCACCCAGATGTCGATCGTCTCGGTGGTCACACCGGCCTGCTCCAGCTGCTGCTTGAGATCGGCCAGCTGGTCCGCGGAGAGGTTCGAGCTCTTGTCCGCGAGGTCCGCGACCTCGACCGTGCCCGAGTAGTGCGTGGTGTCCTCGCCGCGCACCTTCTCGGTGCCGACCTTCTTGACGTCCCCGGAGGCCAGCAGGAGCTTCACCGACTGGTTCGGCGTGGTGTTCTGCATCTGGTCCTTCATGTACGCGCCCGATCCGCCGGCGAGCTTCGCCAGGTCGTCGTAGTCGTACTTGATCCAGTGCTTGCCGCCGGACTGCGTGGCGAACTTGTCACCCATCTTCGCGTAGTAGGCGTCCGGCAGATAGCGGGCCTCCATGGAGGTGGTGCCCAGCTGCCGCATCTGGTCGGCCATCGCGCCGCCGGTGTACGTGATCGTCAGGTTTCCGGTGAGGCCGTCGGCCCAGCCGAGGGCGCCGTCCGCCTCCATCGACATCATCGTGCCCATGGTCGTGGTGGACTCGACCTTGGCGGAGTCCGCGCCGTCGGTGCTCTTCTCCACGGAGCGCAGGGCCGCGATCGGGTTCGCCCGCGTCTTGGCCTTGCCCGCCCCCTTGGAGTCCCCTCCAGAGCCCGCGTCGGAGTCCGACCCACCACAGGCCCCCACGGCGGTCAGAGCGGCCACCACCGCTATCGACACGCTCACGCGGCGCACGCTTGTACTCATCGTTCGTCCCCCTATGCGATTCCTGTGCCTCGCACGCTAGCGCAGGGCACCGACACACGGTCCGGAAACGGACACCGCAGACAGAGACGGGCCCCGCACCTCGAAAGGTTGCGGGGCCCGTCCTGAAGACGCGTCTGCGACGCGGCTGCCGTGAGCGTCAGGCTCAGACGGCGGCCGGGTCCTCCTCGACGAGGAGGTTGCGGGTGCGGTTCGGGTCGATCGGAACGCCGGGGCCGATCGTGGTGCTGATCGCGGCCTTCTTGATGTAGCGACCCTTGGCGGCCGACGGCTTCAGACGAAGGATCTCGTCGAGCGCGGCGCCGTAGTTCTCCACCAGCTGGGTGTCGTCGAACGACGCCTTGCCGATGATGAAGTGCAGGTTCGAGTGCTTGTCGACGCGGAACTCGATCTTGCCGCCCTTGATCTCGGTCACGGCCTTGGCCACGTCCGGGGTCACGGTGCCCGTCTTCGGGTTCGGCATCAGACCACGCGGGCCGAGGACACGGCCCAGGCGGCCGACCTTGCCCATGAGGTCGGGGGTGGCGACGACGGCGTCGAAGTCCAGACGCCCCTTCGCCACCTCGTCGATGAGCTCGTCCGAGCCGACGATGTCGGCGCCTGCGGCGGTCGCTGCCTCGGCACGGTCACCGGTCGCGAAGACCAGGACCCGGGCGGTCTTGCCGGTGCCGTGCGGGAGGTTCACGGTGCCGCGGACCATCTGGTCGGCCTTGCGCGGGTCGACGCCCAGACGGAAGGCGATCTCGACGGTGCCGTCGAACTTGGAGGTGGAGGTCTCCTTGGCGAGACGGACGGCCTCGAGCGGGGCGTACAGCTTTTCCCGGTCGATCTTGGCGTCCGCAGCGCGGAGAGACTTGCTGCGCTTGCTCACTACTGCTCCTGGTGTTCTGAGGAGTCGTGGTAGGGGCCGAGCAGGCCCTGCCACGGTGTGCTCTACGAAGGTGGGGGTCAGCCCTCGACCGTGATGCCCATGGAGCGGGCGGTGCCGGCGATGATCTTCGACGCGGCGTCCAGGTCGTTGGCGTTCAGGTCGGGCAGCTTGGTCGTGGCGATCTCACGGACCTGCGCCTGGCTGATCTTGGCGACCTTGGTCTTGTGCGGCTCGCCGGAGCCCTTCTCGACACCGGCGGCCTTGAGGATCATCTTCGCGGCCGGCGGGGTCTTGGTGATGAAGGTGAAGGAGCGGTCTTCGTAGACCGTGATCTCCACCGGGATGACCCAGCCGCGCTGCGACTCGGTCGCGGCGTTGTAGGCCTTGCAGAACTCCATGATGTTGACGCCGTGCTGGCCCAGTGCGGGGCCGACCGGCGGCGCCGGGTTGGCCGCACCGGCCTGGATCTGGAGCTTGATGAGCCCCGTGACCTTCTTCTTCTTGGGAGGCATTGCTCTCTCCGGGTCCTAGTGAGAGTTTCGAGCCGTCCGTTCCGGATCATCCGGATGGAGGCATACCGCACAACGATAACGGGTATCCATGCGCGGCCAAAAACCGAGCAGGTCAGACGGGCTGCGAGAGCCTGTCTGACCTGGTCGGAGGCATACGGTCCGAAAGAACGTCAGTTCTTCTGGATCTGGTCGAAGCTGAGCTCCACCGGGGTCTCGCGGCCGAAGATCTCGACGAGGCCCTTGACCTTCTTCGAGTCGGCGTTGATCTCGTTGATGGTCGCCTGCAGCGTCGCGAACGGGCCGTCGGTGACGGTGACCGAGTCGCCCACCTCGAAGTCCAGTACCTGGACCTCCAGCTTGCGGGACGGAGCCGGCTTGCCTTCGGCCTCCGCGGCCTCGCGGGCGGCCTTCTCCTCGGCCTCGGGGGCGAGCATCTTGACGATCTCGTCCAGCGTCAGCGGGTACGGGTCGTAGGCGTTGCCCACGAAGCCGGTGACGCCGGGGGTGTTGCGCACCACGCCCCAGGACTCGTTCGTCAGATCCATGCGCACCAGCACGTAGCCGGGGAGCTTGTTCTGCTTGATGGTCTTGCGCTCGCCGTTCTTGATCTGCGCGACCTCTTCTTGCGGCACCTCGGCCGCGAAGATGAAGTCCTCGACATTCAGCGAGACGGCGCGCTGTTCGAGGTTGGTCTTCACGCGGTTCTCGTAACCGGCGTACGTGTGGATGACGTACCACTCGCCGGGCAGGGCGCGGAGTTCCTCGCGGAGGGCGGTGACGGGGTCGACCGGCTCGGCCTCCTCCGCCTCCACCTCGTCGGTCTCGGCTTCGTCGGTCTCGGCGGAGTCCTCGGACGCGTCGGTGACAGCCTCGGTGGCGTCCGCGTCGTCTTCGGGGTCCTCGCCGGACTCGTCCTCGACGTGCGTGGCGGCCTCTTCGGCGGGCTTGTCCGCTGCGGCGTCTGCAGCCTCGACCCCGTCCTCGACGTCCGCGCCCTCGACGATGTCGCGCCCGTCGTCAACGGACTCGACCGGCTCGACGGCATCGTTCAGGTTCGGGTCAGACACGGTGGCTGCTTCTTCCTGGATCATGGGGGTGGAACACGCGAAAGCGGGCGCCGGGTACGGCGCCCTTCGCGCTTGGCTCAGCCAAAGACGTACTTGGCGGCCTTGTCGAGTCCGAAGTCAATCAGAGTGACGAGGCCGATCATGATGACAACGAACACAATCACCACTGTGGTGTACGTCGTCAGCTGATTGCGAGTCGGCCAGACGACCTTGCGGAGTTCCGCGACGATCTGGCGGTAGAAGAGAGCGAGGCGCTTCAGCGGGCCCTTCTTGGCACGCTTACCGCCCTTGCGGCCCTTCTTCTGGGACTCCGGCGCCTCATCCTGGGCATCAGGCATGTCGATGGAGCCCACGGCGTCCGTCACTCGTCCTCACCTGATTCCGGGTCGTGGCCGTGCCGCGCCCGGTGTGAGCCGCACGGCGGTGCAATGCAGTACGTACTTGTGCACACATCCTGGTGAAAGGAGTGTGTAGCAGGGCCGGAGGGACTTGAACCCGCAACCGCTGGTTTTGGAGACCAGTGCTCTACCAATTGAGCTACGACCCTTTGCTTCCTTCACAACGTACCGCATCGGTCCGAGTGCTCGGAGTGCATCGGAAGGGCGCGGCTGCGAAGGCCAACGAGGTGAGAGTGTACGTGGTCGACGGCCGGTCGTCGAACAGAAAGTGCCGTTACGGACTTTGTCCCGGCCACGCCCTGGTTCCGTCCCACGTTGCCCAGTCTGTGAAACCAGTGTGCCGGGTACGTTTCCGGTCTGAAACGATGGGCCCATGAGCGCTGCAATCCCTCCCACCGAGCGCCGGGTCTCCGCCCGAGTCGGCGCGATCTCCGAATCCGCCACTCTCGCCGTGGACGCCAAGGCCAAGGCCCTGAAGGCCGCCGGACGTCCGGTGATCGGCTTCGGCGCCGGCGAGCCCGACTTCCCGACCCCGGACTACGTCGTCGAGGCCGCCGTCGAGGCGTGCAAGAACCCGAAGTACCACCGCTACACGCCGGCCGGCGGGCTGCCCGAGCTGAAGGCGGCGATCGTCGCCAAGACGCTGCGTGACTCGCACTACGAGGTGGACGCCTCCCAGGTCCTGGTGACCAACGGCGGCAAGCAGGCCATCTACCAGGCGTTCGCCGCGATCCTCGACCCGGGCGACGAGGTCATCGTCCCGGCTCCCTACTGGACGACGTACCCCGAGTCGATCCGGCTCGCCGGCGGTGTCCCCGTCGACGTCGTCGCGGACGAGACCACCGGCTACCGCGTCTCGGTCGAGCAGCTGGAGGCGGCCCGCACGGAGCGGACCAAGGTCGTCCTCTTCGTGTCGCCCTCCAACCCGACGGGCGCCGTCTACAGCGCCGAGGAGACCGAGGCCATCGGCCGCTGGGCCGTCGAGCACGGCCTGTGGGTGTTGACGGACGAGATCTACGAGCACCTCGTCTACGGGGACGCGAAGTTCACCTCGCTGCCGGCAGTACTTCCTGAGCTGCGCGACAAGTGCATCGTGGTCAACGGCGTCGCCAAGACGTACGCGATGACCGGCTGGCGGGTCGGGTGGGTCATCGGCCCCAAGGACGTGGTGAAGGCCGCGACCAACCTGCAGTCCCACGCCACGTCGAACGTGTCGAACGTGGCCCAGGCCGCGGCGATCGCCGCCGTCTCGGGCGACCTGACGGCCGTCGCCGAGATGCGCGAGGCCTTCGACCGGCGCCGCAGGACGATCGTGCGGATGCTCAACGAGATCGACGGCGTGCTCTGCCCTGAGCCCGAGGGCGCCTTCTACGCGTACCCCTCGGTGAAGGCCCTCCTCGGCAAGGAGATCCGCGGCAAGCGCCCGCAGGACTCCGTCGAGCTGGCCGCGCTGATCCTGGAGGAGGCCGAGGTGGCGGTCGTCCCGGGCGAGGCCTTCGGCACGCCGGGCTATCTGCGGCTGTCGTACGCGCTGGGTGACGAGGACCTCGTCGAGGGTGTCTCGCGGATCCAGAAGCTGCTGGCGGAGGCCAAGGCCTGACCTCCTCACGACGTCACGACTGCCGCGTCACACACACTGACGCACTCACGCGAGCAGGCAGAGCGGGCCGCTTCCCCCGGGAGGCGGCCCGCTTCTTCGTGCCCGCCGCTTCTTCGAGTCTTCGTGCGAGCAAGACCACGTTCAGGGAAAGCGCTACCGATACGGCGGTGGCGTGCGGCAGGATCCTCGAATGGAGCACGTACGTGATGTCTCTGAGCTGCCCAAAGCCCATCTGCATCTGCACTTCACCGGATCGATGCGGCACACCACTCTGCTGGAACTGGCCGACAAGCACGGCATCCATCTGCCCGACGCGCTGACGAGCGGTGAGCCGCCCAGGCTGCGGGCGACGGACGAGCGCGGCTGGTTCCGCTTCCAGCGCCTGTACGACGCGGCGCGGTCGTGCCTCAGGGATCCCGAGGACATCCGGCGGATCGTGCGCGAAGCCGCCGAGGAGGACCTCAAGGACGGCTCGGGGTGGCTGGAGATCCAGGTCGACCCCACGTCGTACGCACCGCGCCTGGGCGGTCTGATCCCGGCCCTGGAGATCATCCTGGACGCGGTGGAGTCGGCCGCGCGCGAGACCGGGCTCGGGATGCGGGTCCTGGTCGCCGCGAACCGGATGAAGCACCCCCTGGACGCCCGCACGCTGGCCCGCCTGGCCGTGCGGTACGCGGACCGCGGCATCGTCGGGTTCGGGCTCTCCAACGACGAGCGGCGGGGCATGGCACGGGACTTCGACCGGGCCTTCGCGATCGCCCGGGACGGCGGGCTGCTGGCGGCCCCGCACGGCGGTGAGCTGACGGGCCCGGCGTCCGTACGCGACTGCCTGGACGACCTGCACGCCTCACGGATCGGGCACGGGGTGCGGGCCGCCGAGGACCCGCGGCTGCTGAAGCGGCTCGCGGACCGGGGCATCACCTGCGAGGTCTGCCCCGCCTCGAACGTCGCTCTGGGGGTCTACGAAAAGCCTGAGGACGTCCCCTTGCGCACACTCTTCGAAGCGGGTGTGCCCATGGCGCTCGGCGCGGACGACCCGCTGCTGTTCGGCTCGCGACTGGCCGCCCAGTACGAGATGGCGCGCCGCCACAACGGCTTCACGGACGCGGAACTGGCCGAGTTGGCACGTCAGTCGGTACGGGGCTCCGCGGCCCCGCACGACACCCGGGAGAAGCTGCTGTCCGGGATCGACGACTGGCTGGCCGCCCCGGTCGTCTGAAGGAGCGGGCGCGGGGCGGTGAGGCGGCGGGGCGGGACCGCGGGCGCGGAGGCCGCCGCGGGCGCGGAGGCTTCAGAGGCTGACGCCCACCGTCACCGGTTCGTTGACGAGCGTGATCCCGAAGGCGGCGTGCACCCCGGCGACGACCTCTCGGGCGAGCGCGAGGAGGTCCTCCGTGGTGGCCCCGCCGCGGTTGGTGAGAGCCAGCGTGTGCTTGGTGGAGATACGGGCGGGACCGGTGCCGTACCCCTTGGTGAAGCCGGACTTGTCGATCAGCCAGGCCGCGGAGGTCTTGGTGTGCTCGTCGTCCGCGGGATAGGCGGGCGGGGTCACGCCCTCGCCCAGACGCTCCGCCACGCGCGCGTGGAACACGGCGAACTCCTCGCGCGTGAGGATCGGGTTGGTGAAGAACGACCCGGCGGACCAGGTGTCGTGGTCCTCGGGGTCGAGCACCATGCCTTTCCCGGCCCGCAGTTTCAGGACGGTCTCGTGGGCCTCGCCCAGGGGCACCCGGTCACCGGGTCCGACACCGAGCGCGCGAGCCGTCTCGGCGTACTTGACGGGTGAGGACAGCCCGGAGGCGTCCTCCAGCTCGAAGCGGACCCGCAGCACGACGAACCGCTCGGGATCGCTCTTGAAACGACTGTGCCGGTACGAGAAGGCACACTCCTCGTTCGGAATCGTGACCGTCTCATGGCTCTTCCGGTCGTACGCGACCACCTCGGTGATCGTCGACGACACTTCCTGGCCGTACGCGCCCACGTTCTGGATCGGCGTCGCGCCGGCGGAGCCGGGGATTCCGGCGAGGCACTCGACGCCTGCGAGGCGCGCCTCGACGGTGCGGGCGACCGCGTCGGTCCACACCTCTCCGGCGGCCAGTTCCAGCTTCGTACCGTCGAGCAGAAAGCCGCGCGTGGCGATGCGCAGGGCGGTGCCCGGGAAGCCCTTGTCACCGATGACGAGGTTGGATCCGCCACCGATCAGGAGCAGCGGCGTACCGGAGTCGTCGGCCTCGCGGACCGCCGCGATCACCTCGTCGTCGGTGGTCGCGGTGATCAGCCGGGCGGCGGGACCACCGAGCCGGAAGGTGGTCAGCGGGGCGAGGGCGGTGTCGTGGAGTTCCTGCACGTGCCCAGGGTACGAGAACGGCCGACGGGTACGGCCCCGCCGGTCGGCGGGGCCGTACTGGGGTCGCTCCGGGGTCGCCCCGGGTCGGAAGTTCGGCCCAGGACTCAGTGCGAGGCTGCCGCCAGTGCGGGAGCGGGCGCCTGCGTGTCCTCCTCCGTCCCGGTCGCGCGCCGTCGGCCCGGGATGCACAGCGCCGCGAGCCCCGCCACGGCCACCGCGCCCGAGCCGACCCACAGCGCGGGCCGGATGCCGTCCACGAAGGTGCCCGCGCTCTCGTAGCCGCCCTGCGAGGAGAAGATCGAGGCCATCACCGCGATGCCGAGGGCGCCGCCGACCTCGCGCAGCGCGTTGTTGGCGCCGGACGCGATCCCCTGCTCCTGCGGCAGGACGCTGGACATGACCAGGCTGGAGGCGGGAGCGAAGTACAGGGACATCCCGATGCCGCTGATGATCAGGGCGGGGAGCTGCGTGGCGTACGCCGTGTCGGCCTCGACCACGAGGGCGAACCAGCCGAGCCCGACCGCCTGCAGGAACAGACCCGCGGCGACGACGGGGCGACCGCCGATCCGGTCGGACAGGTAGCCCGCGACCGGCGCGACGAGCATCGGCATGCCGGTCCACGGCAGCATGCGCAGCCCCGCCTCGGTGGGCGAGTAGCCGAGCACGCCCTGCATGTACTGGCTGAGCAGGAAGATCGAGCCGAACATCCCGAGGAACATCAGCAGGCTGGCCGCGTTGATCCCGGCGAAGGCCCGGCTCCGGAAGAGACGCATCGGCAGCATCGGGTTCTTGGCGCGCATGCCGTGGATCACGAAGCCCACGAGCAGGGCCGCACCCGTGAACAGGGCCAGCAGGACGACACCGTCGCTCCAGCCGACGACAGGCGCCCGGACCAGCCCGAACACGATCCCGAAGAGACCGCCGCTGGCGAGCAGGGTGCCGCGGATGTCGAGCGGGGCACCGGAGCCGAACGACTCCGAGAGGCGCAGCCGGGCGAGCGGCAGCAGGGCGAGGCCCAGCGGAACGTTCAGCCAGAAGATCCACTGCCAGGACAGGTGTTCGGTGAGGCTGCCGCCGATGAGCGGCCCCGAGGCGACCGCGAGTCCGTTGACGGCGCCCCATATCCCGTACGCCATCCCGCGCTTGGCGACCGGTACGGCGGCCGTGAGGAGGGTCAGCGTGAGCGGCATCATGATGGCCGCGCCGACACCCTGGACCGCGCGGGCGGCGATCAGCGAGTCGATGCCGGGCGCCATGGCCGCCGCGGCGGACGCCCCGGTGAAGACGGTGATGCCGACGAGGAAGAGCCGGCGGCGGCCGAAGCGGTCGCCCAGGGCCGCGCCGAACATCAGCAGCACGGCGAAGGTGAGCGTGTACGCGCTCACGGTCCATTCCAGGTCGTCGAGTGCTCCCCCGAAGTCCTCGCGGATCGAGGGCAGGGCGGTGGTGACGACGAGGTTGTCGAGGGCCGCCATGAATCCGGCGACGCTGGTGATGACGAGGGCCCAGACGGACCCCCCGCGGCGTTCGGTCGGCTGTTCCGTCCGTCGTGGCTGTTGTGACATCTGTTGTGACATCGCTCCCCCAGCGGGTGATCGCTACTGTGATGGTTGGTTAGTAATTACTGACTAACTTTCTCGGGCATGAAAACGCGCCGAAGAGGTGCCGACACCGCACCACCCCTCCCACTCCCGCGCGCCCCCTCAACACTTCCCGAGCGACCCCTCGGCCCCTGCCGAGGGGTCGAGCCCTTCCCACACCCGGTGCCGGGGCGGGAAGCCCATGGCCACCAGGCAGTTGATCAGCATCCCGTGGGACAGGAACTCGGTGGTCACGTCCACGTCGGCGCCGAGCGACAGATGCGCGACGTCCCACAGCCGCATCCAGCCGGCCCGCACCGCCTCACCGAATTCGTGGTCGCCGGCCTGCTCGGCGGCCGCCACGGCGACGTACATCTGCATCTGCATGAGCAGCTGCTCCGGCTCCTCGGCGATGACCCTCGTGTACGCGTCGGCCATGGAGTGCAGGGCCTCCTCGCCCTCCAGCCCCTCGGACGCCACCTCGAACGCGCGCCTGGTGTCGTCCAGGCAGCGCTCGACGGCCGCGAGGAAGATCGCCCTCTTGCTGGGGAAGAGCCGGAAGAGGTACGGCTGCGAGACCCCCACGCGCTTGGCGATCGCCTCGGTGGACGTGCCGTAGTAGCCGCCCCGGGCGAACTCACTCATCGCCGCGCGAATGACGCTCTCACGCCGTTCCCCTGCGCTCATCCTGACCATGCGAGGAAGTTAGTACTCAATCACTAACTAAGTCAAGGGGTCCACAGGCAAGGCCACAGATCCATAGGTCCACACGTCCACAGGTAAGGGGCGCCCACAATGGCGGACGCCCCTTACCTGTACTTCCACGCTTCGGTCCGGCCGGGTCAGGCCAGCCGTACGACGGCCCGGGACATGCCCAGTACCTTCTGGCCCGCGCTCGTCGCGACGAGGTCGACGCGGACGGTGTTGTCGTCGAGCTTGACGGCGACCTTGCCGGTGACCTCGATCGTGGCCCCCTTGTCGTCGTTCGGGACGACGACGGGCTTGGTGAAGCGCACGCCGTACTCGACGACCGCACCCGGGTCACCGGTCCAGTCGGTGACGACCCGGATCGCCTCGGCCATGGTGAACATGCCGTGCGCGATGACGTCCGGGAGGCCCACCTCCTTGGCGAACTTCTCGTTCCAGTGGATCGGGTTGAAGTCCCCGGAGGCGCCCGCGTACTGCACGAGGGCCGCACGGGTCACACCGAAGGTCCGGGCCGGCAGCTCGGTGCCGACCTCGACGTCGGCGTACGAGATCTTCGCGGTCATCTGTTCACGCCCCTTCGGCCGCGCGGGACACGAGCTTGGTCCAGGCAGTCACCACGTGCTCGCCCGCCTCGTCGTGGACCTCGCCGCGGATGTCCAGGATGTCGTTGCCCGCCATGGACTTGATCGCCTCGATGGTGGACGTGACCGTGAGCCGGTCCCCCGCGCGCACCGGGCGCCGGTGGACGAACTTCTGGTCACCGTGCACGACGCGGCTGTAGTCGAGACCCAGCTGGGGGTCCCTGACGACCTCACCCGCGGCCTTGAAGGTGATCGAGAACACGAACGTCGGCGGGGCGATCACATCGGGATGGCCGAGGGCCCTGGCGGCCTCGGGGTCGGTGTAGGCGGGGTTCGGGTCCCCCACCGCCTCCGCGAATTCCCGGATCTTCTCCCGGCCGACCTCGTACGGGTCGGTGGGCGGGTAGGACCGCCCCACGAAGGACTGGTCGAGCGCCATCGGCTCGGCACCTCCTGGTTCGCAGCTGGTCTAACGACGCGAGGCCGCCCCCCTGTTGCAGGGGACGGCCTCGTGAACGAGCCTGTGTTTATCGCGTTTCGCGGTGCGCGGTGTGCGAGTTGCAGCGCGGGCAGTGCTTCTTCATCTCAAGTCGGTCCGGGTTGTTACGCCGGTTCTTCTTGGTGATGTAGTTCCGCTCCTTGCACTCCACGCAGGCCAGCGTGATCTTCGGGCGGACGTCGGTGGCAGCCACGTGAGTGCTCCTTGCCGGGACGGATGGGACAGGTATTAACGCATGAAAGAGTAGCCGATCGAAGGACCGACCCCGCAATCGGCTACTGTCAGTAGCGGTGACCGGACTTGAACCGGTGACACAGCGATTATGAGCCGCTTGCTCTACCGACTGAGCTACACCGCTGTGATGCGAGCAGTTCCCGCCTCTCGACGGGAACCTCTCACACCAGAGCCCCAATACGGAATCGAACCGTAGACCTTCTCCTTACCATGGAGACGCTCTACCGACTGAGCTATTGGGGCGAGCGATGAAGACATTACACGCTCGGCCACCGAACGCCCAAATCCGTTTCGCGGCACCTGCCCCGGCCCGTTCCCGGGCCCGTTTCCCGCCGCTCACAAGGCCGTTTCACACGTCTCACACACGCCCCTCGGATGCCCCCGAGCCGTCCCTCCGACACAACGGGCCGACGCCGTACAACTCCTGTAGGGCTCCGGTGCGGCTCCAGTACGACTATTGCGCTCCCCCTCGATCCTCCTCGGTGCGCGCCGGTCGTCGCCCTAGGCTCGACTCACGCTGCGTGATCTTGCGGCTCTCCCTCGCAGCCGCAGCCCAGAGGCCCTCTAGCCCCAGGAGCGCGATGCCCGACAGCCAGCCGCACCACCCTTCTTCGCCCTCGTCGGACTCCTCCTCGTCGCACTCATCACACTCGTCGCCCTCGCCCTCCTCGTCGCCCTCGTCGTCCGAGTTGCTGCTCTGCGGTGCTCGGCTCACCGACGGCCGGACCGTGGACGTGCGGCTGGCCGGCGGCCGGATCGAGGCGGTCGGCACGGCAGGCAGCCTCGCCGCGCACACCGCGCGCGTGGACCTGTCCGGCTATCTGCTCCTGCCGGCCCCCGCCGAGCCCCACGCCCACGGCGACACGGCTCTGTCGGCCGACGGCGAGGGCCCGGTCTCGTACGAGCCCCAGGAGGTCCAGCGCCGTACGACCGAGGCCGCTCTCCTGCAGCTCGGGCACGGGGCGACCGCTGTCCGCTCGCATGTGCGCGTGGGCGATGTGCAGGGGCTGGGGTCGATGGCGGCGGTGCTCCAGGCGCGGCGCGCGCTGCGGGGGCTGGTCGAACTGACGGTCGTGGCCGTGCCCCGGCTGCTGACCGGGCTCGCCGGGGCCGACAGCCTCGCGATGCTGCGGGACGCGGTGAAGATGGGGGCCTCCGCGGTGGGCGGCTGTCCGGATCTGGACCCCGATCCGACGGGGTACGTGGAGGCGGTCCTGGAGGTCGCCTCCGAACAGGGCTGCCCGGTCGATCTGCACACGGACGGTGACGATCCGGCGCGGCTCGGGCGCCTCGCGGCGATGGCGGGCGGATTGCGGCCCGGCGTGACGCTCGGCCCCTGCGGTGGGCTGAGCCGGCTGCCCGCCGAGGTGGCCGCGCGGTCGGCCGACCAGCTCGCCGCGGCCGGGGTGGCCGTCGTCTGCCTGCCCCAGGGCGGCTGCTCGGGCATGGACCGGCACGGGACGGCACCGGTACGGCTGCTGCGGGCGGCCGGGGTGCGGATCGCGGCCGGGAGCGGCGCCCTCAGAGACGTATCGAACCCCGTGGGGCGCGGGGATCCGCTGGAGGCGGCGTATCTGCTGGCCTCACGGTGCGGCTGGCGGGCCGTCGACGCGTACGACGCGGTGAGTGCGTCGGCGCGGCGGGTGCTCGGGCTGCCCGAGGTCCGCGTGGAGGCCGGGTTCCCGGCGGAGTTGCTCGCGGTGCGCGGCGACCGGCTCGACGGTGCGCTGTCGCTGGCGTACAGCCGGGTCGTGGTGCATCGGGGGCGGGTGGTGGCGCGGACGAGCGCGGTGCGGGAGTACTGCACCTCGGCGGTGGCCGTGCCGCCGCTGGACCTGCCTCGTCAGGGGCGGACGGGCGGATCGACGTGAAGTGCTGAGGCGCTGAAGTGCTGAGGCGATGGAGCGCTGGGGCGATGGGGCGCATGAGATCCATGAGGCTTGTGAGGTCCGTGTGTGAGGTTCATACGGTCCGTGGGGTGAGGGCGGGAGCCATGACTCGCGCGTTGTCCACAGGGTTGTGCGGCGAGTGAGTGCGTCCGGGCGTACGGTCGGAAACATGCGCATTGTTATCGCTGGAGGTCATGGTCAGATCGCGTTGCGGCTGGAGCGGTTGCTCTCCGCGCGCGGTGACGAGGTGGCGGGGATCATCCGCCGAGCCGAACAGGGCGACGATCTGCGGGCGGCCGGCGCCGAGCCGGTGCTCTGCGATCTGGAGTCGGCCACGGAGGACGAGGTCTCCGCGCATCTGCGGGGCGCGGACGCCGCGATCTTCGCGGCGGGCGCGGGGCCCGGCAGCGGGGCGGACCGCAAGGAGACCGTGGACCGGGGCGCCGCCGTGCTCTTCGCGGACGCGGCGGCCCGAGCCGGGGTGCGACGCCATGTGGTCGTCTCGGCGATGGGCGCGGATCCGGAGCACCCGGGGGACGAGATCTTCGACGCCTACCTGCGGGCCAAGGGCGAGGCCGACTCGTACGTACGGGCTCACCGGGGCCTGGACTGGACGATCCTGCGCCCGGGGATGCTGACGAACGACGCGGGCACGGGCCTCGTCCGCCTGGAGGCGGCCACGGGCCGCGGGCCCGTCCCACGCGACGACGTCGCCGCGTGCCTGGCGGAGCTGGTGGACACCCCGGCGACGAACGGGCTGACCCTGGAACTGATCAGCGGTTCGACTCCGGTGTCGGTGGCGGTCAAGTCGGTGGCGGGGAACTGAGAACCGGGCGAGTGCGGGTGCCGGGGCCGGGGCCGGGGCGAGTACGGGGCCAGGGGCGAAGGTAGGCACTGCGGGCGCCACGGGTCCGGTGGCCGGGTCCGGTGGCCGACTGCTGCGCGCCGTCGTCGTGGGCCGGGTGGCTCGCCTCACCACGCCTCGCCATGCCTGCCGGCGGAGCGGTCGGTCCGCCGGGGCGGTCGGTCAGAAGAGCGGAAGCTGGCCGGGGAACTCCGCCACGACGTACCCGTCCAGCGCGGGCTGCGCAGCGCCGAGTTCGGCCTGCCTGCGCGACCCCGGGCAGGACACGAGTTCCGAGCTCCCCCGCGCTCCCGGCGGGTCGTGCCGAGCGAACCGTCCGGCGACGACAGCGATCTCGCGACGGCACTCGGGGCAGTTTCGGCGGCGTGAGGACATGGCTCCAGCGTACGAAGAAACCGCCGGCCCTCGCCGTCGGCGCACGCCGAACACGAAGAAGCCCTCTCTGGACTGCGGATTCGCAGTTCAGAGAGGGCTTCTTCTCTGAGCGTGGCGGCGCCAGGATTCGAACCTGGGAAGGCTAAGCCGGCAGATTTACAGTCTGCTCCCTTTGGCCGCTCGGGCACACCGCCGGGGTGGTAGCTACCACTCGAACCGCTTTTCGGCGGCACTTCGTGGCAACGACGTAAACGATACCCGATGCCCGGGGGTGCTTCGCCACCCGATTGAACGGTGCCCGGAGGGTGGGGGGTGGCTAGGCTTATGCGGATGCGGCCCGGGACCGACGCGGGCTCGACGGCCGCCACTACGCACCCCGATACAAGGAGCCACAGGACATGGCCGACTCCAGTTTCGACATCGTCTCGAAGGTCGAGCGGCAGGAGGTCGACAACGCCCTCAATCAGACCGCCAAGGAGATCTCGCAGCGCTACGACTTCAAGAACGTGGGCGCCTCCATCTCCTGGTCCGGCGAGAAGATCCTCATGGAGGCGAACTCCGAGGAGCGGGTCAAGGCCATCCTCGATGTGTTCGAGACCAAGCTGATCAAGCGCGGTATCTCGCTGAAGGCGCTGGACGCCGGTGAGCCTCAGCTCTCCGGCAAGGAGTACAAGATCTTCGCCTCGATCGAGGAGGGCATCTCCCAGGACAACGCGAAGAAGGTCGCGAAGGTCATCCGTGACGAGGGCCCGAAGGGCGTGAAGGCGCAGGTGCAGGGCGACGAGCTGCGCGTCAGTTCGAAGAGCCGTGACGACCTGCAGGCCGTACAGGCGCTCGTCAAGGGCAAGGACTTCGACTTCGCACTGCAGTTCGTCAACTACCGGTGACCTCCGGCTGTTCCGCGGACGCCGACTGCGCGTACGAGAAAGGGTGGGCACCCGTGGGTGTCCACCCTTCTCGCCTGCTGGCTGCGGTCTTGGGAGCGCGTACTCAGTTGCGCGAGTTGCCGAACAGGAGGCGGTAGGCGATCAGGAGAACCAGCGCGCCTCCGATCGCGGAGGCCCAGGTGGCTCCGTCGTAGAAGTCCTTGGCGACCGGGTGGTCCAGCCAGCGGGCCGATATCCACCCGCCGATGAACGCGCCCGCGACGCCGATCAGTGTCGTGCCGATGAAGCCGCCCGGATCGCGTCCCGGCAGCAGGAACTTGGCGATGGCCCCGGCCAACAGCCCCAGAATGATCCAGCTGATGATGCCCATGCCGTGAACCTGCCCCTTCGTGCTGTACCTGTGCTGTGATCTTGATCGCACCAGGCTGTGGTCATACCGCTCGCGCGCTCTCTTGGCGTCTTGCCCTCTTGCCGTTCCGCTGTCGCGGGCTTCTCTTGGTTCTTTCTTCTGTTTCGTTCTTCTGTTCGTTCGTTGTCGTCAGGGAGGACGTCTGCGCCACGGTGAGCGGTTGCACCGATCAGTAGGGTGCGGCTCATGACACCACCCGAATCCGGCCGGCCGGATTCGCCCCCGCCCGGTACACCGCAGGACACGGCGGAGCTGCGGCGGACGCTCGGCCTCGGCGACGCCGTGGTCATCGGCCTCGGCTCGATGATCGGGGCAGGGATCTTCGCCGCGCTGGGGCCCGCGGCGCGTGCCGCGGGATCCGGGCTGTTCTTCGGCCTGGGCGTCGCCGCCGTTGTCGCCTACTGCAACGCGACCGCTTCGGCACGCCTCGCCGCCCGCTACCCCACGTCGGGCGGGACCTACGTGTACGGCAGGGAGCGGCTCGGCGAGTTCTGGGGGTATCTGGCGGGCTGGGCGTTCGTCGTGGGGAAGACCTCCTCGTGTGCGGCGATGGCGCTCACCGTGGGTGCGTACGTCTGGCCGGGGCAGGCCCACGCGGTGGCCGTCGGGGCCGTGGTGGCGCTGACCGCGGTCAACTACGGCGGGGTGCGCAAGTCCGCATGGCTGACGCGGGTGATCGTGACGGTGGTTCTCGCGGTCCTCGCTTCCGTGGTGGTCGTGTGTCTGACCTCCGGGGACGCCGACGCCGGGCGGCTCGACGCGGGGGTCTCCGGGGGCGCGGGCGGGGTGCTTCAGGCGGCCGGGCTGCTGTTCTTCGCCTTCGCCGGGTACGCGCGGATCGCGACCCTGGGCGAGGAGGTACGTGATCCGGCGCGCACCATTCCGCGCGCGATCCCCCTCGCGCTGGGTATCGCTCTGGTCGTGTACGCGGCTGTGGCGGTCGCCGTCGTCTCCGTGCTGGGGCCCGAGGGGCTCGGGCAGGCGACGGCACCGCTCGCCGACGCGGTGCGCGCCGCCGGGGCGCCGGGGCTCGTCCCGGTGGTCCGGGTGGGTGCCGCGGTGGCGGCGCTCGGCTCCCTCCTCGCGTTGATCCTGGGGGTGTCGCGGACGTCGCTGGCCATGGCCCGCGACCGGCATCTGCCGGCCGGGCTGGCCGTCGTGCATCCGCGCTTCCGGGTGCCCCATCGGGCGGAGCTCGCCGTCGGGGCGGTGGTCGCGGTGCTGGCCGCGACGGTGGATGTGCGGGGTGCGATCGGCTTCTCCTCCTTCGGGGTGCTGGTGTACTACGCGATCGCCAATGCCTCGGCCTGGACGCTGAGTTCGGCGGCCGTGTCGCGGATCGTGCCCGCGGCGGGGCTGGTGGGGTGCCTGACGCTGGCCTTCGCCCTGCCGTGGATGTCCGTGGCCGTGGGTGCCGGTGTGCTGGGGCTGGGCGCGGCCGCGTACGGGGTGCGCAGACGGGTTCGCAGACGGCTGGGCGCGCGCTGAACACCCTTCGGGGGTGCTGAACACCCCTTGAGGGGTCCGGGGGGAGCCGCGCTACGAGGCTCGCGCCGCTCCCGTACGTATGCGGAAGTCCTCCCAGGGCTCCAGGTCCGTGTCGTCGTTGAGTTCGTCGTACCAGCCGGTGCCGTCGAGCCAGGCGTGGAGCCAGGCCGTGAGGGTGGGGGCGTCCACGTACCACGCGTGGTCGGCGTCGTCTGCGTTCGGTTCGAACAGGAGGACCTTGGCGTCCGAGGAGTGGCAGTCCACGCACGCGTACATCCCGCAGCCCCAGTGGGATATCGGCAGGATGCCGGCCGGCCAGGGCCAGTCGGGGTCCTTGAGGCCGCTCTCACGGTGGGTCAGGTACTGCGTGACGACGGCGGGCTCGCCCGAGGGCGGGCTGTCGAGCAGGGGCAGCAGACCGTACTCCGGGCCGAACCCTCCGTCTCCTATCCGCAGATAGAGCGCGGCGAGCAGCGGTGGGACGGGGAATCCGAGGGCGGACTCGGCACGGGCGAGCGTGGCCGCGTCCACGGGCTCGGGGAGCGAAGGCCAGCCCCAGGGGCGCGAGTTGCGTGCCTCCGCGGAGACACGTACCAGCAACTGCTCGATCTCGGTCATGCATTCATGATGCAGCGCGCCACCGACAATCGGGCCGGCCTGTGGACAACCTCAGACGAGGCGGACGTCGACGCCCTCGTCCACGAGGAACGCGAGGAGTTCCTGGAACGTCCAGGGGCGGTGGTCGGTGCGTGGGACGAGGCCGAGGCAGGTGCGGGCGACCTCGGCGTCGTGCCAGACCAGGGTGAGGGGCGGCAGTGCGCCCCAGCGGCCGCGGAGGCAGTCCGCGAGCGCGTCGAGGCCCCAGCCGAAGTAGCCGCCCGGTCCGTTGACCGCTTCGCCGAGCGCGCAGAAGAAACCCGGCTCGTCGACGATGTGGCGGCCGTCGAGGTGATACGTGCCGCCGGGCTCCGCGTCGGGTCTTCGGGACTCGTGACGGTCCAGCGCCGTCCGCAGCCAATGGCGGCGCCCTTCCGCTCCGCAGCGGGCCCACAGACCGGGCTCCGCGGGCCGGCCGCCGTCCCACAGCTCCCAGACCGCCTCGGCCGCGGTCGGGGGCCGGTCCGACCAGGGCTCCAGCGTGAGGTCGACCAGCCCGCGGCCGCGGGCCGAGGGGATCCATGCGACGAGTTCGCCCTCGACGGCGGGCTGGACGGGGCGGCCCGTCCTGTCGAGGCGTACCAGCCTGGCGTGTCCGAGGTCCTCCTCGCCCGCGTCCAGGGCCGTACGGAGGGCTCCGCGCGGGGAGCAGCCGAGCAGCCGCACGGGTGGTTCGACGAGGTCCGGCTGTCCGTCCGGAACGTGTGCCAGGTCCCGGCAGCCGCCCCATGGTTCGTCCTTCGCACCGAGCAGGCGGTATCCCGGGGAGAGCGGCGGGCACCCGGGGTAGTCGAACGGGTTGTCCGGGGACTCCTGCGCCTCGACGGTGAGGTCGCGCAGCGACAGGTCGCGGGCGCACGGGCGGTCGCCGAGGACGCGTGCGTCCTCCAGGGACCACTCCTCGACGCGCCCGCCGTCCTTGTCGAGGATTTCCAGGACGAGGGTGCCCAGGGGTGCCGAGCCGTCGGCACGCGCGCGCGTGAGGGCCGTGTCCAGCGTTCCCTCGGGGGCGCAGCCGATCAGTTCGTACGTGCCGCGGGTGGGGGCCGGCGGGTCGCCGAAGAGGGTCTCGGCGTCCGCGCACAGGGCCCAGACCTCGTCGTCCTGCGCGTCTTCGTCGGCGTCGTACGCCGTGAGGGTGTACTTCGGCCGCCGCACCCCCGGCGCCGCCCTACCGGACCGACGACGTGAACGGCTGGTCCGTGCTCACGATCTCGCGTCCCAGCGGGAACAGGGAGACCGGGATGAGCTTGAAGTTGGCGATGCCCAGGGGGATGCCGATGATCGTCACGCACTGGATGAGGCCCGTGACGACGTGGGCGAGGGCCAGCCACCAGCCCGCGAGGATCAGCCACAGGATGTTGACGATGAACGACGGGGCGCCCGCGTCAGGGCGCTCCACCGTCGTCCGGCCGAACGGCCACAGCGCGTAGCCGCCGATACGGAACGCCGCGACGCCGAACGGGATGCCGATGACCGTGATGCACAGCAGTACGCCCGCGAAGACGTAGCCGAGGAACAGCCAGAAGCCGCTGAGGACCAGCCATATGACGTTGAGGATTGTCTTCACTGGTGGCGACCTGCCATCTGCTCGAGCCGGGTGATGCGCTCCGCCATGGGCGGGTGCGTGGAAAACATTTTGGAGAGTCCCTGGCCCGGACGGAAGGGGTTGGCGATCATCATGTGGCTCGCGGTCTCGATACGGGGCTCCGGCGGCAGCGGAAGCTGCTTCGTGCCCGCCTCCAGCTTGCGCAGGGCGCTCGCGAGGGCCAGGGGGTCGCCGGTGAGCTGGGCGCCGGACGCGTCGGCCTCGTACTCCCTGGAACGGCTGATGGCGAGCTGGATGACGGACGCGGCGAGCGGGCCCAGAATCATGATCATCAGCATGCCGAGGAGGCCGGGGCCGTCGTCGTCGCTGGAGCGGCCGATCGGGATCAGCCAGGCGAAGTTGACGAGGAACATGATGACGGAGGCCAGGGCGCCCGCGACGGAGGAGATGAGGATGTCGCGGTTGTAGACGTGGCTCAGTTCGTGGCCGATGACGCCGCGCAGCTCCCGCTCGTTCAGGATGCGCAGGATGCCTTCGGTGCAGCACACGGCAGCGTTGCGGGGGTTACGGCCCGTCGCGAACGCGTTCGGTGCCTCGGTCGGGGAGATGTACAGGCGGGGCATGGGCTGGCGGGCCTGGGTGGAGAGCTCGCGGACCATCTTGTAGAGGGCCGGGGCCTCGAACTCGCTCACCGGGCGCGCGCGCATCGCGCGTAGAGCCAGTTTGTCGCTGTTCCAGTACGCGTACGCGTTCGTGCCGATCGCGATGAGGAGCGCGACGACAAGGCCTGTACGCCCGAAGAAACTGCCGATGACGATGATGAGTGCGGACAGTCCCCCGAGGAGTACGGCGGTCCTGAGCCCGTTGTGCCGGCGGTGCACGGTACGCCCTCCAAATGGTGCGGCAGGGGAACCCTTGCTTGTCGATCTCTGACGTCACTGCATTCCGTGACTCCACGGTCCAGTGGACCCTCCCTCACTGGTCAACGCCAGGCGGAGGGCTCTAGTTCCCTTGTGCTCGCGGCCCCGCGCGTCGGCCGTCCGGGTGATATGACAACCGCCCCGCACCCGCGCGTGGGACCGCTTCGGGAGGTTCGGGAGTGCCGCCAGGAGCCGTCAGAAGAGGCCGGTGTCGGAGAAGCGCAGGATGAGCTGAGGTGCTCCGGAGAGCGCGACGCCCAGGACCGCGGTCAGGGCGATCGCCGCGGTGAGGGGGGCCGGGACACGGTGCGACTCGGGCTCGCCCTCGGGGGCGCGGAACAGCAGGGTCGTCCACTGGAGGTAGTAGTAGAGCGCGATCACGACGTTGACGGCCATGACCACGGCAAGCCAGCCGAGACCCGCGTCGACGGCCGCCGAGAAGACGGTGACCTTCGCGAAGAGGCCGATGATGCCGGGCGGCAGACCGGCCAGGCAGAGCAGGAAGAAGCCGAGGACGAGGGCGGCGAGGGGGCGTGAGGCGTACAGGCCGCGGTAGTCGCTGATCCGGTTCAGCGGCTTCGTACGGGCCACCAGGGCGGCCACGGCGAAGGCTCCGAGGTTCACGGCGGCGTACATGAGGGCGTACGCGACGGTGGAGCCGATGGCCTTCTCCGCGTCGTCCGAGTACGCGGCGGCGGCGATCGGCACCAGGAGGTAGCCGGCCTGTCCCACGGAGGACCAGGCGAGGAGGCGTACCGCGCTGTACGCGCGCGTGGTCCGCTGCCGCAGGGCGCCCACGTTGCCGACCGTCATGGTCAGGGCGGCCAGGGCGGCGAGTGCCGGGCCCCAGACGTCCGCGTACGACGGGAAGGCGATCACGGTGACGAGGATCAGGCCGGAGAAGCCGACCGCCTTGCCGACGACCGACAGATAGGCGGCGACCGGGAGAGGGGCTCCCACGTAGGTGTCGGGCACCCAGAAGTGGAAGGGCACGGCGGCCGTCTTGAAGGCGAAGCCGACGAGCGTGAGGACGACGCCCGCCTGGGCGAGTGTGTGCAGCTGGCTGTCGACGTGTTCGATCCGGGTGGCGATCTCCGTGAGGTACAGGGTGCCAGTCGAGGCGTAGACGAAGCTGATGCCCATGAGGCTCACGGCGGTCGCGGTGACCGAGGAAAGGAAGAACTTCAGGGCCGCTTCGGAGGACTTCCGGTCGCCGTGCCTGATGCCCACGAGGGCGAAGGCGGGCAGCGAGGCGACCTCCAGGGCGACGATCAGGGTGGCGAGGTCGCGGGAGGCGGGCAGCAGGGCGGCGCCGGCGGCCGAGGAGAGCAGCAGGAACCAGAACTCCCCTTCGGGGAGTTCCTTGTCGGCGTCCTTCAGGGCGGTCATCGACAGGAGCGCCGCGAGGAGCGCGCCGCCCAGGACGAGGAACTGGATGACCAGCGTGAACCGGTCCGCCGCATAGCTGCACACGTCCGCGTCGCCCGTCAGGCAGAACGTGGAGCGGTCGCCGTCCAGGAGGGGCAGCAGCGCGAGCCCGGCGACGGCGAGCCCGGCGACGGAGACCCAGCCGAGCAGGGCCTTCTTCTTGTCGCCCACGAAGAGGTCGGCGACGAGCACCACCAGTGCGACGACCGCCGCGATGGTGGGCGGCGCGATCGCGAGCCAGTCGACGGACTGGACCAGGGACTGCGCCTGGACCAGGGACTGGGCCTGGGGGCTCATCGGGTGCCTCCTGAGAGGAGCTGCTGCACGGCCGGGTCGGTCAGGCCGAGGAGGGCCTTGGGCCAGAGCCCGGCGACGACGGTCAGGACGACGAGCGGGGTCCAGGCGGCGAACTCGTACGTCCGCACGTCGGCGAGTTGCGGGCTCTCCTCCTGCGCGGTGGCGCCCATGCAGACCCGGCGGACCACGACGAGCATGTACGCGGCGGTGAGCAGCGTGCCGAACGCGGCGATCGCCATGAACGTCAGGAACGCCGGCCTGCTGAGGTCGTCAGCCGGGTCGAACGCGCCGAACAGCGTGAGCATCTCGCCCCAGAACCCGGCCAGGCCCGGCAGTCCCAGCGAGGCGACGGCGGCGAAGGCGAGCAGGCCGCCGAGGCGCGGGGCCCTGCCGTAGAGCGCGGCGCCGGTCGTCCGCGCGAGGGTGTCGAGGTCGGTCGTGCCCGTGCGGTCCTTGAGCGCGCCGACGAGGAAGAAGAGCAGCCCGGTGATGAGGCCGTGGGCGATGTTCGCGAACAGCGCGCCGTTCACGCCGGTCGGAGTCATCGACGCGATCCCGAGGAGTACGAAGCCCATGTGGCCGACCGAGGAGTACGCGATGAGGCGTTTGAGGTCGCCCTTCGCGCCCTGCCTGGCGAGCGCCAGGCAGGCCAGCGAACCGTAGATGATCCCGACGACCGCGAAGGCCGCGAGGTACGGGGCGAACGTGCTCATGCCGTCGGGTGTGACGGGCAGCAGGATCCGGACGAACCCGTACGTGCCCATCTTCAGCAGGACCCCGGCCAGCAGGACCGATCCGACGGTCGGGGCGGCGGTGTGCGCGTCCGGCAGCCAGCTGTGGAGCGGCCACATCGGCGTCTTGACCGCGAGCCCGAGCCCGATCGCCAGAACGGCGATGACCTGCACCGACGGGGTCAGCGAGGGGTGATTGTCAGTGGCGAGTGCCACCATGTCGAAAGTGCCCGCCTTGATTCCGATCAGGAGCAGGCCCAGCAGCATGACGACGGACCCGAGCAGTGTGTAGAGGATGAACTTCCAGGCGGCCTTGGTCCGTTGCTCACCGCCCCAGCGGGCGATGAGGAAGTACATCGGGATGAGCACCATCTCGAAGGCCAGGAAGAACAGCAGCAGATCGAGGACGGCGAAGGTCGCGAGGGTGCCGGACTCCAGGACGAGGACGAGTGCGACGAACGCCTTCGGGGCCGGGCCCGCGGGCATCTTGAAGTAGCTGTAGAGCGCGCAGAGGAAGGTCAGGAGCGCGGTCAGGACCAGGAGGGGGAGGGAGATGCCGTCGATGCCGAGGTGGATCCGCACGTCGAGTGCGGGGATCCAGCTGATGTCCGTCGTCGCCTGCATCCGGTGGGCCGTGGCCGGGGTGCCGTGGTCGAAGCCCAGCGCGAGGACGACCGCGGCGACGAGCACGGCGCCGGTGACGATCACACCGTGCCGCAGCACGGCCTGCTCGGGCGACTTCCCCTTCAGTCCGGGCGGCGCCGGCAGGAGAGCCGCGACGGCCCCGATGAGCGGGGCGACGACGATGAACGCGAGAAGGAACTGCATCACGGACTCGCTGATATCGATCACTGCTGCTCACGCTCCCGCGGTCGCGACGAGGAGGGCGGCGACCACCAGGACGACGGTGCCGGCGAGCAGCGCGCTCACATAGGTCTGCAGATTGCCGGTCTGGGCGCGCCGGACGGCCGCGCCGAGCCAGCGGGGCAGTGCGCCCGCACCGCGTACGTAGGTGTCGACGACCTCGCGGTCCAGGAACCGGACGAGGGCGGCCGCGGCCTGGACCGGGCGGACGAAGAGCGCCGTGTACAGCGCGTCCAGGTGGAAACCGGTGGCCGCGTGGCGGTGCAGCGGGCCGAGCAGCAGACGGCCGGGATCCGCCGGGTCGGGCGCGGAGGCCACGTTCCCGTACGCGGGTTCGTGGCTGGCGATGGCCTCGGCCTCGACCAGGCCGCCGTCGGCGTCCGGGTGGGCCGCGACCGCGCCCAGGGGGATGCGGGCCGCCAGGACGGTGGTGTGCTGCCACGCGCCGTACGTGACGATGCCGCCGACCAGGGCGACGCCCGTGCCGAGGACGGCGGTGGTGAGGGTCGGGGTCAGGTCCCGGCCGTCGAACCAGTCGGGCAGCAGACCGGTGACGAGTCCGAGAGCCAGCGAGGGGAGGGCGAGCAGCCACAGCACGGAGTTCATGGCGACGGGCTGCTTGCCGTGGTGGGGCGCCTCGGTGCCGTGGCCGCGGAAGGCGAGCAGCCACAGGCGCATCGCGTAGGCGGCGGTGAGCAGGGCGGTCACCAGGCCGGCGACGAGGACGATCCAGCCCACGGCTCCGGGGACGTTCTCGGCGTGGCCGGTGGCGGCGTGCTCGGCGGCGCCGAGAACGGCCTCCTTGGAGAAGAAGCCGCTGAAGGGCGGGATCGCGGCGAGGGCGAGCAGCGCCACGGTCATCGTCCAGTAGGCGTCGGGGACACGGGCGCGCAGGTCCTTCATCCGGGACATGGCGGCCAGGGAGTTGGTGTCGGCGGCGTGGATGATCACGCCCGCCGCGAGGAACAGCAGCGCCTTGAAGGCGCCGTGCGTGAGGAGGTGGAAGACGGCGGCCCCGCGGTCGCCGACGGCGAGGGCGCCGGTCATGTAGCCGAGCTGGCCGATCGTCGAGTACGCGAGGACTCGTTTGATGTCGTCCTGGGCGAGCGCGGCGAGGGCCGATCCTGCCATCGTCACGGCGGCCATCACGGCGAGAACGACCAGTGCGGCCGCTGAGGCGGCGAAGACCGGGAGGAGCCGGGCGATGAAGTAGACACCGGCGGCGACCATCGTCGCGGCGTGGATCAGCGCGGAGACGGGGGTGGGGCCCGCCATCGCGTCGGGGAGCCAGGTGTGGAGCGGGAACTGCGCCGACTTGCCCGCCACCCCGGCCAGGAGCAGCAGGGCGATCAGGGTCGGGTGGTCGAGTCCGCCGCTCGCGACGTTGCCGAGGATCTTCGTGATGCGGAACGAACCGGTGTCGGCGGCGAGCGCGAACAGGCCGATCAGGAAGGGGACATCACCGAGTTTGGTGACGAGGAAGGCCTTGATGGAGGCGGCGCGCGCCTCCGGGGTCTCCCAGTAGTGGCCCACGAGGAAGTACGAGCAGATGCCCATGATCTCCCAGCCGACCAGCAGCACCATCAGGTCGCCGGAGTAGACGACGAGCAGCATGGCGGAGGTGAAGAGGGAGACGAGAGCGGCGTACGAGGGGTAGCGCGGGTCGTCGCGCAGGTAGCCCGTCGAGTAGATCTGCACGCAGGTCGCGACCAGGGTGACGAGGATCGCGACGAGGGCGGCGAAGCCGTCGATGTGCAGGGCGAGTTCGACGGGGACCGAGCCGGTCGGGGTGAGTTCGGTCGCCGCGTCCACCGCCTGTCCGCCGCCCTGGCGCACGGCGACGACCGCGGCGAGTCCGAGGGCGGCGAGGGAGGGCAGGACGGCGAGGGGGCGTACGAAACCGGGGGCGGTGCGGCCCAGGAGCAGGCCGGCCACCGCGCCCAGGAACGGGAGGAGGGGAACGAGGACGGCGAGGGTGGTCGTGGTCACGCGGTGGCCTCAGCCTTCTCGGCCGGCTCGCGCCTGGCGGGCCCGGAGTCGTCGTCGGCGCCGTCGGTCTCGGCGGTGTCGCGGAGCTTGTCGATGTCCGCGGTGCCGCGGTTGCGGTGGACGGCGAGGACGATCGCCAGGCCGATGCCGATCTCGGCGGCGGCGATGGCGATGGTGAACAGGGTCAGGGCCTGGCCGGAGTGCAGGGTGTCCTGGGCGCTCTTGCTGAGCCAGACGTCGAAGGCGACGAGGTTGAGGTTGACGGCGTTGAGCATCAGCTCGACGGACATCAGGACCAGGATCGCGTTGCGGCGCGCGAGGACTCCGTACAGGCCCGTGCAGAAGAGGAGGGCGGAGAGTACGGCCGGGTAGGCGAGGTGCATCAGCGGGCGCCTTCCTTGTCGCTCCGGGGGGCGTCGCTCGCGGGGCTCTTGGGGCTCGTCGGGCTCTTGGGGCTGGAGGAGCTCGGGCGGCTCGGGGTGGCCGGCTCCTTCGCCTTCGCCTTCGCCGCCTTGCGGGAGAGGACGATCGCGCCGACGAGGGCGGCGAGCAGCAGGACCGAGAGGGCCTCGAAGGGGAGCACCCAGCTCTGGAAAAGGCTCGCGCCGGTGACCGCGGTGGAGCCCGCCGCGGCGCCGTCCAGGTCGATCCAGGTCGTCCGGAAGGCGTCGACGACGACCCAGACGAGGGCGGCTGCCGCGGTGACCGCCACGGCGAGGGCGACCCAGCGGTTGTCGGAGTCGGCGTCCGGGGAGCGGCCGATGGGCGCCCTGGTGAGCATCAGACCGAAGAGGAGGAGGACGACGATGGAACCGACGTAGATGAGGACCTGCACCCAGGCGATGAACTCGGCCGTGAGGAGGAGGTATTCGACGGCGAGGCCACCGAGGGCGACCACGAGCCACAGGGCGGCGTGCACCAGTTGCTTCGTGGTGACCGTGACGATCGCGGCGCCGAAGGTGACCAGGCCGACGAGGAGGAAGGCGATCTCGACGCCCGTCGGCGAGAGGAAGCCGTGGGTCTCGGCGGCGGCGGTCGTGGCCCGGACCGCGGTGGCGGTGGCCGCGGCGGAAGTCACGATGCGCCTCCCCGCGGGTCGGTGGGTCCGGCCGGTGCCTGTTCTTCCGCCGGTGCCGACGCCTGTGCCTGGGCCGCGGCCAGTTTCTCGGCGGTCTTGCGGGCGGCGGCGATCTCCTTGGGTTCCTCGGCGCCGGGGTCGAGGGCCGGCGGGGCCGGGACGGTCCACATCCAGTCGCGGAGCTTGTCGCGTTCGTGGGTGAGTTCGTGGATGTCGGTCTCGGCGTACTCGAACTCGGGGGACCAGAAGAGGGCGTCGAACGGGCAGACCTCGATGCAGATACCGCAGTACATGCAGAGGGAGAAGTCGATGGCGAAGCGGTCGAGGACGTTGCGGCTGCGCTCACGGCCGCCGGGCGCCGCGGCCGGGATCGTCTCCTTGTGGGAGTCGATGTAGATGCACCAGTCCGGGCACTCGCGGGCGCACAGCATGCAGACCGTGCAGTTCTCCTCGAAGAGCCCGATGACTCCGCGGGTGCGGGGCGGGAGTTCGGGCTGGGCGTCGGGGTACTGCGCGGTGACGGTCTTCTTCGTCATCGTGCGCAGGGTGACGGCCAGGCCCTTGGCCAGGCCTGAGCCGGGGATGGGGGACATGGTTACGCGATCACCACCTTGACGATGCCGGTGAGGGCGATCTGGGCGAGGGAGAGGGGGACGAGGAGGGTCCAGGCGAGTTTCTGGAGCTGGTCCTCGCGCAGGCGGGGGTAGGTGACGCGCAGCCAGATGACGACGAAGGCGAGGACGGCCGCCTTCAGCAGGGTCCAGACCCAGCCGAGGCCGTCCGCGCCCCACGGGCCGTGCCAGCCGCCCAGGAAGAGCACGGTGGTCAGACCGCACAGGACGACGATTCCGGCGTACTCGGCGAGGAGGAACAGGGCGAAGCGCAGGCCGGTGTACTCGGTGTACGCGCCGAAGATGATCTCCGAGTCGGCGACCGGCATGTCGAAGGGCGGGCGCTGGAGTTCGGCGAGGCCCGCCACGAAGAAGACGATCGCGCCGACGATCTGCCAGGGCAGCCACCACCACTCGAAGGCGTCGACGATGCCGGGGAGGGAGACGGTGCCGGCCGCCATGGCGACGGAGGCGGCGGTCAGCAGCATCGGGAGTTCGTACGCGAGGAGCTGGGCGGCGGTCCGCAGACCGCCGAGAAGGGAGAACTTGTTGGCCGAGGCCCAGCCCGCCATGAGCGAGCCGAGGACACTCACGCCCATCACGGCCAGGACGAAGAAGATGCCCGCGTCGACCACCTCGCCGACCGCGCCCTCTCCGGGGCCGATCGGGATGGCGAGGAGGACGACGAGGTACGGGAGGAGGGCCACGGCCGGGGCGAGCTGGAAGACACGGCGGTCCGCTTCCGCCGGGACCACGTCCTCCTTCTGCGCGAACTTCACCCCGTCCGCGACGAGTTGGGCCCAGCCGTGGAAACCGCCCGCGTACATGGGGCCGAGGCGGCCCTGCATATGGGCCATCACCTTGTGCTCGGCCTGACCCACGATCAGGGGGAACGTCAGGAACACGACGAAGACGACGATCAGTCGCAGGGCGACGTCGAGCGCGTCGTTCACTGCGCGCCTCCTGTGGAGCCGGGGTCGGGGCGGTCGTCCGGGCCGGGTTCGCCCGGATCACCCGGAGTACCCGGAGTACCCGGAGTACCCGGAGTACCCGGAGTACCCGGAGCCTCGGGCTCGTCGAAGGTGGGGCGGGCGTGGTGCCACGGGGCGTCCGAACCGCGCGACGCGTCGGGTGCCTTCGGCTCGGGCGTGGGCCCCCGCTCGGGCGACTTCGGTTCCGGTGGGGTGTCCGGCTCGGGCTTCGGTCCGGCCGGGGCCGGGGCCGGGGTGGGCGGCTCGGGGGAAGCCGTCGGCTCCGAGGACTCCGGAGGCTCCGAGGGCTGTGGCCGCTGGCTCGCCGAGCCCTGGCCCGCGCTCCGTGCTCGGCGCACGGCTGGGGAAGGTGACTCCGTGGACGAGGCCGGGGGACCGCTCGTCGCGCCCTCCCCCGCCGTGCGGGTCCGGCGTGCCGGGCGGTCGCCTGCCGCGCCCGCCGCCGCGCGGGCGCCGCCTCGGGCCGGGCGGGCGGGGGCCGGCGGGAGCTGGCCCTTGAGGGGGCCCCATTCGTTCGGGTCGGGCACTCCCGGCGGGAGCATCTGGCGGCGTTTCGGGCCGCCGTGCTCCGACTCCCCGGGCTCCTTCGCGCCCGGCCAGGCCTTCGCCACACGGGCCGCCAGGACGAAGTCCTTACGGAGGGGGTGGCCTTCGAAGCCCTCGGGGAGGAGGAGCGGGTCCAGGCCGGGATGGCCCTCGAAGGTGACGCCGAACATCTCGTGGGTCTCGCGTTCGTGCCAGGCGGCGCCCGCGTAGACCTCGACGGCGGAGGGGAGGACGGGTGCGGCGTGCGGAACCGTCGTGCGGACGAGGAGGCGGCGTACAGGCGCCAGCGCCACGACGTGGGCCGAGACGCGGAAGCCCGCGCCCGCCTCCGTGCCGGGTTCGTCGACGGCGCTCAGCCAGTCGAAGTAGGTGCAGCCGACCGCGTCACGCGCGCGCTCCAGCGAGGCGAGCCAGGACTCCGGCGGCACATCGACCGTCAGCACCCCGTACGACTCCTCGGCCGTGGCGTCCGGGCCGAAGAGCTCCTCCACGGGAGCGGGAAGCCATCCGGTCGTCCCCGTCGCCTCGGTCGCACCCGCCCCCGCCGCGCCCGTCGTCCCGGTCATCGGGTGTCCCCCGTGGCCGGCGGCTGTCGTACGAGCCCGCTCTGCAGCGCGGCCGTGGAGGGCCGGTCCGTGCCGGAGGATCCGTAACGCTCCCCCAGCGACTCGCGGGCGATCTTCTCCTGGAGCTTGAGGATGCCCTGGAGCAACGCCTCAGGGCGGGGCGGGCAGCCCGGGACGTACACGTCGACCGGGATGATCTGGTCGACGCCCTTCGTCACGGAGTACGAGTCCCAGTACGGGCCGCCGCAGTTCGAGCAGGCGCCGAAGGAGATGACGTACTTCGGCTCGGGCATCTGCTCGTACAGGCGCTTCACGGCGGGCGCCATCTTGTCCGTCACCGTGCCGGAGACGACCATCAGGTCGGCCTGCCGGGGACCCGGTGCGAACGGGATGACGCCGAGCCGGATGAAGTCGTGCCGGGCCATCGACGCCGCGATGAACTCGATCGCGCAGCAGGCGAGGCCGAAGTTGAAGACCCAGAGCGAGTAGCGGCGGCCCCAGTTCAGGACCACCTTCATCGGCTCGGGGGCCAGGCGGGCGAGCGCGCCCAGCCGCTTGGGCTCCGGCAGGAGGACGGGTTCGGCAGCCGCGGAGGGAGTCGACGGGGCCGTGGGGGTCGCGTCCGGATTCGGACGGGTCACGTCCATGTGAGGACGCCCTTCTTGTATGCGTACAGCAGACCGACGGACAGGAAGCCGAGGAAGATGAACATCTCCACGAGGGTCGCCGCGCCGTAGCCCGGCGCCGCGAAGACCGTGGCCCAGGGGAAGAGGAAGATCGAGTCGACTGCGAAGATCACGTAGAGGAAGGCGTAGACGTAGTAGCGGACCTGGGTGTGGGCCCAGCCCTCGCCGACGGGGTCGACTCCGCACTCGTACGTCATGAGCTTCTCGGGCGTCGGGACGACCGGCCGCAGCAGGCGGCCCGCTCCGAAGGCGACGGCGACGAAGAGCACGCCGACCACGACGATCAGCCCGACGACCGAATAGGACTGGAAGTAGTCCGCCGCGAGAGAGGTCCCGGCGGTCCCGGTTCCAGTGGTCCCGGTCGCCGCGACCATGGTCGGTTCCGGCACGTCAGCCCCTCGCTCCCCGGCCTCGTATGACCTCGTATGACCTGGCACGACCTCGTACAGCGGGCCCGCGTGGGACCCGTACAACAGGTGCGCACGACACGCCCGTACGAGCCCGTAGGACTTCGCGGGCGTCCTTGTGCGCGCCGTGCGGTGCTCCGCGTTCGACGATCTGTACGCACCGGAGTCTAGGGCCTGCTAAAGAGACCGTAAGCAGCCCGTCACGGGTAGGCATCGTGCGATCTGATTTCCAGGCCGGTCCCAGGCCCGTCCCGCGCCGGTCCCGGGCCGGGCAGGGCAGGTCGGCGGGGGTGGGGTTTTCCCCAGGAGACGGAGGCGGTCCACCTCATGGCGCCGCGGGCCGCGGCCCGGCAAGGTGGCGCCTATGACCGAACGCATCCTGGCCGCCGACACCCTGGGCGGCGGCATCGACCGCCCGCCGCCCGCGCGCTTCGCCTACGGCCGGCACACCTGGAAGGAGATCGCGCATCTCCTGGCCAACCTGCCGGCCTCCATCGTCGGATTCACGTACGTGGTCACCGTGCTGTTCCTGGGAGCAGGGTTGACGGTGACGGTGATCGGGCTGCCCGTGCTGGCGCTCGGGCTGGTGGGCGCGCGTCAGTTGGGGAAGCTGGAGCGGGCTCGGGCCAGGGCTCTGCTCGGGGTACGGGTGGACGAGCCGAGCCGGCTGCCGTTCCTCGGGCGGGGCGGGTTCTTCACGCGGTTGTGGCTGGCCCTGAAGGATCCGGTCGGCTGGCGGACGCTCCTGTACGAGCTCATCCGGCTGCCGTGGAGCATCGTCACCTTCACCATCACACTGACCTCGTTGTTCGTGCTGTGGCCCGTGCTGCCGTTCATCGCGCGGGGCCTCGCCAACGCGGACCGGGCAATGGTGCGCGCGCTGCTGTCGCCCTCCGACGAGCTGGAGAAGCGGATCGCCGAGCTGGAGTCGGACCGGGGAGTGGTCGTCGACACGGCCGCGGCGGACCTGCGGCGCATCGAGCGGGACCTGCACGACGGGGCACAGGCCCGGCTCGTGAACCTCGCGATGGGGCTCGGTCTGGCAAAGGAGAAGCTGCTGGAGGGGCAGGCCGACGAGACCGTCGCCGCGATGGTCGACGAGGCGCACGGCGAGGTGAAACTGGCGTTGCAGGAACTGCGGGACCTGGCGCGGGGCATCCACCCCGCGGTGCTCACCGACCGCGGCCTGGACGCCGCGCTCTCCTCGGTCGCCTCCCGGTGCACGGTGCCGGTGAAGGTGACGGCCGAACTGCCGACGCGGCCGGCCGCGGCCATCGAGGGCATCGCGTACTTCACGGTCTCCGAGCTGCTGCAGAACGTCAGCAAGCACAGCGGTGCGCGGTCCGCCTCGGTCGACGTGTGGCGGTCGGACGACCGCCTGCTCATACAGGTCTGGGACGACGGCCGCGGCGGTGCCGCCCTCGACGGCGGTACGGGGATGGCGGGGCTCGCGGACCGGCTCGGCGCGGTGGACGGCCTGTTCGTCATCGACTCGCCGGCCGGCGGACCGACGACGATCACGGCGGAGCTGCCGTGGCGGGACCGGACGGAGGGCTCCGGCTCCGGCTCCGGCAGGAAGTAGCGTCGTACGACCCGCATGACCCGTACGACCCACATCACGCGGCCCCGTACACACGTGTGCGGGGCCGCGTGATGTGCGGCGCACCGGGGGCGAGGTGAGGTAGGGAAAACCCCCCGTCCCAGACGCCGACCCACTCCATGGTCCGGAAGCGGCGCACAGAGCACTGTGGAGTTGCACCAGCGGACTAGGACGAGCAGAAACGGACGGCGGCCATGGTCACGGAGTACGGACAGGGATACGGGTGGGACGACGGCCCCGGATTCCGCGGGGAGGGTACCGGGGAGCGGTGGCACCGGCTCCCCGCCGCGCTGCGGGCGCCGGTCGAGGGCCGCAGCCTGCGGGAGTTCGCCTACCTGGTGCTGAACCTGCCGATCAGCATCGTCGCCTTCACCTTCGCCGTGACGATGATGTCGCTCGGCGCGGGACTGCTGATCACGTTCCTCGGTGTCCCGGTGCTCGCCGCGGGGCTCGCGGGCTGCCGCGGGCTCGGCGCGCTGGAACGGGGCCGGGCGCGGGGGCTGCTGGGCCTCGACGTCGCCGCGCCGGAACCCCTGCGGATGCGCAAGCGGGGCGTGATGGGGTGGATGGGGGCGACGCTGAAGAGCGGTGCGTCCTGGCGGCACCTCCTCTACACGGTGCTGCACTTCCCGTGGGCCGTGTTCGCCTTCTCGGTGGCCGTCACCCTCTGGACGACCGGCTGGACGCTGCTGACGTACCCGCTGTGGTTCTGGGTGTTCCCGATGTACGCCGGGCAGGACGGAATCCAGCTGTACGGGGACGAGACGCACCGGGTCTACCTGGACAACCCCTTCGAGATCACCGTGACGGCGTTGGTGGGGCTGCTGCTCACGTTGGCGACGCCGTGGATCGTACGGGCGCTGACCCTGGTGGACCGGCTCCTCGTGGGCGGGCTGCTCGGGCCTTCGCGGCTGGCCACGCGGGTGGTGGAGCTGGAGTCGGACCGGGGTGTCGTGGTCGACACGGCGGCGGCCGACCTGCGGCGCATCGAGCGGGATCTGCACGACGGGGCGCAGGCCCGTCTGGTGGCGCTGGCGATGGATCTGGGGCTGGCGAAGGAGAAGCTCACGGAGGATCCGGCGGCGGCGGCGCGGATGGTGGGCGAGGCGCACGGTGAGGTGAAGACGGCTCTTCAGGAACTGCGGGACCTGGCTCGTGGCATCCATCCTGCCGTGCTGACGGACCGAGGGCTCGACGCGGCGCTGTCGTCGGTCGCCTCCCGCTGCACGGTTCCCGTGCAGGTCGAGGTCGATCTGCTGGCTCGGCCGGCGCCGGCCATCGAGGGGATCGCGTACTTCACCGTGTCCGAGCTGCTCCAGAACATCAGCAAGCACTCGCGGGCCACGCGGGCGACGGTCGATGTGTGGCGGATCGAGAACCGGCTGATGATCCAGGTGGTCGACAACGGGGTGGGGGGTGCGGATGCCGGTTCGGGGTCCGGGCTCACGGGGCTCTCCGGGCGGCTTGAGGCGGTGGACGGCATCCTGGTGGTGGATTCGCCGGTGGCGGGGCCGACGCGGGTGACTGCGGAGTTGCCCTGGCGGGCGGCTTGAAGGGGGCTGGCTCTGTGGCTCTGCGGTCTCCCCTGCGGGGCGCTTGGCAGCGGGCTTGGCCGGGGGGCGCTTGGCTGCGGGCTTGGACGGGGGGCGCTTGGCTGCGGGCTTGGACGGGGGGCGCTTGGCTGCGGGCTTGGACGGGGGCGGCTGGCTGCGGGGTGTGATGGAGGTGCGGGTCGTTCGTGGCTGAGCGCGCAGTTCCCCGCGCCCCTAAAAGCACAAGACCGGCCGTAACCCACGCCCCTGAAGCCGAAGATCCGAACCGCAGCCCACGCCCCGCAAAGCCAAAGACCCGGCCGCACGCCCCACCTCTGAAGCCGAAGACCGGACCGCGGCCCACGCCCCGCAAAGCCGAAAACCGGCCGTACGCCCCACCCTTGAAAGCCAAGAACCGGACCGCAGCCCATCCCCCTCAACGCCAAAGACCCGGCCGCACGCCGTGACCCTGGAAATCGCAGACCGGGCCGCAGCCCGCGCCCCCGAAAGCCAAGGGCCGGCCGAAGTCCGCGTCCCGAAAAGCCAAAGGCCGGCCGTCGCCTGTGTTCCTGAAGTCGGAGATCCGGCCTCATGCCGCAGCCTCAGAGCCCAAGCACCGGCCGCACGCCCCGACCCTGAACGCCGGGAGACGGGCCGTGGCCCGTGCCCCTCGACGCCAAAGACCCGGCCGCACGCCGTGAACGCTGAACGCCCGGGACCCGGCCTCATGCCGCCGCGGCCCTCAAAGCCGAATGTCCGGTCGCCTGTCGTGGCTCTGAACGTCAGGTCACACACGGACCCCGATCGCTTATCAGGAGCAGCCTTCTGTCCCCGGGGCGCGGCCACGGCCTGCCCCTCGAAACATGGCGCGTTCGGGGGGCGATGCTGGGATGCTGGGTGCTGGCGTATGTGTGTATGCGTGTGGGTGCGGGGCGTGGGCGGCGGGATCGACCCGGTGCGCGGTCCGGGATGGGCTGGGGGGCCGAAAATCGTGGAGGACAGAGTGCGCGTGGTCATCGCCGAGGATTCAGTGCTGCTGCGGGAGGGCCTGACCCGGTTGCTGACCGACCGCGGGCACGACGTGGTCGCCGGTGTCGGGGACGGGGACGCGCTGATAAAGACGATCACCGAGTTCGCGGCGCAGGACGCGCTGCCGGACGTCGTGGTCGCGGACGTCAGGATGCCGCCGACCCACACGGACGAAGGCGTCAAGGCGGCCGTTCAACTGCGCAAGCAGCACCCCGGCCTCGGTGTCCTGGTGCTGTCGCAGTACGTGGAGGAGCAGTACGCCACCGAACTGCTGGCCGGTTCCAGCACCGGCGTCGGCTATCTCCTCAAGGACCGGGTAGCCGAAGTCAGGGAGTTCGTGGACGCGGTCGTCCGCGTGGCCCGCGGCGGCACCGCGCTCGACCCGGAGGTCGTCGCGCAGTTGCTCGGACGCAGCCGCAAGCAGGACGTCCTCGCGGGGCTGACGCCGCGGGAGAGGGAGGTCCTGGGGCTCATGGCCGAGGGCCGGACGAACTCCGCGGTCGCCCGGCAACTCGTGGTGAGCGACGGCGCGGTCGAGAAGCACGTGAGCAACATCTTCATGAAACTGGGCCTGTCCCAGAGCGACGGGGACCACCGCCGTGTCCTCGCGGTCCTCACCTACCTGAAGAGCTGACGAATTGCCGAACTGACGGACTGACGAACTGATGGACCGAAGAGTCGATGACGAGCTGATGTTTCGCAAAGATCTGACGATCTGACACCAGGTCTGAGACCGGACCCGGCACCCGACCTGACAGCACGTCAGAAATCTGGCCGGAATCCGGTGCACGCGAGCGCGAGAACCAAAGGATGAGCACGGAGCGTCTTCACAGGTAACGCCGGGGGGGCGGAGCAATCGTGACAAAAACGGATGTACAGCTGTCCCGAAACGACGTCCATCATGCGAGCGTCCCGGGGCGAGCGCCCCTTCCCGACGTAGGGTTGGACCTGGGATGGCCTGCGGGAGGGCCGCCCCCGGACAGCCGCCTCGAAGGAGGTTCACTTCAGTGACCAGTCAGGTCAGCAGGCCAGCTGAGCAGGCCGACGGAGCCGTCGTAGGAGAACAGCGCAAACCGGCGGCCGACAAGGACGTACGTCGGCTCGATCGGGTGATCATCCGGTTCGCGGGGGACTCGGGTGACGGTATGCAACTCACCGGAGACCGTTTCACCTCCGAGACGGCGTCGTTCGGGAACGACCTTTCGACACTGCCGAACTTCCCCGCCGAGATCCGCGCGCCCGCAGGAACCCTGCCGGGCGTTTCGTCTTTCCAGCTGCATTTCGCCGACCACGACATCCTCACCCCGGGCGACGCGCCCAACGTCCTGGTCGCGATGAACCCGGCCGCACTGAAGGCGAACATGGCGGACGTGCCGCGCGGCGCGGAGATCATCGTCAACACGGACGAGTTCACCAGACGGGCGATGACCAAGGTCGGCTACGCGTCGAGCCCGCTGGAGGACGGCACCCTGGACGGGTTCAGTGTCCATCCGGTGCCGCTGACCACGCTGACCGTCGAGGCGCTCAAGGAGTTCGGGCTCTCCCGCAAGGAGGCGGAGCGCAGCAAGAACATGTTCGCGTTGGGTTTGTTGTCGTGGATGTATCACCGGCCGACGGAGGGGACCGAGTCGTTCTTGTCGGCGA
>NZ_JBLFJV010000050.1:0-559825 GCF_047444975.1 Streptomyces sp. CWNU-52B | reverse complement strand
GAGCTGACCGGTACTAATAGGCCGAGGGCTTGTCCTCAGTTGCTCGCGTCCACTGTGTAGTTCCCAGACAACGAACGGTTGTGCTGGCTGAACAGTTCCACTAATCAATTGAATAGTGTGCTTGTTCGCTGCCCGTTCATAACTCTGCCTTTGGTGGAGTGTCTGAAAGGGTTTCGGTGGTCATAGCGTGAGGGAAACGCCCGGTTACATTTCGAACCCGGAAGCTAAGCCTTACAGCGCCGATGGTACTGCAGGGGGGACCCTGTGGGAGAGTAGGACGCCGCCGAACAATCTTTGGAGGACCTCTGGTCCCAGCGACTCGCTGGGACCAGAGGTCCTTTTTTGTTTTCCGAAGCGCGCCGAGTACCCGGCTGCGCGAGAATGACTTGCGGTACCGATGACAGGAGTCACCCATGTCCACCAACTCTCCCGACGAGCGACCGGAGCGCGACCAGCGACGCCGGGACAGTGGTGACCGCGGCGGCTACCGCGGGGGCCCGAGCCGCGACAACGACCGTGCCGGGGCCGGCCGACGGGACGACCGTCGTGATGACAACCGCGGCGGCGGCGACCGTGACCGCAGTGGTCCGCGTCGTGACGGTGACCGTCCGCCGTTCCGCCGCGACGACAACCGTGGCGCCGGCGCCGGCGACCGTGGTGGCTTCCGCAGGGATGACAACCGCGGCAGTGCCGGTGGTGACCGCGGTGGTTTCCGTGGGCGTGACGACCGTCGGGATGACAATCGCAGCGGTAGTGGTGGCAGTCGTCCGCCGTTCCGTCGTGACGAGCGGTCCGGTGGGCCCAGCCGTGATGATCGTGACCGGGGGAGTGCTCCTCGTCGCGACAACGACCGCGACCGTCCCGCCTTCCGCCGCGACGACAACCGTGGTGGCGGTGGTGACCGCGGTGGTTTCCGACGTGATGACAACCGTGGCAGTGGTGACCGTCCGCCCTTCCGCCGTGACGACGACCGCGGAGCCCCCCGCCGGGACAACGACCGCGACCGCCCCGCCTTCCGCCGCGACGACAACCGCGGCAGTGGCGGCGGTGACCGGGGCGGTTTCCGTGGGCGCGACGACCGTCGCGACGACAACCGAGGCGGTGGCGACCGTCCGGCGTTCCGCCGTGACGACGAGCGTGGTGCTCCCCGCCGGGACAACGACCGTCCGCCCTTCCGTCGCGACGACCGCGACCGTAGTGGTCCGCGTCGTGACGGTGACCGTCCGGCGTTCCGTCGTGACGACCGCCGTGATGACAATCGCAGCGGTAGTGGTGGCAGTCGTCCGCCGTTCCGTCGTGACGAGCGGTCGAGTGGGCCCAGCCGTGATGATCGTGACCGGGGGAGTGCTCCTCGTCGCGACAACGACCGTGACCGTCCCGCCTTCCGCCGTGACGACCGCCGTGATGACCGTCGTGACGACAGCCGCGGCAGTGCCGGTGGCGACCGTGGCGGTTTCCGCGGGCGGGACGACCGTCGTGATGACAACCGCGGCGGTGGCGAGCGTCCGCCCTTCCGCCGTGACGACGACCGCGGAGCCCCCCGCCGGGACAACGACCGTGACCGTCCCGCTTTCCGCCGTGACGACCGCCGTGATGACCGCCGTGACGACAGCCGCGGCAGCGCCGGCGGCGACCGTGGCGGTTTCCGCGGGCGGGACGACCGTCGTGGTGGCGGCGGTTTCCGTGGCGGGGACGACCGTGCCGGACGTGATGACCGTGGTGGCCGTGGGGGACCCCGCCGCGACGACAGCCGTGGCCGTCCCGGTGGCGACCGCGGTGGTTTCCGCGGGCGTGACGATCGCGGCGTCGGCGGCGGTGGCCGCTTCCGCGACGAGCGGGACCGCGACCGCGAGCCGATCAAGCGCCTGCCGATCCCTGACGACGTCACGGGCGAGGAGATCGACAAGGACGTGCGCCAGGAGCTCATGAGCCTGCCGAAGGGGCTGGCCGATGACGTCTCCAGGAACCTGGTGATGGTCGCCCGGCTCATCGACGAGGACCCCGAGGGCGCGTACGGCTACTCCAGGGTCGCGCTGCGGCTCGCATCACGGGTCGCCGCCGTACGGGAGGCAGCGGGCTTCGCCGCGTACGCGAACCAGAAGTACAGCGAGGCTCTCGCCGAGTTCCGGGCCGCGCGGCGCATGACGGGCAACGTGGACCTGTGGCCCGTGATGGCGGACTGCGAGCGTGGTCTGGGCCGCCCAGAGAGGGCCCTCGACATGGCCGGGGCCCCCGAGGTGCAGAAGCTCGACAAGGCCGGCCAGGTCGAGATGCGGCTCGTGGTCGCCGGTGCGCGGCGGGACATGGACCAGCTCGACGCTGCCATCGTCACCCTGCAGAGCCCCGAGCTGGCCTCCAACTCCGTACAGCCCTGGACCCCGCGTCTGCGGTACGCGTACGCCGACGCGCTGCTCGCCGCCGGGCGTGAGGGCGAGGCGCGCGAGTGGTTCGCCAAGGCCGTCGAGTCCGACAAGGACGGCAGCACGGACGCCTCCGACCGCCTCGCGGAGCTCGACGGAGTCGAGTTCGTGGACGCACTCGACGACGACGAGGACGAAACCGAGGACGAGAACGAGAACGAGCTCCAGGGCCACGACGAGCAGAAGCACGAAGACGACGACGATGAAGACCAGGATGACCAGGACGACGAGGACCGCGCTCCGGAGGCCGTGACGCCCGAGCCGACCGACAAGGTCGAGGACCCCGAGGCCTCGGCCGACAGCTCCAAGTAGAAGCATCGGCACCAGTACCACCAGTACCACCAGTACCACCAGCAGCACCACACGGGCGGGAATCCCTCACCAGGGGTCCCGCCCGTCTGCGTGGCCGGAGCGCGCCTCAGAGGCCGAGCGCTCGCAGTACCAGGCCCGACGCCGGCTTCGGGCCGAAGGACGTCGACTTGCGGGGCATCGTGACGCCCTGGCTCGCCAGGTCGCGTACGACCTCCTCGCGGACCGGGTGCATCAGGACGGCCGTGCCGCCGTCGCGCTCCGCCTTGGCGACCGTGGCGGCCGTGTCGTGGATGTACGTGATGTGTTCCGGGACGTCCGGAATCCGCCAGACATGGTCGAGGAGCGTGGCGTGCAGCACCGTGGCGTCGAGGGTGCGCCAGGCCTCCGGGCGGTCCGGCCGGATCGTACGCGTGAGGAGGCCGGGCGACGGGTCGTCCACGAGGTGGAAGCCGCCGTCGCCCGCAAGGAGGAAGGCGTTCCCGCCGGCGGACGCCGCGGAGAGCGCCGCCAGCGCCTTGGGCAGGGGCTCGTCGATACGGCGTACGCGGAAGGAGTCGCCCAGGGCCGCGACGGCGTCGGGCACCGGGAGGCGGTGCAGAAGGCGGTGGATGGCGCGGACGCGGAGCGGATGGCGCGCGGTGTCGACCAGGAGCACCAGGCCGAAGTCCCAGGGACTCGGCGACGGGTGCTCCGCGCGCACCTCCAGGTAGGTCGCCCAGCGGTGGTGGCCGTCCGCGATGAGCGCCTGGCGACCGGCCAGGTCCCCGTGGATCTCGGCGAGGTCGGCAGGATCGGTGACGGCCCACAGACGATGGCTGAAGCCGTCCTCCGTGGTGGTGGACAGCAGGGGAGGGCGGTCGGCGGTGCGGTCGATGACGGCCGTCGTGCCGGAGGGGGCGCCGTCGCGGTCGGTGTCGCCCCGGTAGGTCAGGAGCAGGGGTTCGAGGTTCGCGGAGGTGGCCCGCATCAGGTCCGCGCGGTCCGCGACGACGTGCGGCATGACGTCCTCGTGCGGCAGCACCACGCCCTGCGACGGCTCCGACAGACGCAGGGCCCCGATGACGCCCCGCTGGCACATGCCCTCGTCGTCCCGCTGCTCGTAGACGTACAGGCCCGGCTCGGCGTCGGTTCTCAGGACGCCCTCCGCCACCCAGCGGTGCAGGGTGTCCGCCGCCTGTTCGTTGCGGATGCCGGGGGTAGGGGCCTGCGGCAGGATCAGACGGACGATGTTGTGCGGGTCCGCCGATTCGAGGTGGTGCAGACCGTCGGGCCGTACGACCACGTCGTACGGCGGGGATGTGACGGCGGACAGGCTGCCGACCCGGTCGGGGTCGTAGCGCAGGCCCCGGAAAGGGGTGAGATCGAGGCCCGTGCGTGCCGGTACGTCCGCGGTACCTGCAGTGTTCATTGCTGCATCGTAAGTGTGTCGGTGGCATGAGAGATGATCGGGGAAAGGGATCGAACGAGGAGCGATGCGTAATGAGCCAGACCGCGAGGACGCGCCCCGAGGGCAGTGACCGGGCCCTGAGCGAGGCGTACGACACGGCGCTGCTCGACCTGGACGGGGTGGTGTACGCGGGAGGCAACGCGATCGCCCACGCGGTCGAGTCGCTCGGCGCGGCCCACACGGGCGGGATGCGCCTCGCGTACGTCACGAACAACGCCCTGCGGACGCCCGACACCGTCGCGGAGCACCTCACGGAGCTGGGCATACCGACCGAGGCGTCGGACGTCATCACCTCGGCACAGGCCGTGGCCCGGCTGATCAGCGAGCAGGTGCCCCAGGGTGCGCGCGTGCTGGTGATCGGCGGGGAGGGGCTGCGGGTCGCGCTGCGCGAGCGCGGTCTTGAGCCGGTCGAGTCCGCCGACGACGAACCGGTGGCGGTCGTGCAGGGGTTCGGCGGGCCCGACCTGCCGTGGAGCCGTCTCGCGGAGGCGTCCTACGCCGTCGCGCGCGGGGTGCCGTGGTTCGCGTCCAACACCGACCTGACGATCCCCAGCGCGCGCGGCATCGCTCCGGGCAACGGCGCGGCCGTGGAGGTCGTACGGATCGCCACGGGTGCCGAGCCGCAGGTGGCGGGCAAGCCGTTGCCGCCGATGCACCGCGAGACGATCCTGCGGACCGGGGCCGAGCGGCCGCTGGTCGTCGGCGACCGGCTCGACACGGACATCGAGGGCGCGTTCAACGGCGAGGTGGACTCGCTGCTCGTGCTGACCGGGGTGACCGACGGGGCGCAGCTCCTCGCCGCGCCGCCGCAGCACCGGCCGACCTATGTCGACGCCGATCTGCGGGGGATGCTGACCGGGCAGCCCGAGGTCGTCGAGGCGGGCGGCGGGTTCCGGTGCGGGGATTACACGGCCACGGCCGGCGCCGAGGAACTCGAACTGGACGGTGAGGGCGAGCCCATGGACGGGCTGCGGGCGCTGTGTGCCGCGGCCTGGACGGCGGCCGGGGACGCGGCGTGCGAGCTGGACGGGCGCAAGGCGCTGACCCGGCTGGGACTCTGAAGCTCGCCCGGAGAGGGCCGTGCGGGTCACGGCCTTCAGGGCTGCCACGGATCGAACCTGATTGCGAGGGTAGGCTAACCTAACCACGTGTTGGTCGACAGTCCCCCCGAACCGCGCGCGGAGACCGCCCCCGCGCCCCCGAACCGCCGGGCGATACGAGCCACAGGGCTCCTGGTGTCCCTCGCCGTGCTGGTGCTCGTCGCCCTGGCGAGCATCGCGATCGGCGCGAAAGAGCTGTCCCTGGCGCAGGTCTGGCACGGCCTGTTCGCGGACTCGGGCACGTACGGCGACGTCGTCGTGGGTGAGCGGCTGTCGCGTACGGTCCTCGGACTGCTCGTCGGCGCCGCGCTGGGCCTCGCCGGGGCCGTGCTCCAGGCGCTCACCCGCAACCCGCTCGCCGACCCCGGTCTGCTCGGCATCAACGCGGGCGCGTCCGCGGCGGTCGTCACGGCGATCACCTTCTTCGGTGTCACCTCGCTGAACGGCTATGTGTGGTTCGCCTTCGCGGGCGCGGCCGCCGTCGGGGCGCTGGTGTACTTCCTCGGCGGCAGCCGGGGCGCGACGCCGGTCCGGCTCGCCCTCGCAGGCACCGCCATCAGCGCCGCGCTCTACGGCTATCTCCAGGCCGTGATGATCATGGACGAGGCGGCGCTCGGCAAGATGCGCTTCTGGACGGTCGGCTCGCTGGCCTCGGCCACCAGCTCGATCATCTGGCAGGTGCTGCCGTTCCTCGCCGCCGGCACGGTCCTCGCGCTGGCCCTCGCCCGTCCGCTGAACGCCATGGCCATGGGCGACGACACCGCCCGCGCGCTGGGCGCGAATCTGAACCGGACCCGCGCGCTGTCCATGGCCGCCGCCACCGTGCTGTGCGGGGCCGCGACCGCCGCCTGCGGGCCGATCGTCTTCGTGGGGCTGATGGTCCCGCACGTCGTGCGCTCCTTCACCGGGCCCGACCTGCGCTGGATCCTGCCGTACGCCACCGTGCTGTCGCCGGTGCTGCTGCTCGGCGCCGACGTCGTCGGCCGGATGGTGGTACGGCCCGCGGAACTCCAGGTCGGCATCGTCACCGCGATCCTCGGTGGCCCGGTCTTCATCTTTCTCGTACGACGGCGGAGGACGGCACAGCTGTGAAGGTCCTACGCGAGCAGGCCGAGCCCGACAGGCACGAGACGGCAGGGAACGAGCGGGCAGGGAACGAGCAGGCCGGAGGAGAGCAGGCAGTCCCCGCGCGGGCCTTCCGCGGCCGCACGGTCCGTACCGGGGGCGGGCTGTCGGTCCGCGTCGACACCCGGGCGTTCACGGTCGTCGCCCTGCTCCTCGTGGCGGCGCTCACCGCGAGCGTCGTACTCATCGGCACCGGCGACTTCCCGATCCCCGCCGCAGACGTCCTCAGGACGCTGCTGGGCAACGGCGACGCGGGCCAGGAGTTCATCGTCGACGAACTGCGGCTGCCGCGGGTCCTGGTGGGGCTCCTGGTCGGCGCCTCGCTCGGGCTGGGCGGCGCGCTCTTCCAGACCATCTCCCGCAATCCGCTGGGCAGTCCGGACGTCCTCGGCCTCGGCCAGGGCTCGACGGCCGGCGCGCTCGTGATGATCGTGCTGTTCTCCGGGAGCGCCGCCCAGGTCACCGTCGGGGCGCTGGTCGGCGGCCTGGTGACCGGGTTCGCCATCTACGTGCTCGCCTGGAAGCGGGGCGTGCACGGATACCGTCTCGTCCTGGTCGGAATCGGTGTCTCCGCGATCGTCACGGCCGTCAACGGCTATCTGATCACCAAGGCCGACCTCGTCGACGCGGCCCGCGCCGTGGTCTGGATGACCGGCTCCCTCAACGGCCGGGACTGGGCCCAGGTCTGGCCGCTGCTCGGCCTGTGCGCCGTCCTCGTACCGCTGGTCCTCGGCAACGCGCGCGCCCTGCGGATGCTGGAGATGGGCGACGACGTGGCGTACGCGCTCGGCGTACGGGTGGAGCGGACGCGGCTGCTGCTGATGGCCGCCGCCGTGCTGCTCACCGCGTCCGCCACCGCCGCCGCGGGCCCGGTCGGCTTCGTCGCGCTCACCGCGCCGCAGCTCGCCCGGCGCCTCACCCGCTCGCCGGGGCCCAACCTGGTGGCGGCGATGTGCATGGGCGCCACCCTCCTGGTCGTCGCCGACTGGGCCTCACAGCGGGCCTTCGGAGCCGACCAACTGCCCGTCGGCGTGGTGACCGGGGTCCTCGGCGGTGTCTATCTGCTGTGGCTCCTGGTCACCGAGCGGAGAGCGGGCCGCATATGAACGCGGCGCATATGAACGCCGACGACCACGGCAGGACACGTACGGGCGCCGACGGCGGGCCGGACCAGAACAACCCGAGGAGCACCGTGAACCGCCTGTCCGCCGAGAACGTCACCCTCGCCTACGACCAGCGCGTCATCACCGAGCAACTGTCGGTCTCGATACCGGACAACTCCTTCACGGTGATCGTCGGCCCCAACGCCTGCGGCAAGTCCACCCTGCTGCGCGCGCTGTCCCGCATGCTGAAGCCGCAGCAGGGCCGGGTGCTCCTCGACGGCCAGGCCATCCAGTCGATGTCCGCGAAGAAGGTGGCGAGGACGCTCGGGCTGCTCCCGCAGTCGTCGATCGCGCCCGACGGGATCACGGTGGGCGACCTCGTGGGGCGTGGCCGCTATCCGCACCAGGGGCTGCTGCGCCAGTGGTCGACCGAGGACGAACGGGTCGTACGCGACTCCATGACCTCGACCGGGGTCGCCGAACTCGCCGACCGGTACGTCGACGAGCTGTCCGGCGGCCAGCGCCAGCGCGTGTGGATCGCCATGGCGCTCGCCCAGCAGACCCCGCTGCTGCTGCTCGACGAGCCCACCACCTTCCTGGACATCCAGCACCAGATCGACGTACTCGACCTGTGCGCCGAGCTGCACGAGGAGCAGGGCCGCACCCTGGTGGCCGTACTGCACGACCTCAACCACGCCGCCCGGTACGCCACGCATCTGATCGCCCTGCGCGAGGGGTCCGTGATCGCGGAGGGCGCCCCCGCGGACATCGTCACGGCCGAGCTGGTCGAGGAGGTCTTCGGGCTGCGCTGCCAGGTCATCGACGACCCGGAGACCGGTACGCCGCTGGTGGTGCCGGCGGCCAGGAAGGCTCGTACGGCCGCCGCGGCCGTGGGCGTCACCCAGGGCTGACCGGGGTCAGAGCAGTTTTCTGAGCCGGAGCAGGTCGCGCAGGCTCGCTTCGAGCTTGACCCGGCCCGCGCCCCACGCCTTGGCGAAGTTCAGCTCGCCGCCGACCATCGCGACCAGGTCGTCGCCGGTCATGGCGAGCCGGATCTGGGCCTTCTCGGGCGGCGGGCCCTCCACCGTGTCGAGCACCGTGATGCGGCTGTCCTGGAGACGGCCGACGAAGGTGACGTCGAGGTCGGTGACACGGCAGCTCAGTGAGCGGTCCAACGCGGCCGCGCTCCGTACGTCGCTGTTCGCGCCGGCCATGTTGTCCGAGAGCTTGTCGAGTGCGCTGCGGCACTCCTCAATCGTCGCCATCGTGATCGACGGTACCCCAGCGCTTCGCGGTAGCGTCGGGGCATGAGCGAGTCCATGACCGGCCAGGAGACCGAATTGCCCGGTCCGGGGCCCTACGGTGCGCGGGCGGGCGCTCCGGCCGGCCCCGGAGCCGCGCCGGATCCGTCGCCGTCCGCCGAACGCGTGACCGGACCCCCCGCCGATCCGCCCGCAGACCCCTCCGTAGATCCCTCCGCCGATCCGTCCCCGGGTCCGTCCGCCGGGTCCGAGTACGACCCGGCCGGCCCCGCCCCGCTGCACGTGCCGCGCACACCCACGGGCGACGCCGAGGTGGACGTCCTGCTCGACCGGCTGGCCGACGTGGACCACCTCGCCACGGACGGCCACATGGAGGTGTACGAGGATGTGCACCGGGGGCTGCGCGACGCCCTCACCGCCCTCGACACCCGACCGGGCCCCTCGGCGCCCCCCGCACAGCACAGCGACACCAGCCGCAAGCCGTACAGCGGCGACAACAGCAACAGCAGCTACAACAGCGGCTACAACAGCAACAGGAGCTGAACCGAACGTGGCAGGAGTGGCACGACGCCGCCTCGACGCCGAGCTGGTCCGGCGCAAACTCGCCCGCTCGCGCGAGCACGCGGGACAGCTGATCGCCGCCGGGCGGGTCACCGTCGGCAAGAACCTCGCGACCAAGCCCGCCACCCAGGTGGAGACCGCGGCCCCCATCCTGGTCGCCGACGACGACAACGACCCCGACTACGTCTCACGCGGCGGCCACAAGCTCGCCGGGGCACTGGAGGCCTTCGTACCGCTGGGCCTGGAGGTGCGGGGACGACGGGCCCTGGACGCCGGAGCCTCGACGGGCGGGTTCACCGATGTGCTGCTGCGCGCGGGCGCCGCGCGGGTCCTCGCGGTGGACGTCGGCTACGGGCAGTTGGCGTGGTCTCTGCGCAGCGATGAACGCGTCACCGTCAAGGACCGTACGAACGTACGCGAGTTGACGTTGGAAGCGATCGATGGGGAGCCGGTGGATCTTGTTGTCGGTGACTTGTCCTTCATCCCGCTCGGCCTGGTGCTGCCCGCCCTTGTGCGGTGCGCGAAACCCGGGGCCGACCTGGTGATGATGGTCAAGCCGCAGTTCGAGGTGGGCAGGGAACGGCTCGGGAGCGGCGGAGTCGTCCGCAGCCCCGAACTCCGGGCGGACGCCGTGCGCGGCGTGGCCCGGCAGGCGGGGGAACTGGGGCTCGGGGTGAAGGGCGTGACAGCCAGTCCGCTGCCCGGCCCCTCAGGGAATGTCGAGTACTTTCTGTGGCTGCGTGCCGGGGCACCCGCACTGGACCCGGCCGACGTCGATCGTGCAGTGGCGGAGGGGCCGCGTTGACTGAGACCCGATCTCGTACTGTTTTCCTGCTCGCCCACACCGGACGGCCCGCGGCCATCCGCAGTGCCGAGCTCGTCGTCGAGGGGCTCCTGCGCTCCGGACTCGGCGTACGTGTCCTGGAGGCGGAGGCGGCCGACCTGCCGCTGCCGCCGAGCGTGGAGCTCGTCAAGGAGGCGACACCGGAGTGCCTCGACGGATGTGAACTGCTGATCGTCCTCGGCGGTGACGGGACGCTGCTGCGCGGCGCCGAGTTCGCCCGCGCCTCCGGCGTACCGATGCTCGGCGTCAACCTCGGACGGGTCGGCTTCCTCGCGGAGGCCGAGCGCGACGACCTCGACAAGGTCGTCGACCGGGTGGTGACGAAGGCGTACGAGGTCGAGGAGCGCATGACCGTCGACGTCGTCGTGCACAGCAACGGCGATGTCGTGCACACGGACTGGGCGCTGAACGAGGCCGCCGTGCAGAAGGCGGGGGCCGAGAAACTCCTTGAGGTCGTGCTGGAGATCGACGGGCGGCCGGTGACCGGCTTCGGCTGTGACGGGATCGTCCTGTCGACCCCGACCGGATCCACGGCGTACGCCTTCTCCGCGGGCGGACCCGTGGTGTGGCCGGAGGTCGAGGCGCTGCTCATGGTGCCGATCAGCGCGCACGCCCTGTTCGCCAAGCCGCTGGTGACCTCACCGAACTCGGTCCTCGCGGTGGAGATCCTGCCGCACATCCCGCCCGGGGTGCTGTGGTGCGACGGCCGCCGCACGATCGAGCTGCCGCCCGGGGCCCGCGTGGAGGTCAGGCGCGGGGCCGTTCCGGTGCGGCTGGCCCGGCTGCACCACGCGTCGTTCACCGACCGGCTGGTCGCCAAGTTCGCGCTGCCGGTGGCCGGTTGGCGGGGCGCTCCGAACTGACGGGGCCCCGCCGGCGCCGCGGCCGTGCGGCACGGAGGGCCGCCCCGGGAGCGCGACTGCGGGCAGCGTGGATACCTGGACGTTTGTGCAGGGACTGGGGCGGCGTCGCGCCGGGTGGGGGAAACCTCGTATGGTCATGTCCGTGTTGGAGGAGATGCGGATACGGTCGCTCGGAGTCATCGACGACGCGGTTGTCGAGCTGTCGCCCGGCTTCACCGCGGTCACCGGTGAGACCGGCGCGGGCAAGACGATGGTGGTCACCAGCCTGGGCTTGTTGCTGGGCGGACGCGCCGACCCCGCCCTCGTGCGGATCGGGGCGAAGAACGCGGTCGTGGAGGGGCGGATCTCCGTCCCCGACGGCGCCCCGGCGATCCTGCGGGCCGAGGAGGCGGGCGCCGAACTCGACGACGGAACCCTGCTCATCAGCCGTACCGTCTCCGCCGAGGGCCGCTCGCGCGCGCACCTCGGCGGGCGGTCCGTGCCGGTGGGGCTGCTGGCCGAACTGGCCGACGACCTGGTGGCGGTGCACGGCCAGACCGACCAGCAGGGGCTGCTCAAGCTGTCCCGGCAGCGGCAGGCCCTCGACCGGTACGCGGGCGACGCGGTCGCCGTGCCGCTCGCCAAGTACGCGGGCGCGTACCGGCGGCTGCGCGCCATCTCCACCGAGCTGGAGGAGATCACCACCCGCGCCCGTGAGCGCGCCCAGGAAGCCGACATGCTGCGCTTCGGGCTCGACGAGATCGCCTCGGTGGAGCCCAGGGCGGGCGAGGACGTGGAGCTCGCGGCCGAGGCGGAGCGGCTCGGACACGCGGAGGCGCTCGCGTCGGCCGCCACCGTCGCGCACGCCGCCCTCGCGGGCAACCCGGAGGACCCGGAGGGCATCGACGCCACGACACTCGTTGCGGGCGCGCACCGGGCCCTGGAGGCCGTCCGGTCCCACGACGCGGACCTCGGCACGCTGGCGGGCCGCATCGGGGAGATCGGGATCCTGCTGGGCGACGTGGCGGGGGAGCTGGCGGGATACGCCGACGACCTCGACGCGGATCCGCTGCGGCTCGCCGCGGTCGAGGAGCGGCGCGCCGCGCTCACCGTGCTGATCCGCAAGTACGCGGAGCACGGCGAGGGCACGGCGGGTGTGCTGACCTACGCCGAGAAGGGCGCCGCGCGGCTCCTGGAGCTGGACGGCGACGACGACCGGATCGGTGAGCTCACCGCCGAGCGGGACGCGCTCCGGGCCGAACTGGGCGGACTGGCCCAGGCCCTGACGGACGCCCGTACGGAGGCCGCCTCGCGCTTCGCCGCCGCCGTGACCGCCGAGCTGGCCTCGCTGGCCATGCCGCACGCGCGCGTGTCGTTCGAGATCCGGCAGACCGAGGACCCCGAGGGCGTGGAGGTCGGCGGACGTCCGGTCTCGTACGGGCCCGCGGGTGTCGACGAGGTCGAACTGCTCCTCGCCCCGCACCCGGGGGCACCGCCGCGGCCCATCGCCAAGGGCGCGTCCGGCGGTGAGCTGTCGCGGGTCATGCTCGCGGTCGAGGTCGTCTTCGCCGGTACGGATCCCGTGCCCACGTATCTCTTCGACGAGGTCGACGCCGGTGTCGGCGGCAAGGCCGCCGTCGAGATCGGCCGGCGGCTCGCGCGGCTCGCCAAGGTCGCGCAGGTCGTCGTCGTCACCCACCTGCCCCAGGTGGCCGCCTTCGCCGACCGGCAGCTGCTGGTCGAGAAGACCAGCGACGGCTCGGTCACCCGCTCCGGCGTGAAGGTCCTGGAGGGCGAGGAGCGCATCCGCGAGCTCTCCCGGATGCTGGCCGGGCAGGAGGACTCGGAGGCGGCCCGCGCCCACGCCGAGGAACTCCTTGCGACGGCACGGGCGGACGGTTAGACCGGCTCCTGCGGCGTCCGCCCGCGGGAGGGGGCGGCCGCCCGTACGCGAAGGGCGTGAGAGGGCGCGAGAGGGCGTGAACAGGGGCTCGCCCGGGGCGACACCCGCCCCCGGCTGTCCTCGAACATCGTCCGGCCCTCGCTCGTACGAGTGATCGACCGCAGCCCGGCCGCAAGCCCGTCCGCGGTCCGGCGGCAACCCGTCCGCGGCTGCCCGCGGCGGCCCGTCTCCCGTCCGTACGCCCCGTCCCGCCGGCCCCTCGATGGTCGGCAACTCCGCCTCGTCCTGGCATCCTTAGGAGGAGGACGAGCGGTCCACCCCCATCGCCCGTTCCTTCGGTACTTTTCTTCGTGACCGACCGACGCCGAACCAGGAGCCCCGGCCACGTGACCCACGTGAGCAGCCACTCACCGCACGGACAGGCGCCGCTGCGCACTGTCCAGGTGCTCGGCGGCGGCAGCGCGGGCAGCAGCGCCCACGTCCGGTCGCTGAGCTCGGGACTCGTCGCGCGGGGCGTGCGGGTCACCGTGTGCGCCCCGACCGATATCGGTCACACATACGATTTCATCGGCGTCGGCGCCGATCACGTCCATGTGCCGCGGCGCAACGACCCGGTCTCGGTGGCCGCGCTGCGGGCGGCCTGCGCGGACGCCGACCTGGTCCACGCGCACGGGCTGCACGCCGCGTTGCGGGCCGCGCTCGCGCTCAGCGGACGGCGCGTCCCGCTCGTCGTGACCTGGCACACCCGCCCGTACGCCGAGGGCGCGCGGGCGCGTCTGCTGCGCGTGCTGGAGCGACGGGTGGCGAAGGCCGCGTCGGTGGTCCTCGGATCCACCTCCGACCTCGTGGACCGGGCCCGCAGCAGGGGCGCCCGGGACGCGCGGCTCGCCGCGGTCGCGCTGCCGGCCTGGCGCGGGACCGTCGCCGCGCGGGAGGACACCGACGGGCTGCGGCCCAAGGCGCGTGCCGAACTCGGCACCACCGACCGGCCGTTGCTGATGGCGGTCGGCTCCCTCGACCGGCACCGGGGGTACGACACGCTGCTGGACGCCACGCGCGCGTGGCGGCGCCTCGACCCCGTACCGCTGGTCGTGATCGCCGGGGAGGGGCCGCTGCGCGGCGAACTCCAGCGGCGCATCGAGGACGAGGGACTTCCGGTACGCCTCATCGGCCGGCGCGACGACATCGGGGAACTGCTATCGGCCGCCGACCTGGCCCTGCTGCCCGGCCGGCCCGCGTCGCGCTCCGTGCTCGCCCAGGAGGCCCTCCACGCGCGCGTGCCGCTCGTCGCGGCCGACGGCGGGGGTGTCCCCGAACTCGTCGGCGATGCGGCCGTGCTCGTCCCGCACGGTGACGCGGAGGCGCTCGCCGAGGCCGTCGCCGGCCTGCTCGCCGACCCCGGCCGGTGCGAGCGCCTCAAGGACAGGGGAACGCGCCAGGCGGCCACCTGGCCGACCGAGGACGAGACCGTGGCCCAGGTCCTCAGCGTGTACGACGAGCTGACCAGGCCGCTGCCGCTTCTCTAGACCCGCCCGTACCGGTCAGGCGGACGAGTCCGCCCCTGAAGCCCTGAAGCCCGCAAGCTCCGAAGGCAGGGGCGCCGGACCGCGCCCCTGCCTTCGGTACGGCTTCCGTCAGCCGCCGTATGCCCCCGACGCCGTCAGGCGCAGTGCCGTGTCGATCAGGGGGACGTGGCTGAACGCCTGCGGGAAGTTGCCCACCTGGCGCTGCAGACGCGAGTCCCACTCCTCCGCGAGGAGACCCAGGTCGTTGCGCAGGGCCAGCAGCTTCTCGAAGAGCTTGCGGGCCTCGTCCACCCGGCCGATCATCGCGAGGTCGTCCGCCATCCAGAACGAGCAGGCCAGGAACGCGCCCTCGTCGCCCGCCAGGCCGTCCACGCCCGCGTCGTCGCCCGAGGTGGGGTAGCGCAGGATGAAGCCGTCCGCGGTGGACAGCTCACGCTGGATCGCCTCGATCGTGCCGATCACGCGCTTGTCGTCCGGAGGCAGGAAGCCCATCTGCGGGATCAGCAGCAGCGAGGCGTCCAGCTCCTTGGAGCCGTACGACTGCGTGAACGTGTTGCGCTCCTTGTCGTAGCCCTTCTCGCACACGTCCCGGTGGATGTCGTCGCGCAGCTCGCGCCACTTCTCCAGCGGACCGTCCGCGTCCCCGGACTCGATGAGCTTGATCGTGCGGTCGACCGCGACCCAGGCCATCACCTTCGAGTGGACGAAGTGACGGCGCGGCCCGCGCACCTCCCAGATGCCCTCGTCGGGCTCGTCCCAGTGGTCCTCCAGGTAGCGGATCAGCTTGAGCTGGAGGAGCGAGGCGTAGTCGTTGCGGGCCAGGCCCGTCATGTGGGCCAGGTGCAGTGCCTCGGTCACCTCGCCGTACACGTCCAGCTGGAGCTGGTGCGCCGCGCCGTTGCCGACGCGTACGGGGCCGGAGTTCTCGTACCCCGGCAGCCAGTCGAGCTCCGCCTCGCCCAGTTCCCGCTCGCCCGCGATGCCGTACATGATCTGCAGGTTCTCGGGGTCGCCCGCGACGGCGCGCAGCAGCCATTCGCGCCAGGCGCGCGCCTCCTCGCGGTAGCCGGTACGCAGCAGCGACGACAGGGTGATCGCCGCGTCACGCAGCCACGTGTAGCGGTAGTCCCAGTTGCGGACCCCGCCGATCTCCTCCGGGAGGGAGGTCGTGGGGGCGGCGACGATGCCGCCCGTCGGCGCGTAGGTCAGCGCCTTCAGCGTGATCAGCGAACGGACCACGGCCTCGCGGTACGGACCGTGGTACGTACACTGCGCGACCCAGTCGTGCCAGAACTCCTCGGTGGCCTCCAGCGACTGCTCCGGCTCCGGGAGCGCGGGCGGCTGCTTGTGCGAGGGCTCCCAGGAGATGGTGAACGCGATCCGCTCACCCGGCGCGACCGTGAAGTCCGAGTACGTCGTCAGGGCCTTGCCGTAGGTCTCGCAGTCCGTGTCGAACCACACGGAGTCGGGCCCTGCGACGGCCACCGTGCGTCCCTCGTGCTTGTGGACCCACGGCACCACTCGCCCGTACGAGAACCGCATCCGCAGCGCGGAGCGCATCGGGACGCGTCCCGAGATGCCCTCGACGATCCGGATCAGCTGCGGAGCGCCGTCACGAGGGGGCATGAAATCGGTCACGCGGACCGTGCCGCGTGAGGTGTCCCACTCCGATTCGAGGATCAGCGAGTCGCCGCGGTAATGACGGCGGACCGCTCTCGGCGGTTCTGCGTCGGCGGCATGCGCGGGGCCCAGTCGCCAGAACCCGTGCTCCTCCGTGCCGAGCAGTCCGGCGAAGACGGCGTGGGAGTCGAAGCGGGGGAGGCACAGCCAGTCCACCGTGCCGTCCCTGCAGACCAGCGCGGCCGTCTGCATGTCTCCGATAAGTGCGTAGTCTTCGATGCGCCCGGCCACGTGCAACTCCAGTCGAACGGCCACGTCGCCCCCGAGGGGCGGTGCTCTTGCGGTCAAAGGATCATTGGTAAAGCGTCGTTGCGGAACGTCAGTTGTCGCGTGTCACGCAGGTCGATGGTGGTCGATAGTTGCAGTGATTGGCTTCGCGAGGCGAACTGACGAGCTCTTTGGTCCAGGAATACCGGCGGGGGTGGTGCCGTACGCCGGCCTGGCTCGGCAGCGAGTGTCCGAGCAGGATACGACGCACGATGATGTTCCGCGCGCCCCTCCCGACAACCCGACTGGGCCGAACGAGTGACCCCGACCATGGTGCGTGTCGGCCCGTGTGCGGAGCGTGGCCGGAAGCGACCTCGCCGCGTCGCTGATACCCTGGTAGCCCGTGGACCGGTGGACGCCCCAGCAGGAAAAGGGACCCCCGAACCGCAGCGACGGCACCTCCGGAAACCTCCGGGCCGGGCAGCCGTACCGCAACCGATACCGCGACCACGGGAGCCCCCTCTTGGCCATGCCGCCCGCTGCTTTCCGAAACAGCACAGCCACGACGACCAAGCACATCTTCGTCACCGGGGGTGTCGCCTCCTCCCTCGGCAAGGGTCTGACCGCCTCCAGCCTGGGCGCGCTGCTCAAGGCACGGGGTCTGCGGGTCACCATGCAGAAACTCGACCCGTACCTGAACGTCGACCCCGGCACGATGAACCCGTTCCAGCACGGTGAGGTGTTCGTCACCAACGACGGCGCCGAGACGGACCTGGACATCGGTCACTACGAGCGTTTCCTCGACGTCGACCTGGACGGCTCCGCCAACATCACCACCGGGCAGGTCTACTCCACGGTCATCGCCAAGGAGCGGCGCGGTGAGTACCTCGGTGACACCGTGCAGGTCATCCCGCACATCACGAACGAGATCAAGCACCGTATCCGCCGGATGGCCACCGACGACGTCGACGTCGTCATCACGGAGGTCGGCGGCACGGTCGGCGACATCGAGTCGCTGCCGTTCCTGGAGACCGTCCGCCAGGTCCGTCACGAGGTCGGCCGCGACAACGTGTTCGTCGTGCACATCTCGCTCCTCCCGTACATCGGCCCCTCCGGGGAGCTGAAGACGAAGCCCACCCAGCACTCGGTTGCGGCGCTGCGCAACATCGGCATCCAGCCGGACGCGATCGTGCTGCGCGCCGACCGCGAGGTGCCCACCGCGATCAAGCGGAAGATCTCGCTGATGTGCGACGTCGACGAGGCGGCCGTGGTCGCGGCGATCGACGCCAAGTCCATCTACGACATCCCCAAGGTCCTGCACACCGAGGGCCTCGACGCGTACGTGGTCCGCAAGCTGGACCTGCCGTTCCGTGATGTGGACTGGACGACCTGGGACGACCTGCTCGACCGCGTCCACAACCCGCTGCACGAGATCCACCTCGCGCTCGTCGGCAAGTACATCGACCTGCCCGACGCCTACCTCTCGGTCACCGAGGCGCTGCGCGCGGGCGGCTTCGCCAACAAGGCCCGGGTGAAGATCAAGTGGGTCACCTCGGACGACTGCAAGACCCCCGCGGGCGCCGCCCAGCAGCTCGGTGACGTGGACGCGATCTGCATCCCCGGCGGCTTCGGCGACCGCGGCGTGTCCGGCAAGGTCGGCGCCATCCAGTACGCCCGGGAGCACCGGATCCCGCTCCTCGGCCTCTGTCTGGGCCTGCAGTGCATCGTGATCGAGGCCGCGCGCAACCTCGCCGGCATCGAGGACGCCAACTCCACCGAGTTCGACTCCGCCACGGGGCACCCGGTCATCTCCACCATGGCCGAGCAGCTGGACATCGTCGCGGGCGACGGCGACATGGGCGGCACGATGCGCCTGGGCATGTACCCCGCCAAGCTCGCCGAGGACTCCATCGTGCGTGAGGTCTACGACGGCAAGGAGTACGTCGAGGAGCGGCACCGCCACCGCTACGAGGTGAACAACTCCTACCGCGCCGAGCTGGAGAAGAAGACCGGACTGCAGTTCTCCGGCACCTCCCCGGACGGCAAGCTCGTGGAGTACGTGGAGTACCCGCGCGACATCCACCCCTACCTGGTCGCGACCCAGGCGCACCCCGAGCTGCGTTCGCGTCCGACCCGGCCGCACCCGCTCTTCGCGGGCCTGGTCAAGGCGGCCGTCGCCCGGCAGCAGGAAGCGGGCGGCAGGACCGCCAAGTAGCAGGACCGCCAAGTAGTACGAGGGTTGTACGGTTGCCGGGGTACGTGCCTTTTGGGGTGCGTGCCCCGGTTTTCGCCCGGTGTGTTTCCGCCGGGCGGGTATCTCTGTGGTGTCTCTGTTTGTGGCACGGGTTCGTGCGTGTGGGAGGGCAAGTCGACATGACCATCAAGGACACCGCCGAGGAGTGGGAGGTCAGGGCGACCGTGACCCCGTTCGTCGGCAACAAGACCTCCGTGCGTACCGACGACGTGGTCATGCCCGACGGATCGGTCGCCCGCCGCGACTACCAGGTGCACCCCGGTTCGGTGGCCGTCCTCGCCCTCGACGACGACGGCCGCGTCCTGGTCATCCGTCAGTACCGGCACCCCGTGCGCCACAAGCTCTGGGAGATCCCGGCGGGGCTGCTCGACGTCCCGGGGGAGAACCCCCTGCACGCCGCGCAGCGTGAGCTGTACGAGGAGGCGCACGTCAAGGCCGAGGACTGGCGTGTGCTGACCGACGTGTTCACCACGCCCGGCGGCTGCGACGAGGCCGTCCGCGTCTTCCTCGCGCGCGGCCTCTCCGACGCCGAGGGGCAGCGCTTCGAGGTCGAGGACGAGGAGGCCGACATGGAGCTCTCCCGGGTCCCCGTCGACGAGCTCGTACGCGGTGTCCTGGCGGGCGAACTGCACAACAACTGCCTCGTCGTGGGCGTCCTCGCGCTGACCGCGGCCCGCGCGGGCGACGGTCTGGACGCCCTGCGCCCCGCCGACGCACCCTGGCCCGCACGTCCGTTCGAAGCATGAGTCGCTCCGGTGCGCACCGGGCGCGTCCCGGTGCGCGCGGGTGGCCCATCGATGTGACGATCGCCTGATCCGATCGGGGGATGTGCCCGCCGCGCTCCGCACGGATCGTCGCAGAGCGTGAACTAGGCTCTGAAAACGCCCCGTCCGGAGTCCCGGCGGGCTTGCACGCGCAGTGGGACGGGAGTGTGGCCCGTGACGGATCAGGCGGTGGACGCCGACGGCACGACAGCGTCGCGGGAGGGCAAGCGCCCGGCTGCCGAGACCGCTCCTACGAAGAGTCAGTTCCTCGGCCGTACCCGCGAGTTGAAGGAACTGCGCGCCGACATCGAGCGGGCCGGTCTCGATACCCTCGCCGGCCGGAAGGCGCCACGCGCACGCGTGCTGCTCATCGCCGGCCGACCCGGGTCCGGCCGCACCGCACTCGCCGAGGAACTCGTACGGCAGGTAGCGGACAGTTACCCCGACGGTGTGCTGCGAGCCCGGCTCACCGAACCCGACGGCACACGCGTACCGACCGAACGCACCGCCCGCGACCTGCTCACCGCGCTCGGTCTCGGGGCCCCGGCCGGAGCCGACGAGGACGAGCTCTCCGAGCGGCTGCGCGAGGCGCTCGCCACCCGCCGCGCACTGCTCCTGCTCGACGACGCGGCGGACGCAGGACAGGTCGACCCGCTCCTGCCCGAGACCCCCGACTGCCTCGTCGTCGCCGTCTCCGGCGGGCCCCTGACCGGGATCTCCGACGTCCGCCCCTGCACGCTCGGCGGCATGGACACCAAGTCCGCCCTCGAACTCCTCGACCGGTACACCGGTTCCGTACGCATCACGGTGGACCCGCGCGCCGCCGAAGGGCTTGTGGAACTCTGCGCGGCCCAGCCCGCGGCACTCGTCCTCGCCGGGTCCTGGCTGGCCCGCCACCCCAAGTCGGCCGTCGCCGACCTCGCCAAACAACTGCGCGCCGACGGCGAGGAGGGCCCCGTCCTGGAGCGGGTCTTCCGGCTCACGTACGCGGCCCTGCCGTCGGCCGCCGCGCGGATACTGCGCCTCCTCTCGCTCGCCCCCGCCGGTCTCGTGGACCCGCACACCGCGTCCGCGCTCGCCGGCTGCTCGGTCGACGCCGCCCGCACCACCCTGGACGACTTCATCGGACTCGGTCTCGTACGAGCGGTGGAATCGCCGCTTCCGCAGTACGAGGTCCCCGGTGTCCTGCTCCCGTCGCTGCGCGCGCTCACCGAGACCGAGGACCGCGCGGGCGAACTCCAGCTGGCCCGCGCCCGGATGCTGGAGCGGACCGTCCGGCTCCTGGTGTCCTGCCGCGCGATCACCGAGACCGACAGCTCGCCCGCCCGCGAGAAGCTCGCCGGGATGCCCCGCGCACTGCGGTTCCCCAACCCCCGCGCCGCCGCCGACTGGCTGCGCATCCGGCAGCCCGCGCTGCTGGCCGCCGCCCGGCTCGCGGTCGCCGACGGGGAACTGGACACCCTGGCCCGCCGCCTGATGGCCGCGCTGGTCAAGGCCATGGTCGCGCACGTCGGGACGCAGGCCGCCGCGCCCGAGCTGTACGGCATCCACCAGCTCGTCCTGGACGTCGCCGAGCGCCGGAACCTGCCCCGTGAGAAGGCCGCGGCCCTGCTGAACCTCGCCGACCTGGACGCCAGGACCGGCCGGACGAAGGACGCGCTGGCCCGCTACCGGGCCGCGCTGGACGCCGGACGCGAGGCGAACGACCCGTACGCGACCGGCCGCGCGATGGAATCCGTGGGCGGCGCCCACCAGGAGCTCGGCGACTGGGACAGGGCCGCCGACTGGTACGGCAGGGCGCTCGCCCAGCGGCTCGCCCGCGACGAGCGTGCCGACGCGGCCCGGCTGCACGGCCGGATCGGGACCGTGCACACCTACGCGGGCCGCTACGGAGAGGCGCTGCGCAACTGGCGCTCCGCCGTCACCGGCCACCGCAGAACCGGCGACGTGGCCGGTCAGGCAAGGGCGTTGAGCGAGATGGCGCGGGTGCAGGAGTACGCGGGCCGGCCCGAGGAGTCCCTCGTCACCTGCCAGGAGGCGGTCGAGTGGGCGCGCCGCGCCGACGACGTCCGGCTGCAGGCCGCGCTGCAGCTGCGGCTGGCCGACACGCTCGACCGGCTGGGCGACCTCACGGCCGCCGCCCTGCACCGGTCCACGGCCGCACGCATGCTCCCCGATGAGCTCCCGGAGACCTCAGCAACGAAGGAACAAGACCGCAACACCTACGAAATCCGTAGCGTATCTGATGAAAGTTGATGCTTTAGAAGGCTGGACAGAGAGAAACCCTTCATTAAACTGGCTCCGCCGCGTCTTTCGTGGTGTCTCCCGGTGTGCTCCCGTGCATCCGGGTATGTCAGGCATCGCCCTGCCTTGTGCTGCGGCTGTCTGTCCCAGAACCCTTCTGAGCCAAGGACCGTGATCGACGTGAAGGTCGGCATCCCCCGCGAGGTCAAGAACAACGAGTTCCGGGTGGCCATCACCCCCGCCGGTGTGCACGAGCTGGTGCGCCACGGCCATCAGGTCCTCGTCGAGCAGGACGCCGGTGTCGGCTCCTCGATCACCGACGGCGAGTTCGTCGCCGCCGGCGCGCGGATCGTCGCCACCGCCGACGAGGTCTGGGACACCGCCGACCTGCTGCTGAAGGTCAAGGAGCCGGTCGCCGAGGAGTACCACCGGCTCCGCAAGGACCAGACGCTCTTCACCTACCTGCACCTGGCCGCCTCCAAGGAGTGCACGGACGCGCTCCTGGAGTCCGGCACCACGGCGATCGCATACGAAACGGTCGAGCTGCCCGGCCGGGCACTGCCGCTGCTCGCCCCGATGTCCGAGGTCGCCGGCCGCCTCGCCCCGCAGGTGGGCGCCTACCACCTGATGCGCGCGGGCGGCGGCCGAGGGGTCCTGCCCGGCGGTGTGCCCGGCGTGCCGGCCGCCCGCGCGGTGGTCGTCGGCGGCGGGGTCTCCGGGTGGAACGCCGCGCAGATCGCCGTCGGCATGGGCTTCCAGGTGACCCTGCTCGACCGCGACATCAACAAGCTCAAGGAGGCCGACCGGATCTTCGGCACGAAGATCCAGACGGTCGTCTCGAACGCCTTCGAACTGGAGCGGGCGTGCCTGGAGGCGGACCTCGTCATCGGCGCCGTGCTCATCCCCGGCGCCAAGGCTCCGAAGCTGGTCACCAACGAGCTCGTGTCGCGCATGAAGCCCGGAAGTGTCCTTGTCGACATCGCGATCGACCAGGGCGGTTGCTTCGAGGACTCGCGTCCGACCACGCACGCGGAGCCGACCTTCCCCGTCCACAAGTCGGTTTTCTACTGCGTGGCCAACATGCCGGGCGCGGTGCCCAACACCTCGACGTACGCGCTCACCAACGCGACGCTGCCGTACATCGTGGAACTCGCGAACCGCGGCTGGGTCGAGGCGCTGCGCCGTGATCCCGCGCTCGCCAGGGGCCTCAACACCCATGACGGCAAGGTCGTTTACCGCGAGGTCGCGGAGGCGCACGGCCTGGAGCACACGGAACTGGAGACCCTGATCGGCTGATTTTTCAGCCGGTCCGTCCCGGTCCGTGGGGCTGTTTCCCCACTGACAAAAGGTGACAGGTCAACACAGGTCGTCAACATGGCGCCCACGGCCGGACCTTGTGACACGGGGGCCGGCCGAATGTGTGTCGGGTCACTTTGCGAGACTAGTTCAACTCGCCACGAACGTAACCGTTGAACCGTTTCGTACACCCCTGAAACCTGCCGTGCGACGCCCTTACGCCCTTGACAGAGGGATGTTCCGTTGCCGACACATCGGGCCGGGTCCGGCGGATTGTGTTGCTGCGAAGCGGTGACACGCCATAGAGTCGCCAACCGTCGGCATGGTGCCACGCTGACCTATCGAGAAGTTTCCTGGTCACCAAGGAGGTAAGACGACTTGTGAATGAGTCGACATTTACTCCCGGGGGTGGTCAACCAGGAATGCCTGCGCAGGGCTCAAGGCTCACGGAGCTCGAGGCTGTCGGCTCCGTCGCTGTGCGCACCTTCGCAGCCCACCAGAGTCCCAAGACGACTCAGACAGCACACCAGAGCATGGATGGCCATCACGTGAACGCCATGGCCGGCAGCGGAAGTGGCGAGAACCGCACCCACTTCGCCGACTACGACGACCTGCCCGAGGGGCACTTCTACGACCCCGACGCCGAGTACGAGCCCGATCCGGAGTACGCGGCCACGCTCGCGCCCGACGCGGCGCGCCAGCGCCGTGAGCGCATCGGCCCCACCGGGCGCCCGTTGCCGTACTTCCCGATCCCGGGCCCGTTGACCGACCACGGCCCCGCGAAGATCATCGCGATGTGCAACCAGAAGGGCGGCGTGGGCAAGACGACGTCGACCATCAACCTGGGCGCGGCACTCGCGGAGTACGGACGCCGGGTCCTGCTCGTCGACTTCGACCCCCAGGGCGCGCTGTCCGTGGGCCTCGGAGTCAACCCGATGGAGCTCGACCTCACGGTCTACAACCTGCTCATGGAGCGGGGCATGGCGGCCGACGAGGTGCTCCTGAAGACGGCGGTTCCGAACATGGACCTGCTGCCCAGCAACATCGACCTGTCCGCCGCCGAGGTCCAGTTGGTGAGCGAGGTCGCCCGTGAGTCCACGCTGCAGCGTGCCCTGAAGCCGCTGATGGCCGACTACGACTACATCGTGATCGACTGCCAGCCCTCGCTCGGCCTGCTGACCGTGAACGCGCTGACGGCCGCTCACAAGGTGATAGTGCCACTGGAGTGCGAGTTCTTCGCGCTGCGCGGGGTGGCGCTGCTCACCGAGACCATCGAGAAGGTCCAGGAGCGGCTCAACCCCGAGCTGGAGCTCGACGGCATCCTCGCCACGATGTACGACTCGCGGACCGTGCACAGCCGTGAGGTGCTCGCACGCGTGGTCGAGGCGTTCGACGAGCACGTCTACCACACGGTGATCGGCCGGACCGTGCGCTTCCCGGAGACCACGGTCGCCGGTGAGCCGATCACGACGTACGCCTCGAACTCCGTCGGCGCCGCCGCCTACCGTCAGCTCGCCAGGGAGGTGCTCGCCCGGTGTCACGCCGAGTGAGTCTGCCGGGGGCCGACGAACTGTTCCGTACGACCGGGGGGATGGCGCTTCAGTCGTCGAGCCCCAGGCGTCAGGCCAACGGTGAGGCGCGGGTGCCCGCCCCGGCGGGCGAGAGCGACGCCGCGGCCGGGCAGAACGCGCCGCAGTCGGTGCCCGTGCAGGGCGGTGACGGCGAGGGCGACGAACATGTCGCGGCCGGCGCCGACTCCGCGGACGGGGAGTCCCGCAGCCGTGGCACCGGCACGGCGGACCGTGCCGGCCGGCGTCCGGGTCCGCAGGACGGTTCCGTCGGGGCCCAGGCGCAGCCGCAGTCCCAGTCCCGCAAGCGCGGGCGGGGCTCCGGGCGGCGGCCCAGCGGTCGCGAGCGGCACGACGAGAAGATCACGGTGTACGTGTCCGCCGAGGAGCTCATGGACCTGGAGCACGCCCGGCTGGTGCTCCGCGGGGAGCACGGGCTCGCGGTCGACCGCGGACGGATCGTGCGGGAGGCCGTCGCGGTGGTGCTCGCGGATCTGGAGTCCCGTGGCGACGCGAGCATCCTCGTCCGACGGTTGCGCGGGCGGTAGGGGTAGCCTGCGACGGCTATGACCTCGAACGACGCCCCTGCATCGGCCTCCGGCGGTTCCGGGGGCCGGAGGCGTGCGCTGGGGCGGGGTCCTGGGGGCGGGCCCCCCGTTGAACCGACCGCGGTGGAGCCCGAGCGGCCCGAGGCGGAGCCCGCTGCGGTGGAGGCCGCGTCCGAGGTGGAGCCCGCGTCCGCGGTGGAGTCCGCCGCGGTGGACGGCGCGGACCCGGGTTCCGACGAACCCGGGGACGGGGTCTTCACGGTTCGGCTCGCCAACTTCGAGGGCCCCTTCGACCTGCTGCTCCAGCTGATCTCCAAGCACAAGATGGACGTCACCGAAGTGGCGCTGTCCAAGGTCACCGACGAGTTCATGGCGCACATCCGGGCCATGGGGCCCGACTGGGACCTGGACCAGACGACCGAGTTCCTGGTCGTCGCGGCGACCCTGCTCGACCTGAAGGCCGCCCGGCTGCTGCCCTCCGCAGAGGTCGAGGACGAGGCCGACCTGGCGCTCCTCGAAGCCCGCGACCTGCTCTTCGCCCGCCTGCTGCAGTACCGCGCGTACAAACACATCGCCGACATCCTCGACCGCCGCCTCGACGAGGAGGCGCGGCGCTACCCCCGTACCGTCGGCCTTGAGGCGCACCACGCCGAACTGCTGCCCGAGGTCGTCATCAGCATCGGGGCGGAAGGTTTCGCCAGGCTCGCCGTGAAGGCGATGCAGCCCAAGCCGAAGCCCCAGGTGTACGTCGACCACATCCACGCGCCGCTCGTGAGCGTGCAGGAGCAGGCCGCGCTCGTGATGGCGCGGCTGCGGGAGTCCGGCGAGGCCAGTTTCCGCGATCTCGTCGAGGACGCCGGCGACACCCTCACCGTCGTGGCGCGTTTCCTGGCCCTTCTGGAGCTCTACCGGGAGAAGGCCGTCTCCCTGGACCAGGAGGAGGCTCTGGGGGACCTGGTGGTGCGCTGGACGGGCGGGGAGGGGGACACGCAGCCGACGGTGACGGACGAGTTCGACAGGCCGCCGGAGCCGATCAGGGAGGAGAAGGTGTGAGCGAGGACACCACGGAGGCCCCGGCGGGGCCGGGCGGGGTCGCCGGTCTGGACCTCGGGCCCGCGCTGGAAGCCGTCCTCATGGTCGTGGACGAGCCCGCGACCGAGGAGCACCTCGCCAAGATCCTGGAGCGGCCCAGGCGGCAGGTCGCGGACGCGCTGCGCGCGCTGGCCGACGAGTACACCGTCCAGGGGCGGGGCTTCGAGCTGCGGCTCATCGCCGGTGGCTGGCGGTTCTACAGCCGGCCCCGGTACGCGGCGGCCGTCGAGCGCTTCGTCCTGGACGGGCAGCACGCCCGGCTCACCCAGGCGGCGCTGGAGACGCTGGCGGTGGTCGCGTACCGGCAGCCGGTGAGCCGTTCCAGGGTCTCCGCGGTCCGCGGAGTGAACTGTGACGGCGTGATGCGCACCCTCCTTCAGCGCGGTCTGGTCGAGGAGGCGGGCGCGGAACCCGAAACAGGTGCGATCCTGTACAGGACGACGAACTACTTCCTGGAGCGAATGGGCCTGCGTGGCCTGGACGAGCTCCCGGAGCTCGCGCCCTTCCTTCCGGAGGCGGACGCGATCGAAGCAGAGACGCTGGAAGGGGTCCCGTCGTTCGATCCGGATGCACCGGACGCAGATGCAGACGACACGACGACGACGGAACTTTGATGCGAAGCAGTAGCAGTAGCAGTGGCAGCGGCAGCAGGAACAGCGGCGGGCGCGGCAACCCCCGCGGGACCGGCGGGAGCGGTGGTTCCCGTGGGTCCGGCGGTGGCGGCGGCAACCCCCGCGGCTCCGGAGGCGGCGGCGGTAACCCCCGTGGCGCCGGCGGCGGTGGCGGTGGCTCCCGTGGCTCGGGCGGCGGCGGACCCCGTGGGTCCGGCAGCGCCGGCCCCCGTACCTCCGGCAGCGGATTCAACTCCCGGGGGACCGCGGGGAGCGGCTCCCAGCAGAACGGCGCGCAGGGGCCCGACGACAGGCCGAAGCGTCCGAGCAAGCCCCGCCCCGAGGAGCGGCGCTACGACGTGGGCCCCGGCGCCACCCACGAGGGTGCGAAGTCCGGGCGCGGCCCCTCCGCCCGCGGCGGTGCCAAGGGCGGCCCCAAGCAGAGCCAGCAGCGCGGCGGCCGCACGGAGAACGCGCGCTCCCGTGAGTACGAGACGCGCACCGAGGAGCGCAACAGGGACCGGTACGCAGGCCGCCCCGAGGTCAAGACGCCCAAGACCTTCCCGGGCGCCGAGCAGGAGGGCGAGCGCCTGCAGAAGGTGCTCGCACGCGCGGGCTACGGTTCGCGCCGTGCCTGCGAGGAACTGGTCGAGCAGTCCCGTGTCGAGGTCAACGGCGAGATCGTCGTCGAGCAGGGCATGCGTGTCGACCCTGAGCACGACGAGATCAGGGTCGACGGGCTGACGGTGGCCACGCAGTCGTACCAGTTCTTCGTGCTCAACAAGCCCGCAGGCGTCGTGTCCACCATGGAGGACAACGAGGGCCGTCAGTGCCTCGGCGACTACGTGACGAACCGCGAGACGCGGCTCTTCCACGTGGGACGGCTCGACACCGAGACCGAGGGCATCATCCTGCTCACCAACCACGGTGAGCTGGCGCACCGCCTGACCCACCCCAAGTACGGCGTGAAGAAGGTCTACCTCGCGCACATCGTGGGCCCGATCCCGCGCGACCTGGGCAAGCAGCTCAAGGACGGCATCCAGCTGGAGGACGGGTACGCGAAGGCGGACCACTTCAGGGTCGTCGAGCAGACCGGCAAGAACTACATGGTCGAGGTGACGCTGCACGAGGGCCGCAAGCACATCGTGCGGCGCATGCTCGCCGAGGCCGGTTACCCGGTCGACAAGCTGGTGCGCGTGTCCTTCGGCCCGATCGCCCTGGGCGACCAGAAGTCGGGCTGGCTGCGCCGGCTGTCGAACACCGAGGTCGGGATGCTGATGCAGGAAGTCGGCCTCTAGACACCTCACGTACAGACACCCCACGTACGTCATCGGTCATCGGCCGGTCCCGGGATCTCCCGGGGCCGGCCGATGCGCGTCCGGGGCTTGTGGGCGCGCCGTCCGGGATTTATAGTCGTCCTGACCATTAAGGAAGCGCCCTTGCCGGGCGCGGCCGGCGGAGCAGGGCCCACGGGGGTGGTCCCGGTCCCCGGCCGTCGCCCGGCAAGGGGCACCGGCCGGCCGTCGAGGCCGTCCGAGGAACTGAGGAGGGGCATGGAGGACTACGACAAGCACGCCTTCGAGCCCTTCGCCGTCACCGTCGATCTCGCGGTGTTCACGGTCCGGTCGGGCGTGCTCCAGGCGCTGCTCGTCGAGCGCGGACAGGAGCCGTACGCGGGCCGCTGGGCGCTGCCCGGCGGGTTCGTGCTGCCGGCGGAGTCGGCCGAGACGGCGGCCCGGCGCGAACTCGCCGAGGAGACCGGTCTCGCGGACGTCTCCGGGCTGCACCTGGAGCAGCTGCGCACGTACAGCGAGCCGGACCGCGATCCCCGGATGCGGGTGGTCTCCGTGGCGTACGCCGCGCTGCTGCCGGACCCGCCCGAGCCGCACGGCGGTGGCGACGCGGCGAGTGCGCACTGGCTGCCGTACGACGGACTCGGCCCGCTCGCCTTCGACCACGACCGGATCCTCGCCGACGCCCATGACCGGGTCGGCGCCAAGTTCGAGTACACCTGCCTCGCCACGGCGTTCTGCCCGCCCCAGTTCACGCTCGGGGAGCTCCAGCAGGTCTACGAGACGGTGTGGGGGACCGTGCTCGACCGGCCGAACTTTCGGCGCAAGGTCCTGGCCACGCCCGGATTCGTCGAGCCGGTGCCGGGTGCGGCACGGCTGACCGGGGGCCGGGGGAAGCCTGCCGCGCTGTACCGGGCGGGGGCGGCCACGGCGCTGCACCCGCCGCTGCTTCGGCCTGCGCCTGCGCCTGCGTCCGGGCTCGTGTCCGGGCCCGCGACCTCGTCCGCGCCGTCCGCCGCGTCCTCGGCGCCCTCCTCGTCTTCACCTTCTTCGTCTTCGGAAGGACGATCCTCATGACCACCACCGTCAGGAAGCAGGCCGCCACCGGCGCGCTGGTCGGCCTCGCCCTCGGGGACGCGCTCGGCTACCCGACCGAGTTCAAGGACGTGCCGTCGATCCTCGCCACCTTCGGGCCCTGGCGTGAACTGGCCCTGCCGGACCCCGCGTACATCACCGACGACACACAGATGACGCTGGCGCTGGCACGGGGGCTGCGCACCGCCATGGACCGGGGGCCGCTCGGGCCGCGCGAGCTGGAAGAGCCGGTCCGCGAGGAGTTCATCGCCTGGAACCGGTCGCCGGAGAACGACCGCGCGCCGGGCAACACCTGCGTCACGGCCTGCGAGCGGCTGGAGAGCGAGGGCCTGCCCTGGCAGGAGGCCAGCCAGATCCACTCCAAGGGCTGCGGCGCCAACATGCGCGTGGCGCCCCTCGGTCTCGCCCCGGGACTCAGCGACGAACAGCGGGCGGGCGCGGCCCAGTTGCAGGCCGCTCTCACCCATGGCCACCCGACGGCGCTGGCCGCCTCCGACCTCACCGCCCACGCGGTCCGGCTGCTCGCGCAGGGCGCCGAGCCGACCGGACTGGTCGGACTGCTGCGGTCGTACGCGTACGAGAACCGGACGCGGTACCACGACCGCTGGCTCGGCGATCTGTGGACCCGTGCCCAGGACCCCACGCCGGAGCACTTCATGGCGCGGGGCTGGGACGAGTGCCTGGCGGCCCTGGAGCGGCTGCAGTCGGCCCTGCGGTCGCCGTCGCCCGAGACGGACCCGTGCCTCGCCACCGGCGCCGGGTGGATCGCCGAGGAGGCGCTGGCCACCGGGCTGTCGTGCTTCCTGCTCTTCGTGGACGAGCCGGTGACGGCCCTGCGCCGGGCCGCCTGCACCTCCGGTGACTCGGACTCGATAGCGTGTCTGGCGGGCGCCTTCGCGGGGGCGTACCTGGGCGCCGACGCCTGGCCCGTGGAGTGGGCCGACCGGATCGAGCACCAGGGCGACCTGGTGGCGCTGGGCGCGCTCTGGGACGCCTGACCGGACGGGGCGGGCCGGGGGTGAACTGGTCAGGCGAGGCTGATCGAGTCCCCCGTGACCGTGATCCGCCGTGCCGGGAGCGGTTTCGGTGCCGGGCCGCCGGCCACCGAGCCGTCGGTGACACGGAACTTGCTGCCGTGGCACGTGCAGTTGATCGTGCCGTCCGAGACATCGGCGACGACACAGCCCTGGTGGGTGCAGACCGCCGAGAAGGCCTTGAAGCCGCCCCGTTCGGGCTGGGTGACGACCACCTTCTCGGCCTTGAGGATCTTGCCGCCGCCGACCGGGACGTCACCCGTCCGGGTGAGTTCCTTCCTGCCCGGCGGTGCCGCGCCCCCGCTCGCGCTGCCCGACGGGGTCACGGGCGGGGCCGCGGAGGGTGCCTCCTCGGCCCCGCCGCTCCCGCCGCCCCCGCCGTTCTCGTCCCCGTACTTGCTGCAGCCCAGGAGCAGCGCGCCCGCCGCGCCCGTCGCGAGCACCGTGCGGCGCGTCGAGAGGCGCCTCATGTCGTCACTCCGAAGGTGCGGAAGAACCAGAGGGCGGACGTCAGCCAGATCACCGTGAGCGCGGAGAAGACGAGCCCGCCGACGACGGGCAGCACCCAGCCGGGCAGCCGCTCCGAGCGGAGCAGCAGCATCTTGGCGCTGAACGCGCCGAAGAAGAAGCACCCCAGGAGCGAGTGCCACAGGACGCGCGGCTCGTAGGTCTGGTAGCCCAGCGCGTACAGACAGTGCACCGCGACGGGGACGGCCACGAGGAACGCGATCCGGCCCGACCAGCGGTGCAGCACCCCGGACCAGCTCGGGCCCGGCAGCCGCCCGTACAGCATGAGCGCCGAGACGAACTGGACGACGGCGAAGCCGGTCGCGACGGTGGCCAGCCACGACTTCACCGCGCTGGTGCTGCTGAAGCCGGCGAGGTTGAAGGCGGTGCCCTCCGGGTCGTGCACGTTCCCGTAGACGCCGAGGCCGACCGCGACCGCGCTCGCGATCAGGGCGGGCACGAGGTAGCGGGCGGCTCCCGGGCGGCGGGGGACGGGGTCGGGCGAGGGGAATCCCTGGGTGGCGGCGTTCGGGTCGACGGTCATGGTTCGGCTCCCTGCGGTACGCGATCACATGACGGAGCTATGGAGTCACCGGGCCATGGGGTCACCGGGCTTACGGGGTCACGGGGCGGGCCGTGAGCCGCTGTCCGTCGACCGTCACGGCGCCGGTCTCCGGGTCGATACGGGGCGCGGCCATGGGCTTGCCGTCGCGCTTGAGGACGCCGACCTGGTCGCCGTCCTGCAGCACGATCCAGCCGCCGTCGATCCTGGCGCCGCGCACGGCGGCGGTGGCGCGGTACAGCCCGGAGGGCTTGACGGCCCTGTCGGCCGTGAAGCCGTACGTGCGCTGTCCCATGTCGACGGTGCCGCGGATCCGCCGGCCGGTCAGCTCGCCGGTGAGGACCTGGTCCTTGCGGCCCGTGAGGCGCATGCTGCCGTCGGCCTCGACGTCACCCTTGAGCCATGACTCCTGGTCCCGGCCGTCGCAGAAGTACGCGACCGCTCTGCCGTCGCGCAGTGTCACGGCGACCGCGGAGGAGTCGTCGTCGGTGCGGCCCGCGTAGTCGCCGTTCGGCACGGGAGCGGTGGACTTCGACGGGCCGGGCGACGGCGCGGGCTCGCCCGGCGAGGCCGTGGCCGTCCCCGTGGGCGCCGGGCTCGCCGACACGGCGTCCGCGGGCGCACCGCTCCCGGCCGACGTGGCGCGGGTCCCTGTCGTCACGTTGAGCGACAGCATGAACAGGGCGAGCAGCAGTCCCGCGAGGAGCGTGAAAAGTGGTCCGGAACGCTTCATCGGGCCTCCCCCGAGGCGTGGCGCGGACGGCCTCCCCATGCAAGCGGACCGGCGACCCCGGCGTCCAGAGGCGTACCGGGTCCAGTTGCCGTCTCGGCAGGCGGGCGCCGCGCGTCGGGCGGCCGGGGGCTGACTAGGCTGGAAGGACCACAGCCGATCCGTACATCGACAAGGAGCATCACCGTGGCGGTACGAGCGGTCCGGGGCGCCGTCCAACTGGAGCGGGACGAAGCCGGGCACATGGATGAGCAGGTCAGCGAGCTGCTCACCGCCATCATGGAGCGGAACGGACTGACCGGCGACGCGCTGATCAGCATCTGGTTCACGGCGACTCCCGACCTGCACAGCGACTTCCCGGCGGCGGCCGCGCGCAAGCTCGGCATCGTGGACGTACCGCTGATCTGCGCGCAGGAGCTGGACATCGAAGGGGCGATGCCCCGGGTCGTACGGGTCCTCGCGCACATCGAGACCGATCTGCCGCGCGCCGACATCGCGCACGTGTACCTGGGTGCCGCGGGCGCGCTGCGCAAGGACATCGCCCAGTGAGAACCGCACTCGTGATCGGCACCGGCCTGATCGGGACGTCGGCCGCGCTGGCCCTGACCGCGCGGGGCGTCGTCGTGCACCTCGCCGACCACGACCCGGACCAGGCGCGTACGGCGGCCGCGCTCGGCGCGGGCACCGACGAGAAGCCCTCCGGTCCCGTCGACCTCGCGATCATCGCGGCGCCGCCCGCGCACGTGGCCTCGGCGCTCGCCGACGCGATGCGCGCCTCGGTGGCGCGCGGCTACCTCGACGTGGCCAGCGTCAAGGGCGGACCGCGCCGCGAGCTGGAGGCGCTGGGCCTGGACCTGTCCGCGTACATCGGATCGCATCCCATGTCGGGGCGGGAGAAGTCGGGCCCCCTGGCCGCCACCGCCGACCTCTTCGAGGGGCGGCCCTGGGTGCTGACGCCGACCCGGGACACGGACACCGAGGTCCTCAACCTCGCGCTGGAGCTCGTCTCGCACTGCAAGGCCGTCCCCGTGGTGATGGACGCCGACGCCCACGACCGCGCGGTGGCGCTCGTCTCGCACATGCCGCACCTGGTGTCCAACATGGTCGCCGCGCGCCTGGAGAACGCGGAGGAGGCGGCCGTACGCCTCTGCGGGCAGGGCATCCGTGACGTGACGCGGATCGCCGCGTCCGAGGCGCGGATGTGGATCGACATCCTCTCCGCGAACCCGGGTCCGGTCGCCGAGCTGCTCGCGGACGTCGCCGCCGACCTGGACCAGACCGTGCAGGCGCTGCGCGCCCTCCAGTCCACCGACGAGGGCGAGCGCCGCGAGGGCACCACCGGGATCGAGGACGTCCTGCGCCGCGGCAACGCCGGCCAGGTACGGGTTCCCGGCAAGCACGGCACCGCTCCCACCACGTACGAGAGCGTCGTTGTCCTCATCGACGACCAGCCGGGCCAGCTGGCCCGCATCTTCGCCGACGCGGGCCGCGCGGGCGTCAACATCGAGGACGTCCGCATCGAGCACGCGACCGGCCAGCAGGTGGGCCGGATGGAACTGATGGTGAAGCCCTCGGCGGCCCCGATCCTGACGACCGCCCTGCGCGACCGCGGCTGGGCGATCCGCCAGTAACCAGGGCGCGCTCCCCGGCAGGGCCGCGGGGGGAACGGGCGAGCTCCGCCGGTTCCTGAGGGGCGCGGGGAACGGCGCGTTCAGCCGTTATGGGGCGGCGCTGGTCACGTGCCTTGGTTGTCGGCTCAGCCCTCAGGGGGCCGCGCTGGTCATGTGCCTTGGGGCCGGTTCTTGGGAGGCGCGGGGAACTGCGCGTTCAGCCGTTACGGGGCGGTACTGGTCACGTGCCTTGGTTGTCGGCTCAGCCCTCAGGGGGCCGCGCTGGTCTCGTGCCTTGGGGCCGGTTCCTGAGGGGCGCGGGGAACTGCGCGCTCAGCCCCTGCCGGGCCGCACACGACACACCGCCCAGGCCCCCCGCGCGGCCTCCCCCGGCGACGGCCCCAGGGGCCGTAAGCCGGGGCCCGGGAAGCCAGTAACCTTGTTCGGGGCGCGATCGTGCCCCGAACAAGCCCAGCACCCCGCACCAGGAAGGTGTCCGCACCCGTGGAATCCACCGCCGCCAGGACCGCCCCGGCCGTGATTGTCGCCATCGACGGTCCCTCCGGCACGGGCAAGTCGAGCACCTCGAAGGCCGTCGCCGCCCAGCTCGGCCTGAGCTACCTGGACACCGGCGCCCAGTACCGCGCGATCACCTGGTGGATGGTGACCAACGGCATCGACGTCGCCGACCCCTCCTCGATCGCGGCCGCGGCCGGCAAGCCCGACATCGTGTCCGGTACGGACCCCGCCGCGCCGGCCATCACGGTCGACGGCACGGACGTCGCGGGCCCCATCCGCACCCAGGAGGTCACCTCGAAGGTCAGCGCGGTCAGCGCCGTCCCCGAGGTCCGCGCCCGCATCACCGAACTGCAGCGCTCCATCGCCGCGGCGGCCGGACAGGGCATCGTCGTCGAGGGCCGCGACATCGGGACGACCGTGCTGCCCGCCGCCGACCTCAAGATCTTCCTCACCGCCTCGCCGGAGGCCCGCGCCGCCCGCCGCAGCGGTGAGCTCAAGGGCGCCGACGTCAAGGCCACCCGCGAGGCCCTGATCAAGCGGGACGTGGCCGACTCCACCCGCAAGACCTCGCCCCTCGCGAAGGCGGACGACGCGGTCGAGGTGGACACCTCCGACCTCACACTCCAGCAGGTCATCGAGTGCGTCGTCACCCTCGTCGAGGAGAAGCGGGCCGTGAAGTGAGCGACGCCCTGACCGCCCGGCGGGCCGACATCGGCCGCCGTATCGGCGTCGGCCTGATGTACGGGCTGTGGAAGCCGCGCGTCCTGGGCGCCTGGCGGGTCCCCGCGACCGGCCCGGTGATCCTCGCCATCAACCACTCCCACATCATCGACGGCCCGATGGTCATGGGCGTGGGACCCCGGCCGACACACTTCCTGATCAAGAAGGAGGCGTTCGTCGGCCCCCTCGACCCCTTCCTGCTCGCGCTCGGACAGGTGAAGGTGGACCGCTCGGTCGCCGACCGCACCGCGATCACCCAGGCGCTGAGAGTCCTGGACGACGGCGGCGTCCTCGGGATCTTCCCCGAGGGCACCCGTGGTGAGGGAGACTTCGCCTCGCTGCGCGGCGGGCTCACCTACTTCGCGGTCCGCGGCGGAGCCCCGATCGTGCCGGTCGCCGTCCTGGGAAGCACGGAGCGGCGCGGACGGTTGATAAAAGGGCTGCCCCCGCTGCGGAGCCGGGTCGACGTCGTCTTCGGCGACCCCTTCGAGGCGGGTGACGGCAGCGGACGGCGTACGCGCAAGGCGCTCGACGAGGCGACCGTACGCATCCAGAAGCAGCTCACCCTGCACCTGGAGAACGCCAAGCGCCTGACCGGGCGCTGAGCGACACTTGAGTACTTGAGTAGTGGATGTCCCGAAACGGGGGCGTTCCACCGATCACCACGATGAACGAGGTACGGACTTCATGAACGACCAGATCCACTCCGAAAGCTCGGGCGAGGAGCACGAGCACGGGGCACTTGGCGAAGCCGAGTACGCGGAGTTCATGGAGCTCGCCGCGGAAGAGGGCTTCGACACCGACGACATCGAGGGTGCGCTGGAGGCGGCAGGCCACGGCCCGCTGCCCGTCCTCGCCGTGGTCGGCCGGCCCAATGTCGGCAAGTCGACCCTGGTGAACCGCATCATCGGCCGCCGTGAGGCGGTCGTCGAGGACAAGCCGGGCGTCACCCGTGACCGCGTCACCTACGAGGCCGAGTGGGCGGGCCGCCGCTTCAAGCTCGTCGACACCGGCGGCTGGGAGCAGGACGTCCTCGGCATCGACGCGTCCGTGGCCGCGCAGGCCGAGTTCGCGATCGAGGCCGCCGACGCGGTGGTCTTCGTCGTCGACGCCAAGGTCGGGGCCACCGACACCGACGAGGCGGTCGTCCGGCTGCTGCGCAAGGCAGGCAAGCCCGTCGTGCTGTGCGCCAACAAGGTCGACGGACTGAGCGGTGAGGCCGACGCCTCGTACCTCTGGTCCCTGGGCCTCGGCGAGCCGCACCCCGTCTCCGCGCTGCACGGCCGCGGCACCGGCGACATGCTGGACGCCGTCCTGGAGGCGCTGCCCGAGGCCCCCGCGCAGACCTTCGGCGTCGCGGTCGGCGGCCCCCGCCGTATCGCGCTCATCGGCCGCCCGAACGTCGGCAAGTCGTCCCTGCTGAACAAGGTCGCCAACGAGGACCGCGTGGTCGTCAACGAGATCGCGGGCACCACCCGCGACCCGGTCGACGAGCTGATCGAGCTCGGCGGTGTCACCTGGAAGTTCGTCGACACGGCCGGTATCCGCAAGCGCGTCCACCTCCAGCAGGGCGCCGACTACTACGCCTCGCTGCGCACCGCCGCCGCCGTCGAGAAGGCGGAGGTCGCGGTCATCCTGCTGGACGCCAGCGAGAACATCAGCGTCCAGGACCAGCGCATCGTGACGATGGCCGTCGAGGCGGGCCGCGCGATCGTCCTGGCCTTCAACAAGTGGGACACCCTCGACGAGGAGCGCCGCTACTACCTGGAGCGGGAGATCGAGACCGAGCTCCTCCAGGTGGCGTGGGCGCCCCGGGTCAACGTCTCGGCGCGTACGGGCCGCCACATGGAGAAGCTGGTCCCGGCGATCGAGGCCGCCCTCGCGGGCTGGGAGGCACGTGTCCCCACGGGCCGCCTGAACGCCTTCCTGGGCGAGCTGGTCGCCGCCCACCCGCACCCGATCCGGGGCGGCAAGCAGCCGCGCATCCTCTTCGGCACGCAGGCGGGCACCAAGCCGCCGCGCTTCGTGCTCTTCTCCTCGGGCTTCATCGAGCACGGCTACCGCCGCTTCGTGGAGCGCCGGCTGCGTGAGGAGTTCGGCTTCGAGGGGACGCCGATCCATATCTCGGTGCGGGTGCGCGAGAAGCGCGGCCGGAAGAAGTAGAGAAGCGGCAGAGGTACAGCAGCGACGTGGCAGTGACGTAGCAGTAGGAGCCGCTGTGCGTATGTGCGCCGTACGTACGTGAGAGGGCCCCGCGACCACTTTCCTTCCAGTGGTGCGGGGCCCTCTCACGTACGTCTGTGCCGCTCTGCCGTCCCGCCGTGTCAGCGGTCCCCGCGCGACCCCGGGGGCAGCGCGGCCGGCATCAGGCCCGTGGCGTGCTGCCGGGCCACCGGCTGCCAGACCGGGGCGGCCGGCTGGCCCTGGCCCTGGTGCGTGGACACCTGACCCGTCTGGTGCTGCGTCTGGTGCTGCTGCGCGGCCACGTGCCGCATGCCGTACACGGCCGGTGTGTAGGTGCCCGAGCTGTACGAGCTGCCGCTGAGCAGCCCCGCACCGCGCAGCCCCGATCCGTGCGGGCCGGCCCCGAACGCCGTGAAGCCGAGATCCTCCTCGCCGCTGCGGTCGCCCGGCAGGGTCCGGAAGCTCCTGAGGTACTCCGCGTAGAGCGCGTCGTAGATCGGGGTGGCCGAGGGGCGGCCCGTGGTGTCCTGGGCCGGCCGCATGGCCGGGATCGGGGACGAGTGGGGCAGGCGGCGGGGGGTGTCGTAAGTGTGCACGTATGTGCCAACGACCCCGCCGCCCTTCGGATGCGGCCGGCGGTCCGATTTCGCAGGTCACAGGGAGTGCGACCGAGTGCGACCGGCGTTCGCGGGTGCGCCCGGTGTCTCCGGGCGCCGGGGTCGCGCGGCTCAGGTGCCGGCCAGGGGCATCGCGCTCGCCACCAGCCGGCCGCTCGCCGCGGCCTTGTCGAGGGCGTCGCGCAGCAGGTCCTCGCGGGGCTGCCGGCCGATCGAGCCGACCGGGGCCGCGAACAGCAGCACCTGCTGGTGCTTGTTGGCGGCGGCCCGCCAGCTGTCGGTGACCTGGAGCGGCTGATGGGCCTGCCACCAGGCGACGGGCGACCCGCCGGCGGTGCTGGGCTGCAGGACCGCGTGCAGCTGGCCCACGGCGAGCAGCACCGACCAGCCGTGCAGCACGGGCGGGACCTCGGTGAGGCGGCTGACCGGCGTGAAGCCTTGCTCGATCAGCAGGGTCAGGAAGTCGTCGCCGCCGTTGCCCGTCGTGCCCGGCCGGGCGATGCGGCCGGTCGGCTCGACGACGAGTGCGGGGTGCAGCTCACCGCCGAGCATGACGAGTCCGCTGGTGACGCCGAGAACGGCCTGCTCGGGCTGGGCTCCGGAGGGGCGCTCGTCGCCGGTGATGGACCGGACGGCGCCCCGCAGTTGCTCCTCCGTCACCTGGACGACCTGCGAGGGCAGGCAGGTGGCGTGGGCGAACGCGAGTACGGCGGTCTCGTCGCCGATGAACAGGACGGTGCTGGTGCGCTCCTGTTCGGAGTCGCCCTGGGTGCGGCAGGACGTGCAGTCGTAACTGCCGGGGGCGTTCTCGCCGGCGAGCAGACGGTCGGCTTCTTCGTCGCCGATCTCGGCGCGTACGTCGTCGCTGACGTCGAGCATGCGCGGCACGGGGGGCTCCTCGGGATGCGGTGCGTGTTGTGGCCGGGGGCTCCCGGCCCGTGAACCGGATGGGTTCCCGGCTCATGAAGAAGACAACGGAGGATCTGTGGCGGGGGTCACGCCCCAGAGCGAACGGAATCGAACCATCCTGCGCGCAGGGTGAATCCGGTGGCGGAATGTGTCACTCCATGGCAACTTCTCTGGTTTCCAAGGAAGTTGATTCAGTGAGGTGGGTCACAGATCGTCGGGGTCGATGGTCGACAAATCGCGAAATCAACTAATGAAGTGGGTGACTCGAATTCGCCGCTACTTAAGGTAACTGTCAACTGGCCTGGAGTGACACGGGATCGGTTGATACCTGGCCGCCCCGCTCTCTACATTTCTCCGCCGTGTGCAGCGAGCACCGCTCGGGTACGTCCGCCGACCCCGGCACCATTCCCGTCATCATCACCACCACCGTCGGCGGACGGGGCTGAACGGGGCGACCGCGTCGGAACGCGGGAGGTCCGTACCGCCTTGGGGGACCCCGGGTCCTTCGAGAGGGAAATACATGTCCGCATGTGCCGACAACACCCGTAAGGCTCGTACGACCGCGGTTCTCGCCGGGGCGGCCCTGATCGCCCCGCTCGGACTGCTCGCCGCGAACGGCAACGCCGCAGCGGCGGACAGCGGGGTGTGGGACCGCATCGCCCAGTGCGAGAGCGGCGGCAACTGGCACATCAACACCGGGAACGGCTACTACGGAGGGCTCCAGTTCTCCGCCGGCACCTGGCGCGCGTACGGCGGCTCGGCCTACGCCTCCACTGCCGACAGGGCCTCCAAGGCGCAGCAGATCGCTGTCGCCACCAAGGTGCAGCGCGCGCAGGGATGGGGTGCCTGGCCCACCTGCTCGGCACGCGCGGGCGCGTACGGCAGCGCACCCGCCGCCACCGAACCGGCCACGAAGCGCGCCACCACCAAGGCCGCTCCGGCGAAGGCGCCGGAACGCGCGACGGGCCACACCGGCCGCAGCGCGTCGCGGGGCGACTACACCGTCCGCGGCGGCGACACGCTCAGCGCCATCGCGGCGCGGCACGGGACCACCTGGCAGCGCCTCTACGCCGCCAACAAGGCGGTCATCGGCGGGGACCCGGACGTGATCCTCCCCGGACAGCGGCTGGAGCTCTGAACCGTCGGCGACGGCCCCGTACACCGGTCGGCGGCGTGTGGGGGACCTCGGTCGGACCTGGCGGGGCCGGACGCCTCGTCAGGTCCGCCGACCGGGTGGGCCGTCGCCCGCCGCCCGCGCGGCTGTTCGGGACACCGCCGGACCCCTGCCTAGCGTGGCCCGATGTCGATCAAGCGCATGCGGTACGCGGCTGTCGTCGTCGCCGTCCTGGCCCTGCTCGCCCCCGTGGAGGCGGCCGCGGCGGCACCGCCCGCGGCCACCGGCGCCGCGTCGGCCCCGGTGCCGTACGGCTGTGCGAAGGACCAGTGGCCGTGGGGATGCCTCGCCCAGTGCGAGAGCGGTGGCCGCTGGAAGGCGAACACCGGGAACGGCTTCTACGGCGGGCTGCAGTTCTGGCAGCCCACCTGGCGGGCGTTCGGCGGCCTGGCCTACGCGCCGCGGGCGGATCTGGCCACCCGGGACGAGCAGATCAGGGTGGCGCAGGAAGTGGCGCGCGTCCAGGGCTGGAGGGCATGGCCCGTCTGCGCCAGGAGATACGGGCTCAAGGGCCGCGCGCATGTGGTGAGACCGGGGGAGACGCTCTCGTCGATCGCCCGCCGGAACGGCGTCAGGGGCGGGTGGCAGGCGCTGTACAAGCTCAACCGGGTGCCGGTCGGCAAGAACCCGGACCGTCTGATCCCGGGCACGATGCTGAGCCTTCCGTAGGCCGCGGGGCGGTCGCGGTCACGGCCTGGGACGTCGGCGGGACTCCCGCCCCCGTCGCCGCCCTCGTCGTCTCCGCTGCCTCGCCGCTGAACACGACCGCGCCGCGCCGCAGCTCGTACACGATCGTCGTGCCGGGGCGCAGCCCCGGCGGCAGCCGCTGTTCGGCCACGACGACCCCGGCGCCGAGGCCGCTCAGCACCTCGTACGTGCGGGCCGCGACCGCCGGGGACATGCCCTGGGTGGGCTCGTCGGCCAGGACCACGCGCGCGCGTGCCAGCAGGGCCCGGGAGACGGCGAGCATGCGCTGCTCACCGCCGGAGAGCGTGCCGGCCCGCCGGGACAGCAGGGTGCCCAGCCGGGGGTACGCGTCGAGGGCGTATCCGAAGGACCGGCCGGGGGCCGCGAGTTCGAGGTTCTCGCGGACGGTGAGCGAGCCGAAGACCGCCCGGCGGTCCGGGACGAGGCACAGACCCCGGCGGGCCCGTTCGTACGCGGGCAGCCGGGTGACGTCGGCGCCGTCCCACACCACGGCGCCGTGTGTCAGGGCGACGGTGCCGGCCAGGGCGCGCAGCGCGGTCGTACGGCCCGAGCCGTTGCGGCCGAGCAGGACGGTGACGCCGGGGGCGGGCGCGTACAGGCTGACGCCGTGCAGGGCCTCCGACGGGCCGTGGCGCACGCGCGCGTGGCGCAGCGAGATGCCCGGGGCGCTCATCGGTCGACCACCGTGCCGGGTCCGCCGGGTCGTCCGGGCCCCCAGGGCTCCCCGAGTCGTTCGAGTACGTGGTCGGCGGGGCCGGTGGCGACGACGCGGCCCGCGGTCATGACGTGCACCGTGTCGGCCAGGCCGGCCACCAGGTCGAGATCGTGCTCGACGACGAGCAGGGCCGTGCCGTCGGCGGCGAGCGCCCGCAGCACCCGGGCCAGTGCCGCCACCTCGCCGGTGTCGAGCCCGGCCGCGGGTTCGTCGAGCAGCAGTACCCGGGGACCTCCCGCGAGGGCCCGCGCGAGTTCGACCCGCCGCAGGGTCCCGGTGGGCAGGCCCGCCGCGGGCAGCCCCCGTACGGCCCCGTCGAGCCCGAGCAGCCGCAGGGCCCGCTCGGCCGCGCCCGTGTCCACGACCCGTCCGTGCTCGGCGCCCACGCGGACGTTCTCGGCCACGGTCAGGGTGGGGAAGACGGCCAGTTGCTGGAACGTCCGGGCGATGCCGAGCCGGGTCCGCGCGTGGGCGGGCAGCCGGGTGATGTCCCGTTCCCCGAGCGCGACCCTCCCGGACACCGGCCGCACGGTCCCGGCGAGGCAGTGGAACAGCGTGCTCTTCCCGGCGCCGTTGGGCCCGACGACCGCGGTGATCCGTCCCGGCGGGAGGTCGATGTCGACCCCGTCCAGCGCGGTGAACCCCGCGTGGACGACCCGCAGGGCACGGGCCCGCAGAACGGGACGCCCACCGGACGCCACGGGGCCGGCCCGAGGCCCCCACACCACCGACGGCCTCGGGGCAGGCACGGCAGGCGGGGCGTCAGGCGCCGTGGCCTCGGCGAGAGGAACGGTGCGACCGGGGGCAGTGCCCCGCCTGCCGCCGGTCTGCCTCGCCGCGTCGGCTGTCCGCCGAACACCGGCCCCGTCGCCCTGCCGGACATCCGGGCCCGGGGCCGTGTCTCGTCCGCCGTCAGTCCGTTCTGCCGTGCCGGGTGTCCATGTGTCGTCGGTGCCGTCGGTGCCGTCGGTGCCGTCGGTGCCGTCGGAGCTGTCGGAGCTGTCGGGGCCGCTGCGTCGGGCATCCGGGCCGAGGGCCCGGTTCCGTTCGCCGGCGGTCGGACCTGTCGGGGCGGGCCGCCAGGGGGCCCCGACTCCGCGGTCGTCCGCGTCGGGCGTGGGCTGTGGTGCCGTTCGGCCCACCAGTGGACGACCGCCCGTGCGGAGCCGTGCCGGGGCCGGGCCGGTGGGCACCCTCGGCCGAGGCGGGGCGGAGCCAGGCGCCGTGGTCCGCAGCCTCCGCCGTACCTCGGCACCCAGCGGCGTCAACGTCGCCTCCCCGCGCGGCCGCAGGCGGGCGGCCGTCCGCCGCAGGGCCTCGTACGGGCCGCCGGGGAAGCGGCCCACGAGGATCGCCAGGAGGCCGATCGCCGCCGCCGCGACCCCGCCCCGGGTGCCCGCGTCCAGGCCGACCAGGAGGGCCGCCGCGACCAGGGCGCCCAGGACGCTGTCGGCGCCGAGGACCACGACCGCGGCGAACCACAGCAGACCGCGGACCGGGTCGTACGCCGCCGGGTCGAAGGCGCGCAGGCCCATGCCGAGCATGCCGCCGCCCAGCGCGGCCAGGGCGGCGCCCGCCACGAAGGCCGTCAGCTTCAGCGCCGGGACGCGGACGCCCGCCGCCGCCGCGCCCGCCTCGTGGTCCCGCATCGCGGCCAGCGCCCGGCTCGTACGGCCCCGGCGCAGCGCGTGGGCGGCCAGCAGGGCGCCCGCGAGCAGCACCAGTTCGAGTGCGTAGTACGCGCGGTCGTCGTCGAAGCCCGCCGGGCGGCCCAGGGCCAGGCCCGATGTCGCGTACGGCTGGGCGAGGACGAAGCGGCTGACGCCGACGCCCACCGCGAAGGTCGCGAGCGCCAGGGCCAGGCCGTGGCGGCGGATGGCGGGCCAGCCGGTCAGCAGTCCCAGCGGGGCCACCAGCAGCACGGCGGCCAGGAGCGCGGCCGGCTCCGGCAGTTCGGGCAGGCCCGGGAAGCGGCCCGCGGCCAGCAGCGCCGTGAAGAGGGCGCCGAGCCCGGCGTACGCGCCCTGGCCCAGCGAGATCTGCCCGCCGCGCCCGGTGACGACGACCAGGGAGAGGAGGACCACGCCCAGCGCCGGGACCTGGACCGACGTGTGCAGGTCCGGGCCGGCGAAGCCCAGGGGCAGCAGGAACAGGATCACCGCGACGATCCACGCCCCCGGCGGTGTCGCCACCCGGGCCGTCGCCGTGCGCGGCAGGACGTCCCGGGTACCGATTCCCGGCAGCACCAGGGCCGCGACCAGCAGGGCGACGACGAACAGGTTCGCGCCCACCGCCTGGAGGAGTGGTTCGAGACGGCCCGTCGGGTGCAGCCGGGTCAGCTGGCTCTGCGCGATCCCGACGCCCAGGGCCACCACCACGGCCACCGGCAGACTGCGCATCCGGGCGGCCACCGCGACCGCCACCACCTCCATCACCAACAACGGCATGCCGTACGGGTCGAGGCGTACGTACGGGGCCAGCAGCACCCCCGTCAGACCCGCGGTGAACGAGCCGAACGCCCAGCCCGCCGCGGCCACCCGGTCCGCGTCCACGCCGCCCAGCACGGCGAGCGAGCGGTCGTCGACCACGGCCCGCAGCTCCCGCCCGAAGCGGGACCAGCGGATCACCGCGCCCACCCCCGCGGCCAGGACGAGCGTCACCGCCAACTGGCCCCAGGGGTCCGCGGAGACGAGCGTCGGCGCGTCGGAGCGGGCGCCGGGACCCCACAGGAGCGCCGCCCCGCCGACGAGCAGGACGAACACACCGATGGACGCGACGAGGGTCTGCGCGGGATCGCCGCCCAGCACGGACAGCGGCCGGAAGACGAATCGTTCCAGCGCCACCCCGATCGCCGGGGCCACCACGAGCAGCGTGAGCGGCGCGGCGAGCGCGAGCGGCCAGTCCCACTCGACGGTGAGCTGGCGCAGCAGACAGGCGCAGACCATCGCGACGGCGCCGTGCGCGAAGTTGAGCACTCCGGTGGCCCGGTGGGTGACGACGAGGCCGATCCCGGTGAGCGCCGCCGCGCTGCCGACGGAGAGGCCGGCGAGCGTGAGGTCGTACGTCAGCGACGCCATCAGCCGGCCGTCTCGGACGGCCCGTCGTCCGGTGCCTCGTCCGACGCGTCGGGTTCACAGATCGGGCAGGGGCCGAGGTCCCCGCCCGCCAGGACCCGTGAGTCGACCGGCAGGGCTTCGGACTTCCCGGCGACGAGCGGGCAGTCGGCGCGGTGCCACAGGGTGCCGCCCGGCACCATCAGCAGATCCCCGCTGACGGCCACGGGCGCGGTGACCGCCGCTTGCCCCGCCTCTTCGGCGGTGGTCGGCTCGGCCGCCACCAGGAGCCCGTACAACTCCTCGACGCGCGCGCCCGCGAGGGCGTTCCTGCCGTGGGCGAGGAGCACCGCGCCGGCGATGATCAGGGCCGCGCCCGGCACCGTGCAGGACGCGAGGTACGGCAACTGCCGTTCCGCGTACCGCTCCCCGGAGATCCCGTACCAGCCGAGGACGCACAGCACCGCGCCCGCGGCGAGCGCGGCCCAGCCGGCCCAGAGCACGGGATGCACATTCCGTAGTCGAGCAGTCCGCATGGGGGCTCCACGTGATGTGTGCGGCTGTCTTCCAAGTCCGTCGATGGACTTGCACTATGCCTTCTGGAAGCTGACCCTGAAAGCGCCGGGCGCGCACGGCCCGGACCGACACCCGGTGGTGAGCCAGATGGTTCTCGGGAGCGACCTCAGGCGGGGCACGGGCCGGGGGCTGGCGGTGGCGGTGTTCGTCCTCGCCTCGGCCCTCACGGCGTGCGGCGACGACAGCGGCGGTGACGACACCGATCCGCCGACCCCGACCTCGACCGCGGAGCGGCCCACGGAGCAGCCCACGGCGACCGGGGCGAGCGGGAGCGCGAGCGCTCCGGCCGACCCGGCGGCGGCCGAGCAGGAGATCAAGGAGAACTGGAAGAAGTTCTTCGACCCCGCGGTCCCCACGAAGGACAAACAGGCCGTCCTGGAGAACGGCGACGCGATGGGCCAGGTCCTGAGGAGCTTCAGCGGCGACGAGCGCGGCGGGCAGGTGCAGGCGGCGGTCGGCCGGGTCGAGTTCACCTCGCCGGCCGAGGCGGACGTCACCTACACGCTCACCCTGAAGGGCGCCACGGTCATGCCGGACGCCGCCGGGACCTCCGTCGAACAGGACGGCACCTGGAAGGTGTCCGTGAAGACGCTGTGCGGTCTGGTCGGTCTGAGCGGCAATGCGTCGCCGGGCCCTGGCTGCTGAATCCGCTGTCGTGGGCCTGCTCCTGCTGCTCCTGGTGGGCACGGCCTGCGGCAGCCGCCTCCCGGAGAGCGACTTCGGCGACCGGTCCGACCGGTCCGAGCGGACGTCCGGCCGGACCGAGGAGCCGATCCGGGTGGGGATCCTCACGAGCGCCACCAGTCCGGTCGGCGGCGACGCCTTCACCGGTCCGCGCGACGGCGCGAAGGCGTACTTCGACGCCCTGAACGAGCGCGGCGGCATCGACGGACGGCGGGTCGAGGTCCGTACCTGCGACGACGGCGGAAGCGGCGTCGGCAACAACGAGTGTGTGCACCGGCTCGTCGACGAGGACGAGGTGGTGGCCCTCGTCGCCACGGCCGCCCTCGACTACGCGGGCGCCTCCCGGGTGTCCCGCGCGCGCGTGCCCGACATCGGCGGACAGCCCATCGGCGCGGCCTACGACACCTACCCGCACCTCTACGGGATCTACGGCAGCCTCGCGCCGCGCGACGGAGAACCGGGCTGGAACGGCGAGTTGTACGGCGGCACCGAGATCTACCGGTACTTCAGACGGAAGCAGGGCGCCCGTACGGCGGCCGTCGTCTCGTACAACCAGTCCGCGTCGGCGGCGTACGCCCGGCTCGTCACCCGGGGCCTGCGCGCCGAGGGCTACCAGGTCGTGACCGAGCAGGTCGACTTCGCGCTGCCCAACTTCCGCGCCGTGGCGGCCGACCTGAAGGAGCAGGGGGCCGACCTGGTCCTCGACGCCATCGACAGCTACGGCAACGCCCAGCTGTGCGAGGCGATGGACGACGTCGGCGCCGAGGTCCTCGCCAAGGTCACCAACCCGCAGAACTGGACGTCCACCGTCCGCCAGGACTACAAGGACGCGCCACGCTGCCGCAACGCCCTGTGGGCGACGGGGGCGAGCCGCAACTACGACGACACGGTCACACGGCGCGACGCCACGGACCAGGACGACGCCCTCCGCGAGTTCCAGGACGGCACGAAGGAGCTGAGGACCCACTCCCAGTGGCAGCTGGAGGGCTGGGCCGCCGCGATGTGGTTCACGGACGCGGCCAGATCCTGTGCCGGGACGGGCGTCACGCGCGCGTGCGTCGACCGGTTCATGGACACCGGCGAGCCCTACACCGCCGACGGGCTGCTGCTGCCGGTCCGCTTCGAGCGACTGGCCGCACCGCCCCGCACCCGCAGGACGTGCCTGTCGGTGGCCCGCTGGCAGGACGCCAGGGGCTGGGTGAGCCAGGGGGACATGAACAGCGAGTGCTACGACGTCCCGCAGCTCGCCTACAAGCCCTGATGCGCACAGGCCCCGAAAGGTTCCCTCAGTTGGCTACCGATGGCGCAACTGTTCGGGAACAGAGTGATAAGCAAGCCCAACCATCCTGCCAAGTCCCCGGTCTAACCATCAGGTAGCTGGATGAGCCGGAGATACGGGGACGCATGCAGATTTCTTTCCTGATACACAACGCCTACGGAATCGGTGGGACGATCCGGACGACGTACAACCTTGCGAACACCCTCGCCGAGCAGCACGACGTGGAGATCGTCTCCGTCCTCCGGCACCGTGAGGAGCCCGTCTTCGCCCGCAGCCCGCGGGTGCGCCTGCGCCATCTCGTCGACCTGCGCAAGAGCGGACCCGGGTACGAGGGCGACGACCCCGAACATCTGACACCGGCCCGCGTCTTCCCGAAAGGGGAGATCCGCTACGACCAGTACAGCGCCCTGACCGACCGCCGCATAGCGGAGCACCTCTCGACGGTCGACGCGGACGTCGTCGTGGGCACCCGTCCCGGTCTGAACGTGCATCTGGCCCGCGAGACCAGGCGCGGCCCGGTCCGGGTCGGCCAGGAGCACCTCACCCTGGACAGCCACTCGGTCGGGCTGCGCACGGAACTGCGCGGCGCCTACCCCCGGCTCGACGCGGTCACCACGACCACGGAGGCGGACGCCCGCGCCTACCGCACGAAGATGCGGCTGCCCGGTGTGCAGGTCGACGCCGTGCCCAACTCGGTGCCGGCGCCCGGTATAGAGCCGGCGGACGGCTCCGGCAAATGGGTCGTCGCGGCCGGCCGGCTCGCCCCGGTCAAGCGCTACGACCTGCTGATCAAGGCCTTCGACCTGGTGCGCGCCCAGCGGCCCGACTGGCGCCTGAGGATCTACGGCAGCGGGAAGCAGAAGGACAAGCTGCGGCACCTCATCGACGACCTCGGCCTCTACAACCACGTCCTGCTGATGGGATCGGCCAACCCCATCGAGCCGGAGTGGGCCAAGGGCTCCATCGCCGCCGTCACCTCCAGCCTGGAGTCCTTCGGCATGACCATCGTCGAGGCCATGCGCTGCGGCCTGCCCGTCGTCTCCACCGACTGCCCGCACGGCCCGGGGGAGATCATCGACAACGGCGTGGACGGACGCCTCGTACAGGTCGGGAACGTCCAGGCCATCGCGGACGGCCTGCTCGAACTCATCAACGACGACGCGCTGCGCCGGCAGATGGCGAGCGCGGCGCTCAAGGACTCCGAGCGCTTCGACCCGTCACGGATCGCCGAGCGCTACGAGTCGATCTTCAGCGGTCTCGCCTCGCGCGGCGGCGCCTCGGGGATCGGCCGGGTGCGCGGCTCGCTGCACCGCACCAGGGGAGCGCTGCTCGGTGGCGCGTATGCCGTTCGGGATGCCGGACTGTCCGTCTTCGGTAAGGAGCGTTCCGCATGATGACACTGGCTCCGACGCCCGCGCCCCAGCCCCTCGACGAGGAAGGCGCCGCACCGCTGCGAGCCGACTGCGTCGCCGACTCCGCGGGCGGGCTCACCTTCGACATGATCGAGCCGGCCGAGGCAGGCGAGACCCACCTCGTGCTGCGGCACCGCGACGGCGTCCAGGAGGTCCGGCTGCCGCTCGCCCCGGCCGCCGACGGCCGGCTGCGTGCCGCGCTGCCCAGCGGGGTCGAACTGCCCGAGGGCCGCTGGGACGCCTTCGTGCGGAGCGCCGACGGGGAGCCGCAGCGCCTGGCGCCCGGCCTCAACGACCTGCGCTCGCTCGTCGACCGGGCGCCGAGCGGAGCCCGCGGCCAGGTCGCCGTCCGCATCCCGTACGCGACCAAGCACGGCAACCTCTCCGTCCGCAGCTGGCTGCGCGCCCCGCACGCGGAGGCGGGCGAACTGCGTATAGGAGAGGGCGAACTGGGCGTCCAGGGCCAGGTGTACGGGGTCACGCTCACCCCGGACGCGTACGTCGAACTGGCGGGCCGCGTACCGGCGGGCCGCGCGGAGGCCGGGCCCGTGGTGCGGGCCGAGGTGCACCGGGACGAGGCGAGGTTCCGCTTCACCGTGGACTGCGCCGGACTGTCCGACGGGGTGTGGGACCTGTGGCTGCGCCCGGCGGGGGAGAGCGGGCCGCGGGTGCGGATCGCACGGCTGCTCGACGACATCGCCGACAAGAAGGCCATCTTCACGTACCCGAAGGTCACGCTGGAGACGGAGCAGGGGCCGCGGGTGGCCGGGCCGTACTACACGGGTGACAACGACCTGTCGGTGACCGTCACGGCGGTGGCTCGGTAGCGGGCCGGTGGTGACCCGGGCCCTCCTCCTGGCCGGACTGACCGGATGGACCGGACTCACCGGACTGACCGGAGGGGGGCAGGGGCGCCGCGACGGCCGCGAACCGCGGATGGTGCAGGTCGAACGCCGGTGACTCGGAGCGGATCCGGGGCAGCGTGGTGAAGTTGTGGCGGGGCGGCGGGCAGGAGGTCGCCCACTCCAGCGAGCGGCCGAAGCCCCAGGGGTCGTCGACGTCGACCCGCTCGCCGTACCGGGACGTCTTCCAGACGTTGTAGAGGAACGGCAGCGTCGACATGCCGAGCAGGAACGCGCCGATCGACGAGATCGTGTTGAGCGCGGTGAACCCGTCGGCCGCCAGGTAGTCCGCGTAGCGCCGCGGCATGCCCTCCGCGCCCAGCCAGTGCTGCACCAGGAACGTGGTGTGGAAGCCGACGAAGAGCGTCCAGAAGTGGAGCTTGCCGAGGCGTTCGTCGAGCATCTTGCCCGTGAACTTCGGCCACCAGAAGTAGAAGCCGCCGAAGGTCGCGAAGACGACGGTGCCGAACACCACGTAGTGGAAGTGCGCCACCACGAAGTACGTGTCCGTGACGTGGAAGTCCAGCGGCGGCGAGGCCAGGATCACTCCGGTCAGACCGCCGAACAGGAACGACACCAGGAAGCCCGTCGCCCAGAGCATCGGGGTCTCGAAGGACAGCGACCCCTTGAGCATCGTGCCGGTCCAGTTGAAGAACTTCACCCCCGTGGGCACCGCGATCAGGAACGACACGAACGAGAAGAACGGCAGCAGCACCGCGCCCGTCGCGAACATGTGGTGGGCCCACACGACGACGGACAGACCGGTGATGGCCATCGTGGCGCCGACCAGCGTCAGATAGCCGAAGATCGGCTTCCGGCTGAAGACCGGGATGATCTCCGTGATGATCCCGAAGAACGGCAGCGCGATGATGTAGACCTCGGGATGCCCGAAGAACCAGAAGAGGTGCTGCCACAGCAGCGCCCCGCCGTTGGCCGAGGCGAAGACCTGGGAGCCGAAGCGCCGGTCCGCCTCCAGGACCAGGAGCGCCGCCGCGAGCACCGGGAACGCCAGCAGGATCAGGATCGACGTGAACAGCGTGTTCCACGTGAAGATCGGCATCCGGAACATCGTCATGCCGGGCGCGCGCATCCCGATGATGGTCGTCAGGAAGTTCACCGCGCCGAGGATCGTGCCGAAGCCGGCCAGCGCCAGACCCATGATCCACATGTCGGCGCCGATCCCGGGGGAGCGCTCCATGCTGTTCAGCGGCGCGTACGCGAACCAGCCGAAGTTCGCGGGCCCCTCGGGCACCAGCAGCGACCCCAGCACGATCAGCCCGCCGAACAGGAACAGCCAGTACGACAGCATGTTCAGCCGGGGGAAGGCGACGTCGGGCGCCCCGATCTGCAGCGGCATGATCTCGTTGGCGAAACCGGCGAAGGTCGGTGTCGCGAAGAGCAGCAGCATGATCGTGCCGTGCATCGTGAACATCTGGTTGAACTGGTTGTTGTCCATGAGCTGCAGGCCGGGCCGGGCCAGCTCGGCCCGCATCAGCAGCGCCATCAGACCGCCGGCCAGGAAGAACGCGAACGACGTGATCAGGTAGAGGTGCCCGATCTTCTTGTGGTCGGTCGTGGTCAGCCAGTCCACGACCAGCCGCCCCGGCCGCCTCACCGGTGCGGGTCGTACCGCCGCCCGCGCGGTGTCCGTCCCCATCGCCGCCCCCTCGCTGTCGCGCCTGGGCCTCCTGAAGCTGACGCCATGATGCTCGCGGACACCGTGCTCCGACAGGGGGCGTACGCGGGTTCTGTGCTCGGCCCATGTTTTTCCTGTGGCGGGTCAACTTCCGTGAGCGGCCGAGGAATCGGAATGGAAAGGCACGGAAGAGGGTTCGGCGCCCTGATTTACACCCGGGTATTTCCGGCCGTGGCGGAGATAGTTCGAGGGGCTCCAGAATTACGTTCGAAGGAGGGCGTAACGCGTACGGAACCGCCCATACGTGTGACGGTCCACTGCGCGGCAGTTGATGTGAGGGCGGCCGAAACGAGTGTCGTTGTCCTGTGACAGAAGTGTGACCGGAGAGGTACCGGTGACTGATGGTGGCGGGCCCGGGGTTTCCCGTCCGCGGCGCGGCGCCTAACGTGGCGGCATGGCACCGATTCCCACTCCTCCCGCAGAGCCCTCCGACACTCCGGACGCGTACGTCGGACTGGAGGCGAGCGGCGCCGAGCGGCAGGCGCGTGAGCGCGGCTGGTCCGCCGTGCGGTCGCTGCCGCCGGGCGCCATCATCACCATGGAGTACCGCGTGGGGCGGCTGAACTTCGAGGTCACGGACGGCCGTGTGACGCGCTGCTGGAAGGGCTGACGCACGGCGGTCGAGGGCGGGTGCCGGTCCGTGGTGGCCGGTCGCGCAGCTCCCCGCGCCCCTGAGAGGTGTGGCTTGGCGCGCGGTTCCCCGAGCCTCTGAAGCGGGGCCGCGCCCCTGCTTTCAGAGGCCCGGCGGTGGCCGTCCGCGCCGCGTGCCGGGGTGGTTCAGCCGCCTGCCACCGGGCGGGGGGACGGCGTCGCGCGCGTCACCCGGTCCGTCTGCGGCGGCCGACGGCTGCCGGCCGGTGTCACCGGCGTGCGCTCCGAGCGGCTCAGATGCGGGCCCGGGGCCAGATGACCCGGCGTCCTGGGCGGCCGGGAGGCGGCCACCGGCTCGCGCACCACAGGCTCCTGCTCACCGGCCGGAGTGAGCGTCGCGGGGACCCCCACCGGGGCGGCCGGCGCCGGGACCGCGCCACGACGGCGGTCGCGCCAGGCGTCGCGCAGATCGAAGATGCCGGCCTCGGCACGGGCGATCAGCGGCTCGACCCACGGCAGCGCGAGCAGGATCAGCAGTCCCGCGGCCCAGCCGAGGACCACATCGCTCAGCCAGTGCGTACCGAGGTAGACGGTGGTCAGGCCGACACCGAGGGAGACCACGGCGGACAGCGCCGACAGCCAGCGGCGGGCCCACGGCGTCGAGGCCAGATAGGCGAGGATGCCCCAGGTCACCACGGCGTTGGCGGTGTGACCCGAAGGAAATATGTCGCCGCCCAGCCACATCTCGTTCGAGCCGACGCCGGTCGCGTAGTGCGGACCGAGCCGGCCCATGGCGATCTTGGCGGCGCCCACGGTGACGTTCAGCAGCAGGAGCGAGGCGCCCAGCGTGAGCAGCGGGCGCAGGGTGTGCTGCCGCCAGGAGCGCCAGCCCAGCCAGGCCGCGATCATCACGGCGGTGGGGCCCCGCTGGCCCAGCACCACGTAGTAGTCGAGGAACGCGTGGATCTCCGGCCACTGCTGGTACGGCCGGAAGAACATGACCTGCCAGTCGAGCCGGACCAGCCACGAAGTGATCACGACGGCCCACACGATGGCCGCGTAGAAGGCGAGCGTGGACGCGAAGAGGACCACTCGGTGCCGGCTCATCCTGGGCACGTCGATGTGGGCCGGTCGTTCCGGCTCACGGTCCAGCCGGGCGAAGACCCGGTCCAGACGAGTCAGCTTTCGTTCGGTACGCACTCAATCGACGTTACAGCGAGTGAGGTGTGTTCCAGGCCGAAGCACCCTCTTTGTGATGACGATGTGATGTGGGATTGCTCTCAGAAGGGGGTTTATTGCCGTCGATTATGGAATCCGTCGTCCGCTCTTCCTTCAATTCGATTGATCATTCCGGAGCGGAGTTTTATGGCGCTTTCAAATTCGTTCACCGAATGCTTGCACGCCATTCTCCCGGCGCTCATCGACCACCCTGTGTGATCACGGCGGCCCCGAGCCGTTCAGCCAGAACGCGCCGTACGCCGCCGACGCCGCGGCCACGACGCCCAGCACCCACGCCGACCTGGACGTTCGTGCCCTGGCGAGGGCCAGGGCGAGGGGCAGCAGAAGGGGGAAGGCGGGCATCAGAAGGCGTGGTTTCGAGCCGAAGTAGCTCGACGCGCACAGCGCGAGCGCCATGACCACCCCCGTGTACACCAGCAGCGGCACCGGCTGCCGCTGCCGCACGCCGACCACGTACAGCCGGAGCAGCAGGCCGACCCCGGCGATCAGGGCGAGCCCGGCCAGGGCCGACGGGAACGTGGTGAACTTGTCGGCGACGAACCGGGCGAACGCGTAACCGCCGTCGAAGCCGTTGCGCCAGCCCGCCTGGACGTCGAGGTAGCCCAGCGGACCGCCGCCCGTGCGACGGCCGACCCACAGGACGTAACCGGCGGCGCCCAGGGGCGCGACGAGCATCGCCAGGGCGCGCCGCCACCGGAGCGCGCCGTCCTTCGCCGGAGCGCTCCGCTCTCGTACGAAAGAGGCGAGGGCCGTCACCCACACGGCCGCAACGACCGCCGCGCCGACGGGGCGGGTCAGGCCGGCCAGCGAGGCGAGCAGCCCCGCGGTCAGCCAGCGATCGGTCAGCACCGCGTACAGCGACCAGGCCGCGAGCGCGGTGAACAGCGACTCGCTGTACGCCATCGACTGCACGATCCCGACGGGCAGGACGGCCCACACCAGTACGGCGCAGACACCGGCCCGCCGCCCGTACGCGTGGTCCGCGACCGCGAAGATCCCCCAGGCCGCCGCGAGCGAGGCGACCGTGCTCACCACCAGACCCGCGTCCGCGTACGACAGAGGGGACACCGCCGCCACCGCCCGCTCCAGCCAGGGCAGCAACGGGAAGAAGGCCAGGTTCGCGTGCACGTCGCCGTTCGGCAGGCGCACCTCGTAGCCGTAACCGAGCTCGGCCACCCGGGTGTACCAGAGGGAGTCCCAGCGGGCCGAGAGCAGCCGGCGCGCGCTCGTGCCCTCGGCGGCGCTCCACACCGCGAGCACCACGAGACCCAGCGCGCGCACCCCCGCGTACCCGAGCAGAGCGGGCGCGGCGCGGCGCCAGGACGGTCCCGGGCGGGGCGCTGCGACGGGCGTTTCGAGGTCGGTCACGGGCCCGATTATCGAGGGCGCCCGGAACCGTCCGTCCGGGCGGGGGCCGCCGGGAGTGTGCTCGGACACCCGGGGAGCGTGGCGCACGCCACACGCGTCACAGGAGAACGTGAGAGGCCCGCCACTCGGCGCCGTGGCGAACTCGCGTACTCTGTCGACTCACTCGCCTTTGTTGCGTGGGCCGGGACACCGCCTCCCGAGCCGCAGCCGCAGGGAGTCCCCACCCAGCGGATCCGCCGAACGGCGAGGGAACATCTGGGAGGTACGTACATGTCCGGGACGACCACGGCCGCCGCGCGTCGCCGTCGGGAGACCGGGGCCGGTGCAAACCGCTGGGTCGTCCTTGTGGTCCTGTGTGTCAGCCTGCTCCTGGTCGCCGTCGACGCCACCGTGCTCCACGTCGCCGTGCCCGCCGTCACCGAGGACCTCACGCCCGGCGCGATGGAGCTCCTCTGGATCGTCGACATCTACCCGCTGGTCTGCGCCTCGCTGCTGATCCTCTTCGGCACGCTGGGCGACCGGATCGGCCGCAGACGCGTCCTCCTCCTCGGCTACGCCCTCTTCGGTGTCGCGTCCGCGGCCGCGGCCCTCGCCGACAGCGCGCAGGTGCTGATCGCGGCCCGCGCCCTGCTCGGCGTCGGCGGCGCGATGATCATGCCCGCGACGCTGTCCATCCTGCGGCAGGTCTTTCCCGACCGGCGCGAGCGCGCCCTGGCGGTCGGCGTCTGGAGCGCCGTCGCCGCGGTGGGCGCGGCCGTCGGACCGCTGCTCGGCGGGTTCCTCCTCGAACACTTCTGGTGGGGTTCGGTCTTCCTCATCAACATCCCGCTGATGCTCGTCAGCCTCCCCGTCGGACGGCTCCTGCTGCCCGAGTCGACGGGCGAGCGTGACGGGCCGTGGGACGTCGTCGGCGCGCTGATGGCCGCGGCCGGGCTCTTCGGCGTCGTCTTCGGTGTGAAGCGGCTCGGCGGCGGAGAGGCCCCGCTGAGCGTCCTCACGCTGGTGTCGCTGCTGGCCGGGGCCGGGCTGCTGGTCTCCTTCGTCCGGCGGCAGCGGCGGCGCCGGCATCCGCTGGTCGATCTGACGATGTTCTCGCGGCCCGCCTTCAGTACGTCCGTCGGGTGCATCGTGCTGGCGATGCTCGCGCTGGTCGGGCTCGAACTGATCGCCGCGCAGTACCTCCAGCTCGTACTGGACTTCTCCCCGCTGGAGACCGGGCTGCGCCTGCTGCCGCTCACCGTCGCCGCGATGGCCGCGGGGCTGGTCGGGGCGAAGCTGCTGCACCGCTTCGGGCCGCGGGCCATGGTGTGCTCGGGGTTCTGTCTCACCGCCGCCGCGGTCGTCACGCTCACCGCGATGGGGACCGAGGACAACGCTCCGCTGCTGCTGACCGGGTTCATGATGCTCGGCTTCGGCCTGGAGGTGACGCTCTTCGGCGCGTACGAGTCGATGCTGAGCGAGGCGCCGCCGGAGCAGGCCGGCGGGGCGGCGGCGATCGGCGAGACGTCGTACCAGCTCGGGGCGGGGATCGGGATCGCGCTCCTCGGGAGTGTGATGAACGCGGCGTACGCGCCCGGACTCACGTCCGTTCCGGGGGTGCCGGCCGAGGATTCCGCGGCGGCGGGGCATTCGCTGGGCGAGGCGTACGAGGTCGCTGCGCGGCTCGGCGGGGGGTCGGGGGAGGCCCTGCGGGAGGCGGCTCGGCACGCGTTCGTGCACGGGCTGCATGTGACGTTGCTGGTGAGTACGGGGTTGTTGCTGCTGGGGGCGGTGATGGCGCTGCGGTTGCCTCGGGGGATGGAGTGCGAGGCGGCGGAGCCCTTGGGGGGTGTGCCGGGGCCTCGGGAGGCGGGGGTGGCGGCGCCGGTGCGGGTGGAGTCTGTTCGGTGACGGTTCGTCGTGGCTCGGGTCCCTGCCTTTCCCGCCCGCACCGCCCGTGACGGCCGATCGTCCCGTGCGGGTTTCCCGTGGGGCGTCCCGTCCGTCGGCGCCCGCGGGGCCGTGGGGACGGAGCGCCGCGTCCGTGGCCGGTGGAGCGACTGCTGGACGTGTGTCACGCGGCGTCGTAGCGTCGGGCACTGTCCCTGGTTATCACTGCTAGTTTTCTGGTCCGGAGGCCCGCATGTCCGCTCCCTCGAAGCTTCCCCCCTTCGATCCCGCCGATCCCCTCGGTGTCGACGACCTGCTGAGCGTGGAGGATCTGGACGTCCGGAGCACCGTGCGGGCCTGGGCGGCGGACCGGGTGCTGCCGTATGTCGCCGAGTGGTACGAGAAGGGCGAGCTGCCGGGGATCCGGGAGCTGGCGCGCGAGCTGGGCGGCCTCGGCGCCCTCGGGATGTCGCTCGACGGGTACGGGTGTGCCGGTGCCTCCGCCGTGCAGTACGGCCTCGCCTGTCTGGAGCTGGAAGCCGCCGACTCCGGGATCCGCTCGCTCGTCTCCGTGCAGGGCTCGCTCGCGATGTACGCCATCCACCGGTTCGGCAGCGAGGAGCAGAAGCAGGAGTGGCTGCCGCGGATGGCCTCGGGCGAGGTCATCGGCTGCTTCGGGCTGACCGAGCCCGACCACGGGTCCGACCCCGGCGCCATGCGGACCCGTGCCGAGCGGGACGGAGCGGACTGGGTCCTCACCGGGCGCAAGATGTGGATCACCAACGGGTCCGTGGCGGGCGTGGCCGTCGTGTGGGCCCGGACCGACGACGGGATCCGTGGGTTTGTCGTGCCCACCGACCGCCCCGGGTTCTCCGCGCCCGAGATCAAGCACAAGTGGTCGCTGCGGGCGTCGGTCACCAGCGAGCTGGTGCTCGACGAGGTGCGGCTGCCCGCCGACGCCGTCCTGCCCGAGGTCACCGGGCTCAAGGGCCCGCTCAGCTGTCTGTCGCACGCCCGGTACGGGATCGTGTGGGGCGCGATGGGCGCCGCGCGGTCGAGTTTCGAGGCGGCGGTGGAGTACGCGAAGACGCGTGAGCAGTTCGGGCGGCCCATCGGCGGATTCCAGCTCACCCAGGCCAAGCTCGCCGACATGGCGGTCGAACTGCACAAGGGGATCCTGCTGGCCCACCACCTGGGCCGGCGCATGGACGCGGGGCGGCTCCGCCCCGAGCAGGTCAGCTTCGGCAAGCTCAACAACGTACGAGAAGCCATCGACATCTGCCGCACCGCGCGGACGATCCTCGGCGCCAACGGGATCTCGCTCGAATACCCCGTGATGCGCCACGCGACGAACCTGGAGTCGGTGCTGACCTACGAAGGCACCGTCGAGATGCACCAGTTGGTACTGGGCAAGGCGCTCACCGGTCTCGACGCGTTCCGGTGAGCGGGCCTTGCCTCAGCTCTGGTTGAAGAAGCCGTCCGTGCGACGGGCGGCGGGCTCCCCGCTGACGATCTCCGTGTCGGCGGGGGTCAGCAGGAAGACCCGGTTCGACACGCGCTCGATCGAGCCGCGCAGGCCGAAGATCAGGCCGGCCGCGAAGTCGACGACGCGCTTGGCGTCGGCCGCCTCCATGGCCGTGAGGTTCATGATGACGGGAACCCCGTCACGGAAGAGCTCGCCGATGCCACGGGCGTCCCGGAAGCTGTCCGGGGTGACCGTGCCGATCCGGCGGCCCTTCTCCTCGGCCGCTTCCGACGCCACCTTGACCCGCGGGTCCGTGACCCAGGCCTCCCGGGATCCGGTCTCGGATCCTTCGGCGTAGTCGTCGTCGTAGTAACGCTCGTCATCGTTGTCGTCGACGAGGCCAAGCCAGGCACTCGCCTTGCGCACCGATCCCATGGACGCCTCCTCTCACAGCGGTCATTCTTCTTTCCGCATCCCCATGGTCGTCCATGATGCGGATGTCGCGCCAAGGGGATAGACGCCGCGCGGGGGTTTCGTGACGGTACTGGTGCACAGCGAATTCGTCGAGAGGCCGCCTACCCCAAGGGTCCTGCGGTACACCGCTGCTGACTGTGAGTGAAATATGATTCTTTCCGGCGGACGGGTGACGACTGGGACGTACGGGTGAACGCGGCGGCGACCGAGAGGGCGAACGCGGCGGCCGATACGATGCCGCAGCTCAACGTCGTACAGCGCACGGGGGACAGTCATGTTCGGAATCGTCAGGCCCTGCCAACACCGGCTGGGAGAAGATCTCAAGGCCCAGTGGATGGCCCATCTGTGCGGGCTGTGCCTCGCGCTGCGCGGGGACCACGGGCAGTTCGCACGCGTCGTCACGAACTACGACGGCTTGCTGATATCGGTTCTGACGGAGGCTCAGGCCGCACCGGGAGCAGAGGGGCGGCGCACGGCGGGGCCCTGTCCGCTCCGCGGGATGCGCAGCGCGTCGGTCGCCCAGGGTGAGGGAGCGCGGCTCGCCGCCGCCGTCTCGCTGGTGCTCGCCTCGGCGAAGATGCGCGATCACATGGCCGACGGGGACGGACTGCTGGCGCGCAAGCCGGTGGCGCTCGCCGCCCGCCGGGTCGCCACGAACTGGGGCAGAGCGGGCGCCCGGACCGGCTCCGACGTCGGATTCGACACCGCGGTGCTGGTCGACGCCGTGGACCGGCAGGTGGGCATCGAGACGCTCGCCGGGCTCGGCACGCCCCTGCTGACCGTCACCGAACCGACCGAGACCGCGACCGCCGCGGCCTTCGCGCACACCGCGGTCCTCGCCGGGCGGCCCGGCAACGCGGAACCGCTCGCCGAGGCCGGCCGGCTCTTCGGGCGCCTCGCCCACCTGCTGGACGCCGTGGAGGACCGGGAGGCCGACGCCGCCTCAGGGGCCTGGAATCCGCTGACCGCCACCGGGGCGACCCTGCCGGAGGCCCGGCGGCTCGCCGACGACGCGCTGCACGGCATCCGGCTCGCGCTGCGCGACGTGGAGTTCACGGACGCCAGGCTGGCGCACGTCCTGCTCGCGCACGAGCTGCGGAACTCGGTGGACCGGGTGTTCGGCACCACGTCCTGCTCGCACGGCACCGGCTCGCTCGGTACTCACTCGCACGGCGCCGAGCTGTACGGGCCGCCGCCGGGCAACCCGTACGCGCCGCCTGGGCCGGGCGGACCGCCGGCGCCGCCCGAGCCGCCGCGCCGCAACCGGCGTGGACTCCTCGCGGGGTGCGCCGTGTGGCTGGGCCTGGCCTGTACGTGCCAGGTGTGCTGCGGCGAGTACACCGACCCGTGGTCCGGGGAGCGCAAGCCGGCGTTCTGCCAGAGCTGCGGGGACTGCTGTGAGTGCTGTGACTGCTGCGGGCAGTGCGGCGACTGCTGTGGGAACTGCTGTGATGGGTGCGACGGATGTGGCTGCGACTGCAGCTGCTGAGGAGCGGGAGCGGAGCGCGAGGGGAGGGGTGCGCGTGTGAAGGCCTGGAGACAGGCGGGAGAACACGGAAGGCGCCCGCCGCGAAGGGCTCGGGCGCGCAGGGGGTCAGCTCAACAGGACGAGGACCACACTCGACCGAAGTCGATGTGGGAGCGCGTGACCAGCCACTGCCGCAAATGCATGCGCATAAGTGGAACAGGCATTCGGGAGCGCGTCAACTGGCCTGAGACGCCCCGCTCACAGTGTGGACAGCCTTGACAGGCGGGGGAAACACCCCCGTACTCTCGACGGACGGTCCTGCTGAGGGGCTCGGCCGTGCACGTCGTACGACGCCCCCGGGCGTCCGGCGTGAGCTGCGTGATCCGCGTGCCGTGTGCCGCGTGATCTGTGTGAAGGCGCCACCGTGTTCGACACGACGACGCATCACGGAGCTTCCGCATGTCCTCGCACACTCTCACCCAGGTGACCCCGCCGGCCGCACCGCAGGACGCGGCGTCCGCAGCGGCGCCCCCACGCGTCGTCGGGCGGCCCCGCGGGCGCACCGTCGGGGCCACCCGATGAGCGGGGTGCGCCCGTCCCTCGTGATCGTGGGAGCCGGGCCGCGGGGAACCGGGCTGCTGGAGCGGATCGCCGCCAACGCGCCCGAGCTGTACGCCGGTTCGGGCCTCGACGTGCATCTCGTCGACCCGTTCCCGCCGGGCGGCGGACGCATCTGGCGTACGGAACAGCCGCCGTTGCTCTGGATGAACTCGCAGGCCCAGGACGTCACCATGTTCACCGACGAGACGGTGGACATGGCCGGACCGGTCCGGCAGGGCCCCACCCTGCACGAGTGGGCCGGACTCGACGGACGTGTCTTCGCGGACCGGCGGCGGCAGGGCGACTATCTGGGCTGGGTGTACGAGCGGACCGTCGCCGCACTTCCTGACGGCATCCGGGTCCAGCACCACCCCCACCGCGCCGTCCGGGTCGGAGGGCCGCGCGCCGGGCGTCAGCAGGTGTGGCTGGCGGGCCGGACCCGCCCGCTCCTCGCCGACCTCGTCGTCCTCGCGCTCGGCCATCTCGACGCCGAACTCGACGAGGAACAGCTCCGGTTGGCGGAGTACGCCCGTGCTCACGGACTCGTCCACCTGCCGCCGGACTTCACCGCCGACAGCGACCTGTCCGCCCTCGAACCCGGTGCGCCGGTGCTCGTACGCGGCTTCGGGCTCGCCTTCGTCGACCTGATGGTCCTCCTCACCGAGGGGCGCGGCGGCCGCTACGAGACCGACGCCGACGGGGAGTTGGCCTACCGCGCGTCGGGGCGCGAGCCCGTGCTGCACGTCGGGTCGCGGCGCGGAGTCCCGTACCACTCGAAGATCGGCTACGACTGGACCGGTGAACGTCCGCCGCTGCCACGGTTCTTCGGGCCGGGCGAGGTGGACGCACTGCTGGCGCGCCCCGGTGGCTTCGACTTCCGGCGGGACGTGTGGCCGCTCGTCGAGAAGGAGCTGGGCTTCGCCCACTACCACCGGCTCTTCGCGGCGCACCCCGACCGCACGGCCATGGCGTGGCCGGACTTCGAGGAGCGGTACGCGAAGTACGCCGCCGTGGACAGCGCCGAGAGCCGGGCCCTGGTCGTCGCCGCCGTGCCGGACCCCGCCGACCGGCTGGACCTGGCGGCGCTCGACCATCCGCTGGACGGCGTGCGCCACCCTTCGTACGGCGCGTTCCAGGACAACCTGCGGGAGTACGTCGAGGGGGACCTGACCCGGCGTCATGATGCCGGGCAGAGCCAGGACCTGGCGGTCTTCCTCGGACTCCTCTCCGTCTACGGGCAGTTGGTGCGGCTCGGCGACATCGGGCCCTGGTGGCACGGCTTCTTCAGCTACCTCGCGTCGGGGCCGCCAGGACCGCGGCTGCGGCAGATGCTCGCCCTGTCACGGGCGGGAGTGCTGAACTTCCTGGGCGCCGGCATGACCGTGTCGGCCTCGGACGGAGTCTTCCGGGCCACGAGCGCCACCGTGCCCGGCGCGTTCGTCGAGGCCCGCGCGCTCGTCGAGGCCCGGCTGCCGCACCCCACCGTCGAGCGCACCCGGGACACCCTGCTGCGCGAGCTGTACGGGGAGGGGGCCGCCGCGACGCCCGAGGGTCTGCTCGCCGTGGACCCCGCCGACGGGCGTGTCCTGGACCGGTCGGGCGTCCCGCATCCGCGGCGTTTCGCGCTCGGCCCGTACACCGACGCCCGGGGGTCGGGCGCCTTCACCCGGCCGCGTACCGGAGGGCCCGCCTTCCGGCAGAACGACGCCACCGCGCGGGCCGCGCTGGCCTTCCTGCGCGACCTCTCCTGTCGCGCCACAGCCGCCTGACCGTCGCCGCGCGCCCCCGCCGCCGCACGCGCGCTTCCCGCATCCGCGGCCGCACCCACCGCGCACCCACCGCGCGTCCGGCGCCCGCACCGCACATCCGCCCCTCTCTTCTCCCGCCCGAGGACCCCATGTCACTCACCAGTGATCCACCCCTCGCCGAAGCGCCGGCCGAACCCGAGGACTACGGCGCGCTCAAGGTGGTGCCCGTGCGGCACCCCTGGCGCTGGGCCGCCGTGATCGTGACCGCCGTGCTGCTCGCCCAGTTCGTCCACGGACTTGCCACCAACCCCGGCTGGGAGTGGGAGGTGTTCGCCGAGTTCTTCACCGCCGAAGTGATCCTCAAAGCGGTCTGGGTAACCCTTCAACTCACCGTTTACGGAACGGCGTTGGGCTTCGCCCTGGGGATCGTGCTCGCCTTCATGCGGCTGTCCGACAGCCCGTTCCTGAAGGCAGTCTCCTTCGCCTACATCTGGGCGTTCCGGTCCATCCCGCTGATCGTGCAGCTGCTCTTCTGGTTCAACCTCGCCTATCTCTACAAGGAGTTGGAGTTCGGCATCCCGTTCGGGCCCGGCTTCTACAGCTTCGACACGATGGGCCTGGTCGGCGCGATGAGCGCGGCCGTCCTGGGCCTCGCCCTGCACCAGGCCGCGTACGCCGCGGAGATCGTGCGCGGCGGCGTACTGTCCGTCGACAGCGGGCAGTTGGAGGCGGCGGCCGCGCTCGGCATCCCCCGGCTGCGGCAGATCCGGCGGATCGTGCTGCCGCAGGCGATGCGCTCCATCCTGCCGAACGCCGCCAACGAGGTGATCTCCCTCTTCAAGGGCACCTCGATCGTCTCGGTCATGGCGATCGGCGAACTCTTCTACCAGGTCCAGGTCATCTACGGACGCAACGGCCGTGTCGTACCGCTGCTCATGGTCGCGACGGCCTGGTACATCCTCCTGACCACCGTGCTCTCCGTCCTCCAGCACTACGTGGAACGGCACTTCGCGAAGGGAAGCACCCGATGAGCGCGCTCATGGTCGACGTCAGGTCCGTCCACAAGAGCTTCGGTTCGCTGGAGGTGCTCAAGGGCGTCGACCTGGAGGTACGCACCGGCGAGGTCACCGTCGTCCTCGGCCCCTCGGGCTCAGGCAAGTCCACCCTGCTGCGCACCATCAACCACCTGGAGAAGGTCGACCAGGGCTGGATCAGTGTGGACGGCTCCCTGGTCGGCTACCGGCGCTCGGGCGACAAGCTCTACGAACTGCGTGAGCGCGAGATCCTCAGACAGCGCACCCGGATCGGGTTCGTCTTCCAGAACTTCAACCTCTTTCCGCACCTCACGGTGCTGGAGAACGTCGTCGAGGCCCCGGTGTCCGCGCTGAAACGGCCCCGCAAGGACGCCACCGCGGCCGCCCGCGGGCTGCTCGACAGGGTCGGGCTCGCCGACAAGACCGACGCCTACCCGAAGCAGCTGTCCGGCGGGCAGCAGCAGCGCGTGGCCATCGCGCGGGCGCTCGCCCTGGAGCCCAGACTGCTCCTCTTCGACGAACCGACGTCCGCGCTCGACCCCGAGCTGGTCGGCGAAGTCCTCGACGTCATCAAGGACTTGGCCCATCAGGGCACCACGATGATCGTCGTCACACACGAGATCGGCTTCGCCCGGGAGGTCGCCGACACCGTCGTCTTCATGGACGACGGCCGCGTCGTCGAGCGGGGTGCCCCCGGCGACGTACTCGACACACCACGGCACGAGCGCACCCGCGCCTTTCTCTCCAAGGTTCTCTGAGCCCCACGTCATTCAAGGAGTTCACCGTGATATCCCGACGCATCCTCGCCGCCTCCGTCGCCGCCCTCGTCGTCGCCCCGCTGCTCAGCGCCTGCGGCGGTGACAGCGACGCGGCGACCGGGACGGGCTCGGCGGGGACCAAGAAGGTCGGCGACGTCAACATCGGCCCGGACCAGAACCGGATCCGCGGCAAGAAGGCCGCCGAGATCGCCGCGCTCGTCCCGGCGGCGATCCGCGAGCGCGGCACGCTGAAACTCGGCCAGAGCGCCGAGGCGGCGCCACCGCTCGGCTTCTACGCGACCGACGACAAGACGAGAATCGGCTCCGAGATCGACCTCGCGACCCTCGTCGCCGACACCCTCGGCCTGAAGCTCGACAACGACGAGGTCTCCTGGGAGAACCTCTTCGTCGGCCTGGACAGCGGCAAGTTCGACGCCGTCTTCTCGAACGTCACGGTCACCGAGGAGCGCAAGGAGAAGTACGACTTCGCGACCTACCGCCTCGACAACATCGCGTTCGAGGCGAAGAAGGGCAGCGGCCTGAAGGTCGACAGCCCCGACGACGTCGCGGGCCGGACGATCGCCGTCGCCTCCGGCACCAACCAGGAGAAGATCCTCGTCGACTGGAGCAAGCAGAACGAGAAGGCGGGCCGCAAGGCCATCACCATCAAGTACTTCCAGAAGGACACGGACTACTACCTGGCGCTCCAGTCGGGCCGGATCGACGCCTATCTGGGCCCGAGCCCGTCCGCCGCCTACCACGTGGCCTCCGCGGGGCAGTCGGAGGTCGTCGGCACGCTCTCCGGCGCCGGGGACGACCTCCAGGGCAAGATCGCCGCGACCACGAAGAAGGGCAGCGGCCTGGTCGACGCGTACGCGGCCGCCGTCAATCACGTGATAGAGGACGGCAGTTACGCGCGCGTGCTCAAGCGGTGGGGCCTGTCGACCGAGGCCGTGCCGAAGTCGGAGATCAACCCGCCGGGCCTGCCGAAGATCTGACACCGGCCCGGCCCCGCTGATTCCACCGAGTCCACCTCTGAACCGAGTCCACCTAGTCCATCGAGTCCACCGAGTTCACCTCTGAAAGGTTCCCCACCCATGACTGCACCGCACGGCCGGGGGCTTCTGCACCTGGCCACAGCCATCGATCAGGAGGAGGCTCACGACGCATCGGTCCACGTCGAACTGGCGCGGCTCGCGGAGGGCGGCAAGTTCGACTTCGTGACCCTGGGCGACACCTTCACGCGACCCGGCCTCGACGCGCTCGCCGTGCTGGCGCAGGTCGCGCCCGCCACGACCCGCATCGGTCTGGTGCCGGCCGTCGTCGGCACGCACGGCGATCCGTTCCACGTACAGGCCGCCGTGACGACCCTCGACCGGGCGAGCCGAGGCCGGGCCGGCTGGTGTATCGACGTGTCGACGGCCGAGGGCGTGACCCGCCGCTCGGGCCGTCGGCACACCGGGCCCGCCGGATCGTGGGGCGACGCCTTTCCCGTGCACGACACCCTGCGGGAGCCCCGGCACGGCGCGGGGGCCGTGCACGGGAACGGCGTGGGGCACCCGGTGCGGGTCGTCGACGCCACGGACCGGCAGGCCCGCGCGACCGCGGCCCGGTACGCGGACGTGGCCCTGGTCCACGGCGTGAACCCGGCGCAAGTCGGCACGATACGGGCCGAGTTGCACGCCGGGGCGCTCACGCACGGCCGTGAGCCGGACGAGTTGTGTGTGCTGGCCGCCCTCACCGTCGACCTCGGCGACGGTGAGCGCGCGGCCGAGCGGGGTCACGGCGGGGGAGGCCCCCGGCAGAGCGCGCGAGGCCCGCTGTACCGCGGCGGCCCCGTCGACCTCGCCGAACTGATGGCCGGCTGGCACGAGACCGGTGCCGCCGACGGTTTCCACCTCATCCCCGTGGAACCCCGCCGAGACCTGGAGCGTCTCGTCAACGGTACGATCGCGCTGCTTCAGCACCGCGGGCTCTTCCGGACCTTCTATCCGGGCAGCACACTCCGCGAGCACCTGGGCCTGGCCCGGCCTGCCGACCGGCGGCGGGTGGCGGGGGGAATGTCCTGACTTCGTCACCCTCGTGAGCGAGGGGAATCCCTATGGCTCGCGCCGTGGGGATTCAGCCGGAGGGGCGAATTCCGGACACGCCCCGGCCGGTGGGCCGTAGACGGCGGCGCTCGATGCGCAGGGGCGCACGAGGGCGGACTCCGAGAGGCCCTCTGCTTCCGCCGCGCGCATTCGCGGCCCACTCCATCTGCCCATTCCCGTCGTGGGGGAATACCCTGAGCGCGGAGACCGCGGAGGGGGAATGCTAGCTGTTCCGGCGGCGCGCACGAAATTGGTACCTCGATGCCGGTGAGATCAACTCCTCCGAGGCGTGCGTAAGTTGAACGCCGTACGGCCGAAAGGCGCCCTTGCGTCCTTCGGGCGCACAGCCAAATACTCCCCCCAGCGCTTGTCAGGGGCACGGCGAATCCGGAACCCGGACTCTCTGTTTCTGGCGTGCGCCTCACGGGCCCCGACCCCACGCGGGCCCCCGACTTCCCTTTGGAGGGAACGAACAGTGAGGACCAAGCGCACCACCCCCCGTAGTGGCATAGCGAGACGGACCCGGCTGATCGCCGTGACCACCGGACTCGTGGCCGCGGCCGCGTTCACCGTCCCCGCGGCGAACGCGAGCGACGCATCGACGTTCAGCACGTCCCAGCTGAAGAGCGCCAACTCCTCGGTGCTCAAGGCCGATGTACCGGGTACGGCCTGGGCGACCGACGCGAAGACCGGCAAGGTCGTCGTCACGGTCGACAGCACCGTCTCCGACGCGGAGATCGCGAAGATCAAGCAGACGGCCGGCGCCAACGCCGGTGCTCTGGAGATCAAGCAGACCCCAGGGAAGATCAACAAGCTGATCAAGGGTGGCGACGCCATCTATGCGAGTAGCTGGCGCTGTTCGCTCGGCTTCAACGTCCGCAGCGGCAGCACGAACTACTTCGTGACCGCCGGTCACTGCACCGACGGCGCCGGCACCTGGTGGTCGAACTCCGGGCACACCACCACCCTCGGCACCACGGCCGGTTCCAGCTTCCCGACCAACGACTACGGACTGGTGCGCTACACCAACACCACGGTCGCCAAGGACGGCACCGCGGGCAGCACCGACATCACCAGCGCGGCCACCCCGAGCGTGGGCACCAACGTCATCCGTACGGGTTCCACCACCGGCACCCACACCGGACGGGTCACCGCTCTCAACGCGACCGTCAACTACGGCGGCGGCGACGTCGTCTACGGCATGATCCAGACCACGGTCTGCGCCGAGCCCGGCGACTCCGGCGGTCCGCTCTACGGCAGCAACGGTGTCGCCTACGGTCTGACCTCCGGCGGCAGCGGCAACTGCACCTCCGGCGGCACCACGTTCTTCCAGCCGGTCACCGAGGCCCTGAGCGCCTACGGCGTCAGCGTCTTCTGATCCGTCCGCTCGATCCGTCCGTTTGATCCGTTCGCTAGGCCTGTTCGCTCGGGCCGTCCGTCCGTCGGTCCGTGCGTCGATCGGTGCGCTGACCGGTCTTCCGGCCGGTGAGCGACCGCGCGGCAGCCGCGCGGTCTGATCTGCAGCCAGCAGCAGACGAGCCCCCGCACACCGTTCGCGGTGCGGGGGCTCGTCCCTGTGTCGTTTCACCTGCGACCTGCGACCTGCGACCTGCGACCTGCGACCTGCGACATGTGCTGTGTGCTGTGTGCTGTGTGCGGGGTTCAGCCGTCGGTCCGCGGTGTCGCGCACAGCCAGTCCAGTACGTCCGGCAGGGCCTCCAGCGCCGAGAAGTGGCCCCCTTCCGGCTCCAGGACGGGGCGGGCGCGGGGGATGTGCCGGGCCAGCCACTCGAAGTGGCCCACCGGGGAGAAGGTGTCCTCGGCGCCGTGCCACAGCAGCACAGGGCGGGTGATGCGCGCCGGGTCGAAGCCCCAGTGGCTCAGCAGCGCGAGGTTGTCGTCGAGCCAGCCGTACGCCGAAGTGCGCAGCGCCTCACGGTAGTTGCGCAACAGCATGTCGCTCACGGCCGGGGTGGAGACGATCCGCCGGTCGGAGTCGGTGAGGCCGTCCCGGATCGACGCGAGGAGCTGGGCCGGGTCCGCCCGGATCTCGGCGGCCCGTGAGGCCAGCCGGTCCGCGAAGTCCACGGGTTCGGTCAGCGCCCGCGTGAACTCCTCGACGTTGGACTCCGCCATCCCCTCGAACCAGTTCAGCCCCTCACTGGCGGGCGGCGCGAGGCTCGCCAGCGCGGCGGCCCGCCGTACCCGGGTCGGCAGCAGCGCCGCACAGGCCAGCGCGTGCGGGGCGCCGCCCGACCGGCCGAGCACCGCGAACCGGCCGAGCCCGAGGGCGTCGGCCAGCGCGGCCACGTCCCGGGCGGCCTGCGCCACCCGGCGGCCGGGGCCGCGGTCGGAGTCCCCGTACCCGGGGCGGTCGTACGCGATGAACCGCACCCCGGGCCGTGCCTCGATCATGGCGTGCGGCACCACTCCGTGGCGGCAGCCAGGTGTGCCGTGCAGCAGCACCACCGGCGTGCCGTCAGGGTCGCCCCACTCCTCGAACGCCAGCCGTCGTCCGTCCCGCATCCGTATCCCGCTCGGCACCTCTGCCCTCCATCTCCCCATCGCCCGCGCCCCGGAGTTACCGTCGAAGTACACACCTTGCGCGCCCGATACGGACCCTGGGGGTCGTCATGATCGAGGAGCTGGTGACGGCGGGAGTGACACTCGCGTCCGTCGGAGCGGTGTACGCGGCGGCCGCTGCCCGAGTCGTCAAACAATACGAGCGGGGAGTGGTGCTCCGGCTCGGAAGGCTGCGATCCGGGGTGCGCGGTCCGGGGTTCACCATGATCGTGCCCTTCGTGGACCGGCTCCAGAAGGTCAACATGCAGATCGTGACGATGCCGGTGCCCGGACAGGACGGCATCACGCGGGACAACGTCACGGTGCGCGTGGACGCTGTCATCTACTTCAAGGTGGTGTCCGCCGCCGACGCGGTCATCAAGGTCGAGGACTACCGGTTCGCGGTCTCGCAGATGGCGCAGACGTCACTGCGTTCGATCATCGGCAAGAGCGAGCTGGACGATCTGCTCTCCAACCGGGAGAAGCTGAACCAGGGCCTGGAGCTGATGATCGACAGCCCGGCCGTGGAGTGGGGTGTCTCCATCGACCGGGTCGAGATCAAGGACGTGTCGCTGCCGGAGACGATGAAGCGGTCCATGGCGCGTCAGGCGGAGGCCGACCGGGAGCGGCGGGCCCGGGTCATCAACGCGGACGCCGAACTGCAGGCCTCCAAGAAGCTGGCGGAGGCCGCCGGGGTGATGTCGGACCAGCCGGCCGCGCTCCAGCTGCGGCTGCTGCAGACCGTGGTGGCGGTCGCGGCCGAGAAGAACTCCACGCTCGTACTGCCCTTCCCGGTCGAGCTTCTGAGGTTCCTGGAGCGGGCGCAGCAGCCGTCGCCCCAGCCGTCGTCCCAGCCGCCGCCTCAGGCGGCGGCTTCCGCGTCCCCGGTAGCGGCCTCCGTGTCTCAGGGGCAACAGGAGCAACAGGAGCATCGGTCGTCGGTCGAGAACCAGCCGTCACTGGCCGGATCTCAACAGCCGTCGGTCCGGCCGCAGGAGCTGTCGGCGCAGACGCAGCAACTGCTGGCTCAGTGGCAGCAATCGGTGCAGGAGCAACTCCCGCCCGTCGAGGCACCGCTGGATCCGGACTTCCGAGGGTCGAATTCAGGACAGGACTAGACCTCACAGAATGACGTTGGTTACTCGCTCGTAGTATTTGCGATGGGGATCGACGCCGTGTGACAAGGGTCTTGTCAACGCGCGTCAACCATGCGGGGGCGCGCGTCGCTTGTGGCGCGCGCGTCCTGAAGTCGACCTTGTGTGCTCCCGTGCGGCCTAGGGATAGTGGGCGGCGTCCGTTGACATGGACGCGGCTTTTTTTACGAGTCGTCTCCCATGTCATGCCTTTTCGGTCGCGATGGTCCCCACAACCGCCGCGGTCCGACCCCCCACAGGAGGACACAAGTTGAAGCACCGACGTATACCCAAGCGGCGGGCCGCAGCGGCAGGTGCGGGCATCGCCGCACTCGTCGTGGGCGGAGTGACCTTGCAGAGTGCGAACGCGAGTGAGAACTCGTCCGCTCCCGAGGTCAAGACCCTCTCGGTCGCGGCGGCCGGAAAGCTCGCCTCGACGCTCGGCAAGGACCTCGGCGCGGACGCGGCGGGAACGTATTACGACGCGAAGGCCAAGAGCCTCGTCGTGAACGTCCTCGACCGGACCGCGGCCGACACCGTCGAGGCGGCCGGCGCCAAGGCCAGAATCGTCGAGAACTCCCTCGCCGAGCTGAAGAGCGCCCGTACGACGCTGAAGCAGGACGCGACGATCCCCGGCACCTCGTGGGCCCTGGACCCGTCGACCAACAAGGTCGTCGTCACCGCGGACCGTACGGTCACCGGTGCCGAGCTGACCAAGCTGTCCAAGGTCGTGGACGGGCTCGGTGGCACGACCGAACTCAAGCGGACGAAGGGGGAGTTCAAGACCTTCGTGGCCGGCGGTGACGCCATCACCGGTGCCGGCGGCCGCTGCTCGCTCGGCTTCAACGTGGTGAAGGGCGGCGAGCCGTTCTTCCTCACCGCCGGGCACTGCACCGAGGGGATCACCAACTGGTCCGACTCCTCGGGCACCGAGATCGGCGAGAACGCGGACTCCAGCTTCCCCGACAACGACTACGGCCTGGTGAAGTACACCGCGGACGTGGACCACCCGAGCGAGGTGAACCTCTACAACGGTTCCGCTCAGGAGATCTCGGGCGCGGCGGAGGCCACGGTCGGGATGGAGGTCTCGCGCAGCGGGTCCACCACGCAGGTCCACGACGGGACGGTCACCGGTCTTGACGCCACCGTGAACTACGGCAGCGGTGACATCGTCAACGGGCTCATCCAGACCGACGTCTGCGCGGAGCCGGGTGACAGTGGTGGTTCGCTGTTCTCGGGGAGCAGCGCGGTGGGACTCACGTCCGGTGGCAGCGGTGACTGCACCTCCGGTGGGGAGACGTTCTTCCAGCCGGTGACCGAGGCGTTGTCTGCGACGGGTACCGAGATCGGCTGATCGGTTTCGCCGCGGGTTGTTTTGTGAAGGCCCCGCTTCCGCTTTGTGCGGGGGCGGGGTCTTCGTGTTGTGGTGTGGCTGCGGGTGGGTGGGGGCTGGTCGCGCAGTTCCCCGCGCCCCTGGAAGATTGCGCCGTTCCCCGCGCCCCTGGGAGGGGGCTTTCGCGTGTTGGACAGCTGCGGGGTCGCTGTGGCTGGTCGCGCAGTTCCTCGCGCCCCTGGAAGATTGCGCCGTTCCCTGCGCCCCTGGAAGGCGAAGGCCGGGGGGTTTTCTGTGTTTCTCAGGGGTGTTTTCTGGTGCCCGCTGCCAGTGTGATCGCGGTTCCCAGGGCTGCCCAGGCTGTCAGTACCAGTAGGGCGGCGGTTACGTCGTTGGACTTGAAGTAGGCGATCGAGCGGGCCGCCCAGGTGCCGGCGCCCGGGGGCAGGGCGGGGCCGATCGCCTGCCAGAACGGGGGCAGCATCGGTGGCGGGAGGGCGCCGCCCGCGCTCGGATTGCCCAGGATCACCACCAGCAGTACGGCCACTCCGATGCCGACGATCCCGAAGAGGCACTGGAGCGCGAGGGTGGCGGCTCCCACCGCGAAGGTGATGAGCGCGCCGAGCCCCCAGAGCGCGGCCACGCTCCCCGGCAGGGCCCCCAGGACCGGTCCGACGACGACCGCCCCGCCGAGCCCGCCGACGATCGAGACCAGAGCCATGGCGGCGAGCCGGATCACCGCGCGCCGGAGGTTGGCCGGCCGGGCACCCGAGCTGATCGCCAGCGCCGACGCGCACAGATAGCCGCCCACGCACCAGCCGACGACCAGGTAGAAGGGGGTGAGCCCGTTGGCGTCCTGGGCGTCGGCCGGGACCACGTCGACGGTCCGTACCGTGCGCCCCTCGTCCTTCTCCACCTCGGTGATGAGCGTGACCAGGGCGTTGGACAGGCTCTTGCCGCCGCCGGAGGCGACCAGCAGGGTGTCCGTGGTGCCGCCCGGGTCGACCAGCAGGGCGCCGTCGAGGTCACGGTCCGTGATCCGTTCGCGCGCCGTCGCCTCGTCGGCGAGCGTCCGGGGATCCAGGGGCTCGCCGGGCAGCCGCTCCAGCCGGGCCACCGTCCGGTCGGCGCCGCCGCCCGGCGCGACCACGCCGAACGCCACGTCCGTCGGCTTCGGATGGTGCAGCGCGCCCACGTAGGAGGCGATGAAGAGCAGCTGCAGGGCGACCACGCCGATGACGAGCAGCGTGGCCCGCGGGGTGACCGCTTCCCTGACCTCGTCGAAGAAGGACTTGGGCGGGGCCTCCGCTGTCCGTGACATGCCCCCACGGTCTGGTTCCCGTGGTGTTTTCGCAGGTGGGAGGGGCCTGAACGGGTGTCGTACAGATGTTCGAGAATTGGTCTATGGTGGGGGTGAGGCAGTAGGGAACAAACGTTCGAGGGCTGGCATGGGAGCCCCTGGTGGGTGAGGAGGTGCGTGTGCCCGGCTTCGCGCATCTGCACACCGCTTCCGGGTTCTCCCTGCGGTACGGGGCCTCCCATCCGGAGCGTCTCGCCGAGCGCGCCTCCGAGCGGGACATGGACGCGCTGGCGCTCACCGACCGGGACACCCTCGCGGGCGCGGTCCGCTTCGCCAAGGCCTGCGCCGCGCAGGGGGTGCGCCCGCTGTTCGGGGTCGACCTCGCGGTCGGAGAGCCGGTACGGGGTGAGCGGCGCCGGACTCCCGTGCGGGGCGGTGCCTTCATCGACGAGTCGACACCCCGGGTGGCCTTCCTCGCCCGGGACGGCGCGAAGGGCTGGGCCGATCTCTGCAGAATCGTCACTGCGGCGCATGCGACGGGCGAGGGGCAGCCGCTGTTGTCCTGGGCGGAGAACCACGCCGAGGGGCTGACCGTACTGCTCGGACCGGCCTCCGACGTCGGCCGCGCGCTCGCCGCCGGCCGGCCCGACCGGGCCGTGAAACTGCTCGCGCCCTGGCGTGAGGTGTACGGCGACGCGCTGCGCCTCGAAGCGGTCTGGCACGGCCGCAAGGGCACAGGCCCCGGCTCGCTGCGACTGGCCGCCCGTACCGTCGGCTTTGCCGCCGAGCAGCGGGTGCGTCCGGTGCTCACCAACGCCGTCCGGTACGCCGACCCCGGCATGGGCCCGGTCGCCGACGTACTGGACGCCGCCCGCCGGCTGGTCCCCGTGGACCCCCGCAAGGAACTGGACAGCGGCGAGACCTGGCTCAAGGGCGCGGACGCCATGTTCGCCGCCGCCGAACGCGTCGTCGAGGCCGCCGGCTACCGCCGCGACACCGCGTACCGGCTGCTCGAACAGACCCGGGACACCGCCGCCGAGTGCCTGGTCGACCCGGAGGACGACCTCGGGATCGGTGCCGTGCACTTCCCCGAGCCGCACCTCGTCGGCGCGGGGCGCCGCACCGCGCAGCGCGTACTGGCCTCACGGGCGGCGGCGGGGATGGTGCGGCGCGGTTACGACCGGTCCTCCCAGGCGCGTGAGTACTGGGAGCGGATGCACCGCGAGCTGGACATCATCGACCACCACCACTTCGCCTCCTACTTCCTGACGGTCGCTCAAGTCGTGGACGACGTACGAGGGATGGGCATCCGGGTCGCCGCGCGTGGTTCCGGCGCGGGCTCGCTCGTCAACCACCTCCTCGGCATCGCGCACGCCGACCCCGTCGAACACGGACTGCTGATGGAGCGCTTCCTGTCCAAACGTCGCCCGGTGCTGCCCGACATCGACATCGACGTGGAGTCCGCACGCCGGCTGGAGGTCTACCGCGCGATCATCGGCCGGTTCGGCACCGAGCGCGTCGCGACCGTGGCGATGCCCGAGACGTACCGAGTACGGCACGCGGTACGCGATGTCGGCGCCGCGCTCTCCATGGACCCGGCCGACATCGACCGGATCGCCAAGTCCTTCCCGCACATCCGCGCCCGCGACGCCCGCGCGGCGCTGCGGGAACTGCCCGAACTCCGTTCCCTGGCAAGGGAGTCCCAGCGGGAGGGGGCGAAGTACGGGAGACTGTGGGAGCTGGTGGAGGCACTGGACGCCCTGCCGCGAGGAGTGGCCATGCACCCGTGCGGGGTCCTCCTCTCCGACGCCTCGCTCCTCGCCCGTACGCCGGTCGTGCCGACCAGCGGCGAGGGGTTCCCCATGTCGCAGTTCGACAAGGAGGACGTCGAGGACCTCGGGCTGCTCAAGCTCGACGTGCTGGGAGTGCGGATGCAGTCCGCGATGGCGCACGCGGTGGCCGAGGTGGAGCGGGCGACAGGGAGCCATGTCGACCTGGACGCCGCCACGGCCGGGGCGAGCGACCCGGCGACATATCGACTCGTCCGGTCCACGGAGACGCTGGGCTGCTTCCAGATCGAGTCGCCGGGCCAGCGGGACCTGGTCGGCAGGCTCCAGCCCGCGACCTTCCACGACCTCGTCGTCGACATCTCGCTCTTCCGCCCCGGACCGGTCGCGGCCGACATGGTCCGGCCGTTCATCGAGGCGCGGCACGGCCGGGCACCGGTCCGCTACCCGCACCCGGACCTGGAGGAGCCGCTGAGGAGCACGTACGGCGTCGTGGTCTTCCACGAGCAGATCATCGACATCGTCGACATCATGACCGGCTGCGGGCGCGACGAGGCGGACCGGGTGCGGCGCGGCCTCTCCGACCCCGAGGTGCAGGGGCGGATCCGCTTCTGGTTCGCGCAGCGCGCGGCCGAGCGGGGGTACGACGCGGAGACGGTCGCCCGGACCTGGGAGATCGTCGAGGCCTTCGGGTCGTACGGCTTCTGCAAGGCGCACGCGGTCGCCTTCGCCGTGCCGACCTACCAGTCGGCGTGGCTGAAGACGCATCACCCGGCCGCCTTCTACGCCGGGCTGCTCACACACGACCCCGGGATGTACCCGAAGCGGCTGCTGCTCGCGGACGCGCGACGGCGGGGGGTGCCGATCCTTCCGTTGGACGTGAACAGGTCGGCGGTCGCACACAGTATCGAACTGGTGTCTGAATCTAAGGGTTCCAAGGGTTCCGCGGGGGCCGGGGAGGCTTCCGGGAAGGTCTGGGGTGTTCGGCTCGCGCTCTCCGATGTGCACGGCATCAGCGAGGCCGAGGCGGTCCGGATCGCGAAGGGGCAGCCGTACGCCTCGTTGCTCGACTTCTGGGAACGGGCCCGGCCGAGCCGCCCGCTGGCCGGACGGCTCGCGCAGGTGGGCGCGTTGGACGCGTTCGGCGCCAACCGGCGTGATCTGCAACTGCACTTGACCGAGCTGCACCGCAGTGTGCGCGGCGGTCGCGGTGGCAGGGGCGGTGGAGGTGGTGGCGGCGGTGGAGGCGCCCAACTCCCGCTGGCCGGTGGGCGGGAGACGGCCTCGGCCGGACTGCCCGACCTCTCCTCGGCGGAGCGGCTCAGCGCCGAACTGGGCGTGCTCTCCATGGATGCCTCGCGCAATCTGATGGACGATCACCGGGAGTTCCTGGACGAGCTGGGTGTCGTCACGGCACGCCGGCTGCGGGCGGCCGGGCACGGTGAGACGGTCCTGGTCGCGGGGGCCAAGGCGGCCACCCAGACACCGCCGATCCGCTCCGGCAAGCGGGTCGTCTTCAGCACCCTGGACGACGGTACGGGCCTGGTCGACCTCGCCTTCTTCGACGACTCCCACGACGCGTGCGCGCACACCGTCTTCCACTCCTGGCTGCTGCTCGTGCGCGGGGTGGTGCAGCGGCGCGGTCCGCGCAGTCTCAGCGTGGTCGGGGCGGCCGCCTGGAACCTCGCGGACCTGGTGGAACTGCGGCGCACGGAAGGGCTGGACGGAGTGGCGCTGAGACTGGCCGAGCCACCGGCGGGACCTGAGGCGGGACCCGAGGCAGGACCCGAGGGAGAGCCTGGGCCCGAGGGAGGGTCTGGGCCCGAGGCCGGTTCCCGGGGTGCGGGAGATCCGACGGGCGGCCGTCGGATCCAGCTGCCCACGGGATACGAAATGCATCCATGGGCGGACCTGCGTCCGGCGGGCGAAGGGCCCGCGAGCGGAAAGAAGTTGTGGCATCAGAGCCCTGGGAGTGCGGGATGACCATCCTCTGTGTACGTTTCCAGCTGCCGCCGATGTACGAGGCCGCCCTGCCCGGACTCCTCAGCACCTTGGAGGAGTTCACCCCCGTCGTCGAGGCGCTGCCGCCCGACGGGGCGCTGGCGGATCTGCGGGGCGCCGAGCGGTACTTCCGGCGGGACGTCGTGGAACTGGCCTCGCTGATACGGGTACGGGCGCTCGCCTGGCACGGCGTCGACTGCGCGATCGGGGCCGGACCCGGCCCGATGTTCGCGCGGATGGCCCTGCGGGAAGCCGCCCCCGGAGAGACCAGGGTCGTCCCCGAAGACCCCGGTGCCCGCACGGAGTTCCTGGCGGAGCGGTCCGTGCGGGCGCTGCCCGGCGTCGGCACCGCCACCGCCCGCACCCTGTGCGAGTACGGCCTGGACAGCGTCGGCAAGGTGGCCGGCGCGCCGCTGTCCACGCTGCAACGGCTGACCGGTGCCCGTACCGGCCGCGAGCTGCACGAGATGGCGCGGGGCATCGACCGCGGCCGGGTCGTACCCAACGCCGTCTCCCGCTCACTCGCCGCCGAACAGCGCTTCCCGCGAGACGAGTTGGATCCCGCCGGGCATCGGCGCGCGCTGCTCTTCGCCGCGGGGGAGCTGGGTGCGCGGTTGCGCGCCCTGGAGAAGGTGTGCCGCACGCTCACCCTGACCGTCCGCTATGCCGACCGCTCGACGACGACTCGTAGCCGCACGCTTCCCGAGCCGACCGCCCATTCGTCGGCGCTCACCGATGCGGCGTACCGCATGTACGAGGCGCTCGGTCTGCAGCGGGCCCGGGTCCGTGGCATCGCTCTGCGTGCCGAGGGTCTGGACCCCGCCGAACAGGCCTCCTATCAGATGACCTTCGATCCGGTGGACGAGAAGGCGCGGCGGATCGAGGAGGTGGCGGATCGGGTGCGGGCGAAGTTCGGGGCGGGGGCGGTGACGTCGGGTGCGCTTGCGGCGTAGCCGCGTAAGCAGGGGGTGCCGTATGGGGTGGTGTCGCGTGGGGTGGTTAGCGCTGGAAGTTTTTACTGACGCGTAACTTCCCACGCTTGCTACTCGCCCGTAACTTGAAAGCGGAACAGCCTCCCGTGATCCGGATCACAGGGCGTATGCCTCGTCACTCCCTCTGAGCCGCAAGGAGATCACTCGATGCTGCCCTGGAAACACCTGCTCAGACCCCTGTCGGCGCTGCTGTTGGCCGCCGCCGTCACCGTTGTCCCCGCCGCCACCGCCAGTGCCGCCGCCACCGGCCGGGCGGCCGAAACCGCGGCCGGCGCCGGCGCGACCAGCAGTGGCTGGAACGACTACTCCTGCAAGCCGTCCGCCGCCCACCCGCGCCCCGTCGTCCTCGTCCACGGCACCTTCGGCAACTCCGTGGACAACTGGCTGGGCCTCGCGCCCTATCTGGTGAACCGCGGCTACTGCGTCTACGCCCTCGACTACGGGCAACTCCCCGGCGTACCGCTCTTCCACGGCCTCGGCCCCATCGACAAGTCGGCGGAGCAGCTGAAGACCTTCGTCGACAAGGTGCTCGCCGCCACCGGAGCCGCCAAGGCCGACATGGTCGGTCACTCGCAGGGCGGCATGATGCCCCGCCACTACCTGAAGTTCCTCGGCGGAGCCGCCAAGGTGAACGCCCTGGTCGGTATAGCCCCCGACAACCACGGCACCACCCTGAACGGCCTGGCCCAGCTGCTCCCGTACTTCCCCGGCGCGGAGGACCTGCTCTCCACGGCCACCCCGGGCCTCGCCGACCAGGTGGCCGGCTCCGCCTTCCTCACCAAGCTGAACGCGGGCGGCGACACCGTGCCGGGCGTCCGCTACACGGTCATCGCCACCAAGTACGACGAGGTCGTCACGCCGTACCGCTCGCAGTTCCTGAGCGGCCCGGACGTGCACAACGTCCTGATCCAGGACCTGTGCGCGCTCGACCTCTCCGAGCACGTGGCGATCGGGCTCATCGACCGGATCGCCTACCACGAGGTGGCCAACGCCCTGGACCCGTCCCGCGCCACCCCGACCACGTGCCTGTCGGTGGTCGGTTAGGGGCTGGGGCGCCGGCGCCCCAGCGGGGCCTAACGGTTGCCGGTCGCGCGGCGACGGACCGAGGCGAACAGCGCCGCGGCACCGATCGCCAACGCCGCCGCCCCACCGATCGCGATGTACGAGGTCGAGTCGGACCCGCCGGTCTCGGCGAGGTTCGCCGACTCCCCGGCGGGTTCGGCGTCGCTACCGGACCCGTCGGACCCGTCGGCCGCGTCGGCGGCTCCGGCCGTCTCCTCGGCTCCCGAGCCGGACTCGGTCTCCGCGCCCGCCCCCGACTCGGACTTCGGCGTCGTGCCGGCGGCGGTCGTCACCGACGCCTGGGTCTTCGCGTCGTCGTCACCGTGACCCCCGTGCTCCACGGACGACTTGTCGGCCCCGTCCGCGATCTCCTCGTCGGACGGCGCCGACGCGGCCGGGGCAGCGGCGGCCTCCGTGCCCCCGCTGCCCTCGGCGAAGACGACGTCCGAGCAGGTGTAGAAGGCCTCGGGGGAATCCGAGCGCTGCCAGATCGAATAGATCAGGTGACGGCCCGACTTGACCGGGACGACCCCGTTGAAGACGTAGGCGCCGTTCTCCAGCCGGGGGTCGGTGACCTGCGCGAACGGCTTCGACTCCAGGTCCGACCACTTCAGCGGCTTCGTCGGGTCGTACCCGTCCTTGGTGACGTACAGCTCGAACGAGCCCTTGTGCGGAGCGGTCGCCTTGTAGTGGAAGGTGCGGTTCCCGGAGGTCAACTGGCTCGACGGCCAGTCGTCGCGGGCCAGGTCGAGGCCCTTGTACTTGTCGTTGCCGGCGCTGCACAGCTTCCCGTCGGGGATGATCTCCTTCGACTTTCCGGCCGCGTTGGCGATGTTGACGCCGTTCCAGTCGTAGAGGGCTTGCGTGCCACTGGCCGCGATCGCCGCCTTGCAGGCAGCGGACTTCGGGCTCTCCGGGCCCTCCGCGAAGCAGGCCGCGACCCGGCTCACCGGGTCCGTCATCGAGCCGTGCGCGACGGCCGGGGCGGCGGCGAGCGCGGTCAGGGCGAGCGGGGCGACGCCGACCGCGGCGGCGGTGGCGAGGCGGGCGGTGGCCTTGCGGCGAGCGGGCATGGGGGAACTCCTCGAAAAACGGACCTGGCGTGACCTGGTCTGGCCTGGGGGTGCCTGTGATGCCTGGAGGCGATCAGCAAACTAGCCCCTGGAAACCGCGGAATCGCCTGCTGGGAGCGGGTGGAGGCGATCCTTATGGTGCCGTTAAGGGAGTACTGAGACTGCGCTCAGGTAGATCCGTCAGGCGGGGTCCCTACTTGCCATGAGCGACCACTATGAAGTCGCTTTCTCCTGCTTCCTGACAACAGCCGACTGCCCGGAGGCGGCATCCACACCGACCGTTTTCACGTTTCACGATGGGACGTACGGGAGGCAAGACCGTCGAAGCTGAGCTATGCGCCGGTGGTGCCGTCGTTGCCGTGGCGGAGGGCGTGGATCATGCTCTGGAGGATTCGGAACGCGTCTGACTGTTCGGTCTCCGTCATGCCGGTCAGCATTCTGACCTCGACGGACCTGACCGCCGCGGTCGCCTTCTCCAGGCTCTGTCGGCCGCTGGGGGTGAGCCGGGCGGGGAGGGCCTTTCCGACGGGTGCCTCGGTGGGTCTGGTGACGTAGCCGTCCCGTTCCAGGGTCTGGAGCAGTACGTTCATCGACTGCCGGGTCACGAACGCGCCCCGGGCCAGCTCGGAGTTCGACAAGCCCGGCCGTTGGGCGAGCAGTTCCAGGCAGGAGTAGTGCGTCACGGTCATTCCGAGCGGCCGCAGCACCTCCTCCATGGCCGTGCGAAGGACGCTCGACGCCTCTTTCAGCAGATAGCCCAGGGATGTCTTCAGGTCGACACCGTCGGCACCGTCTTGATTCATGTCAGTAGTCTGACATAGGTTGGTCTGTGTCAGAAAGCTGACACAGACCAAGAAGGAGCACCCTCATGCCCGTCACCGGTCCCGACTTCATCTCGCTGCAGGCGCGCGACCTCGACGCTTCGCAGGCGTTCTACGAGCAGTACCTCGGTCTCGTCCGCTCGCAGGCCGGACCCCCGCACGCCGTCGTCTTCGAGACGAAGCCGATCGCGTTCGCGCTCCGCGACATCGTGCCCGGAACCGACCTCGCGTCCGTCGCCCAGCCCGGCATCGGCGCCGCGATCTGGCTCCACGCGACCGACGTCCAGGCCATCCACGACGCTCTCGTCGCCGACGGTCACACCATCGTCTCCGCGCCGATCGACGGCCCCTTCGGCCGTACGTTCACCTTCGCCGACCCCGACGGCTACCGGATCACGCTCCACGACCGCGCCTGACCGGCCGAAACGCCGGGCTCACCCGTCCGGCCACCAGGTGCGACGGATGTCCTTGCGGACTTCCGGGCGCTCCGCCGGGAGCTCGTCGGCCTGTTCCCGCACACGACGGGACACCGACTTCTTCAAGGGCTTCTGCACGGTCGTACGGCGCATGGGGAGCCTCCCTTGCGGCTACCGGGTTCCGCGTTCTCGCGGAGGTAGACCATGTCCGGGAGGGTGACTCATCGGTGGTCGCTTGTCAGTGGCGACTGTCACATTTCATTCATGAGTCCGCATGCCGGACATCCCGCGCCGGTCCGGGTGGTGGCGGGGCGTTGTCAGTGGCGGGTGTCACTCTGGGCGCATGACGAGTGACAGGTTCGGTGAAGGGCGGTCCGGTGTCGACTGGGACGCCGAGTCCGCCACGTTCGACGACGAGCCCGACCACGGGTTGCGGGACCCCGTCGTGCGCGAGGCATGGGCGGCCAGGCTGCGCGGCTGGCTGCCCCGGGGCCCGGCCGACGTGCTCGACCTGGGCTGCGGCACGGGCAGCCTGTCGCTCCTCGCGTCCGAGGCCCGGCACCGGGTCACCGGGGTCGACCTCTCGCCCCGCATGGTCGGGCTGGCCCGCGCCAAGCTCGCCGGACGGGACGCCGCGTTCCTGGTCGGCGACGCGACCGCCCCGCCCGTGGGCGAGCAGCGCTTCGACGCCGTCCTCGTCCGCCATGTGCTGTGGACGCTGCCCGAGCCCGGCCGGGTCCTGCGGCACTGGCGCGGGCTGCTGCGTCCCGGCGGGCGGCTCGTCCTCGTGGAGGGCGTCTGGGGGACGGTGAGCCCGGTCGGCCTGTCCGCCGGCCGGCTGACCGCTCTGCTCGCGCCCCTCGCCGAGGACGTGCGCGTGGAGCGGCTGTCGGACGACCCGTCGTTGTGGGGCCGGGAGGTGACGGACGAGCGTTACGCGGTGATCGCGGACATCTAGGTCAGCAGTGCCTCGAAGTCGCCCTCGCGAGCGACGCGTTCGAGCTCGTCCAGGGCGGCCCTGGCGGCGGACGCGGCCCGCGGGTCCGCGCGCTCCAGGCCGCTCGCCGCGAACTCGTCCTCGTCCAGCCGCAGTACGGTCCTGCCGTCGGCGGAGCGCCACAGGTCCAGGTCGAGGTCCTCGCACACCAACTCGCCCGCGGCGACCGTGGCCGGGCGGGCGATGTCGCAGTACCAGCCCTTCAGCGTGCCCTCGGCGTCCCGGACCTCCTTCACCGAGTACCAGCGGTCGCGCCAGTAGTGCTCCGTGAAGACGTCGCCCGGTTCGAAGCGTACGAAGCCGAAGTCGCGGACGCCGGCTCCCGCCCAGGCCGCGCGGACGGTGACGTGCATACCGTCGTCGTGGAGCAGTTCGGCCGGATAGCGGATCTTCGTACGGCCCGCCTTGACCAGGACGACGTCCAGGGTCCTCGGGGCGTCGGACCTGCCCGACCTGTCCGACCGGTTCGACCGGTCCGAAGGCTCAGCCGAGTTCGCGGACATGCTGTACCTCCGTGGCGCAGATCTCGTAACCGAACCACTTGTTGATCGCCAGCATCGGTTCGTTGCCCGAGTCGTTTCCCGTGAACGCCTGGGTGAAGCCGGCGGCGCGGGCACGGTGCAGGGAGTCGTTCTTGGCCAGCTTCGCGAGACCCCGGCCGCGGTGGGCGCGGGCGGTGCCGGTCATCACGGTGCCGTAGCGGGCGCCGCCGTCGGTACGGGCGGCGCTGAACGCGGCGGGCCGGCCATCGACGACCGCGACCGAGGTCAGCTCGTGGCTCAGGAGCGGGTGGTGCCAGGTCTCCTTCAGCCAGGCCTCGTAGTCGGTGAACTCGTGGGCGATGTCACCCGGTTCGTCCCGGAGCGTCTCCGCGTCCAGCTCGAAGAGCGGGCGCGGGTCGTCCGCGAAGTCCGCGCCCGTACGCAGCTCGACGTCCGCGGGCGGTTCCGTGCGCGGCGGCAGGGGAGCGTGCGCCAGGTCGAGGCGGAGGAAGTGCGCGGAGCGGCTCGCGAGATAGCCGCGCCGCTCGGCGAAGGCACGGTTCGCGGGCTCGTCGAGGACCCAGGCGAAGAGCTTCGTCGCGGACACCCCGGCGAGCTGCTCCTCGGCGGTCCGTACGAGCGCGGATCCGGCGCCGCGGCCCTGGCGCTCCGGGTGCACGTACACGTTCAGGTAGGCCTGGCCCGGCTCCGGACTGTCGTACACGATGCCCGTCTGGGCCGTGCCGATCAGCTCGCCGTCCTCCTCGGCGACCAGCGGCCGGACATGGGCGTCGGGATGGGCGTACGCCACGTCGTGGAGGACGGACTCCGCGGTGGAGACCATGAAGGGGAGCGCCAGTTTCCGGATGTGGGCGAAGCCTTCGGCGTCCTCGGTGCGCAGGTCGCGAACGATCACAGTCATGGCATCGCACGCTACGCGCGGGGCGCGGCGGGGCGCCTCTCATTTATTCGGTGGGTTCTCGGTGGGTTCTCCGGCGGGTGCGGGACAATCGGCGGGTGACGTTGAAGATCGACATCGATGACGGCGCGGGGATCGCGCCCTACGAGCAGGTGCGCGCCCAGATCTCCGAGCAGGCGAGGGCCGGGGCGCTGCCCGTGGGATACCGGCTGCCGACCGTACGGGGGCTGGCGGAGGAGCTCGGCCTCGCCGCCAACACGGTCGCCAAGGCGTACCGGGCCCTCGAATCGGACGGGGTCATCGAGACGCGGGGGCGCAACGGAACGCTCGTCGCCGCCGCGGGCTCGGCGGCGGACCGGGAAGCCGCCTCGGCCGCGCAGGCGTACGCCGATCGCGTGCGGCGGCTCGGGCTGTCCGAGCCGGCCGCACTCGAAGCGGTCCGGGACGCGCTGCGGGCGGCGTACGGGGAGTCTGGCTGACCGCTGACCGCTGACCGCTGACCGCTGACCGCTGCAAGCTCCTACAAGTACAAGCCCGCGTCCGAACCCTCTCGTTGGTCCGGGACCGACGTCGGGCTGGTGCCCCGGCGCAGGGCGTACAGCTCGGCCAGGGTCGCGCCCTCGCGGCCCACGCCCTCCTCCGTGCCGAGCCAGGCCGTGGACTCCCGGCGGGTGAGGGGGCCGACCTCGATCCGGGCGAGGCAGCGGCCGGGGCGGACCACCGCGGGGTGCAGACGCTCCAGGTCCTCGTTGGTGGTGACGCCCACCAGGACGTTGCGGCCCTGGCCCAGCAGGCCGTCCGTGAGGTTCAGCAGCCGGGAGAGCGCCTGCCCCGCCGTGTGCTTGGCCTCACCGCGGATCAGCTCGTCGCAGTCCTCCAGGAGGAGCAGCCGCCAGCGACCCTTCCCCGTGCCGTCCTCCTCGCCGATGGCGATGTCCATCAGATAACCCACGTCGGAGAAGAGCCGCTCGGGGTCGAGGACACAGTCCACCTGGCACCAGTCCCGCCAGGAGCGCGCCAGCGTACGGAGCGCCGACGTCTTGCCCGTGCCCGGCGGACCGTGCAGCAACAGCAGCCGGCCCGCGATGTCCTCGGGTGTCGTCTTCATCAGGCCGTCCATGGCATCCGCCACCGGCGCCGTGTAGTTGGCGCGCACCTCCTCCCACGTACCCGCCGAGATCTGGCGGGTGGTGCGGTGCGGACCGCGGCGGGGCGACACGTACCAGAACCCCATGGTCACGTTCTCCGGCTGGGGTTCGGGCTCGTCGGCCGCGCCGTCCGTGGCCTGGCCGAGGATCTTCTCGGCGAGTTCCTCGCTGGTCGCGGTGACCGTCACGTCGGCGCCGCGGTTCCAGCGGGACACGAGCAGCGTCCAGCCCTCGCCCTCCGCGAGGGTGGCGCTGCGGTCGTCGTCGCGGGCGGACCGCAGCACGCGGGCGCCGGGCGGGAGGAGGGAGAACCCGGACCGTACGCGGTCGATGTTCGCCGCGTGCGAGTGCGGCTGCTCGCCCGTCGCGAAGCGGCCGAGGAACAGCGCGTCGACGACGTCCGACGGTGAGTCGCTGTCGTCGACGTTGAGCCGGATCGGCAGAGCGTCGTGTGGGTTGGCAGACATGCCGCCATGATCCGTCACACGGACGTCCGGTGCATCCGGTTTCCGCGTTGCGCTCCGAGTGTCTCCGAGTGTCTGGTTCTGTCACGGCTTCTTCCCCGTCGGCGGTCCCGCAGTTGTGCTCTGTGCCCCTTCCGTCCTGTTACAGGGCTGTGGAGTACGGAACCTGTTCCTCCGCCGAGGCCCACGGTTACTGTTGCCCATGATGGGACGTCATGGGTGGAATTCGGGGGCTCGGCGGTGGCGGCTCACCGCTCTGCTCGGAGTGGGCGTGGCCGCCCTGGCCCTGGTGCTGACCCTGATCCACACCCTGCCGGGGAACGCGGGAAGCGCGGCGGGCACGACCCGTGACGGTGACAAGGTGCACGGCACGCCGTCCGTTCCCCCGGCGGCGGAACCGGAGGTGGGCTGGGGGTTCACCCACACCCAGTTCAGCGCCGACGAGGGCAGCGCGGCGGCTACGGAGCGGGTGGCGAAGCGCCTCGGGGAGAGCGCCCCGCCGCAGATCCAGCACATCATGGGGTGGGGCGCGGACAACCCCGAGCCGGTCAAGGGGCGGTACGACTTCGAGGCCATGGACCGCCGGATCGACTTCGTCCGGGAGACCGGTGGCACTCCGGTGGTCACGCTGTGCTGCGCGCCGGACTGGATGAAGGGCGGCGAGCCCGGCGCCGACAGGACCGACTGGAGCCAGGCGGCCCTGGAGACGGCTCCGGACCGCGCCCACTTCAAGGACTACGCCGCGCTCGCCGCGACCGTCGCCAAGCGGTATCCGGACGTCCGTCACTTCGTCGTGTGGAACGAGTTCAAGGGCTTCTGGAACGACACCGAGGCCCGCTGGGACTACGAGGGCTACACCGCGCTCTACAACCTCGTCTACAAGGCGCTCAAGAAGGTCGACGAGGACATCGAGGTCGGTGGGCCCTATCTGGTGATGGACAGCCTCGACCCGCGCCAGCGGGAGGATGCCTCGCCGACGCTGAAGGGCAGTTGGGGCGCGATGGACCAGCGGGTTCTCGACGCGTTCGACTACTGGAACAAGAACAAGATAGGGGCGGACTTCGTCGTGGTCGACGGGGCGAGTTACACCCGGGACGACGACCTGCTGCCGGACGAGTTCGCGGCGACCGAGAAGTTCACGGCGGTGAGCCGGTGGGTCCGGCAGCGGACCGGGGGGTTGCCGCTGTGGTGGGCCGAGTACTACGTGGAGCCGGCGGACGGCAAGGATGTCCGGGACGGCTGGTCCGAGGGGCATCGGATCGCTGTGCACGCGGCTGGGTTGATCGCGATGGCTCGGGGGGGTACGACCTCCGCGTTCTATTGGAATCCGGAGGTGGAGAGTGCCGCCGGGGGTGGGGCCGGGGGTGGGTGTGCGGGGTGTCTTTGGACTCCGACCGATCGGGGGTCCGGGGGGAAGGCATTGCCGATGCTCGGGTTGCTTTCTCGGTTCGGGGAGGAGTTTCCGCCTGGGACGGAGTACGAGCCGGTCTCTGTCGCGGCCGACGACAAGGCCAATGTTCGGGTTCTTGCCGATGACAAGGTTGTTCTTGTGGTGAACACCCTTGATCGGGGGATCAGTGCGGAGGTTGATGGGGAGCGGTTCGCGATGAAGGCGTACGAGGTGAAGTGGCTCGGCCGGTAGGGGAGTCGGGTGGGGTGACTGGGCGTGTGGGGTGGCTGCGGGTGCGTCGTGGCTGGTCGCGCAGTTCCCCGCGCCCCTAAAAGATTGCGCAGTTCCCCGCGCCCCTGAAGGCGAAAGGCCGGCCGTTGCCCGCGGCCTTAAAGGCGAAAGGCTGGCCGTTCCCCGCGGCCTTAAAGGCGAAAGGCCGGCCGTTGCCCGCGGCCTTAAAGGCGAAAAGCTGGCCGTTGGCTGCGCCCTTAAAGGCGTAAGGCCGGCCGTTGCCCGCGCCCCTGGGAGCCGAAGGCGCGCCGTTCTCCGCGCGCCTAAAGATGAAAGATTGCGCCGTTCTCCTCTCCATGGTTGTTACGCCATCGTCAGGAATCTTTGGATCAGGGAGGCCAGGAGGACTGTCAGTAGGGGGAGGGAGAACCAGAAGGTGCTCTGGAGCCAGTGGAGTTGGCGGACGCTGGGGTGGGTGGCTACTCGGATTGCTTCGCGGGTCGTGAGCAGGATGATCAGGGCCGTGGCCGACAGGGCTCCTATGACCGACCAGGGGGTCCAGGTCACCTGGGGGCCGATCGGGCCGGGGTCGGCCTTCTCGACCTTGTCGGTGGGCTGTTCGCGCAGGGTGTAGATCGTCACGTCGTCGTTGGCGAAGGACTTGCGGAGCTCCTGCCGGGCGTCCAGGTTGTGGATCAGGCGGTACTCCCACGCCTTGGAGTAGCCGATGTCCAGCTGGAGGTAGGTCACCTGGCTGCGGTTGACCATGAGGTACGAGTTCGGGCCCGCGTCCCTGAGTGACTTGACCAGGCTCGACACCAGCACGGGGTCGGCGGGTGCGAGCGTCGGCACGTACTGGACCTTCTCCATGTCCCGGGCGCCCCACGGCATCGCCGGTGTCACGTTGTTCACCGTGTCGTCGCTCAGCCACAGCAGCCGTACGGTCGGCTCGTCGTGGGCGTACACGTACTCCATCGCGGCGACCTCGCCCGGCCTGATCCGCTCGAACGGCTCGTTGCCCCAGCGGGCCACCAGGAAGCCGCCCATCAGGACGAGGCCCGCCATCAGCGCGGCCAGCGGTGCGAGGCTCACCCGGTCCTTGTCCCGCTCCTTCGCGGTGACGCCGGTCCGCGGGAAGAGCGCGAGGCCGGCCAGCAGGGCCGCGCCCGGCAGGGCGAACATGAAGACCCGCAGCGCCATCTCGCCGCCGTACGACTGCATGCCGAAGCCGAGGAACGGGACGAAGGTGAGGACCAGCAGCGACCGTTCGCGGTACTTGTGGTCGCGGCGTCGCCACCAGCCCCAGCAGGCCAGCGCCAGCACACTCCCGGCCAGCGCCACGCGCGCGTAGAGCACGAGCTTGTGGGACGAACTGCCTTCGCCGATCCGGCCGGAGACGGACGAGGACACGTTGCCGCCGACCCCGCCGACCCCGCCGAACAGGTCGGCGAAGTGCCCCGACCAGTACGGCTCGGCCAGGAACCCGATCCACACGCTCACCACGACGGCGAACAGGATGGGCAGGCCCCGCAGTTCGGAGCGGCCGACCAGGACGAGGACCGCGAGGACGCCCAGCATCACGAACGGGGTCAGCTGGTGCGCCGGCACCGTCGCCATGAACAGGCCGATCAACACCATGAGCAGGACGGCCCGTTGGCGGCGGTCGGTCGGCTCGACCTCCAGCTCGCCGGGTCGCGCCTTCGTCCACAGCACCCGTGGCGCCCGGAACCACACCAGGAGGATCGCCACGAAGACGAGGTAGAGGAGGTAGGTGAAGCCCTGGGGGGAGAAGTAGTCCTGGCCCACCCAGCCGCTGAGCACGAAGATCCAGATGCCGGTCCACCGGGCCCGCCAGCTCGCCCGCATATGGCGTACGAGCAGGAACAGCGGTGCCAGATAGAGGAGTTGCATGACCGTCGGCCACCAACGGATGACCTCGGTGAGGTCGTCCACCCCGCAGGCTCTGGCGACGAACGCCGCCGCCGCGAAGAAGCCCGGCCAGCTCCAGCGCGCGTCGAGGTCGGGTACGGCCGTGCCGGTCCGGTCGATGTAGTCGATGAACCCGAGGTGCTGCCAGGCCGTCGCGAACCGCGGTTCGGTCTCGATCACGGCGGGCAGCGCGTGCAGCGACACCACGGTGGCCAGCAGGGTCACCAGGAGCAGGCCCTTGTGCTCACGGCCCAGCCACAGCAGCGAGGCGAACACCGTGACCAGCAGCCCGGCCCCGACCAGGGTCGGCGTCGGCAGTACCGAGATCAGGCCGAGGCCGCCCATCCGGTCCAGGTCGCGCTCCCCGAGCCCGGACACCGGCACCCAGTACAGGACGAGTGCGGCCGTCAGCAGACAGCCGAGCAGCACACCGGTCCTGGTCGGCCGCAGCCGCTCCCACCCGGAGACCGGAGGGGCCGCCGGGCGGGGGCCGTCCGGTGCCGCCTCCCGATCCGCGCCCGCCGCGCCCGCCGAGCCGGCCGCGCCGGGTGACTCGATCGGTGACTCGAACGGCGCGTCGACCTCGATCTCCGACGGGCTCACGGAGGTCTCCGAGCCCGGCTCCCGCTTCTCGACGGGCAGCCCCAGGTCCGTACGCGACCGGGGTAGTCGCAGTGGAGCCTGCGAGGCCCAGGTGGGCCGGCGCTCCTGCCGTGGTCCCGGAGGACGGCGTGGGGCGCCGAGCGAGGGCGTCCCGGTGGGCGGTGTCCCCGGACCGGGCCGTACGTCCGGACGCCGCTCCAGGTGGTCGAAGTCCAGCTGGACGGCGAGCGCCAGCGTGTCCGTGTCGAGGCGCTGCGCCCAGGCAGGCCCCTGCCCCGTCCGTGGCCTGCCCTGCTGCGACGCCGCCACCTCGCGGGCGCCCAGGTCCGCCAGGTCCCCGTCGGGCGCCGCGCCCCGCGGAACGTCCTCGGGCGCCGCGGTCCTGACGATCCGGTACAGCTTGGGAGCGGCGAGTGTCACGATCACCGCGAGGCTGGAGATCTCCGCCACGCCCGCGCCGGTCAAGCCCATGCGGGGCAGCAGGATCAGCGTGAGGCCGAGTACCAGCAGACACAACAGGCCCTGTAGCCAAGCCAGTCCGGCGGTCCGGCTCTGGGCGCGCAGCACCGCGAAGTACGTCTCCATGACGACCCGCAGCACCGCTCCGACCGCGAACCAGCGCAGCAGCGGCGTCGCCGCGTCCGCGTATCCCTGGCCGAACACGCCGAGGATCCAGGGCGCCCCGAAGAACAGCACCCCGGCCACCGGCAGCATGATCCGCGCCATCCGGCGCAGCGCCGCCCGGGTGTTCGTGGCGAGCCGCGCGGGGTCGTGCGAGCCCTCGACGGTCAGCGAGGCGCCCATGTTGATGGCGAGCAGGTTGACCGTGCCGCCGATGGTGGTGGTGATGTAGAAGTACGCGTTGTCGGCGGAGCTGACCTGCGAGGCGACGATCACCGGGACGAGGTAGACGACGGCGAGCGAGAACAGCGAGCCGGTGTAGTCGCCCGCGAGGAACCGTCCGATCTCCCGCGTGGTCGGCGGCTCGGCGCCGTCGGCGGTCGCCTTCACATGCCGGGGCACCAGACGCCGGAACACCAGCCAGCCCAGCGGCAGCACGGACACCGCGATGGCCGCGACCCACGACACGAAGACACCCATGGCCGGGATCGCCGTGGCGAACGCCACGAGCAGCGCCAGCTTCACCGCCGAGAACACGGTGTTGCCGACGGGCACCCACAGTGCGTTCCGCAGCCCGGTCAGCACCCCGTCCTGGAGTGTCAGCACCGACCAGGCCACGACGGACAGGACGAAGCAGACCCCGATGAGCGGGTCGTGCAGGAAGCGGTACGACGACCCCCACAGGCCGAGGGTCAGCAGGAAGACGCCGGCGGCCAGCGCCACGACCACCGAACTGGCCGCGTAGGTACGGAATATGAGCCGCCCGGTGCCGCGTCCGGCCACCGGGATGAACCGGGCCAGGGCGCCCGTCAGCGTCACCGCGGTGAGGCCCGCGAGGAGCTTCATCGCGGCGATCGCGGCGGAGCCCTGGCCGACCGCCGACTCGGAGTAGTAGCGGGCGGCGGCCAGCCAGAAGCCGAGTCCCAGGACGGCCGAGATGCCGGTGTTCAGCATCAGGGCGTAGGCGTTCCGGAACAGCTGGCTGCCTCCGGAGGACCTGCCGAGCCGGGGCAGGCGCAGGCGCCGCCCGGACCGCTCGGGTGGTTCGGGCGTGGGGGCGTCGGCCTCGGCCGTGGTCGTCTCAGACACGGGAGCGGATGGCCTTCCGGCGAAGCTGGCGTGCTCTGCGGACCATGGCGTACCCCTTCGTGAGGGCACGGTCCCCGGCGAAGGTACGGGTGATCGCGCGGCCCTCGACGACCCGCGCGAACTCCTCGATCCCGGTGCTGCGGCGCACGGTGACCCGCCGCAGCGCGTACGGTCCCTGGGGGCGCCGCGCGAGTGCGTTGCCCACGGCGAGCGACTGGGCGAAGCCCGCCTCGCGCACGCTCCGGCGCACCCGACGGCTGGAGTAGCCGTACGGGTACGCGAACGACGCGGGGCGCAGGCCCAGTTCGGCGGTGATGATCTCCCGGCACCGCCGCAGCTCGAACCGGAGCGTGTGGTCGTCCAGTTGGTCGAGCTGCGGATGGGTGTGGCTGTGCCCGCCGATCTCGACGCCGGCCGCCGCCAGCGCGCGCACCTGGTCCCAGTCGAGCATCGTGTCCGGGCCGCCCCCGGTGTCGTACTCCCCGCGCAGCCAGCCCGTCGACACGAACAGCGTGGCGGGGAAACCGAGTTCGGCGAGCACCGGCAGGGCGTGCCGGTGCACACCCTCGTAGCCGTCGTCGAAGGTGATCAGCACGGGCCGCTCGGGCAGCGGGACCGAGGCGCGCCAACTGGCCGCCAGATCGGCGGTGTCGAGCGGCGTGAAGCCCGAGTCGCTCAGGACGGCCATCTGCTCGGAGAACGCCTCGGGCGTCACGGACAGCGTGCGGGTGGCGTCGTTCGGCTCCGTGGCCACCGCGTGGTACATGAGGATCGGCACGCGTGGCTCGCGTGGTCCACTCATCGTTCGTCCCCCTCGGTCCGCACGACGGGGGCCACCGAGAACTCAGCGCCACCCCTGCGAGCCCGGACGCTCCCGAGTACGTACCCGCCCGCCGCCGTCAGCACGCCGGCGACGATGGCGGCGGCCCGGCCCGCGCCGCCGGGGCGGGCGAGCAGCGCGTCGCGCAGCCCGCGCGCGACTCCGGCGGGCAGTACCCGTGTGGCGTACCGGCGCTCCGACTCAAGTCCCTTGTCGGCGCCCACACTTCGGGCGACCAGGGCCTTCGACAGGCCTTCGGCGTAGGTGCGGGTGCGGAAGTACGCGAAGTGCTCGCGTACCGCGGGCACCCGGTGGTGGATCACCGCGCGGTCGTCGATCAGCAGGACGGCGTCCGGCCGGGCGTGGCTGAGGCGGATGCACAGCTCCGTCTCCTCGCAGCCCAGCGGGCGCCGGTCGCCGTCGCGCCCGATTCCGGTCGCGAAGCCGCCCGCGTCGTCGAAGGCCGTACGGCGGAACGAGGCGTTGCCGCCGAGCACGTTGCGCACCCGGACCCGGCCGGGCGGCAGGCCCTTGTACGTGCAGCCCACCACCCAGTCGAACTCCTCGGGGAACCAGGCCGGGCGGCGGCCCGAGGCCCAGACGGGCATCGTCCGGCCGCCGACGGCCATCACGCGAGGATCCTCGTACCCCTCGGCGAAGCGGCGCAGCCAGTCGCGCTCGGCCACCGCGTCGTCGTCGAGGAAGGCGATGACGTCGCCGTACGAGGCGGCGATGCCGGTGTTGCGGCCCGCGGACAGGCCACGGGGGCCCGCGTTGGCGAGCACCCGCACCCCCACCGTCTCCTTGTACTCCTTCGACAGCCGGTCCAGGAGCGCCTGGTTGTGGTCCACGACCAGGAGCGTCTCCAGGGCCGGCCGGGACTGCGCCCGCACCGAGCCGACCGCCGCGAGGATGTCCTCCCAGCGGTCCTCGGTGTAGACGCAGACGACCACGGAGATGTCCGGAGTGCTCAAGACGCTTCTCCCGGGCCGGAGTCGAGCACCACGGCGTGCGGACGGCTGCGCAGCGAACGCCGGTTGGAGCGTTCCTTGAGGATCACCTTGAGCACTCTCAGCCCGTCGCGCACGGCCCGCAGATTGCTCGCGCCGTGGATCCGCAGATACTCGTGGCTCGGTATCTCCTGGACCCTCAGGCCCGCCTTGACGACCCGTATGTTCATCAGGGTCTCCACCTCGAAGCCCGTGCAGTCGAGGTCGATCTTGTCCAGACAGTGCCGCCAGAACGCGTTGTATCCGTAGCAGAGATCGGTGTAGCGCGCGCCGAACTTGCGGTTGACGACCGTGCACAGCGCCCAGTTGCCGAGCTTGCGGATCGGTGTCATGTCGTCCGTGCCGCCGCCGTTGGCGAACCGCGAGCCCTTCGCGAAGTCCGCTCCGGACACCAGCGCGGAGACGTAGCTGACGATCTCGTGCCCGTCGGCCGAGCCGTCCGCGTCGACCATCACGATGATGTCGCCCGTGCATGCCTCGAACCCGGTGATCAGGGCGTCGCCCTTGCCCTTGCCGAGTTGCTTCACGACCTTGACGTCGGGCCACAGTTCGCGGGCCACCCGCACGGTGTCGTCGGTGGAATTGCCGTCGACGAGAACCACTTCGTGAATCCACCGCGGAAGAGTCTTGAAGACGTACGGAAGATTCGCCGCCTCGTTCATGGCGGGAATCACGATGCTCACCGGAGGCGCTATGGCCAGGTGAGTCGATATGGGCCGGTACTTGGTGACTGTGAGCGGATCTTGTTCCGAAACAGCCGGTCGCAGAAAAGAAGTCATGAGTCTGATCCCTCTCGTCCGGTGGACCGCCCGCCCCTGGGCGGTCCGGTTCTTTGTCCGGTTCGAAAGGGGGGTTTCTCACTGACGGCATGCCGAAATAGAGCTCCGTGCATGCCGGGTGAGCTGGCAAATCTGGCCGACCGGCTGGGCCGGCCTCGCGGCGGCACTCGGCACGAATACGGTCACCGAGCACGGCACCCCCCTACCGCGCCCCGCCCCGGGCCATCGTCGCGATCTTGAGCCCTCCCCTAGATCGCAGGTGCGCTGATGGTCCGATGCGGGTGAGATGTACGACGGTATTGATGATTGAGACGCTATGGCAAGGCCTGGAACCAGGCCTCACGTTTTTGTTGATATGGCTGTTACTCAACCGCCCGAACGGATTTTCCCCATCCGTTTGAGCAATTTATCGGCCGGTCCGAACAACTCCGGCCTCCCCAGCACCGTATTGCGCAACGCGCGGACGGGGGCGCGTCGCGCCCGGTGTCCGAGCGCCACGGGATGGCGGCGCGCAACCCACCCCTCGGACACGGAAAGATCCCGTGTCTTCAGGGAGTCCTTGTATTCTTTCTGACCCCGGCCGAGATCCAGATAGGCGATGCCGTCGGCGGCAGCCGCCTCGGCCATGCGCAAATGCAGGACGAGGCCGGGGGAGTATTTCGAGAACGCCGGGTCGTACGCGGGGAACCAGCACGCGAGCACGCGCTCGGAGCGCAGCCCGAAGTGCGCGGCGACCGGTCTGCCGTCCGCGTAGAGCACCGACAGGAGTCCGGCGAACGACTCCGAGCGGCTGTGGAAGAGCTGGTGGGTGAGCCGGGAGATCCAGTCGTGCGCGAAGCGGTCGCTGCGGCCGGTCCTGCGGTACTGCGCCGACTTCCACCGCATCAGCGTGCGCAGCACCTCGGGGTCGCGCTCGTCGTGCACGTACCGGACGTCCGCGTGGTCGCGGCCCAGCTTGCGCTCCTTGGCGAGCGTGGTCCGGGTGAACTTCGGGGACTGGACGCGGAGTTGGCTCAGATACGCCTCGTATCCCCGGTCGACGTCGATGACCGGGGAGGGGAAGGTGCCGGAGGCTCCCGCCTCGAACGGCGCCTGGCCCTCGGCCAGGTGGTCGAACTCCCACACGGCGAGCCCGCAGGCCCGCAGCAGTTCGTGGGCGTCCCAGGTGAAGCCGGGCCGGTGGACGAGGCCCTGGCAGTCCGAGACGCCGAGGCCGATGGCTCTGCCGACGCCGGCGGCGGTGGTCTGGAAGGGGAAGAAGGCGGCCGGTTCGCCGTTCTCCCTGACGACGGCGATCCGTACGCCGCGTCTGCAGCGGCCGACGGCGAGCGCGAACTCCGGTGACAGGAACGGGTTCGCGAGCTCGGGGGTGCCGTGCAGATGGGCCTTGGACTGGAAGTCCGTCCAGGCCGACCGGTCGGCGGAGGTCAGCTCGCCGGGGCGGTACACGCTGATGGCCACGTCGATGTCCACGTCAGGACGCCTGTCTTCTCGCCGTACGGCCGTGCAGCCGCCGTACCAGGACCAGCAGGAGAATGAGGGAACTGAGCGCCGCCACGGTCGCGATCGCGCCGGGCACCGACCAGCGGTGCACCGCGAGCATGCCCTGGGCGACCAGGAGGTTGACCGCCACCGCCGCCGACAGGGAGGCCAGGACGCGGCCGAACGGGTCCAGGCCGCGCAGGGCGGCCGCGACGGCGGTGCCGGGGGCGGCCAGGAGGAAGAAGAGCGCGAACGGGGCGCGCAGGGGGGAGCTGATGTCGGCGAGTGCGAGGACGGCGCCGACGCCGGCGACCGTGGTGGCCGCCCCCGCGAGGAGTGACAGCAGGTCCCTTCCCGGGTCCTGGCCTGAGCGTTCGTCATCGGTCGGGGTGGACGGGTCCGATGATGATGACTTGATACCTATGGTCTGCATTGGCGACTTTGCCCCCTGAAGCGCCGGATGCCGGGCTTCAATGTCGCGCAGCTGTGCGGGGGGAGTCAAGACGTGGTGTGGTCGATTTCCCCGTGGGGGGACCGGAGTTGAGCGTGGGGCGAGTCGGCTCGGGGTGGGTGGTCGGGTGCCGGTGGTCGAGGGCTGGTCGCGCAGTTCCCCGCGCCCCTGAAGGCCGGGCTGTTGCCCGGGGCCCTGGAGGGTGAACGGGAGCCCCCGCCGTGCGAGACCGAAGGATTGCGCAGTTCCCCGCGCCCCCAGAGGACGGCAGTCTCCCGCCACCCCGAACGGGGTGGCGGGTGACTGCCGGGTGGGTTACGGGACTATCTTCAGGAGGCGGTTGGGGGAGCCTGTGCCGGGGGTGGTCACCTTGTCGGGGGTGGAGCCGTTGACCAGGGCCGTGGCCACCTGGGCCGGGGTGGCCGAGGTGTGGCCGGCCAGGTAGACCGCGGCCGCGCCCGCGACGTGCGGCGTGGCCATCGACGTACCGGAGATCGTGTTGGTCGCGGTGTCGCTGGTGTTCCAGCCCGCCGTGATCGACGAGCCGGGGGCGAAGATGTCCAGGACCGAGCCGTAGTTCGAGTAGCTGGCCTTGGCGTCCGTGTTGGTGGTGGCGCCGACCGTGATCGCCGCGGCGACCCGGGCCGGGGAGTACGAGGAGGCGTTGGCGCTGCTGTTGCCCGCCGCGACCGCGTAGGTCACCCCGCTCGCGATGGAGTTGGACACCGCGCTGTCCAGGGTGGTGGAGGCGCCGCCGCCCAGCGACAGGTTCGCCACCGAGGGGCCGCTGTGGTTCGCGGTCACCCAGTTGATGCCGGCGATGACACCCGCGGTGGTGCCCGAGCCGTTGTTGTCGAGCACGCGGACCGCCACGATGTTCGCCTTCTTGGCGATGCCGTAGGTCGAGCCCGCGATGGTCGTGGCGACGTGCGTGCCGTGGCCGTTGCCGTCCGAGGCGACGGTGTCGCCGTCCACGGCGTCGTAGCCGTAGCTGGCCCGGCCGCTGATCTGGGAGTGCGTGATGCGGACGCCGGTGTCGATGACGTACGCCGTCACCCCGCTGCCCGCCGAGTCCGGGTAGGTGTACGTGCCGGAGAGCGGCAGGGACGTCTGGTCGGAGCGGTCCAGGCCCCAGGGGGCGTTGGACTGGGTGGTGTCGCTCGCCCGTACCGTCTGGTTCTGCTCGACCGTGGCCACCGACGGGTCGGCGGCGAGTCTGCGGGCCTCCGCGGCCGACAGGTTCGCGGAGTAGCCGTTCAGCGCGGCGCCGAACGTCTTCTCGACGGTGCCGCCGTACTCCTTGATCAGACTCCGGCCCTCGGCCGACGAGGCCTTGAAGTCCGCACCCTTCTCCAGCGTGACGATGTAGCTGTCCTTGACGGCGGTGGGGGAGTCCGCCGCGAGCACCCGGCCCTCGGCCGGTGCGGCCTGGGCGGGGAGCGCGGTCACGGCGCCGAGCAGGGCGGCGGTCACCACGGAGGTCGCCGCGGCGATCCGGATCTTCTTGCTACGCAGCTGAGCCATTACGAGGGATTCCTCCTCATGGGGGCGCACGCCCGGGTGAGGGCATGCGTCTGTGGGGGGTGCGCGGGCGATCGCACGCACGGCCGGGAGCGTTGCGTTCCGCTACCGGTTGAGACATCAGCGTGATCGGATCGGCGGCGCAGCTCAAGCAAATCGAGGGCTTGTCATATGTATGACATGAGCACGCAATCGAACGTGTGGTGAACACCTGTGGGAGATCCCGGTCGGTCCGGAAAAGTCTTGGCATGAACACTTCCTGTCAATGCGCGTAGCTGGTACGAAAGTTGCAGCAGAGATCGTGCTAAAGGGAGGTTCCATGAGACGTTCCCGACTTACGGCATACGTGACCTCGCTCCTGTTCGCCGCCGCCTTCGCCCTCACCGGGGCGACAGCGGCCCAGGCGTCCGAACAAGCCGCCGCCACGGGCTATGTGGCCCTTGGCGACTCCTACTCCTCCGGTGTCGGCGCCGGCAGCTACATCAGCTCCAGCGGTGACTGCAAGCGCAGCACGAAGGCCTACCCCTACCTCTGGGCGGCCGCGCATTCACCCTCGTCGTTCACCTTCGCCGCTTGCTCGGGTGCTCGTACGGGTGATGTTCTGGCGAACCAGCTGGGCTCGCTCGGCTCCGGCACCGGCCTCGTCTCCGTCTCGGTCGGCGGCAACGACGCGGGCTTCGCCGACGTCATGACGACCTGCATCCTGCAGTCCGAAAGCACGTGCGTGGCACGTGTCAACACGGCGAAGGCGTACGTCGACTCGACACTGCCCGCCAAACTCGACTCGGTGTACTCGGCGATCAGCGCCAAGGCTCCGGCGGCCCAGGTGGTCGTCATGGGCTACCCCCGCTTCTACAAGCTCAGCGGCACCTGCGTGACCGGTCTCTCCGAGACCGAGCGGGCCGCCATCAACAGCGCCGCCGACTACCTGGACAGCGCCCTCGCCAAGCGCGCCGCCGACCACGGCTTCGCCTTCGGAGACGTACGCACCACCTTCGCGAACCACGAGATCTGCTCGGGCAGCGCCTGGCTGAACAGCGTCAACTGGCTGAACATCGGAGAGTCCTACCACCCGACCGCAGCCGGCCAGTCGGGAGGCTACCTGCCCGTCTTCACCGCGGCGGCCTGATCACCGCCGCGGCCTGACCGCCCCGTTCGGGGACAGCGCCCGGGACGAAGCCGAATCGGAGGTCCCGCCCGTCGGGGCCTCCGTCTCGCAGGTGACCGAGAAGGGCACCGAGTTCGACGTGGTCCGCTCCGGGCTGCGGACCTCCACACCGATCTTGTTCTCGTACGTCCCCGACGCGTCGTACGTCGTCAGGACGACCGTGTTCTGCTTGGTCCGCCCGCCGCCCTGAGCGAACGACAGCGTCTTCCAGCCGGGGTCGGACACCTCACCGGTCTCCAGCACCCACCGGTACCGCACGTCCGCCGGTACGACGCCCACGGTGAAGGTCGCCGTGAAGGTGGGAGCGCCCGTCTCGGGCGGCGGGCAGGTGCCGGTGTAGTCGGTGTGCGAGCCCGAGACCGTCACCTTCACGGACTGGGCGGGCGCGGACGTCGACTGGCCGCCGCCGGTGGTCGAGCCGCCACCGCCGTTCGTGTCGCTCGTACCGCTCGTGCCCGGGTCCTCCGTCGTCGGGCCGCCGTCGGTGCCGCCCCCGCCGGTCGTCTGCTGGTCACCGCCGCCCGTCGAACCACCGCTCGTCGTACCGCCGTTGGAACGGTCCGCCCCGTCGCCCCCGTCGCCGCGGTTGACCAGGGCGTAGGTGAGGCCGGCCAGCGCGAGGGCCAGTGCCACCAGACCCGCGATCACCGCGATCGTCGCGCGCCGGGGACGGTCCTGCGGCGCGGTCGTGGTCGTCGCGGTCGGGGGCTGCCGCGCGTCCCGCGGCGGGGCGGCGGAGGGCGTGTAGGCGGGCACGGGGGCCGGCTCGGTCTCGGGCGGCCGCTGGGGGAACGCGGCGACCGTCGGCGTGTAGGGGGTGGTGCGCGCACGCGCCGTACCGCCGGCCGAGACGATCCGCAGATCCTGTTCCGCCTCGTCGGCCGACATGCGCCGCGCCGGGTCCTTGCGCAGCAGGCCCTCGATGACCGGGGTGAGCGGACCTGCCAGGCGCGGTGGCGGCAGCTCCTCGTCGACGACCGCGCGCAGGGTGCTGAGCGGGGTGTTCTGACGGAACGGCGAGTTGCCCTCGACGGCCGCGTAGAGCAGCACACCGAGCGACCACAGGTCGGACTCGGGCCCCGGCGTACGCCCGAGCGCGCGCTCCGGGGCGAGGAACTCCGGCGAGCCGATCACCTCACCCGTCATGGTGAGCGCCGAACTGCCCTCGACCGTGGCGATACCGAAGTCGGTGAGCACGACACGGCCGTCGTTCGACATCAGGACGTTGCCCGGCTTCACGTCCCGGTGCAGCACCCCCGCCTCGTGCGCGGCCCGCAGCGCGGCGAGCACCTCCGCGCCGATGTGGGCGGCGCGCTGCGGCGACAGCGGACCCTCGGCGTCCAGCACGTCGGACAGGGCGATCCCGCGGATCAGCTCCATCACGATCCAGGGGCGGCCGTCCTCCGTCGCCACGTCGTAGACCGTCACCACGTTGCGGTGCGAGACCCGCGCGGCCGCCCACGCCTCACGCTCCAGCCGGGCGTACATCCGCTCGACGTCGGGACCCGGCAGCCCGCCGGGGGCCCGCACCTCCTTGACGGCCACCTCGCGGTGCAGCACCTCGTCGCGGGCCCGCCACACCGTCCCCATCCCGCCCTCGCCCAGCGGCGAGAGAAGACGGTAGCGGTCCGCGATCACGCGTTCACTGCCCGGTGACTCGGACACGGGCGTCCCCCCATCGCATCCGCACGATCCTGAACAAAAGTAGCTCAACCGAGCGCGGTTGCCGCCCCCTTGAACACCAATCCGGCCCCGAGCGCCACCACGACGAACGCCGACCCCAGCGGTGTGCCCCGGCGGAGCAGCGCCGCGGTCCTGCTCCCCGACCACCGGGCGCCGTTCTCGATCGCCTTCGCGACCCTGCTGCCGACCTTGACCACGGCGAACCCGGCCGCCGTGAGGGTGAGCGCGAGCCCGACTCCGTACGCCAGCACGAGCAGCAGCCCGAACCAGGCCTTGCCGAGCGCTGCCGCGCCGACCAGCACGACGACGGCGGAGGGACTGGGGACGAGCCCGCCGGCGAAGCCGAGGAGGAGGGTGTCCTTGAGCTTGAGGGCAGGGCCGTGCGAGTGCGGGTGGGGATGCGAGTGGGGGTGCGGGTGGGGATGAGCGTGTCCGTCCCCGTGCCCATGCCCATGCTCATGCCCATGCCCATCCTCGTGACTGTGTGCGTGGCCGTCCCCGTGACTGTGCGCGTGACCGTCCCCGTGGGCATGGCTGTGATGGCTGTGCCCCTGTCCGCGCTGCTGCCAGGCCCGTCGTACGAGGGTCGCGCCCGCCACCGTGACGACGACGCCGCTCAGCACGCCCAGCCAGGCGATCACCGAGGGCGCGGCCGCCGAACCGGCGGTGACGAGGATGCCGAGGGCGACCACCCCGAGCGTGTGCGTGATGGTCACGGAGGCGGCGAGCGGCAGCACGTCACGCATCGTGGCGTCACCGCGCGCGGCGGCCGTGGCGGCCATGATGGTCTTGCCGTGGCCCGGAGCGAGGGCGTGCAGCGCGCCGAGCACCACGGAGATGCCCAGGGCGAGCGCCGCGAAGCTCAGCGTCAGATCGTGGCGGGACACCAGGTCGTCCAGGGCGCGGGTGAAGCGGTCGGCGCCACGCGGCAGCACGGACGAGGCGGGCGCGTCGGAGTTCTCCTCGACGAGCGCGGGACCACCGGGGCGCACGCGCAGCGAGGCGCTCGCCGTGTCCGCCGGTGACGACAGCAACTCCCCGGGATACGTGGTCAGTTCGTCCGAGATGGACTTCTCCGGTACGTCCGAGGCGGTGAGGGTCGTACGGTCGCCGCGCGCCGTGACCTCGCGCCAGCCCGGCCCGTCGTCCACCGACGCGTGGAAGTCCAGCGACAGCTCGCCGTCCGGCAGCGGAGCCGTCCAACGGCACTCCACCCGAAGGGTCTTGAGCCCCGCCTGCCCCGGCCGCACCCGGGCCCGGCTCCCACCCGCGGTCAGGGGCACGGCCTTCCCGCCCACGGTGACCCGGCTCCGGCCGGCCGCCGACTCGCACCGCTCCCGGGCCCAACCGGCCATGCCGGCCTTGTCGATGGCGGGCTGCGCCTGGGTCGCCGGGATCTCCGCGAGGTCCTCCACATGGAGGACCCGCAGCTTCCCGGGAGCGACGACCAGACCGTCGTACCGGTTGACGGTGAAGTTGCCCAGCGGATGCGCCGAGGCCGTCCCGGAGGGGATCAGCACCAGCGCGCAGGCGGCCATGAGCACGGCCGCGCAGGCGCCGAGGGCGCGACGGCGTACGGAGAGGGCGCTCACCGGGCACCGCCCGCCGCCGTCGCCTTCGACAGTTCCGTCAGCGTCTTCCGGGCCAGTTTCGCGCCCACCGGTGAGAAGCCCGGGTTGAGGTCGAGTGCCGCCGACAGACTGCCGCGGGCCTCCTTGTCGTGGCCCGTGGCGTGTTCGATCATGCCGCGGTGGTAGAGGAACGTCGCGTCGCGGTAGCCGGTGGCCGTGGCCCGGCGGGCGTACGCCAGGGCCTCGTCGTCACGGCCGTCGACGTGCAGCGCCCAGGCCAGCGCGTCCGCGGTGTGGACGGTGTGCCGGCGCGCCCACTCGGCGCGCGCGGCGCGCAGGGCCGCCGCGTGGTCACCGTGGTCCGCCGCGGCGAGGGCGGTGTCCAGGTCGGCGTTGACGCCGTTCGCGCGGGCCAGCGCCGTCCAGGCGTTCACCAGCGCGTACTGGTCACGGGCTTCGGCCCGGTCCGTCTCGCCGTCGCGGTCCTCGTACAGCTCGCCGAGCACGACCAGCGGGCCCGGCAGCGGGAAGCGCGCCACGACCTCCTCCATGCCGAGGATCGCGGCCGCCCGGTCACCGCTCGCCGCCTGGGCACGGGCCCGTCCCTCCAGCGCCGGCAGGTAGGTCCCGTCGGCCCGCAGCGCCCGCTCGTAGTACGTGAGTGCCTTCTTGTACTCGCCCTCGCGCCAGGAGAGCTGGCCCAGCGACGACGCCACGTACGCGATGTCGCCGGGCGCGGTGGCCCCGGCCAGCGCCTGCTCCAGGACCCGGCGCGCCGTGCGCACGTCACCGCGCAGCTCGTGCACGTAGGCGTACCGGGTGAAGACCGGTACGCCGGGGCGGCGGGAGTCGGCCTCGTCGGCGGCCTTCGACGCCTCCTTGTAGCGGCCGAGTTCGACCAGGGCGTCGATACGGACCGACAGCGCGCGCTCGTTGAAGGCGTTCTCGGCCAGGGCCTTCTCCGCGTACGTCAGCGCCTCGGGGAACCGGTGCCGGGCCGCGGCCAGCGCCGCCCGGCCGGCCAGCGCCGGGTCGTTGCCGGGGCTCAGCTCCAGCGAGCGTTCCAGCGCGCGCTGTGCCTGCGGATAGCGGGACGGGTCGCCGTTGGTGCGGGCCTGCTCGACATAGGCGATGCCCAGCGTGGCCCAGCCGCCGTGGTCCTTGGGCTGTGCCTTGAGATGGGTCTGCAGTGCGGAGATGCTCGACGCGAGGCTGCCGCCGGCCAGCAACTCGGGGGTGAGACCGGGCGCGGACGACACCGTGCTCGTACCGGAGTCGTCCTGGTGGCCCAGCACCACGGCCCCCGCGGTCATGGCGAGGGAGAGGGCGACGGCGCAGGCCGCGAGCTGCGACACCCGCGTCCGCCGGGATGCCCGCGGCTCCCCGGGGACGGGCTGCCCGGCCTCGGAGATGTCAGAGGTCTCAGCCGCCCGAGCGACCTCGGAGGTCTCGGACACATCAGCCGTATCAGCCGTATCAGCCGTATCAGCCGTATCGGCTGTGCCGGCCGTGTCGGGAGTCCGGGGTGCCTCGGGGGCCGTGGCGGCCTCCGCGGCCTCGTCGGTGAGATCCCTCTTCGGGTCCGTCCGATCCGTCCGTTCCGTCCGACCCCTCCGGTCCCTCTCCTGCGCGTCGTCGTCGCTACGCGGGGACATCGCCCTCTCCTCGATCGCCTTGGTGGAAACGGTGGTTCACGTTCACGTTCGCTTACCGGGCGGCGCGGCCCGTGCGCCGCGGGAACGGTTACGCACGGACCGCGCCTGTCAGGGGTGCGGGTCAGTAGGCCCGACGGCGGCTGCGCCACCACAGCAGACCCGTGCCGACGAGCAGGAAGCCCGCCGCGCCCGAGGCCGCCGAGACGACGATCAGCGTGGTGTCGTCCATACCGCCCGTGCCGGACGTGCCGGTGGGCTGCAGCGCGTCACCGAGCTGGTTGCGGACGTCGTTGGTGCCGGTCGTGCCCTTGGCCAGTGGTCCGCGCGAACCGGAGGTCGGCAGAGCGACGTACGGGAACGCCTTCTCGAACTTCTGGTCGTTCTTGTCGACCGCGTCGCCCAGGTCGTTCTTCGCGCCGACCAGTTCGCCCTCGACGACCTGCAGCGCGATGTCGAGCACGTCGTCGCTCAGCCGGCGGCCGTTCGGGAAGCCCGCGTTGTCGCCGTCCAGCACACCGAGGCGCTTCTCCTCGGCGGACGGCTTGATCGAGGTGTTGAGCCGCAGCATCTCCGAAGGACGCACGTGCGGCGGCTGGTTGAGACCCTCCACGCCCTTCAGGAACACGTCGACCAGGTCGTTGCGGGGCTCGTCCGGCGCGTCGATCTTGTAGATCGCCTCGATGAGCTTCGGCAGCTCGGGGTTGGTGACGTTCTTCAGGAAGTCGGCGTCGTTCCAGGGCGCGGACGCGTTGAACTTGTCCTTGTCCTTGATCGGGTTGACGACCTCGTTCACCAGCGGCATGCCCAGCCGCGACACCTGCCGGTACTCGCCGCTCGCGCTCCTGCGCTGCGTCGTCGACCAGATGCCCACGATCGGCTGGTCGGCCGACTCCTGGATCAGGTCGTTCGGGACCTGCAGGGCAATGGAGTTGACGTTGTACTCCTTCAACGTGTCATTGCCGACCTCGGACAGGTTCCCGCCGTACAGCAGGTCGAAGACGCGCAGGTCGAGGAAGAACGGATCGTCGGCCTGACCGGCGAACGTCGTCGCGCCGCCCGGGAGTTCGTGCACGGCCTCGGAGCGGAGCTTGGCGTAGTCCGGCATGGACGCCTTGCCGACGTTCGACGGCGCGACCGGTACGTCGTCCGCGTACTTCGTCTTCTTGACCAGGTGCTGGTCCTTGAGCTGCAGCAGGTCTATGTCGTACGTCTGCGTGATGTTCAGGTCCGGGTCGTCGAGGCTCTCCACCGGACCCGTGTTGTACAGGAAGGTCTTGTCGTTCTTGACGTGCGTCTTGAACGTGTAGCGGAAGACCAACTCGCCCTGCGCGTCACCGTTGTTGTCGATGTGCAGGTCGTACTGGGCGTCCTCGGCGAACGTGAAGAAGTTCGGTCCGCCGGCCGGTTCCTCGAACGGGATCCAGTTCGCGACGAGGGTCGTCGTGTCGGGCTTGTCGGGGCTCGCGAACGCGTACACGTCCGTGTTGTCGTACTGCGGCTGCCCCGAGATGAGCGGAGCCTCCCGGTGGCTGGAGGCGCTCGCGGTCCCGGGTGCGAGCGAGGCCACGCCGGCGGCGGCGAGCCCGCCGGTGGCCAGCGCACCGCAGACAAGGGTCGCGAGGCTCCTGCGTCCCACGAACCCACTGGTGAAAGGTGTCATGCCGTCCGTCCTCTGTCCCAAAGCTTCAGTCCCGGCGGTGCTGCGGGCGGCAGCGGCCTCTCGAGTGGTCCGCTCCCACGTTCTTCCGCGTCCGTTCCGCGTCGGGTCGGTGGTGCCTGATGCACGCCATTCGGAGCGGGGGAGGGAAAGGATTGGTTCGGGATTCACCCGCGTTTTCGAGCAGTTGATCCGTAACCCCATCCGAAGGCGTGCCTGCGCCGAATACGTGAGGACTGGACGGGCCGTTCACGGTCGGAGCGGGCCGTTCACGGTCGGAGAGGGGAGAACGGGTGGAGGCGGACGAACTTCTGGTGCTCGTGGCCGGAGGTGACCAGAAGGCCTTCGAGGAGCTGTACGGCCTGGTGTCCGGGCCGGTCTTCGGGCTGGTGCGCCGGGTGGTGCGGGATCCGGCGCAGTCGGAGGAGGTGGCGCAGGAGGTGCTCCTCGAACTCTGGCGCTCCGCGGGGCGCTACGACCCCGGCCGGGGCACCGCGCTGGCCTGGGTCCTGACCCTCGCGCACCGCAGGGCGGTCGACCGGGTCCGCAGTGCCCGCGCCGCGGGGGAGCGCGAACTGCGCATGGCCCGGCGGGCGAACGGCCCCGCCTTCGACCAGGTCGCCGAGGAGGTGGAGGCCGGCCTCGAACGCGAATGGGTACGCCGCTGCCTCGACCGGCTCACCGCCCTGCAACGGCAGTCCGTCACCCTCGCCTACTACGACGGCTATACGTACCGTGAAGTGGCCGAACGGCTCTCGCTGCCGCTCGGCACGGTGAAGACCCGGATGCGGGACGGGCTCACCCGGCTGCGCAACTGCCTCGGAGGTGTGGCATGACCGGCATCTTCCGCCGCGGCGAACTGCACTCGCTGGCAGCCCCGTACGCCCTCGACGCCCTGGAACCCCGTGAGCACAAACGATTCGAGAAGCACCTGAAGGGCTGTGACAGCTGCGCCGCCGAGGTACGTGCCCTGCGCGAGGACGCGGTCCGCCTCGCCTGGTCCACGGCGGCCCCGGCCCCCGCCGCGCTGCGCGACCGGGTCCTGACGGCCGTACGCACGACCCCTCAGGAGCCGGCCCACGCCCGTCCGCAAGCGGGGGCCCGCGCGCGTGCGCAGCGCCCGCCGTCACGTGCCCGCCGCTCGGGCTTCTCGCCGTTCCTCGTCCCGCTCGCCTCCACCACGGCCGCCGCCGCCCTCGTCGTCGCCGCGCTCTTCGGCATGCAGGCGTCGCGTACGCAGGACCAGCTGAGCCAGGAGCGGGCGCAGGCACGTGAGATAGCCCACGTTCTCGCCGCGCCGGACGCGCGCGCGGGTGCCGGACGCGACGCGAAGGGCCAGGGCATCGGTGTCGTCGCGTCCGCCTCGCAGCACAGCGCCGTGGTCACCTCGGCCGGGCTCGTCACCCCTTCGAACGAACGGGTCCATCAGCTGTGGCTCATGCGGCCGGAGGAGAAACCGCGCTCCCTGGGGCTCCTCGACGGCGACACGCCCTTGATGGTCGCCGGGCTCGAAACGGACGCGACATCACTGGCTGTCACCGTCGAGCCGTCCGGTGGTTCTCCGCAGCCCACCAGCGCACCGGTTGTCCAACTCGCCCTGGAATCACTTGGATTCGGAGAGTAATCGTCAACGCCCTTACCGGAGAGGTGAATCCCGCGCCCGGGATACACGAGTGTCGCGAGGGAGCGATAGGGTTAACCTGCCCGGGCCGGGTGCCCTCGTATGGGTGGGGAGTGACATGGAACAGATAACGGTGCGTGGCAGGGCACGAGTCCCTGCGATCACGTGTGGAAGCAGCGCGACCAGTTCGCGCCTCGACCGCCATCTCTCGGTGATGGGCGGCCCAGCCGTCCCGCAGCGGGAAGCGGCCGAGGCGACGTTGCTGATGCGCGAGCTCACCGCTCGTGACACCACGCACGACCGCACCGGCAGGAGGGCGCGAGTGGGGCGGGTTTCGCTCTTCGCGCCGTTGCGCCGACTGCGCCGTTCCCTGTTCGGCGGTCGCTGACCGGCGACCCCGGTCGCTGACAGGCGGCCGAATCCGAACAGGACCGACCCCGACCCGCGCTCAGGCGGACACACCGTCCCGGCGCAATGCTGCGATCTCATCGTCCGTCATCCCCACGGCACGCAGCAGCGCCCCGGTGTGTTCCCCGAGTGCGGGTACGGGCCCCATCTTCGCCGAGTCCCCGCCCGGCAGCGTGATCGGCGGCAACAGCGCCCTCAGCGGCCCGACCGGCGAATCCACTTCCCGCCACCGGTCCCTGGCCGCCAGTTGCGGGTGCTGAGCCACTTCCGCCACGTCCCGCAGCAGCGCGCAGGCGATCCCGGCCGCCTCCAGCCGCGCCACCGCCTCCCGCGAGGTGAGCGCCGCCAGCGCCCCGCCGACCAGCTCGTCGGTACGCTCCCGGTGCTCGACCCGCGCCGCGTTCGTCGCGTACGCCGGATCGTGGGCCAGCTCCGGCCGCTCCAGCACCTGCTCGGCGAGGCGCCGCCACTCCCGGTCGTTCTGCACCGACAGCAGCACCCTGCCGCCGTCCCCGGTCGGATAGCCGTCGTACGGGGCGATGACGGCGTGCGCGAGGCCGGTGCGCGCCGGGGGAGTTCCGCCGTGCATCACATGGTGCAGCGGATGGCCCATCCACTCCGCGAGCGCGTCGAGCATCGACACCTCCACCGGTCCGCCGCGCCCCGTCGTGCCACGCCGCACCAGCGCCGCGAGCACCCCCGAGAACGCGTACATCGCCGCCGCGATGTCGGCCGCCGGAATACCCGCCTTGACCGGCTGCCCGGCCGTGCCCGTCACGGACACGAGGCCCGCCTCGCACTGCACGAGCATGTCGTACGCGCGCTTGCCGGCGTAGGGCCCGGTGGCCCCGTACCCCGAGATGTCCACGGCGATCAGCCGCGGGTGCGCCGCGCACAGGGTGGCCGCGTCCAGGCCGAGCCGGGCGGCGGCGCCCTGCGCGAGGTTCTGCACGAAGACGTCGGCGTCGGCCACCAGACGGCGCACCACGTCGAGCCCCCGCGGGTCCTTGAGGTCGAGGGCGATGGATTCCTTGCCGCGGTTGCACCACACGAAGTGCGAGGCGAGCCCGGCGGCCGCGGTGTCGTAGCCGCGCGCGAAGTCGCCGCCGTCCAGCCGCTCGACCTTGATGACCCGGGCCCCGAGATCGGCGAGCTGCCGGGTGGCGAAGGGCGCGGCGACGGCCTGCTCGACGGCGACGACGGTGATGCCCTCCAGGGGCAGGGGCAGGGGCAGGGGCAGGGACTGAGGCTGAGGCTGAGGCTGAGGCGGGGGAAGTGGCTCCATGCGAGGGATCATGTCCCGGGTGCGGCGGTTTTGTCATGCACTGTCATGCACGGGGGCGGGCGGTCACAGCAGGGCGAACTGGCCCTCCGGGCCCTCCTCCGGGTGGTCCAGGACCGAGGCCGGGCGGCGGGTCGCGGCCGGGGGCGGGAGTATGCCCGCCTCGCGCAGGTCCGCCGCGGTGACGGGTGCCTCGACCGTCAAGTCCGTCTGCTGTGCGCGCAGGTCGGCCAGCAGGGTCAGTACCGTCACCAGTTCCAGCAGGTCCGACGTCCAGGGCTGGGGCCACGTCGTGGGGCGGACGGCCTCCAGCGTGCCGGGCTCCGGGCGGGTGATCCGGCCGGTGAACCACTGGTCCAGGACGCGGACGCCGCCCACCTCGAAGTCCCAGGCGGCCGGCGGCACGGGGGAGATGCGGCCCTCGTCGAGGTGGAGGGTCTCCTCCTCGCGGTCGTAGCGCGGTTCGAGCGGGAAGGCCGGGAGCGGGGCCCGTACGTAGGGGCGGCGGCCGCCGGGGAGCTTGGGGCGCTCACCGTCACGGCGCATCAGCCGCAGCGCGCGATGACCCGACTCGGTGCCCCGCGCCCACAACTCGGGGTCGGAGGTGAGCGGGACGGTGTGCCCGTCCGGCCCCGGGCGGGCGACCGCGACCGTCCAGGCGAGGACGTCGAGCGGCGTCACGGGACGGCCCAGACGCTCGGACAGCAGCTCCGTCAGACCCGGGGCCAGATTCGGTTCGAGGCCGCCGGGACGCCGGTACAGGGGCCGGACGCGCCCGGCACGGGTGGCGCCGGGGGCGCTCTTCGTCCGGGGGTTCTTCGGTGGCGGCGGGACCACCGGCAGGACGGACGCGACGAGGAGCGCGGGACCGTCGGCCACCGGCGCCTGCTCGACGGCGAACACCTGGTGCTCGTCCGCCACCCGCCACAGCTCGGGGCGCGCCGCGTCGATCAACCGGTGGTCGGGAATCAGCCACTGCTCGTCGAACGGCCCGACCAGGACCCGGACCGGTGCCGCGCAGGGGCCCGACGCGCGCGCCAGCCGGCCCGTTCCGCAGGGGTGGCCGGGCAACTGCCCCACCGCCGAGTGCAGGGTCCGGGCGCGGGTGACGCCGAACAGCGCCTCGCGGTCGGGCCCCTCGGCCTTCACGAGGGCGTCCCACCGCGCTTTCAGGGACGCCGCGTCGGGCGCCGCCGGCCACGCCCGGCCCAGCCGGGGAGGTGCGACGGACCACGGCATGAGGTCCGCGAGCAGCGGAGCGTCGGTGTCGGGCGTCACGCCCGGCATCGTACGACGTGGGCTCCGGACGGCGGCCGGGTCCCGCACGGTCAGTGGGCGTCGAGGGTGACGGTGAACGAGAAACGGTCCCCCCGGTAGTGGATGCGGGCCACGTCGAGGGCCCGGCCGTCCTCGCCGTGCACGACGCCCGTGTAGTGCAGGATCGGGCTCAGCAGCGGGACCTGGAGCAGCCGGGCGGTCTCCGGGTCGGCGAGCCGCGCCTCCACGGTGTCGGTGATCTGGCCGATCCTCGCCCCCACGACATCCCGCAGCACCTTGGTCATGGGCCAGCGGACCAGGTCCTCGGGGTCGATCAGGGCGGCCAGTTCGGGCCGGACGTAGTTGCGCGCGTGATTGGTGGGTTCACCGGTCTTCTCGTCGCTGCGCAGCCGGTGGTACGTCGCGACCTCCGCCAGATCGGGGAAGTGCTCGCGGAGATCGCCCGACACGGGCTCGCTCCCGTGGGCCAGCAGCCGCGTCGTCATGCCCGACTGCTGGGCCACGATGGCGTCCACCGAGCCGAGCAGGCGGACCGGCGCGCCTCGCAGGGCGCCCGGCTCGATGAACGTGCCGCGCCTGCGGTGGCGGCTGATGAGGCCCTCGTCCTCCAGTTCCTTGAGCGCCTGCCGCATGGTCAGCACGCTCACCCCGTAGTGCTCCGCCAGCCGTTCCTCGGTGGGCAGCCGCAGTGGATCCTGCGGCGACCGGCCGAGTATCGAGGCGCGCAGGGACTGCGACACCTGGTACCAGAGCGGCAGCTTGCGGTTCAGGACGATCGAGTCCGGCGCGAAGGAGGTCACGAAGGTATCCGTACCGGTCGCGGGCGTTCGGTGCAACGGTCGGTCATCGGCAGCCGGTGGCCGGTTCGCGGCTGCGCGGCTGTCGCCGACTCCGCGGCTGCCGCGGTCCCGGCGGCCTTCGCTGCCTTCTTGGCCGGCACCGTCCCGGCGGCCGGCGCTGCCTCCGCGACCGGCACCGTCCCGGCGGCTGGCGCTGCCTCCGCGGCTGTCACCGCAGCCTCGGTCGTCACCGCAGCCTCGGTCGTCACTGCCGCCCCGCGGCCGGGACAGTCCTCATGGGCGTGCGTCGTCCGGTCGGAAGTTCCGCTGGAGGCCCTGCCACACGCTGTCGTACGCACTCTGCAGGTGGTCCGCCCGTGCGGCCTGCGCGGTGGCGGTGACCGGCCAGCGCGTCTCGAACATGAAGGCCAGCCCGTCGTCGACCTTCTGCGGTCGCAGCTCGGCGGCGCTCGCCCGCTCGTACGTCTCCCGGTCGGGGCCGTGCGCCGACATCATGTTGTGCAGCGAACCGCCGCCCGGCACGAAGCCACCTTCCCCGGCCGCCTTCGCGTCGTAGGCGCCCTCGACGAGGCCCATGTACTCGCTCATCACGTTCCGGTGGAAGTAGGGCGGCCGGAAGGTGTCCTCGCCCACCAGCCAGCGCGGCGCGAAGACCACGAAGTCGACCCCGGCGAGACCCGGGGTGTCCGACGGCGACGTCAGCACGGTGAAGATCGACGGGTCGGGGTGGTCGTAGCTGATGGTGCCCATCGTGTTGAAGAGGCGCAGGTCGTAGACGTACGGCACGTGGTTGCCGTGCCAGGCGACGACGTCCAGCGGCGAGTGGTCGTACCGCGCCGTCCAGAGGTTGCCGCAGAACTTGTTGACCACCTCCACCGGGCCCGCCGTGCCCCCGGCCGCCTCGGCGTCCTCGTACGCGGCGACCGGCGCCCGGAAGTCCCGGGCGTTGGCCAGGCCGTTGGCGCCGATCGGGCCGAGGTCGGGGAGCCGGAAGGGAGCCCCGTAGTTCTCGCACACGTACCCCCGGGCGGCCGGGCCCCGCCCGCCGTCGGACGCGGCGGTGTCCAGCAGCTCCACCCGGAAGCGCACCCCACGCGGGATCAGCGCCACATGTCCCGGCTCCACGCACAGCAGCCCGAACTCGGTGCGCAGCAGCAGTCCGCCGTGCTCCGGCACGATCAGCAGCTCGCCGTCCGCGTCGCTGAACACCCGCTCCATCGAGGAGTTGGCGTGATAGAGGTGCACGGCCATGCCAGTGCGCTGCGTGGTGTCGCCGTTGCCGCCGAGGGTCCACAGGCCCGCCAGGAAGTCGGTACCCGGCGCGGGCTCCGGCAAGGGGTTCCAGCGCAGCCGGTTCGGGTCCGGCACCGTCTCCGTGAAGGGCGCCGAGCGCAGTGTGCCGTTGTCGGTGCGGGTGAACGCGGGGTGCGCGGCCGACGGTCGGATCCGGTACAGCCACGAACGGCGGTTGTGCGCTCTGGGCTCGGTGAACGCCGAACCGCTCAGCTGTTCCGCGTACAGCCCGAGCGGGACCCGCTGCGGTGAGTTGCGGCCGCGCGGGAGGGCGCCCGGGACCGCCTCCGAGCTGTGTTCGTTGCCGAACCCGGAGAGATACGTCAGCGCCTCGGCGGTCTTCCGCGACTCCCCGGCGCCGTTGTGCGCGTCCCCGCTCATGCCCACTCCCTCACTCCCGCACTTGCGCTGCACTGCCTCGCCCTCGATTCCTATGTATCACCGTAGGATTCGATGAATCGGCGCGCAAGGGGGAGGTTCCCGGCGCCCGGTGGGAGCCGGTGCGATCGAGCCAGGGTGGCTCCTGATCGCGCCAGGGCCCGCTGAAGTGCCAAGAACCCGACTCAAGGGGGATCCGGCTGTCGGAGCGGTGCTCTAATCTCCCCGGCATGTCGTGGACGCGCGCGTTCCTCACCGCGCCGGCGGTCTGTGCCCTGCTCGGCGCTGTGCTCGCCGGAGCGACGGGCTGCGGATCCGGCGGCGCGCCCGAGGACGACGAGGTGAGGCCGTCGCCGGTGGGCAAGGTGCTGAAGGACACGGACGAGGAGGGGCGGCACTACCGTGAGATCGACAAGAAGAGCGCGCCCGAGGTCGCGATCGAGATACAGCCGGACGCGGACGACGGCTGGGACGTCCGGCTGACCCTCCGCGGCTTCCGCTTCTCCCCTGCCGGTACGGGCAGGCAGGCCGAGCCGGGCCGTGGTTACGCCATGCTCCGGCTGGACGGCCGGCCGCTGTCCCTGTTGCGGGGCCGGGAGCACCACCTCGCGGGGGACGCGGTCTCGCGGGGCACTCACCAGGTGACGGTACGGCTGCACGCCGACGACGACACGGTCTGGGCCGTGGACGGGGAGCCGGTCGGCAGCACGGCGGACATGACGGTGTCCGACCTGGCTCCGACGCGCGGGGGCTTCTCGGCGCCGGGTTCGGCGCCCGGTTCGGTGCCTGCGGGTGGGTGAGGGCTGAGCGCGCAGTTCCCCGCGCCCCTGAAAGATTGCGCCGTTCCCCGCGCCCCTGGAAGGCCTGGGGTCTGCCGTGTTCCGCGGCCGATCTGGTTCCGACGCGCGGGGGCTTTTCGGCGCCGGGTTCGGCGCCCGGTTCGGTGCCTGCGGGTGGGTGAGGGCTGAGCGCGCAGTTCCCCGCGCCCCTAAAAGATTGCGCCGTTCCCCGCGCCCCTGGAAGGCCTGGGGTCTGCCGTGTTCCGCGGGGTGGCTGCGGGTGGGTGGGGGCTGAGCGCGCAGTTCCTCGCGCCCCTAAAGGATTGCGCCGTTCCCCGCGCCCCTGGAAGGCACGGGGTCTGCCGTGTTCCGTGGTCGTGTGGGCGGTGGTGGATGAGTGGTGAGGGCACCGGTTTTCGTACCCAAGGGCATGGTTCACCGGACCGCGGCGGAAAGGCATCATGAAGCCCGTGCCCCAAGCGACCTCGCTGCGCCGCGCGCCCGTCCAACGTCGTAGCGCCGAACGACTCACCCGTATCCTCGACGCCTGCGCGGACCTCCTCGACGAGGTCGGTTACGACGCCCTGAGCACCCGCGCGGTCGCCCTGCGCGCCGGGGTGCCCATCGGGTCCGTCTACCGGTTCTTCGGCAACAAGCGGGCCATGGCCGACGCGCTCGCCCAGCGCAACTTCGAGATCTACACCGAGCGGGTCACCCACCGCCTCCAGAACACCGGCGCCGACCTGGGCTGGCGGGCGGCCGTGGACGCCGTCCTCGACGAGTACATCGCCATGAAGCGCACCGCGCCCGGCTTCTCCCTCGTCGACTTCGGCAACCAGATACCCGTCGGCACCCGCGACGCCCAGCCCAACACCCGCGTCGCCGACCGGCTCACCGACCTGCTCTCCGGCTACCTCGACCGCGAGCCCGACGACGACCTCCGGCGCGTCTTCCTCATCGCCGTCGAGGCCGCCGACACCCTCGTCCAACTCGCCTTCCGCCTCGACCCGTCGGGCGACGAGCGGGTCATAGAGGAGACACGGGAACTGCTCCGGGCGTATCTGTCACGCTCCCTGGACTGATGTCCTGGGTTGATGTCCTGGACTGATCCGGTCCCGGCACCGTGACTGTGGCGTCGAAAGGCTCTGGATCCAGGACGCCGGCAGGCCCCGCTCGTCGGCCCCCGCAACGGCCTGCCCCCGTCCTTCTCGGCCGGCTGCTCCAGGCCGACAGACCTGGGCGGCCGAAGGCGGACCGCACGCGAATTCCCGACCCGACCCCCGCGCCCCCTCCCCACCGTCCATACCGGTCGGTATGCTCGGCAGGGTCAGTGCGTCGCCGTTGCCGCCACCCCCTCCGGGAGGACCCGTGTCCAGTACCACCGACTCCCGTGCGGCCGACACCCGTACGGCCCTGCGCATCTGCCCGCTCTGCGAGGCCACCTGCGGGCTGACGCTCACCATCGAGGGGACCCGGGTGACGAGCGCGCGCGGGGACCGTGACGACGTGTTCAGCCAGGGGTTCATCTGTCCCAAGGGGGCGTCGTTCGGGGCCGCCGACAGCGACCCGGACCGGCTGCGCACCCCGCTGGTCCGCAAGGACGGGGAGCTGCGCGAGGCCACCTGGGAAGAGGCCTTCGACGCGGTCGCCGCCGGGCTCCGGCCGGTCGTCGAGCGGTACGGGCCGCACTCCGTCGGAGCCGTCCTCGGCAACCCGAACGTGCACACCATGGCCGGCGCGCTCTACCCCACCGTCCTGCTCGCCGGCCTCGGCACGCACAGCCTGTTCACCGCGTCCACGCTCGACCAGATGCCCAAGCACGTCTCCAGCGGCCTCCTCTTCGGCGACGCGAACGCGATCCCCGTACCCGATCTCGACCACACCGACCATCTGCTGCTGATCGGCGCCAACCCCCTGGAGTCCAACGGGAGTCTGTGCACCGCGCCCGACTTCCCCGGCAAGCTCAAGGCCCTCAAGGCGCGCGGCGGCACGCTCACCGTCATCGACCCCCGCCGCACCCGCACCGCCAAGCTCGCCGACCGGCACGTCGCCGTCCGCCCCGGCACCGACGCCCTGCTCCTCGCGGCGATGGCGTACGTCCTCTTCGACGAGCACCTCACCGACCTCGGCGAGCTCGGCGAACTGGTCCAAGGCCTCGACGAACTCCGCGACGCCGTACGGGACTTCACCCCCGAGGCGGCCGCCGGGGCCTGCGACGTCGACGCCGGCACCATCCGGGCGCTCGCCCGGGAGCTCGCCGCCGCGCCCACCGCCGCCGTCTACGGCCGCATCGGCAGCTGCACCGTCCCGCACGGCACCCTGGCCAGCTGGCTGGTCGACGTCCTCAACGTCCTCACCGGCAACCTCGACCGGCCTGGCGGCGCCCTCTTCCCGCAGGCCGCCACCGACCGCACACCCCGCCCCGCGGGACCCGGCCGCGGCTTCGCGCTCGGCCGCTGGCACAGCCGGGTGAGCCGGCACCCGGAGGCCAAGGGCGAACTGCCGCTCGCCGCGCTCGCCGAGGAGATCGACACCGCGACGGCCGAGGGCGAGCCGATCCGCGCCCTCGTCGTCATCGCCGCCAACCCCGTCCTCTCCGCCCCCGACGGCGACCGCCTCGACAAGGCCCTCGGCTCGCTCGACTTCATGGTCAGCGTCGACCCGTACCTGAACGAGACCTCGCGGCACGCCCATGTCGTACTGCCGCCGCCCCCGCCCTCGCAGAGCCCGCACCACGACTTCGCCTTCAACACCCTCGCCGTACGCAACCAGGTCCGCTACACCCGGGCCGCCGTCCCCCTGGAAGAGGGCAGGATGGCCGAGACGGAGATCCTGGCCCGGCTCGTCCTCGCCGCGACCGGCCTGCACGGCACCGACCCCTCCGCCGTCGACACCATGGTCATCGACCAGACCCTCGGCAAGGCCGTCAAGGAACAGCACTCGCCCGTATACGGTCGTGAACCCCGCGAACTGGCCGCCGCCCTCACCGGTGACACCGGTCCCGAGCGCCGCCTCGACCTGATGCTGCGCCTCGGCCCGTACGGCGACGGCTTCGGCGCCCGCCCCGAAGGGCTGACCCTGCGGCAACTCCTCGACCACCCGCACGGCATCGACCTCGGACCGCTCGCGCCACGCCTGCCGGGTCCCCTCAAGACCCGCAGCGGACTGGTCGAACTGCTTCCGGGGCCGCTCGCCGACGACCTGCCGCGGCTGCGCGACGCCCTGCGCAGGCGCCCGGAAGGCCTCGTCCTGGTCGGCCGCCGCCATCTGCGGTCCAACAACAGCTGGATGCACAACATCCCCGCCCTCACCGGCGGCACCAACCGCTGCACCCTGCACATCCACCCCGACGACGCCGAACGCCTCGGCGTCACCGACGGGGCACCAGTACGCGTGAAGGGCGCCGGGGGAGAGGTCGTCGCCCCCGCCGAGGTCACCGACTCCGTACGGCGCGGGGTCGTGAGCCTGCCGCACGGCTGGGGGCACGACCGGCCGGGCACCCGCACCCACCACGCCGCCGCCGACCCCGGCGTCAACGTCAACCAGCTCCTGGACGGCAGCCTGCTCGACCCGCTCTCCGGCACGGCGGTCCTCAACGGCGTACCCATCGAGATCGCCCCGACCAGCGCACCGCTGTGACCAGGAGTTCTGCGCTTATTGCTCTCGTGTCAACATCTTGTTAAGGCTTGTGGCCCCGACCTAACGTCACTCGAACCGCCGTCCCTGGTGGGAGTTCAAGGGCGAACGTTAGGTATCCACTCATGCTGACCATCCTCGGCTTCACCATGATCGCGACCTTCCTGGTCCTGATCATGCTGAAGAAGATGTCGCCGATCGCGGCGCTGGTGCTGATCCCGGCACTGTTCTGTGTGTTCGTCGGGAAGGGGGCCCAGCTCGGCGACTACGTCATCGAGGGGGTCGGCACCCTCGCGCCGACCGCCGCGATGCTGATGTTCGCCATCGTGTACTTCGGTGTGATGATCGATGTCGGCCTCTTCGACCCGATCGTCCGGGGCATCCTCAAGTTCTGCAAGGCCGACCCGATGCGCATCGTCGTCGGCACGGCCCTGCTCGCCGCGATCGTCTCCCTGGACGGCGACGGCTCGACCACCTTCATGATCACGGTCTCGGCGATGTACCCGCTGTACAAGCGCCTCAAGATGAGCCTCGTGGTGATGACCGGTGTCGCCGCCACCGCCAACGGCGTGATGAACACCCTGCCCTGGGGCGGTCCGACGGCCCGCGCCGCCACCGCGCTCAAGCTCGACGCCGGCGACATCTTCGTCCCGATGATCCCGGCGCTCGCCGTCGGCCTGGTCGCCGTGATCGCCCTCTCGTACGTACTCGGCCTGCGCGAGCGCAAGCGGCTCGGCGTGCTGAGCCTGGACGCGGTACTGGGGGACGAGCAGCGGGCGAACAGGACCGAGGTCGGGACCGAGGCTGAGGCCGAGACGGTGCTTGTCGGTGCGGGTGCCGGTGTCGCCGGCGGTTCGGGTGGTTCCGATGGCTCCGGTGGCGGCAAGGTGCGTTTCAGCAAGACCGCGGGGGGTGGCGGCGCCGGCACGGACGCCGAGGGCGACAACGAGGGCGAGGAGGACGACGTACGCCTCCAGGGGCTCGACCCGAACCGTGCGACGCTGCGGCCCAAGCTGTACTGGTTCAACGCGCTGCTCACGGTGGTCCTCCTCACCGCCATGATCATGGAACTGCTGCCGATCCCGGTCCTGTTCCTGCTCGCCGCCGCGCTCGCCCTGACGGTCAACTTCCCGCACATCCCGGACCAGCGGGAGCGCCTCGCCGCCCACGCCGACAACGTCCTCAACGTCTCCGGCATGGTCTTCGCCGCCGCCGTCTTCACCGGCGTCCTCCAGGGCACCGGCATGGTCGACTCCATGGCCGAGTGGCTCGTCGACGGCATCCCCGACGGCATGGGCCCGCACATGGCCGCCGTCACCGGGATCCTGAGCATCCCGCTCACGTACTTCATGTCGAACGACGGCTTCTACTTCGGAGTCCTGCCCGTCCTCGCCGAGGCGGGCGGCGCGCACGGCGTCTCACCGCTGGAGATCGCCCGCGCCTCCATCGTCGGCCAGCCGCTGCACATGTCGAGCCCGCTGGTCCCCGCCGTGTACGTGCTGGTCGGCATGGCCAAGGTGGACTTCGGGGACCACACCAGGTTCGTGGTCAAATGGGCGGCGCTCACGTCGCTCGTGGTGCTCGGCTCCGCGATCCTGTTCGGCATCATCTGATCCACGGCACCCGGCTGCCGCCCGGCCGGGAGGCCGGTCTCATCCCAGGGAGAACGTCACCATGAAGCCCGGTGGGAACCGCGGCTGGCTGCTCCGCCTGGTCATCGCCTTCAGCTTCTCGCAGGCGGCGGTGTCCATGGCACGACCCGCCGTCTCCTACCGGGCCCTCGCGCTCGGCGCCGACGAGCGTGCGATCGGTGTGATCGCCGGCGTGTACGCCCTGCTGCCGCTCTTCGCGGCCGTACCGCTCGGCCGCAGGACCGACCACGGCCGGTGCGCCCCGCTGCTCCCGGTGGGCGTCGTCCTCATCGCCGGGGGCTGCGCCCTCAGCGGTACGGCCGACTCGCTCACCGCGATGGCGGCCTGGAGCGGTGTGATGGGCCTCGGCCACCTCTCCTTCGTGATCGGCGCCCAGTCGCTGGTGGCCCGCCAGTCCGCGCCGCACGAACAGGACCGCAACTTCGGTCACTTCACCATCGGCGCCTCGCTGGGCCAGCTCGTCGGACCGATCGCCGCGGGCGCCCTGATCGGCGGCCCCGACATGGCGGGCACCAGCGCCCTCGCCCTGGTGGCCGCGGGCGCGCTCGCGGCGCTCTCGTTCGTCTCCCTGTGGCGCATAGAGCACCGCACGCTCGCCACGTCCCGTACCGGACAGGGCGCACGCGTGCCCGTGCACCGCATCCTGCGCACCCGGGGCGTGCCCGCGGGCATCTTCATCAGCCTCGCCGTGCTCTCCGCGACGGACATCCTCACCGCGTACCTGCCGGTGGTCGGCGAACACCGGGGCATCGCGCCCTCCGTGATCGGCCTGCTGCTCAGCCTGCGCGCGGCGGCGACCATCGCCTGCCGACTGGTGATGACGCCGATGCTGCGGGTGCTGGGCCGGGCCGCGCTGCTCGCCACGACCTGCCTCCTCGCGGCCCTGCTGTGCGCGGGGATCGCACTGCCCCTGCCGGTCTGGGGCCTCGCCGTGCTGCTCGCCCTGCTCGGGTTCTGCCTGGGCGTCGGCCAGCCCCTGTCGATGACCACCGTGGTGCAGGCCGCCCCGGGCGACGCGCGTTCCACCGCCCTCGCCCTGCGGCTGACGGGCAACCGGCTCGGCCAGGTCGCCGCGCCCGCCGCGGCGGGCCTGATCGCCGGGGTCGCGGGTGTGGCCGCGCCGTTCGTGATGCTCGGAGGGCTCCTGCTGATCGCCTCCGGGCTGGGACTCCGGCAGGGCCGGAGCGCCGCCACGGGCGCCGCCGGGACCGAGACGGAGGGAGCCGCGGCGGCTCCCTCCGCGACCGCACGACGGGTGCGGGCCGGACGCGGCCGGTCGGGCGGTTCCCCTCGTCCCTGACGGCCGGGGCCGCGCCCCGATCGGCAGCCGGAGGCCCTGGCGTCCAAAAACTAACACCGCTAGTTTGGAGCGCGGACGACGACGCACCCCCCGGGAGGACCACATGAAGGCACACGACGGCATGTACATCGACGGCGCGTGGCGCCCCGCGGCCGGGGAGGACACGATCGCCGTCGTGAACCCGGCCGACGAGCAGGTCATCGCCCTCGTGCCGGCCGGCACGATCGAGGACGTCGACGCCGCCGTCCGGGCCGCGCGCGCCGCCTTCCCGGCCTGGGCCGCCACCCCGCCCGCCGACCGCGCCGCACGCATCGGCGCCCTGCGGGACGTCCTCGTCGCCCGCAAGGACGAGATCGCCGGGACGGTCACCGCCGAACTCGGCTCGCCGTTGAAGTTCTCCCAGGCGGTGCACGTCGGAGCGCCGATCGCGGTCGCCGGTTCGTACGCCGACCTCGCCGCCTCGTACGCCTTCGAGGAGAAGGTCGGGAACTCCACCGTCCACCTGGAACCGGTCGGCGTCGTCGGCGCGATCACGCCCTGGAACTACCCGCTCCACCAGATCGTCGCCAAGGTCGCCCCCGCGCTCGCGGCCGGCTGCACGGTCGTGCTGAAGCCCGCCGAGGACACCCCGCTCACCGCCCAGCTCTTCGCCGAGGCGGTCCACGAAGCGGGCGTCCCGGCCGGCGTCTTCAACCTCGTCACCGGCCTCGGCCCGGTCGCGGGCCAGGCGCTCGCCGAGCACGAGGGCGTGGACCTGGTCTCCTTCACGGGCTCGACCGCCGTCGGCAGGCAGATCGGCGCCACGGCGGGCGCCGCCGTCAAGCGGGTCGCCCTGGAACTGGGCGGCAAGTCCGCCAACGTCATCCTGCCGAGCGCCGACCTGGCCAAGGCCGTGAACGTCGGCGTGGCCAACGTGATGTCCAACTCCGGCCAGACGTGCAGCGCCTGGACGCGCATGCTGGTCCACGACTCCCAGTACGACGAGGCGGTCTCCCTCGCCGCCGAGGCCGCCGGGAAGTACGGCGAGCGCATCGGCCCGGTCGTCAACGCCAAGCAGCGGGAACGCGTGCGGGGTTACATCGAGAAGGGGGTCGGCGAGGGCGCCCGCCTGGTCGCGGGCGGACCCGAATCCCCGAAGGAGCAGGGGTACTTCGTCAGCCCGACCGTCTTCGCCGACGTCACCCCCGGGATGGCGATCGCCCAGGAGGAGATCTTCGGCCCGGTCCTGTCGATCATCCGGTACGAGGACGAGGCGGACGCCCTGCGCATCGCGAACGGCACGGTGTACGGGCTCGCGGGCGCGGTGTGGGCCGGGGACGAGACGGAGGCCGTGGCCTTCGCGCGGCGCATGGACACTGGACAGATCGACATCAACGGCGGACGCTTCAACCCCATGGCCCCCTTCGGCGGTTACAAGCAGTCGGGCGTCGGACGCGAGCTGGGCTCGCACGGGCTGTCCGAGTACCTCCAGACCAAGTCCCTCCAGTTCTAGGAGCGTTGTACGCCATGGTCCGCGCCGCAGTTCTGCCCGCCGTCGGCTCTCCCCTGGAGATCACCGAGATCGACCTGCCGGAACCCGGCCCCGGACAGGTGCGGGTGCGCCTCGCCGCCGCCGGGGTCTGCCACTCCGACCTGTCCCTGTCCGACGGCACCATGCGCGTGCCGGTGCCCGCCGTGCTCGGCCACGAGGGGGCGGGCACCGTCGTCTCCGTCGGACCCGGTGTCGAGCGCATCGTGCCCGGCGATCCGGTGGTGCTCAACTGGGCGCCCTCCTGCGGCAGTTGCCACGCCTGTTCGCTGGGGGAGGTGTGGCTGTGCGCCAACGCCCTGACCGGGGCCGCGGACGTCTACGCACACCGTTCCTCCGACGGGACGGACCTGCACCCCGGGCTGAACGTCGCCGCCTTCGCGGAGGAGACGGTGGTGGCGGCCGCGTGCGTGCTGCCGGCGCCGGCCGGGATCCCGCTGCCGGACGCGGCCCTGCTCGGCTGCGCCGTCCTGACCGGCTACGGGGCCGTGCACTACTCGGCCCAGGTGTGCCCCGGCGAGACCGTGGCCGTCTTCGGGGCCGGCGGGGTGGGACTCGCGGCGATGCAGGCCGCACGGATCGCCGGCGCCTCGAAGATCGTGGCGGTCGACGTGTCGCCCGAGAAGGAGGCCCTGGCCCGTGAGGCCGGAGCCACGGAGTACGTGATCGCCTCGGCGGACACGGCGCGCGAGATCCGGGGCCTCACCGGCAAGCAGGGGGTGGACGTGGCCGTGGAGTGCGTGGGCCGGGCCGTCACGATCCGCACCGCGTGGGAGTCCACCCGCCGAGGTGGCCGGACGACGGTCGTCGGCATCGGCGGCAAGGACCAGCAGGTCACCTTCAACGCGCTGGAGCTCTTCCACTGGGGCCGCACGCTCGCCGGCTGCGTCTACGGCAACTCCGACCCGGCCCGCGACGTGCCGATCCTCGCCGAACACGTCCGGGCGGGGCGCCTGGACCTGGGCGCGCTCGTCACGGAACGGATCGGCCTGGACGGCATCCCGGCGGCGTTCGAGAACATGCTGGCGGGCAAGGGCGGACGGGCGCTGGTGATGTTCTAGGAGTCCGGGCCGACTCCTCGGTCTGTTCCGGCTGAGGTGTGTTCTGGCTGCGGGGAGGTGGGGGCCGGGCGCGCAGTTCCCCGCGCCCCTGCGGGCCGCCGCCTGGCGGGCCGCCGCCTGGCGGGGCGTCCTCGGTGGGGGTCAGTGGAGGGTCTCCGGGGGGATGCCCAGCAGGGTCGAGAGAGTTCTTTCGCCTCGGGGGGTCACCTTCACGGCTCGTTCCGAGCCGATGCGTACGCACCAACCCGTGTCCAGGGCGTGCCGGCACAGGGCCGCGCCCGCGACGCCCGCCAGGTGGGGGCGTCGTTCCGTCCAGTCCAGGCAGGCGCGGGCGAGCGGGCGCCGGCCGGTGCGTACGAGCGGGATGCCCAGGCCGTCGAACCAGCTCACCCCCTCGTCCGTGAGCGCGAACCCGGTGTCCTGGCGGAGCAGTCCGAGCCCGGTGAGCGCGTCGGTGACCGCGATGCCGAGGCGGCCGGCCAGGTGGTCGTAGCAGGTACGGCCCCGGGCCATCGCGCTGCCGGCGCCCGCCTCGCGCAGGGTGCGGGGCCGGGCGGCGGCCGAGGGGGCGACCTGGGCGACGAGGTCCTCGACGAGCTGGGCGACCCGGGCGTCGGCCAGCCGTACGTACCGGTGGCGCCCCTGCCGCTCCTCGGTGAGCAGCCCGCCCGCGACGAGCTTGCCCAGGTGCTCGCTGGCCGTCGACGCGGCGACCCCGGCGTGCCGTGCCAGTTCCCCGGCGGTCCACGCCCGCCCGTCGAGCAGCGCCAGCAGAAAGCCGGCCCGGGTCTCGTCGGCGACCAGTGAGGCAAGACCGGCGAGCCCCGCGGCCCCGCCGGCCCCCGTACGTGAGGAGGTCATGCACCCAGCATGAGCGACACACGGTTCGGCGCCGGCCGAAGGATCAGAGCCGGGGCGCGGCCCCGCTCCTCAGGGGCGCGGGGAACGGCGCGACCGGTCCCCACCGGCCCGCGGCACCGAACGCCCCGGACGTCCGGGCGCCCGGATGGCCTACCTCCGCAGCGCCGCGTACTGCAGAGCCAACCCGTCCAGCAGCGCGGTGAGCCCTGTCTCGAAGGCCCGTTCGTCGATCTTCTCCGGCTGCTCGGCGAGCAGGTGGGCCTGCCCGAGGTGCGGATAGTCCGCGGGATCGTACGCCGTCTCGTCGTCCACGAACCCGCCGGCGAACGAACCGAGCGCGGAGCCCGTCACGAAGTACCGCATCAGCGCCCCGATGGACGTGGCCTGCGCCGCGGGCCACCCCGCCCCCACCATCGCGCCGAACACCGCGTCCGCGACCCGCAGTCCGGCCGGCCGGCGCCCGGGACCCCGGGCCAGGACGGGCACGATGTTCGGGTGGTCGCGCAGGGCCGCCCGGTAGGAGAGGGCCCAGTCGTGCAGCGCGGTGCGCCAGTCCCGGCCGTCCTCGAACATCGACAGATCGACCTGCGCGCTCACCGAGTCCGCGACCGCCTCCAGGATCTGGTCCTTCGTCCTGAAGTGGTTGTAGAGGGACGGACCGCTCACCCCGAGCTCCGCGGCCAGCCTGCGGGTGGAGACCGCGGCGAGGCCCTCGGCGTCCACCAGGGTCCGGGCCGCCGCGACGATGCGGTCGGTGCTGAGGAGGGGCTTGCGCGGTCGTGCCATGGCGCACATAGTAGGGCTGCGCGCCAGAAACTAGCAGTGCTAATTAAAAGCTACGCCGAATCTGCGACAGATGTGACAGAGGTGGATCGTATGAACCTGGAACTCAGCGAGGAGCAGACCGCCGTCCGACGGCTGGCCAGGGACTTCGTCACGCGCGAGATCACCCCGAACGTGATCGCCTGGGACCGGGCGGAGGAGGTCGACCGCTCGATCGTGAAGAAGCTCGGCGAGGTCGGCTTCCTCGGTCTCACCGTCGACGAGGAGTACGGCGGCTCCGGCGGCGACCACCTCGCGTACTGCCTGGTGACGGAGGAGCTGGGCCGGGGCGACTCCTCGGTCCGGGGCATCGTCTCGGTCTCGCTCGGCCTCGTCGCCAAGACCGTCGCGTCCTGGGGGACCGAGGAGCAGAAGCGCCGGTGGCTGCCGGGGCTCACCTCCGGCGGGTACGTCGGCTGCTTCGGCCTCACCGAACCGGGCACGGGGTCGGACGCGGGCAACCTGTCGACCAGGGCGGTGCGCGACGGCGACACGTACGTCATCAGCGGCAGCAAGATGTTCATCACCAACGGGACCTGGGCGGACGTCGTACTGCTCTTCGCCCGCTCGACCGACGCCCCCGGACACAAGGGCGTCTCCGCCTTCCTCGTACCGGCCGACACCCCCGGCCTGACCCGCCGCGCCATCCACGGCAAGCTCGGCCTGCGCGGCCAGGCCACCGCCGAGCTGACCCTGGAGGACGTCCGGGTACCCGCCTCGGCCATGCTCGGACCCGAGGGCAAGGGCTTCACCGTCGCCATGTCCGCGCTGGCCAAGGGCCGGATGTCGGTGGCGGCGGGCTGTGTGGGGATCGCCCAGGCCGCGCTGGATGCCGCCGTGACGTACGCGACCGAGCGAGAGCAGTTCGGCAGGACCATCGCCCACCACCAGCTCGTACAGGAACTGATCAGCGACATCGCGGTGGACGTGGACGCGGCACGGCTGCTCACCTGGCGCGTGGCCGATCTGGTCGACCGCGGCGAACCGTTCGCCACCGAGTCCTCGAAGGCCAAGCTGTTCGCCTCGGAGGCCGCGGTGCGCGCCGCGAACAACGCCCTCCAGGTCTTCGGCGGTTACGGCTACATCGACGAGTACGCGGCCGGGAAGCTCCTGCGCGACGCCCGCGTGATGACGCTCTACGAGGGCACCAGCCAGATACAGAAGCTCCTCATCGGACGGGCCCTGACCGGGGTTTCGGCCTTCTGAACGGCTGGCCGGGTCCCCGTGTGAGTACGCGTCTGAGTACGCGAGCGGATGTGGCGCGGGCCACCGCCGCCGATCCTGGTCGCATGAGTGAGACACCGGTCAAGCAGCAGTCCACCGCCGCCTTCTACGGCCAGGCGGTCGCCTCGTTCGGCGTGGCCGCCGTCGCCACCACCATCGGGATCTTCAAGCTGGAGGCCGACACCTGGGTGCGGGCCTTCCTCGGGATCGCCGTGCTGTATCTCGTCACCTCCGCGTTCACCCTCGCCAAGGTGATCCGCGACCGGCAGGAGGCCGGGCAGATCGTCAGCCGCGTCGACCAGGCCCGCCTGGAGAAGATCCTCGCCGACCACGACCCCTTCGAAAAGCGGCAAGGGCCCTGAGCGGGCACGCTAAGCGCTCGCTCAGTATCGGGGGTATGGTGTTCGCTCTGCCACTGGAAGGGGCGAACGAGCGATGAGTACGGCGGAGGAGACGGCCGGCGGCGAGGTGCAGCCGTGGGCCGAGGTCACCCCGGACGCGGCCCGGCGGCTGCTCGTCGCCGCGGTGGAGGCCTTCGCCGAGCGCGGGTACCACGCGACGACGACCCGGGACATCGCGGGCCGGGCGGGGATGAGCCCGGCCGCGCTCTACATCCACTACAAGACCAAGGAAGAACTGCTCCACCGGATCAGCAGGATCGGCCACGAGAAGGCCCTCGACATCCTGCGGACCGCGTCCGGCCGGGAGGGCAGCCCGGCCGAGCGGCTCGCCGACGCCGTGAGCTCCTTCGTGCGCTGGCACGCCGGTGGGCGCACCACCGCGCGGGTCGTGCAGTACGAACTGGACTCGCTCGGTCCGGAGGCCCGCGCGGAGATCATCGCCCTGCGCCGGCAGGTCGACGCCGAGGTGCGTGCGATCATCGAGGACGGCGTGGCCGCGGGGGACTTCGACGTCCCGGACGTACCGGGCACCACCCTCGCGGTGCTGTCCCTGTGCATCGACGTGGCCCGCTGGTTCAACGTGGCAGGCCCCCGCACCCCGGAGATGGTCGGCGAGCTGTACGCGGACCTGGTGCTGAGGATGGTCGGCGCGCGGGGGTGACCGGCCTCGGTCAGAAGTAGTACCGGGACACTGACTCGGCCACGCAGACCGGCTTCTCGCCGCCCTCGCGCTCGACGGTGAAGCCGATGGACACCTGTACGCCGCCCGGCACCTCGTCGACCCCCGTGATCTTCGCCGTGGCCCGCAGCCGCGAGCCGACCGGGACCGGCGCGGGGAAGCGCACCTTGTTCGTCCCGTAGTTGACGCCCATCTTGACGTCCTCGACCTTGATCAGCTGAGGTCCGAACAGCGGCAGCAGCGACAGCGTGAGGTACCCGTGGGCGATGGTCGTCCCGAAGGGGCCCGTCGCGGCCCTCGCCGGATCCACGTGGATCCACTGGTGGTCGCCCGTCGCCTCGGCGAACAGGTCGATCCGCTTCTGGTCGACCTCCAGCCACTCGCTGTGCCCCAACTGCTCACCCACCGCCGCCTTCAGCTCGTCGGCTGACGTGAAGATCCTCGGCTCCGCCATGTCCCGGCCTCTCGCGTTGCTGTGTCCCGCCCAGTATGCCTAAGCAACTGCTTAGCATGGTGGGGTGGGAGGCCCCCTGTCAACGGACCGGAGGTGTGACGCGCTGGGTAGGCTTCGAAAGGTGCCTCAGATTCCCGAGAAGATCCATGAACTCACGGTCGGCCAGTTGTCGGCCCGTAGTGGAGCCGCCGTCTCGGCCCTGCACTTCTACGAGTCCAAGGGCCTGATCCGCAGCCGTCGCACCACGGGCAACCAGCGCCGCTACCACCGTGACGCCCTGCGCCGGGTCGCCTTCGTACGGGCCGCGCAGCGCGTCGGCATCCCGCTGGCCACGATCCGTGAGGCGCTCGCCGAACTCCCCGAGGAACGGACGCCGACACGGGAGGACTGGGCCCGGCTCTCGGCGGCGTGGCGTTCCGAACTCGACGAACGCATCAAACAGTTGGGCCGCCTGCGCGACCACCTCACCGACTGCATCGGCTGCGGCTGCCTCTCCCTGGAGAACTGCGTACTGTCCAACCCCGACGACGCCTTCGGCCAACGGCAGAGCGGCTCACGCCTCATGGTGGAGCACGGCCGCCGGGCTCCGGAGCAGGAGAAGGAAGCCCCCGGCGACTGCCACTGAGTCCGCCGGGCAGGCGAGACCGCGGTCACCGCTGTTTCGCCGAGCGGGGCTCAGGAGGCCCCGGCCCCGTACCGCACCAGTGCCCCCTCACCGGCCGGGCGTCGGGCGCCGCCCCGCTCCCCACGCAGCAGCACAGGGCGCCCGTGCCAGTTGACGGAGGCGTGGCCGGGCAGGATGGTCCAGGTGTGCACGCGCGCCGTGCGATCCGGCTCGGCCCCGGTGTCCGTGGTCGCGCCGGCAGGCACCGCCGCCGGACCCGCGCCCCTCGTTCGCACAGCCCCGCGCCATGCCCCGACGGTGCCGGGCGGCACCGACAACCGGAGACCGGGAGACCGAGAGGGGGACGGGCGATGAGCCTGGCCATCTGTTCGCTCAAGTGGGAAGCCGCGCACACGGGGGCCCAGCGGATCACGTACGACAGCGACGGGTACCACCTCGTGCGCTTCCCGTACGTCACGGGGGAAGAGCAGTACGACCGCTGGGACATGCACCATCCGGCGAAGGGCGGCACCACCGCGTCGACGTTCCCCGACGCCCGCTCGGGCCTCATCTGGCCGAGCCACGACGGCCGGGGCGTCCTGTCCGCGCTGGTCTTCTGGGAGGCCGACGCACACGGCCTGGAGTACCGGGCGCGGTTCGTGCGCGACCCGCTGAACCTCACGACGGGCTACAACTCGACGGCCACCACCGACATCGCACCCACCAGGGGCGGGCAGTACCGCTCCTACCTGTGGCAGATGTTCGTCCACCCGGACACGCCGGTCGCACTGAAGGTCTCCGTGCGCGGCGCGGGTGACGTGAAGATCGCCACCCCGCTGATGCTCGCCGAGTTCAAGCTCGCCATCCACACCGACGTACACGTCCCGTAGGTACTCGCCCGGGGGTGCGGCTGAGCCGGGCGGGCCGGCGGCGCACCCCCGGCAGCACTAACCGGCCACCGCGACCAGCAGGCGGCCTCTCCTGCACTCCGCCAGGGCCTCGGGGGTGAGAACCGGTCGGGGGACCACTATTCCGCAGGCCGTGCAGACCGGGCCCGAGGACGGCTCGTGGGCCAGGTCGTACTTCCAGACGAGGCGCTCGCCCGTGCAGACCGGGCAGACGGCGCCCGGCTCGCGCTCCAGGGCCGCGATGAGCCGGCGCAGCACCTCGGCCAGCGGCTCATGGGGGTGCACCTCGGGGTCGTCGCACCAGGCGACCCCGAAACCGCCCCAGGTGAGCCGGTGCCAGTCGTCCACGCTGCCGGGACTGCGCAGACCGTCGTGCTTCTCCTTCTTGCGGCGCTGGGCGAACGCGACCTCGTAGGCGAGCCAGACGGAGCGGGCCTCCTCCAGTTCGTCCAGTGCGGCCACGAGCCGCGCCGGATCGGGGGACCGGTCCTCGGGGCCGAACCCGGCCCGGGAGCACAGATGGTCCCAGGTCGCCCGGTGACCGTAAGGAGCGAACCGCTCAAGGCACTTGCGCAGTGAATAGCGCCGCAGTGCCAGATCACTCCTCGGGTCGCGCACCTGTCTCGCCAGACTCCGGAATCCCGCCATCGCCCTGCACCTCCGTCACACCTGCACCTGTACTTCGGTCACTTCGGCGTCGTCGTAAGGACGTCGCCGAATAGACGTATCGACACGCGATTCGGCTCCATCTGTTTTTCGGCGACCGCCGCTGAACCGCCGATCCGCCGGTTATCGGCCACCCGCAAGGCAGTTGTCGGCCGTCTGCCGAGCTTTTCGCGGCCGTCGGCCCCTGACGGTCGGCGGCCCCGGCTGGGCCCGTCGGCTCCTCCGGTGCCAAAAGTGACGCATGTTCATCTTCAAACACGGGGATACCGGCGGTAACGTCCGGCACATCCCCGTCGTGAGGAGTCAGCCATGCCTCGGCGTACCCCACGCACCATCCTTGACAGACTGAGAACTCCCCGCGGATTCCCCAAGTTCCTCACGGGAGCTTCCGTATGTGTTCTCATTACCGGCCTTTTGTCACCGCTTTCCCAGGCGGTCGCCGCCGACACCCCCCGCGCGGCGGCGAACGACTACTGCGGCGGTCAGTGTTCCGACATTCTTCCGCCAGGTCAGAACGGCAATGCGACCCTCGCCGAGATCATTCTCAACCAGGCCTTCGGCACCCAGCCCGCCCACGCGGAGGACCAGCTGGCGCCTTACGGGAGTCTGGCGTCGGGCCACTCCACCCTCACCGACGCCAAAATTAATGACTTCTTCAGGGACGCCTCGTTCGGTGTCCCCGCCGATCAGGTCGAATCCACGCTGAAGCCCGCCGGGCGCACCGACGTGACGATCGTCCGTGACAAGAAGACCGGCGTGCCGCACATCACGGGCACCACCCGCTACGGAACCGAGTTCGGCGCCGGTTACGCGGCCGCCCAGGACCGGCTCTGGCTGATGGACGTCTTCCGGCACGTCGGCCGGGGCAAACTGACCCCCTTCGCGGGCGGAGCCCCGTCCAACCAGGGTCTGGAACAGGAGTTCTGGCGCCACGCCCCCTACACCGAGGCCGATCTGCAGGCCCAGATCGACAGCGCCGTCGCCACGAACGGCGCCCGCGGCCAGCAGGCGCTCGCCGACGTCAGGGCGTACCTCGCCGGCATCAACTCCTACATAGACGCCTCCGACAGCGGCCGCTACTTCCCCGGCGAGTACGTCCTGACCGGCCACAAGGACTCCATCACCAACGCCGGGACCATCGAGCACTTCAAGGAGACCGACCTGGTCGCCCTCGCCTCGGTCATCGGCGCGCTCTTCGGCTCCGGGGGCGGCGGCGAGGTCAACAACGCCGTCTCGCTGCTCGCCGCCCAGTCCAAGTACGGCGTGGCGAAGGGCACCGAGGTCTGGGAGTCCTTCCGCGAGCGCAACGACCCCGAGGCCGCGCTCACCGTCCACGACGGCGAGAGCTTCCCGTACGCCACCAAACCGGCCGACCCGAAGGGCGCGGCCCTGCCCACCGCCGGCACGCTCAGCGAGGAACCGCTGGTCTACGACCGCACGGGCAGCGCCGCCACCGCCACGGCCACCGGGACGACCGCCTCGGCGACGGCGAGCGCCCTCAGCTCCGCCCGGCGCGGTATGTCCAACGCCCTCGTGGTGAGCGGCGACCACACCGCGAGCGGCCACCCCGTCGCCGTCTTCGGACCGCAGACCGGCTATTTCGCGCCACAGCTGCTCATGCTCCAGGAGATCCAGGGACCGGGGCTCAGCGCCCGCGGCGCCTCCTTCGCGGGCCTGAGCATGTACGTCGAACTCGGCCGCGGCCAGGACTACGCGTGGAGCGCCACGACCTCGGGCCAGGACATCATCGACACGTACGCCGTCGAGCTGTGCCAGGACGACACGCACTACCTCTACCGCGGCACCTGCACGGCCATGGAGAAGATCGAGCAGACCAACGCGTGGAAGCCCACCACCGCCGACGGCACCGCGGCCGGCTCGTACCGCATGCAGGTCTGGCGGACCAAGTACGGGCCGGTCACCCACCGGGCCACGGTCGACGGCAAGAAGGTCGCCTACACCTCGCTGCGCTCCTCCTTCATGCACGAGGCCGACTCGATCATCGGCTTCCAGATGCTCAACGACCCGGACTACGTGCAGAGCCCCCAGACCTTCCAGGCGGCGGTGCAGCACATCAACTTCACGTTCAACTGGTTCTACGCCGACTCGCGGCACACCGCGTACTACAACAGCGGCGACAACCCCGTACGCGCCACCGGCGTCGACGCGGAGTTCCCGGTCTGGGCGCAGCCGGCGTACGAGTGGCGGAACTGGACGCCGACGACGAACACCGCCGACTACACCCCGGCGTCGGCCCACCCGAACTCCATCGACCAGGACTACTACATCTCCTGGAACAACAAGCAGGCCAAGGACTACACCACGGCCTCCTGGGGCAACGGCTCCGTCCACCGCGGCGACCTCCTGGAGGACCGGGTGCGGAAACTGGTGACCGCGGGCGGGGTGACCCGGGCGTCCCTCACCAAGGCGATGGCCGACGCGGCCCTCGCCGACCTGCGCGCCGAGGACGTGCTGCCGAAGCTGCTGCAGGTCGTCAACAGCTCGCCGGTCACCGACACGACGGCCGCGGCGGCGGTCACGAAGCTGTCCGCCTGGGTGACGGCGGGCGCCAAGCGCAAGGAGACCTCGGCGGGTTCGAAGGCGTACGCCGACGCCGAGGCGATCCGGCTCCTGGACGCCTGGTGGCCGCTGCTGGTGAAGGGCGAGTTCGAACCCGGCCTCGGCAGCGGCCTCTACACCGCCCTGACGAACAACCTCCCGGTGGACGAGGCCCCTTCGGCGGGACACGGGCCCACCGGCTCGCACGCCGGCAGCTCCTTCCAGTACGGCTGGTGGAGTTACGTCCACAAGGACATCAGGGCGGTGCTCGGCGAGTCGGTCCAGGGAGGTCTCGCCCAGCCGTACTGCGGCGGCGGCGTGCTCAGCGCCTGCCGGGACATCCTGATCAGCACGCTCAAGCAGGCGGCCGGCCGGACCGCGGCCCAGGTCTACCCCGGTGACGAGCTCTGCTCGGCGGGCGACCAGTGGTGCGCCGACTCGATCAACCAGCGGACCCTGGGCGGCATCAAGCACGGCAGGATCAGCTGGCAGAACCGGCCGACCTACCAGCAGGTCGTGGAGTTCACCTCGCACCGGTGACACGGGTACGTGCGCAGCGGCGGCGGGTCAGCTGATGCGGCCCGCCGCCAGTACCACCCTGGCCAGTTCCCGATGGCAGATGTCGCTGTGGGCGCCCGAGGGGCGTCCGCCGCGCCGCACCACCGCGGACGCGTCGATGTTCACGCACCCCGAGGCGGGCAGTTTCGCCCGCAGCGCGTCGGAGAGCGTGAACACCTTCGTGCCGGCCACCGCCTGCACCCCGTCGTGGCCCAACGCGCCCCACCGGGCGCCGAGCAGAGGGGGGACGCCGAGACCGGCGACGGTCCGGTCGTCGCCCGCCGTGCGGGAGGCCAGCGGGTAGATGGTGCCGAGCGCCGAGTCGAAGCGGGAGAAGCAGCAGACCAACGGCCCGTCTATCCGGTCCTGTTGGCCGTGCAGCACACCGCCGGACCGCGCCTCGTGCGGCAGCCGCGCCGCGAACGCGTAGTGCGAGAAGGCCGCCTGGAGCAGCGTCACGGACTTCACGGTCCGCACCCCCTTGGGCAGCCCGCGCAGCGCGAACGACACCAGGCGCCCGCCGAAGCTGTGCCCCACGAGGTGGACGCGCACCCCGGGCGCCGCCTGGGCGAGCCGTCCGACCAGCCGTCCGAGCCCGCGCTCACCGACCGCGCCGGCCCGCCGCTTCATCGCGAAGTAGGTGGCCTGGCGCAGCAGTTCGTGCGCCCCGTCCCAGGCGCTCGGGAGGGCGGCGGACGCGGCCCGGGGCGCTTCGCCGCCGGGCCCGGCTCCCGCCGCCTCGCCGTCCTCCGCGAGCGCCCGCGCGAACTCGTGGCAGATCTCCGCCGTGTTCCCGAGGAACATCTCCGGATCGCCGTGGGGTCCCGTCTCGGTCCGGGTGTCCGCGGCGAAGGCGGCGCCCGGTGCCTCCGGGCGCAGCTCGACGAGCAGCCGCACCAGCCGCCCGTACTCCTCCAACGCGGCCTCGCCCTCCGGCTGCTGGTCGAGCATCCGGGCGATCTGGTCGATCAGCGTGGCGCGGCCGGGGAAGGCCGTCAGCAGGGCGCCCCGGGTGCCCTTGGCCAGGGCCGGGCCCACGGACACCGCGGTCACGGTCCGCTCGAAGTCGGGGATCGGCTCGTCGGAGAACCGCATCGACGGCCAGATCACCCCGACGTACCCGAGCCGGGCGTTCGGCGCGAGAGCGGGGACCGGCTCGAAGAAGCGGCTGTAGAGCCGGGTCGCCGCCGAGCGGTCGTTGTTCCAGCCGTGCGCGAACACGATCAGGTCCTTGACGCCCCGCTCCACCACCTCCCGCAGGAGCCGGTCGCGCTGCCTGCCGTCCACGTCCCCGTCCGCGTCGAACGTCAGCTCCCAGTACGGGCTCACGCCCACTGCGGTATCCGTCATGACGAGCCCCCTTCGGCCTCCGCAACCCGTGCGCGGTGCCCGTATCGTCCCGCCGACGGGGCGAGTCGGCCAGCGACCACGTCCGAACTGACCAGCCCGGACTCATATCTCGGAGGATGATCGGGAACGGGTGGTCCAGGATAGGCGATCCGGTGCGACCGGGACGCCGCGGACGGTCCGGGACGGCTGCCCCGCGGGGGTTCGGGAGACCCTCGGTGGGGTTCGGTGGGGTTCAGTGAGGTGCGGGAGGCGCTTCAGCGGTAGAGCAGATACTCCTTGCGCACCCGCCGGAACGCGGCCAGCTCGTCCTGCCAGCCCGCCACGACCTCGTCGGCCGTCGCGCCCGCGTCGATCATCGTGCGCACCAGCGTGGAGCCCGTCAGCTTGTCGATCCAGTTGTCCGGACGCCAGGCGAAGCCGTCCCAGACCTGCTTGGCGCTCACCAGCAGCGCGATCCCGGTGCGTACCGGGTCGTACGCGGCCCGGTCGTGCACGTGGAGCTGCACACCGCCGACGGTCCTGCCCTGGAACTTCGAGAAGGTGGGCGCGAAGTACGCCTCCCTGAAGTACACCCCGGGCAGGGCGAGTTCACCGGCCGCGGCGGCCCACCGGCGGTCGATGCCCTCGGCGCCGATCAGCTCGAAGGGGCGGGTCGTGCCGCGCCCCTCCGAGAGGTTCGTCCCCTCGAAGAGGCAGGTGCCCGAGTACACCAGGGCGGTGTCGGGCGTCGGCATGTTCGGGCTCGGCGGCACCCAGGGCAGCCCTGAGGCGTCGTAGAAGTCGGACCGCTGCCAGCCGGACATCGACACGGTGTCCAGGGGCACCGGCGTGGTGAGGAACTCCGCGTTGAACAGCCGGGCCAGCTCGGCGACCGTCATCCCGTGCGCCTGCGCGATCGGCTCCCGGCCCACGAAGGTCGCGAACTCCTTGTGCAGCACCGGCCCGTACGCGCCACGGCCCGTCACCGGATTCGGCCGGTCGAGCACCACGAAACGCTTTCCCGCGAGCTGAGCCGCCGCCATGCAGTCGTACAGCGTCCAGATGTACGTGTAGAACCGGGCGCCCGCGTCCTGGATGTCGAAGACGACCGTGTCGACGCCGGAGGCCGTGAAGACGTCGGCCAGCGGCTGTCCGCTCTTCAGATACGTGTCGTAGACGGGGAGCCCGGTCGCCGGGTCGTCGTAGCGGCCCTCGGAGCCGCCGGCCTGCGCGGTGCCGCGGAAGCCGTGCTCCGGGCCGAAGACGGCGACCAGGTCCACCCGGTCGTCCGCGTGCGTCACGTCGACGATGTGGCGTGCGTCCCTGGTGATGCCCGTCGGGTTGGTGACGATCCCGACGCGGTCGCCCGCCAGGAGGGCGTAGCCGGCCGCGGCGAGCCGGTCGAAGCCGGTCCGGAAACGGCGGTCGGCCGGCGGCGGGGCGGCGGCGGGCCCCGCCGCCGGTGCGGCCGTCGCGGGCGGGCCCGCGGACAGGGCGGCGGCGGTGGTCGTCGCGGCGAGGAGACTCCGTCTGGACAGGCGGCGCATGGGGGTCCTCCGTGATCGCGGAAGGGGTGGCACCGTGCACGGTAGGGCCTGTGCCGGTCGTTCGTAAGCCTCGGCCGTGAGCCGCGGGCTCGTCGTGGCGTGTCGCGCCCCGCGCCGGAGCCGCGGTTCGATGCCGTCCCCGATCCCCTTCCGGGGTGCATACCGACCGGTTAGTCTGTCGGTGTAGCGGAGCCGTGTTCTCGTCGTGTCGAAGGAGACCGATGGTGGAAGCCATGCAGGATGCCGGAGTGGTCGTCACCGGGGCGGGTGGCGGGATCGGAGCCGCGCTGGCCCGTCGGTTCGCCGCCGCGGGGGCCCGGGTCGTGGTCAACGACCTGGACGGGGCGAAGGCCGCGGCCGTCGCCGAAGAGATCGGCGGGACCGCCGTCCCCGGCGACGCCTCCACGATCGTGGCCGAGGCCAGGGACGCACTGGGCGGCACCGTCGACGTCTACTGCGCCAACGCGGGCGTGGGCTCCGGCGGCACCGAGGCGGCCCCGGAGCAGGTCTGGGAGCTCGCCTGGGACGTCAACGTGATGGCACACGTCCGTGCGGCCCACCAACTGCTCCCCGCCTGGCTGGAGCGCGGCAGCGGCCGTTTCGTCTCCACCGTCTCGGCGGCCGGGCTGCTCACCATGGTCGGCGCGGCCCCGTACAGCGTCACCAAGCACGGCGCGTACGCCTTCGCCGAGTGGCTCTCCCTCACGTACCGCCACCGTGGTCTGAAGGTCCACGCGATCTGTCCGCAGGGCGTCCGCACCGACATGCTCGCGGACACCGGCAGCGCCGGGGACCTGGTGCTGCGGCCCACCGCCATCGAGCCCGAGGACGTCGCGGACGCCCTCTTCGCGGGGATCGAGGAGGACCGGTTCCTGATCCTTCCGCACCCCGAGGTCGCCGACTACTACCAGGCGCGGGCCGCCACCCCCGACCGCTGGCTGACGAGCATGAACCACATCCAGCAGAAGTGGGAGGCGGACGGCCGATGACCACCTCCGTGTACGCGGCCCGGCCGTGGATCGCGCTGCTGGACGAGGCGCAGCGCGGACCGGTCAGCCCCGACGCCTCGCCCGTGCACGCCCTGCGCCGGGCCGTCGCCGCGGCCCCCGACCGAACCTTCCTCGCCTACTTCGACGGACGGCTCAGCTACCGCGAGGTGGACGAGCTGAGCGACTCCGTCGCCGGGCACCTCGCCGCCCGGGGTGTGGAGCGCGGTGACCGGGTCGCCGTCCTGCTGCAGAACAGCCCCCTCTTCGTGCTGGCCGTCCTCGGCGCCTGGAAGGCCGGCGCGACCGTCCTGCCCGTCAACCCCATGTACAAGTCGGGGGAGGTCACCCATGTCCTGCGGGACGGCGAGGTCACGGCGCTGATCTGCTCCGACCGCGCCTGGGACACGTATCTGCGCGACACGGCCGCCGGCACGTCCGTACGCGTCGTGCTGACCGGCTGCGAACTGGACTTCCAGACGCGGGGCGACGCGCGGGTGCTGACCTTCGAGCGGCTGCCGCAGGCACCGGACGCCGACGACCTCACGACCGTGGCGAAGGCGGGCCACCAGGCCCCCGCGGCATCCGGCAGCGCGGGCCCCGGTCCCGGTCCCGGCCCCTCGGACATCGCGCTGATCAGCTACACCTCGGGCACGAGCGGCGCCCCCAAGGGAGCCACCAACACGCACGGCAACATCATGTACAACGCCGAGCGCCAGCGGACGGGCCTGGCCCTGCCCGAGCGGCCCGTGTACTTCGCGCTGGCGCCGCTGTTCCACATCACCGGGATGGTCTGCCAGTTCGTCGCGTGCCTCAACAGCGGGGGCACGCTCGTCCTCGCCTACCGCTTCGAGCCGGGGGTCGTCCTCGACGCGTTCGCCGAGCACCGGCCGCACTACACGGTCGGCCCCTCGACCGCCTTCATGGCGCTGGCCGCGCACCCGGCCGTGACGCCGGACCACTTCTCCTCCTTCGCGCACATCTCCTCCGGAGGCGCGCCGCTGCCGCCCGCGCTCGTCGAGAAGTTCCGGGCGCGGTTCGGCCCGTACATCCGCAACGGGTACGGACTGACCGAGTGCACCGCGCCCTGCGCGTCCGTGCCGCCCGGCCGTGAGGCGCCGGTCGACCCGGTCTCCGGGACGCTCGCCGTGGGCCTGCCCGGCCCGGACGGCGTCGTGCGCATCGTGGACGACACCGGCCGCGAGACGCCGCTCGGGGAACCGGGCGAGATCCTCGTGAGCGGTCCGCAGGTCGTGCCCGGTTACTGGCGGCGCCCCGACGCCACCGCGGAGACCTTCCCCGGCGGCGAGCTGCGCACCGGTGACATCGGGTTCATGGACGCGGACGGCTGGCTGTACGTGGTCGACCGCAAGAAGGACATGATCAACGCGTCCGGCTTCAAGGTGTGGCCGCGCGAGGTCGAGGACGTCCTCTACACCCACCCCGCCGTGCGCGAGGCGGCGGTCGTCGGGGTTCCCGACGGGTACCGCGGCGAGACCGTCAAGGCGTACGTCAGCCTCCGGCCGGGCGCACAGGAGGACCCGGCCGCGTTCGCCGCGTACTGCAAGGAGAGACTGGCCGCCTACAAGTACCCGCGACAGGTCGAGATCCTGCCCGACTTGCCGAAGACGGCCAGTGGAAAGATCCTCCGTCGGGAACTGCGGTCCCGGCCGCAGGCGTAGAAGTACACACACGCGTAAGAAGTACACACACGCGTGGAACCTCACAAAGAGAACTGGAAGGCAGGTGGCGGCAGTGCCCAGGACGACGGACGGGGACGGCACGCCCGTTCCGAGGCGGCTGCTGGCCGCCGCCACCCGGCTCTTCGCCGACCGCGGCTACGACCGCACCTCGGTCCAGGAGATCGTCGAGGCGGCGGGCGTCACCAAAGGCGCGCTCTACCACTACTTCGGGTCCAAGGACGATCTGCTCCACGAGGTGTACGCGCGCGTGCTGCGCGTGCAGCAGGAGCGGCTCGACGCCTTCGCGGACTCCGAGGCGCCGGTGGAGGAGCGGTTGCGGGGGGCCGCCGCCGATGTGGTGGTCACGACGATCGACAACCTCGACGACGCGTCGATCTTCTTCCGCTCGATGCATCATCTGAGCCCCGAGAAGAACAAGCAGGTACGGGCCGAACGGCGCCGCTATCACGAACGGTTCCGGGCGCTGATCGAGGAGGGGCAGGAGGCGGGGGTGTTCTCCAAGGAGACGCCGGCGGATCTCGTCGTCGACTACCACTTCGGCTCCGTGCACCACCTGTCGACGTGGTACCGCCCCGACGGCCCGCTCTCGCAGCAGGAGGTCGCCGACCACCTGGCGGACATGCTGCTGCGGGCACTTCGCCCGTAGGCACGTTCCCCGCGCCCCCGACTGTCAGGGGCGCGGGGAACCGCGCAGTCCTCTTCCGCGGGTCAGACCGCAGGCGTCTGCGCGGTGGCCACGAGCGTCGCCGGCAGGCACGGCCGCCGTACGCCGCGAACGCCCGACTCCCCGTGCCCGAGGAGCCGCACCTGGCCCTGTGGCACGCCGCGACGCTGCTGCGCGAGCACCGGGGCGACGGCCACCTCGCGGCGCTGCTGACGGCCGGCGGTGTTCATGAGGACCCGCGGCTGGTCCGCCGAGCAATGGGCCGCCGCCCGGGGCCGGTTGCGCGAACGCGAACTGCTGGACGGGGCGGGGGAGCTCACGGAGGCGGGTGCGGACCTGCGGTCCAGGCGGCCGAGACGCTGACCGACCGCCTGGACGCCGCTCCGTACGAACACCTCGGGCCCGCCGCCACCGAGCGCCTCACCGAGTCGGCGGGCGCCTTCCCGGCCGGGCGGATCAGGCGTACTTCTTCAGCTCGTTGCGTGCCAGCGACCGCTGGTGCACCTCGTCCGGGCCGTCCGCCAGCTTCAGCGTGCGGGCGCTCGCCCACAGCTCGGCCAGCGGGAAGTCCTGGCTGACGCCGCCCGCGCCGTGCAGCTGGATCGCCTTGTCGATGATGTCGACGACCGTACGCGGCGTGGCGATCTTGATCGCCTGGATCTCGGTGTGCGCGCCCTTGTTGCCGACGGTGTCCATCATCCAGGCCGTCTTGAGGACCAGCAGACGGAGCTGTTCGACGGCCACCCGCGCGTCCGCGATCCAGTTGTGCACGACCCCCTGCTGGGCCAGCGACTTGCCGAAGGCCTCACGGGAGAGCGCCCGCCGGCACATCAGCTCGATCGCCCGCTCGGCCATGCCGATCAGCCGCATGCAGTGGTGGATACGGCCGGGGCCGAGCCGCGCCTGGGCGATGGCGAAGCCGCCGCCCTCCTCGCCGACGAGGTTCGTGACCGGGACCCGCGCGCCGTGGAAGACGACCTCGGCGTGGCCCCCGTGCGAGTGGTCCTCGTAGCCGTACACCTGCATCGCGCGCCTGACCTCGACACCCGGGGTGTCACGCGGCACCAGGACCATCGACTGCTGGCGGCGGATGTCGGACCCCTCGGGGTCCGTCTTGCCCATCACGATGAAGATCTTGCAGTCGGGGTTCATCGCCCCGGAGATGTACCACTTGCGCCCGGTGATGACGTACTCGTCGGTGCCGGACGTGCCGTCGGATCCGCCGCCGGTCCGCTCGATGCGGGTCGTGATGTTGGTGGCGTCGGAGGAGGCCACCTCGGGCTCGGTCATCGCGAACGCCGACCGGATCTCACCGGCGAGCAGCGGCTCCAGCCACTGCTTGCGCTGCTGCTCGTCGCCGAACTGGGTGAGCACCTCCATGTTGCCGGTGTCGGGCGCCGCGCAGTTCAGCGCGGTCGGCGCCAGGTGCGGGGAACGGCCGGTGATCTCGGCGAGCGGCGCGTACTGGAGGTTCGTCAGCCCGGCCCCGTACGCGGCGTCCGGCAGGAAGAGGTTCCACAGGCCCTGGCGGCGGGCCTCGGCCTTCAACTCCTCGACCACGGCCGGGGTGTCCCACGGCGAGGACAGCCGCTCACGCTGCTCGTGGGAGACGGCCTCCGCCGGATAGACGTACTCGTCCATGAAGGCGAGGAGCTTGGCACGCAGTTCCTCGGTGCGCGCGTCGAATGCGAAGTCCATGGTCCGTCAGCCTTCCTGAAGGGTGGTCAGACCGTGCTCGATGAACACGGGCACCAGGTCACCGATGCGGTCGAAGCCCGCGCCGACGGTCTGGCCGAGCGTGTAGCGGTAGTGGATGCCCTCCAGGATCACGGCGAGCTTGAACCACGCGAACGCCGTGTACCAGGCGACGGCGGACACGTCGCGCCCCGAGCGCGCGGCGTACCGCTCGATCAGCTCGGCCGGCTCCGGGTGCCCGGCGGCCGTCGCGGTCGTGGAGACGGGGGAGTCGGGCAGTCCCAGCGGCATGCTGTACATGACCAGCAGACCCAGGTCGGTGAGCGGATCGCCCAGCGTGGACATCTCCCAGTCGAGGATCGCCCTGATCCGGTCGTCCTCGCCGATCAGCACGTTGTCGAGGCGGTAGTCGCCGTGCACGATCGTGGGCGTGGGAGAGCGCGGCAGGTCACGCCCAAGCGCGGCGTGCAGCTCGTCGATCCCGGCCAGTTCACGGTTGCGGGAGGCGTCCAACTGCTTGCCCCAGCGCCGCAGTTGCCGGTCGAGGAAGCCCTCGGGCCGGCCGAAGTCGGCGAGGCCCACCTTGGCGGGGTCCACGGCGTGCAGCTCGACCAGGGTGTCGACGAGGCCGAGCACCGCGCCGCGCGTGCGCTCGGGGCCGAGCGGAGCGAGCTGCTCGGCCGTCCGGTAGGGCGTGCCCTCCACGAAGTCCATGACGTAGAAGGGCGCGCCGAGCACCTCCACGTCCTCGCAGAGCAGCAGCGTCCCCGGCACGGGTACGGCGGTCGGGTGCAGCGCGCTGATCACCCGGTGCTCGCGCTTCATGTCGTGCGCGGTGGCCAGCACATGGCCCAGCGGCGGCCGGCGTACGACCCACTTCGAGGTACCGTCCGTCACCGCGTACGTGAGGTTCGACCGTCCGCCCTCGATCAGCCGGCCGGACAGCGGGCCGTGGACCAGTCCGGGCCGCTCGCCGTCGAGCAGGCCGCGCAGCCGGTCGAGATCGAGACCCGGCGGGTGGTCTGGACTCATCGTGTTCCTCCGTTGGCGGGAATCAGGACTCCCCATATGATGCCGACCGGTCGGTATGCCGTCCAGTGGGCGAGCGGACCGTACGACGAAAAGTGACCGGAGTCTCGGCCGCGCGGCACCTGACGCGGCGGTACCCGACGTACCCGACGTACCCGACGCGGTGGTACCCGACGTACCCGACACTCAGAAGACGAGTGCTGTCGCGCAGACCGCCAGCGCGATCGTGCAGAGCGTGGCGACGCCCGCGTGCCGTGGTGTGAGCGTCGCCGGCGGCACGGCCCCGGACAGGGTGCTGATCCGCCGGTGCGCGACCGCCAGGAACCCCAGCCACAGCCCGCAGCACAGCGCGCAGGCCACGAACGCCGTCACGCCCGGCCCGTCGCGCAGCGCCGACTTCCCCGCGAGCACGGCGGCCACGGTCGCCGCCAGGGTCGTCCGCCGCCAGGCCAGCCGCGTACGCTCCGGCTGCAGTCCGGGGTCCCGGGCCGGTGCCGTCATCCCTCCCACCCGGCCAGCACGACCACCACCATCGCGACGGCCACCAGGGCCACCCCGATGCTCAGCAGGGCCGGGAAGCGGGACACCGGCAGGTCCTCGCCCCGGCGCATCGCGCGCTCGCAGCGGACCCAGTGGTTCACCGCGCGCAGCGCGCACAGCACGCCCGCGGCCAGCAGCCCGAGCGCCAGCCCGGCCCGCCACGCCCACCGCAGGTCGGGCAGGAACTGGTCGACGGCGAAACCGCCGCCGATCAGCGCGAGCGAGGTCCGCAGCCAGGCCAGGAACGTCCGCTCGTTCGCCAACGAGAACCGGTAGTCGGGGGTGGTCCCTTCCGCCTCGATCCGCTCGGGCGCGAACCACATACGGACGTTCCGCACAAATTCGATCACGCCGGCGACCCTACCGGGGCAGCCGCGCGGGCGATCCCGGCCCCACACACCCGCACCGGCGGGAGCCGGACCTCAGCCCGCCTCCCGAAAGGCCCGCAGCCGCGCGTACGCGGCGAGCCCGTCCGGCACCCACTCCCACTCCGCGAGCCGCTCCCGCACCTCGTCCTCCGGCAGGAAGGCGTGCCAGGCGACCTCCTCGGCCTGCGGGTCCACCGGCAGCTCGCACCGCACCTCGTAGACGGCCGACCACCAGCTCTTCCCGGCCCCGTCGTCGTACAGGAACTTGAAGAGGAACTCCGGCCGGGGCAGCCCGGACACCCCCAGCTCCTCCTCGGCCTCCCGCAGCGCCGCCTCGTCGTAGCCCTCGCCCGCGCCCAGGACCCCGCCGACGAACATGTCGTACAGGGAGGGGAACGCCAGCTTGGTCGCGGTGCGCCGGTGGACGAACAGCCGCCCGGCCGCATCCCTGACCTGGATGAACGCGCATCGATGCCGCATCCCGCGCGCGTACACGTCCCCACGCCGGGCCTGGCCCACCACCACGTCGTGCTCGTCGACGACGTCCAGAATCTCGTCAGCGGAAGTCATCCGACCATCAAAGCAGTACGAAGATCCCTCCGTCAGCGGCAGTCGGGGCGGCAACCGTGCGGCAGCCGTGCGCGCGCGGCGGTCGGCGAGCGGCCGGCCGGCCGTCAGCGAGGCTGCAGATCCCGCAGCCGCTCCTTGAGCGAGACACCGTTCGGCATCGCGGGATGCAGTCCCAGCAGGACCACGCCCACCACGATCCCGGCGAGCCCCGCGGACTCCCAGGCCAGCGCTCCGGCGTCGGTCCGCAACCGGTCCCCGAGGAAGCCCACCCCGCACGCGATCCCGGCCAGCGGCTGGGCGGCGGTGAGCGCGGGCAGCGACATCCGCAGCGGGGCGGTCTCGAAGGCGCTCTGCACGAGCACGAGTCCGGTGATCCCGAGCACGACGACCGCGTACACCTGCCATCCGGTGGCGAGCGCGACCCAGCCACCGTCCGAGAACCGCTGCCCGCTCACCCGGGTGAGGGCGTCCTGCACCCCGTACAGCAGCCCCGCCGCCACCGCGAGCAGCGCCGGTCCCGCACTCAGCCGGGACCGCTTCGCGTACGTCGTGAGCAGCAGGGCGAGCCCCACCATGATCCCGATGATCAGCCAGTGCCGTACCGGATCGGTGATGTCGGCGCCGCCCTTCGGCTGCCCGGCCACGATGAAGGCCGTCACGCCGCCCGCGAGCAGCAGCAGCCCGCCCCAGCCCTGTCTGCCGAGCGGCTGGCGGGTCTGGCGCCGGGAGAGCATGAGCGCGAACAGCAGGTTCGTCGCCAGCAGCGGTTCGACGAGGGACACCTCACCGTGGGCGAGCGCGATCGCGCCCAGCACCATCCCCGCCACCATGAACCCGATGCCGCCCAGCCAGCGAGGCACCTTCACCAGGTCGAGGAGCAGGCGGGGGGAGAGGAAGTCGCCCAGGGGCGCGCGAGCCGCCGCGTTCTGCTGGAGGACGAATCCGAATCCCAGGCAGCAGGCCGCGCCGACGGCGAGGACGAGAACCAGAACCGACACGCTGCGTACCTCAGACTTCGGGGGTTACGGGCTACGGGGCGAGGTGCGGTATCGAAGACTCTAGCCCGAGTACCCCGAACCCGGCAGTTGACTGGGTCACTCCGTTGCCCAAGGATCTGACCGACCAGTAACAAGGCCGAGGAGGACCTGCTCATGGCGTACGACGCAGATGTGATCGTGATCGGAGCGGGCCTGGCGGGTCTCGCGGCGACCGCGGAACTCGTCGACGCGGGGCGCAAGGTGATCCTTCTCGACCAGGAGCCCGAGCAGTCGATCGGCGGCCAGGCGCACTGGTCGTTCGGCGGCCTGTTCTTCGTGGACTCTCCCGAACAGCGCCGGATGCGCATCAAGGACAGTCACGCGCTGGCCCTCCAGGACTGGATGGGCACCGCGGGCTTCGACCGCCCGGAGGACCACTGGCCCCGCAAGTGGGCCGAGGCGTACGTCGACTTCGCGGCCGGGGAGAAGCGGAGCTGGCTGCACCAGCAGGGCGTCCGCTGGTTCCCCGTGGTCAGCTGGGCCGAGCGCGGCGGCTACGACGCGGGCGGCCACGGCAACTCCGTACCGCGCTTCCACATCACCTGGGGTACAGGTCCCGGTCTCGTCGCACCCTTCGAGCGCCGGGTCCGCGAGGGCGTGGCGCGCGGCCTCGTACAGCTGAAGTTCCGCCACCGCGTCACGGGTCTTTCGCGCGGCGCGGGCACGGTCGACACGGTGAGCGGCGAGGTCCTGGAGCCGTCGTCCGTCGCGCGCGGCCAGGCCAGCGGCCGCACGGTCACCGGCGCCTTCGAACTCAGGGCGCAGGCGGTGATCGTCACCTCCGGCGGCATCGGCGGCAACCACGACCTCGTACGCGCCAACTGGCCCGAGCGGCTCGGCACCCCGCCCGAGCGGATGATCTCCGGCGTGCCCGCGCACGTGGACGGCAAGATGCTCGGCATCGCGGAGGAGACCGGCGCGCGCCTCATCAACCGCGACCGCATGTGGCACTACACCGAGGGCATCCAGAACTGGGACCCCATCTGGGACAAGCACGGCATCCGCATCCTGCCGGGACCGTCCTCGCTCTGGCTGGACGCGCGCGGCAACCGGCTGCCCGTACCGCTGTTCCCCGGCTTCGACACCCTCGGCACGCTCGAACACATCATGAGCACCGGGTACGACTACACGTGGTTCGTGCTCAACCAGAAGATCATCGGCAAGGAGTTCGCGCTCTCGGGGTCCGAGCAGAACCCCGACCTCACCGGCAAGTCCGTCAAGGGAGTCCTGCAGCGGGGGCTGGCCGCCGTGCCGGCGCCGGTCCAGGCGTTCATGGACCACGGCGCGGACTTCGTCGTCGAGAAGGACCTGAGCGCGCTCGTGCGCGGGATGAACGCGCTCACCAAGGAGCCGCTCATCGACGAGGCCGCCCTGCGCCGCGACATCGTCGCGCGCGACCGGGAGATCGCGAACCCCTACACCAAGGACCTCCAGGTGATGGCGGTCCGCGCGTCCCGCGCCTACCTCGGTGACAAGCTGATCCGCACGGCCACCCCGCACCGCGTCCTCGACCCCAAGGCCGGGCCGCTCATCGCCGTCCGCCTCAACATCCTCACCCGCAAGACGCTCGGCGGCCTGGAGACCGACCTCTCCTCCCGGGTGCTGACCGAGGGCGGCGACCCGCTGCCCGGGGTGTACGCGGCGGGGGAGGCGGCCGGGTTCGGCGGCGGGGGAGTGCACGGGTACCGCTCCCTGGAGGGCACGTTCCTCGGCGGCTGCCTGTTCTCCGGACGGGCGGCGGGGCGCGCCGCGGCGAAGGCCGTGAACTGACGGCGGGAACTGATTACGGAATTCTGACGAGCACCCTGGGCCCCTGGCTTCCGGCGGCCGGGGGTGTTCGAATCAGTAGGTGAACCCGGAACTGTCGTCAGCGGCCGCCGGCGGACCCGAACCCGAACCCGCGGAGAGCGGCGCCCCGGTGGGCCGCCGGCTCATGCTCGGGATGCTCGGACTCGGCGCCCTCGGAGTGGTCACCGCGCCCACGCTCCAGCGCGGCCTGGAGTCCTTCCTCGGCAGCGCCGCGGACAAGGACCCCACCGGCCTGACCGGCCTCCTGCCCAACGGCGGTGGCTTCCGCTACTACTCGGTCACCTCCTCCGTGCCGCACAAGGACGAGGACTCCTACCGGCTGAGGATCGACGGCCTGGTGGACCGTCCGGCCACGTACACGCTGGCCGATCTGCGCGCCCTGCCGCAGACACGGATGGTCCGCGACGTCCAGTGCGTCACCGGCTGGCGGGTGCCGGACACCCCCTTCGAAGGGGTACGGCTCTCCCAGCTGCTGGACGCCGCGGGGGTGCGCTCCTCGGCCGGGGCGGTGCGCTTCACCTGCTTCGACGGCGCGTACTCGGAGAGCCTGACGCTGTCCCAGGCCCGCCGCGCCGACGTCGTCGTCGCCCTGCGCATGCAGGACAAGGACCTCAACCACGCCCACGGCGGCCCCGTACGCCTCTACGCGGCGCCCATGTACTTCTACAAGTCGGCGAAGTGGCTCTCCGGCATCACCGTCACGTCGGACGTCCGCCCCGGTTACTGGGAGGAACGCGGCTACGACGTGGACGCGTGGGTGGGCCGGTCGAACGGACGGGACGATGACGCGACCTGAGACCGACGCGACCGGTGCGACCGACGCCTCACCACCGGCACCGGCACCGGCACCGAACCCCGGGGAACGCCCGGGAGAGCGCTCCGGGGAGCGGCTCGCGGGTGCGCTGCGCGTCCGCCGCTTCACGCCCGCCGAGCGCTGGGTGCACCGCACCACGGCCGTCCTGATGGGGGTGTGCGTGCTGACCGCGGCCGCCCTCTATCTGCCCCAGCTCGCCGAGGTCGTCGGCCGCCGCGAGCTGGTGGTGCGGGTCCACGAGTGGTCGGGGCTGCTGCTGCCGGTACCCGTGCTCGCCGGGCTCGCCTCCCGCGCCTTCCGGGCCGACCTGCGGCTGCTCAACCGCTTCGGGCCGCACGACCGGGTCTGGCTGCGCTCGGCGCTGCGCCGGGACGACCGGCCCGCGTCCCGGCCGGCCGGGAAGTTCAACGCCGGGCAGAAGACGTACGCGGGCTGGATCGCCGGGGCCGTCCTGGTCATGGTCGGCACGGGGCTGCTGATGTGGTTCACCCACCTCGCCCCGCTGGTCTGGCGCACGAGTGCCACCTTCGTGCACGACTGGCTCGCCCTGACCATCGGGCTCGTCCTCGCGGGACACATCGGGATGGCACTCGCCCGCCCGGAGTCCCGGAGGGGACTGCGGACGGGCGAGGTCAGCCGGGAGTGGGCCGAGCGGGAACATCCGCTCTGGCGGCCGTGAGGAACGGGGCCAGGTCGGGGCCGGCCCGCCCGGCCCGGCGGCCCTGAGGCCCTATCCGAGCGCGGCCGCCAGGATTTCGGCCGACCTGGCGACGAGCAGGTCGTCCTTCGGGGCGTCCGGGTCCGGCGCGGTGGACAGGACGGCGAGCACGACAGGCGCCCCGTCCGGCGTCCAGGCGATGCCCACGTCGTTGCTGGTGCCGTACCGGCCCGTGCCCGTCTTGTCACCGAGGACCCAGTCCGCGGGCAGGCCCGCCCGGAACCGGTCGGTGCTCGTGGTGTTGGCCAGCAGCCACTCGGTCAGCTGCCGTCTGTCGCGGGGCACGAGCGCGTCGCCGAGGGCGAGCTTCGCGTACGTCCGCCCGATGGCGGCGGGGGTGGTGATGTCCGTCGTACGCCAGGGCTCGGCCGAGTTGAGCTCCGGCTCCCACCGGTCGAGGCGGGTCGTGGTGTCCCCGATGGAGCGACAGAAACGGGTGACCGCGGTCGGGCCGCCCAGCTCGCGGAGCAGGAGGTTCGCCGCCGCATTGTCGCTGAAGGCGATGGCGGCGTGGCACAGCTCGGCGACGGTCATGCCGCCCGCGAGGTTCTCCGGCTTCCCCGTGACGGGGGAGCCCTGCGCCTCGTCGAGGTCCTGCTGGGTGTACCGGATCCGCAGGTCCAGGTACTCGCCGTGCCGGTCGAGGTCCCGCAGGACGGCCGCGGCGACGAGGGTCTTGAACACCGAGCACATGGGGAACGCCTCGTCGGCGCGGTACCGCACGGCCTTGCCGGTGACCGTGTTGAGTGCGTAGACACCCAGACGGGCGGCGTGGGCGTGCTCCAACTCGGCCAGCGCCCTGACGACTTCGTCCTCCGCCGGGTGCGTGCGCCCGGCCGTCGCGAACGCGGTCGGGGCCGCGGCTGTGACCAGCGCGGCTCCGGCACCCAGGGCCAGGGCGGCTCGGCGGGTACGGGGGGAACGTGAGCTTTCCAAGGTGGCTCTCTCTTCGCTTCGAACGATGATCAGTATGCGTAGAGGGAGACTTCGGAGAAGCCTGTGTGGTTCCTGGTGGTCCTCGGCGGTGCCTAGCGTGTGCCGTACGCGCGCATGAACGCGTGGACCCCGTCGACCATGATCCGGCGGACCTGCTCCGGGTCGGCCTCGGCGGGGACCGGTTGGCGTTCGTAGGCCAGCAGGAAGGTCAGGGCCCCGAAGTGGTCGGCGGCCAGACCCGGGTCGTCCGTGTCCAGGAGTCCGGCCTCGGCGTAGTGGGCGATGCGTTCCTCCAGCGCGTCCTCCATGGCCGCCGTCGTGATGTCGTCCGTGGTCGACGGCGTCCGCAGACGCTCCTGGGCGACGAGGGCGAACCCGGCGGCGTAGTCGGCGGAACCGACGATCGACCGCCCGAGGTCGACCGCCAACGCGGTGAGGGCCTCCTCCAGTTGCGTCACCGTCGTGATCGGCGCGCCCTCCGGGAGGTGCTCGTCGAGCGCCCGGCGCCCGGTGGCCACCATCGACTGGGACACGTCGGCGAGGATGGCCAGGAAGAGGCGCCGCTTGTCGCCGAAGTAGTCGTACACGGTGCGCTTCGACACCTCGGCGAGGGCCGCGACGGCGTCCATGCTGACGCGGTCCACCCCTTGGCGTACGAACAGTTCGCGGGCCGCGACGAGGATCGCGGCCCGCTTCTCGGCGGACCCCTCGCGCACCGCCTTCTCCGTACCGACCACGTCGGTACCGACCACGTCCGAAGCGGTCGCGTCCGTACCTGCGGTGTGCGTGCCAACAGTGCTCATCTGCACCTCCGTCGGCAGCCTACACCGTGCGGTGTACCTGGCTACACTGCACGGTGTAGTGTGCTCGCCATGGATGCGACAGCTTCGACACATTCGACAGTGACGGCGGGCCGGGCCGGGCCGCCCGTGACCGATCGCCGGCTGAACCTCATCAGCCTCGTCCTGGCTCTCGGGGTGTTCACGACCCTCCTGGACACGACGATCGTCAACATCGCCCTGGACCACCTGCAGACGGGGTTCCACGCCTCGGTCGCCCGGACGCAATGGGTCGCGACGGGCTACCTGCTGGCGTTCGTGGCGGTGATCCCGGTGAGCGGCTGGCTCTCCGAACGGTTCGGGGCGCGCAACGCGTGGATGTTCGCCGTCGGCGTCTTCCTCGGCGGCTCGATCCTGTGCGGCCTGGCGGGATCTCTGCCCGCGCTCATCGCCTTTCGGGTGGTCCAGGGGATCGGCGGCGGCATGGTGATGCCGATCACGCTCTCCATCGCCACGCGGGCGGCCGGACCGGACCGCATCCAACGGGCCACGGCCGCCGTCGCCCTTCCCGGCCTGCTCGGCCCGGTCCTCGGATCGGTGCTCGGCGGCGCCGTCCTGCAGTCGTTGAGCTGGCGCTGGCTGTTCTTCCTGAACGTGCCGGTCTGCCTGGCCGCGCTCGCACTCGGCCGGACCCTGCTGCCCGCGGCCGCCAAGGTACGAGGCCACCGACTCGACGTGCTCGGCCTCCTCCTGCTCACGCCCGCCGTCGTCGCCGTCGCCTACGGCATCAGCGAGGTGTCAGGACAGGACGGCTTCGCCGCCGTCGGCGCCTGGCTCCCGCTCGTCGTCGGTGCCGTGCTGCTCGCCGCTTTCACGGTCCACTCGCTGCGCAGCCGGCGTCCCGCTCTCCTCGACGTGCGCGTGTTCGCGCGGCGCAGCTTCGGCCTGGGCAGCGTCATCACGTTCGCGGGCGGGTTCTCGACCTACGCCCTGTCGTTCCTGCTTCCCCTCTTCTACCAGCAGGTTCGCGGAGAGACCGTGCTGCACACGGGGCTGCTGCTCAGCACGCAGGGACTCGGCACGATGTTCTTCGTGGTGGCCGTGCGCAAGGTCGCGGCACGGTTCGACAGCCGCTTCGTCATCGCCGCCGGAGCGCTGCTGACCATGGCCGGAACCGTGCCGTTCGCTCTCGCGGACACACACGGCGGAACAGCCTTCCTGCTGGCCGGGCAGTTCGCCCAGGGGCTCGGCTTCGCCGCCACCACGTTCCCGGTGATGGCGCTCGCCCTCGCGGACCTGAGCCACGACGAGACCCCCCGGGGCAGCGCCGCGTTCAGCGTCGTCCAGCGTGTCGGCGCGCCGTTCGGTGTCGCGGTCGTTGCGGTCGTCCTGCAGAACCTCCTCGACGGCGCCACCACGGAGGCGGACGGCCTCTCGGCCTTCACGGGGACGTTCTGGTGGATATGCGGGCTCAGCGCGGTCCCGCTGCTGCCGGCCTTGTTCGTTCCCTCGGAGAAGCGAGCCGAGCGCACCCGGTCCCCTGAGCCGTGAGCAGGGCCGCAGCCCCGGCCGACGTCCGTATCGGCTCCTGGGCCGGTTTCCGTGTGCCGGCTCCCGTGTGCCGGCTCCCGTATCGAGTGGAGATCTCCATGCCGCAGGCACCCGCCGTCATCGGCGACCTCGTCGAATCCGCCCTGGGGCGGCCCGCCCACGTGCTCGACGTCCGTGAACCCGCCCCCGGATTCGTGGAACTGGAACTGCTCGCCGCCGCGCCGCCCGGTGGCTGGCAGCCCGGTCACGAGATCCAGTTCCGCGTCACCCGCACGCTGGGCCGCCGCTACACGGTGCGCACCGTGAGCGGACCGGACCGAGCGCGGATCGGCATCCTCGCCGCCACCGGCGCGTCGGGTCCCGGCACGGCGTGGATACGGGGTCTGCGCGCCGGCGGTCGTACGACGCTGCTGGCCGGCCGGTACCGGCCCCTGCGCGAGCACGGGACCCGCCGCCTCTACCTCGGCGACGGCTGCGCCCTCGGCACCATCGAGGCCTGTGCTCAGGACGGCGGCGCGGCGATCGTGGCCGTCGAGGTGCCGGCTGACGCCGTGGCGACCCTGACCGGTCGCCGGCCCCGGTACCACTTCCTGCCCGCCGGGGAAACGCCCGGCGACGCACTCCAGTCCTGGCTCGAACGCGCCTTGGACGAAGGCGGGTTGGCGGAGGTCGACGGTGCCGTGCTGCTGGGCCACGCCCAGTCCGTCCAGCGCCAGCGGCGTGCGCTCGTCGAGCGCCGGAACCTGCCACGCCGCGCCGTCACCACGAGGCCGTACTGGGCCACGGGCAAGGAGGGCCTCTGAGCCGGGCCGGTCCCGGTGGCGAGGCCGATGTCTCCCCACCGGGACCGGCCCGGTGAACGGTGCTAGATGATCAGCGACAGCAGCAGGACCAGGCCTCCGGCGACCACCGAGATGATGGTCTCCATGACCGACCAGGTCTTGATGGTCTCGCCGACACTCAGGCCGAAGTACTCCTTGACCAGCCAGAACCCGGCGTCGTTCACATGGCTGAAGAACAGCGAACCGGCGCCGATCGCGAGCACGAGCAGCGAGGTGTGCGCGGTCGACATGTCGGCGGCGAGCGGCGCCACCAGACCGGCCGCCGAGATGGTGGCGACGGTCGCCGAACCGGTCGCGAGCCGGATCGCCACCGCGATCAGCCAGGCGAGCAGCAGCGCGGGGATCGACCAGTCCTCGGAGATGTCCAGGATCATCTTGCCCACGCCGGAGTCGATCAGCGTCTGCTTGAAGCCACCGCCCGCGCCGACGATCAGCAGGATGCCCGCGATCGGGGCGAGGGACTTCTCGACCGTCGAGGAGATCCGGTCCTTGGTGAACCCGGCCGCCCGGCCGAGGGTGAAGAGGGCGACGAGCACCGCCGCGAGCAGGGCGATCAGCGGCGAGCCGATCACGTCGAAGACGCGCTGCACCATGTGCGTGGGGTCGTCGACGACGATGTCCACCAGCGCCTTGGCCAGCATCAGCACGACCGGCAGCAGCACGGTGGCGATGGTGACGCCGAAGCCGGGGCGCTTCTCCAGGTCCTCGGAGGCACGCTGGGGGATCATCTTCTCCGGCGCGGGGACGTCCACCCAGCGGGCCGCGTACTTCGAGAAGAGCGGGCCCGCGATGATCACGGTCGGGACGGCGACGAGGATGCCGAGGGCGAGCGTGACGCCGAGGTTCGCCTTGACCGCGTCGATCGCGACCAGCGGGCCGGGGTGCGGCGGGATCAGTCCGTGCATCACGGACAGGCCGGCGAGCGCCGGGATGCCGATGCGCATCAGCGAGTAGTTGCCGCGCTTGGCCACCATCAGGACGACCGGGATCAGCAGCACGATGCCGACCTCGAAGAACAGCGGCAGCCCGATCACCGAGGCGATCAGCACCATCGCCCAGGGCATGTACCGGCCGCCGGCCTTGGCGAGGATGGTGTCGACGATCTGGTCGGCGCCGCCGGAGTCCGCGAGCAGCTTGCCGAGGATCGCGCCGAGCGCGATCAGCACGCCCACACCGGCCACCGTCGAACCGAGTCCGGCGGAGAAGCTGGTGATCGCCTTGTCGAGCGGGGCTCCGGCGAAGGCGCCGAGCGCCAGCGACCCGATGGTCAGCGCGAGGAAGGCGTGGAGCTTGAACTTGGTGATGAGCAGGACGATGACGGCGATGCCCGCCAGAACGGCGATGCCCAGCTGAGCGTGGCCCGCCGAGGTGATCGGTTCGACGGGATCCGCTGCCAGCATCTCGACGCTGAGTCTGGTCACGGTGCTTTTCCTTGGGTGGGATGGGGAGAGAGGCGGTGGGGGGGAGAGGGACTGGAGCGGCCGAGGGCGTTACCGGTCCGACGGGCGCCCGCGGTCGAGGCCGCGCAGTTCCGTCACGGCCCGGTCGGTGATCTCGTCGGGGCTGCCGGTGACGTCCACGGCGACACCCGCCTCGTCCGCCTGGAGCGGCTGGAGGGTGGCGAACTGGGAGTCGAGGAGCGCCGTGGGCATGAAGTGGCCCCGGCGGTGCGCCATCCGGTCCTCGATGAGCGCCCGGTCACCGGTGAGGTGGACGAAGACGACGCCGGGAGCGGCCGACCTGATCCGGTCCCGGTAGGCGCGCTTCAGCGCGGAGCTGCTGACCACGCCGCCGAGTCCGGCCCGCCCGTGCGCCCAGGCGCCGATGGCTTCCAGCCAGGGCCACCGGTCCTCGTCCGCGAGCGGGGTCCCGGCCGTCATCTTGGCGATGTTGGCCGCGGGGTGGAAGTCGTCGCCCTCGGCGTAGGGAACGCCGAGCCGGCTCGCAAGCAGGGGCCCGATGGTGGTCTTGCCCGTGCCTGCCACGCCCATCACCACGACGACGTGGGGGGTAGTCATGTGTGCTGCCTCGCTGTCTGCTGTCTTCTTCGACATCGGATGGACGTCATGGACGTCCAGGTGTCGCACCCTCACGACACTGAAACTCATAAGTCGGATGAATTCAAGGGTCTGGTGCTCATAAGTCTGACTTTTTGTTCCTGCTCTCCGCCTCGTACTCTGACCTCATGAGCGCATCGGGCCGGGGGCTGCACGGCCGTGTACTGGAGAGCCTCGGTCCTTCGATCACGGCGGGCGAGTACCCCCCGGGCAGTGTGCTGCGCACCGACGAGCTGGCGCAGCGTTTCGAGGTGTCGCGCTCGGTGATGCGTGAGGCGGTCCGGGTCCTCGAGTCGATGCACCTCGTCGAGTCCCGGCGCCGGGTCGGTGTGACCGTACGCCCGGCGGACGACTGGAACGTCTACGACCCGCAGGTGATCCGGTGGCGTCTGGCGGGTGCCGACCGGCCGCGGCAGCTGCGCTCGCTGACCGTGCTGCGCTGCGCCGTCGAGCCCGTGGCGGCGGGGCTGGCCGCCAAGCACGCCACGGCGGAGCAGTGTGCCGCGCTCACCGAGTGCGCGCTGGGCATGGTGGCCAATTCGCGTGGGCACCAGCTGGAGGGGTATCTCGTCCACGACATCGCCTTCCACCGGATCGTGCTGAACGCCTCCGGCAACGAGATGTTCGCGCGGCTCGGGGATGTGGTCGCCGAGGTGCTGGCGGGGCGTACGCATCACCGGGTGATGTTCGAGGATCCCGATCCGGCGGCGGTGACGTTGCATGTGCAGGTCGCGGAGGCGGTGCGGGCGGGGGATGCGGGGCGGGCGGAGGCGTTGACGCGGGAGGTTGTGCTGGGGGCGCTGCAGGAGTTGGACATTCTCAGCCCGGAGGGCTGAATGTCCTTGCTGGGTGGGGTGGTTGGGGTGGGTGGGGTGCGTTGTCCGGCGCGGGTGCGTCGTGGCTGGTCGCGCAGTTCCCCGCGCCCCTAAAAGCAGTTCCCGCGCGCCTATGAGATTGCGCCGTTCCCCGCGCCCCTAAAAGCATCTCTCCGCGCCCCCGAAGGCCGTTCCGGTGTCGGCTAGTTCGTGATGGTTCCGGATGTGTAGAGCCATTCCCCGTTCACCCGTTCGAAGGCGCTGTGTTCCTGTAGGGAGCCGGCTGTGTAGGTCGCCTGGAACGTGACCGTGCCCGTGGTGTGGAAGGGCGTGCCCTCCGTTGTGGCGAGGATGCGCAGGCCGGTCCAGCGCATGGCCGGGTCGAGGTCGAGGGCGGCCGGTCGCGTGCGGGGGTGCCAGGTGCGCAGCAGGTACGCCTCGTCGCGCTTCACGAACGCGCAGTAGCGCGAGCGCATCAGCGCCTCCGCGGTCGGAGCCGTGCCCTCACCCCGGTGAAACCGGCCACAACACCGCTCATAGGTCTCCGCAAGACCGCAAGGGCATGAGGGGTTGCGCGCGGGGGCGGAACGGCGCTGGTTGCGAGAGTGCGGGGTGCGTCGGGGCATGGGCTCCATTCTGCTGCAACACGGCCTGTGGGAAACCTGTGAAGCAGGCGACCCGACACGAGTACATCGTGTGCGAGCTGTGCGCAGCGCCCTTCATCGAACCTCCTCCAGGGGTGGCGTGAACTCGCCTTGCTTATGCAACTGCCGGACCAGCAACGTGGGTTGAGCACTTGAGCATCAGGAGTCACAAGCGTGTCGCTTGACCCCGGACGGCCGTCCGGCCGGGGCACTGACGGGGGAAGCTGATGTGGTGCCGCGGACCGGCGTGCGCTCGCACGTGCCGGAGACCTCCGCGTGCGTCAACAAGCACCACTGCCCCCTCTGCCGCCTCTTGGTGCACGTCAACCTGTGCCCGAGACTGGACAAAAGAGGGGGAATGCTGATGAGCGCGGTGAATACTGCCAGGCCGACGTATCCCGGCGTCTACGTCGAAGAACTGCCCAGCAGCGCACGGACCATCTCGACCGTCACCACCTCGGTGACCGCCTTCGTGGGGCACACCCGGCGCGGTCCGCTGAACGAGCCGGTGCGCGTCACGAGCTTCACCGAATTCGAGCGCCGCTTCGGGGGCCTGAGCTCACGGAGCGCCGTCGGCTACGCGGTGCACCAGTTCTTCGGCAACGGCGGCACGGTCGCCGTGGTCGTCCGCGTCGCCAAGGCCGGCAGCGGCAAGGCCGCCTGCGTCACCCTGGAGTCCACCGAGGGCCACAGCGAGAGCCCGGCCCTCGAAGTGCACGCCAGGGAGCCGGGCGGCTGGGGCAACGGCCTGCGGGTCGCCGTCGACTACGACACACCCCGCCCGGACGAGACCTTCAACCTGCGGGTGTACGACGCCAAGGGCGCCGCCCGCGAGAGCTTCACCGGCCTGTCCACGGACACCGCGCACGGCCGGTACGCGCCGACCGTGATCAACGCGGGCTCCCGGCTCATCCGGGTCGAGGCCGTGGGCGAGGGCCGGCCCGACCCGTCCGGCACCGTCTCCAAGCCGTTCGGGCACGAACTGCCCGACCTCGCCGTCGACCTGACCGTCAAGATCGGTGAGGTGGAGCGCGAGTTCACGCTGTACGACCCCGACTGCGACGGTGAAGTACCGTCCACGGTCACCGAGTTGGCGCTGCTCCTGGAGCGCAAGCTGCGGGCGCTGCCCGACGCGCCCGGCCGGCACGCCTTCGCGGGCGCCGAGGTCACCGCCTTCGGCAGGCGCCTTCAGGTCGTCGCGGGCTCCACCGACCCCGAGGACGTCGTCCGGTTCGTCGGCGAGTGCGCCAACGACCTGGGCCTGGAGGCCTCCGTCAACCCGCCCGTCTTCCCGCTGGAGGGCGGTGAGGACGGCAAGGCACCCGGTCCGGGCGACCTCATCGGCAGCGAGGCCGACAAGACCGGCATCCAGGCGCTGCGCGGCGTCGCGGACGTCAACCTGCTCGTCCTGCCCGAACTGGCGGCGTACGAGTCGACGGACGACGCGATCACGGTCGTCTCCGCGGCCCAGCGGCTCTGCGAGGAGCGGCGGATCTTCCTCCTCGTCGACGCGCCCGGCACCTGGGTCAGCGTGGACACCGCCCGCGCCGGACTCGCCGCCTTCGACGCCGTCCGCGGCAACCACGCGGGCCTGTACTTCCCGCACCTCCAGCTCACCGACCCGCTCACCGGACGGCTGCGTTCCTTCCCGCCGTCGGGCGCGGTCGCGGGGGTCTACGCGCGCACGGACTCCGAGCGCGGAGTGTGGAAGGCCCCGGCCGGCACCGAGGCGAGGCTCGCGGGCGTGCACTCGCTCACGGTCGACCTCACCGACCGCGAGACCGGACTGCTCAACCCGCTCGGCGTCAACTGCCTGCGCACGCTGCCGCTGGTGGGTCCGCTCGTGTGGGGGGCGCGCACCCTCGAAGGGTCCGACGCGCTCGACAGCGAGTGGAAGTACGTGCCGGTGCGGCGGCTCGCCCTGCACGTCGAGGAGAGCCTCCAACGCGGCCTGCAGTGGGTCGTGTTCGAGCCCAACGACGAGAACCTGTGGCAGCAGATCCGCCTCGGCGCCTCCTCGTACCTGCACACGCTCTTCCGCCAGGGCGCCTTCAAGGGCGGCACGCCGCGCGAGGCGTACTTCGTCAAGTGCGACCACGACACCACGACGGACGAGGACATCGCGAACGGCGTCGTGAACGTCCTGGTCGGCATCGCCCCGGTCAGGCCCGCCGAGTTCGTGATCGTCAGGATCCAGCAGACGTCGGGTCAGTTCGAGCTCTAGCCGAGCTCTGGGCCCGACGTCCGACGAGGGAGAACGTGAAGGAAACCGATGGCTGAGTTCACTGTCAACGCCCAACGCTTCGACCCCTACAAGAACTTCAAGTTCCTCGTGCTGTGGGACGGTCGCACGGTCGCGGGCATCAGCAAGATCAGTCCACTGAAGCGGACCACCGAGGTCGTCAAGCACCGCCACGGCGGCGACCCCAGCTCCCCGCGCAAGTCGCCGGGGCGCTCCGAGTTCGAGGGCATCACGCTGGAACGCGGGGTCACCCACGACCCCGAGTTCGACCGCTGGGCCAACAAGGTCTGGCAGGTCGGGGCCGGCCTCGGCTCCGAGGTGTCCCTCGCCGACTTCCGCAAGGACATCGTCATACAGGTCCTCAACGAAGCCGGCCAGGTGGCCGTCTCGCACAAGCTCTACCGCACCTGGCCCAGCGAGTACCAGGTGCTCGGCGAGCTGGACGCCAACGCCAACGCGGTGGCCATCCAGTCGCTGAAGCTCGAGTGCGAGGGCTGGGAGCGGGACTACGAGGTGCCCGAGCCGGAAGAGCCCTCGTTCCTCAACCCCGCCTGACCGGCGGCACGTTGAAGCACGTGGGCGCAAGCACGCGGACGGAAGCGCGTAGCGGGATGCGCGGAGCAGGCAGCACGTAAAGGCTGCGGGGGCAGCGGGGCCGGTACGGAACGGGGGCAGGCATGACCATCACTCGGGCGGCAGAACTACTCACCACCTGGGAGACCGGGCTTGCCCAGGCGCCGTCCGGCCGAGCCCTGCTGCTGCACCGTGCCGCCCGCCCCGACACCGGGGGCGAGACACTGTCCGCGCTGCCGGTGGGCGAGCGGGAGGCCGACCTGTTCACGCTGCGCCGGGCCCTGTTCGGCGAACGGATGCAGGTCCGCCTCGCCTGCTCCGCCTGCGGCGAGGACATGGAGTTCGACCTGGACGCCGGGGAACTGGCCCGGTCGGCGGGTACTCCCGCCGAGTCCTCGGTCCGGGTGGCCGAGGACGGCTGGGACATCGAGTTCCGGGTGCCGAGCGTCGCCGACCTGACGGCGGCTGCCAGGCACCCCGAGCCCCGCCTCGCCCTGCTGGAGCGGTGCCTCGTCTCGGCGGTGCGCGACGGGGCGCAGGTGCCGGCCGGCTCGCTGCCCGAGGCGGTGCGGCACCGGCTCGCCGAGGCGGCACAGGAGGCCGACCCCGGCGCGGACGTCACGCTCAACATCAACTGCCCCGAGTGCGGCGCGGCCACCCGCGCCGAACTCGACATCGCCTCCTATCTGTGGACCGAACTGGACGCCTGGGCACGTGACGTGCTCCTCGACGTCCATCTGCTCGCCACCGCCTACGGCTGGAGCGAGCCGGAGATCCTGGCGCTGAGCCCGCTGCGGCGCCGCTACTACCTGGAGCTGTGTGCCGATGTCTGACCCCCTGGGAGGGCGCCCCGAGAACGACCGGGCGGGCCGGGCGGACCGGGTGTCACGGGCGCCCGACTTCTTCGACCGGCTGCTCGCCCGGCACGCCCCGACCGCCGTGCCGCCCACCGACGTGGTGCGGCTTCGCCCGCGCCTTGCGGGCCCCTTCGAACGGGCCGAGGCGGTACGGGCCACCGGGCCCGAGCCGGACACGGCGGGACCGCTGTGGCCCGCCGCCACTCCGTCTCCGTACCCCGAACGGGACTTGACGGGCCCGACGGTGCGCGAGGTCCAGTTGCGTACCGAGCGCGAGCGGACCGTCGTACACCCTGTACCGGCACCGTCGGACGAGCCCGCGTCCCGGCTCCTGGCGCGGGACCTGCCCGAGACGCCGCTGCTGCGGCCCGCCACGGCGGTGCTGCCCGCACCGCGGCCGGTTCCCGGCTCCGGTCGGCGCGGCGACGGGAGTACCGAGCGGGAGCGGGCCGCCACCCGAAGCGCGGTGTCCGTGCCCCTCCCCTCGGTCACGGACACCGTTCCCCCCGCCGCCGTGTCCGCCGCGCTGCGACCCAGCGCCGCGGACACGGCGGCGGCCCGCGACGCCGTACGGCAGGCCGCGGGCCGCCGGTCCGGGCGCGGTGGGGAACAGGTGGTCCAGGTGCAGATCGGGCGCCTGGAAGTCACAGCGGCGGGCGCGGCCCCGGGCACCGGCGACGGACACCGCCGACCGGCCGCCACCGGACGACCGGCGGCGAGCCTGAGCCTGGCGGACTACTTGGCGAGGGGATCCGAGTGAGACACGAGCTGAGGAACACACGCCACACCGACGCACGACGGACCGGCAGGCGCAGGTGTGGCGGACGCCGGATCGGCGGTCGACGGATCGACGGACGACAGATCGACGGACGACGGATCAACGGACGAGGGACCGAGGAACTGACCTCATGAGCAACGCACTCGCCATCGCCCACGTCACCCAGGCCCTCGCCCTGCTGATCGAGGCCAATCTGCAGCCCGAGATCGACATGGCCGTCAAGGTCGACGCGCGCAAGCCGTCGGCCGAGCCGCCCACCGAGCCCACGATCACCGTCTTCCTCTACCAGGTCACCCCCAACACCTCGCAGCGGAGCAGCGACCTGCCGACCCGCGCCTCCGACGGCACGCTCCTGAAGCGGGCCGCCGCGCCGCTGGACCTGCACTTCCTGATCAGCGCGTACGGCGACGAGATGGAACTGGTCGGCCAGCGGCTGATCGGCTCCGTCGTGCGCACGCTGCACGAGATACCCGTCCTGCCGAAGGACATCATCGAACTGGCGGGGGAGAAGCCCTACTTGGCGCAGAGCGACCTCGCCGAGGCGGCGCAGCGGGTGCGGTTCACCCCCACCGTGATGGACATCGACGAGACCTCGAAGCTGTGGGGGATGCTCCACCAGACCCCGTACACCCTGTCGGTGGTCTACCAGGCGGCTCTCGTCCTCATCGAGGGCCGCGAGACGCCGGTACCGGCCAAGCCGGTGGAGCGGTCGTCCGTACGGGTACTGCCGTTCGGCGCGCCGGGTGCGCCGGGTGCGCCTGGGGCACCGACTGTGCCGGGCGGGGCGCCGCAGCCGCAGCCGGAGACGCAGGAGGCGGGCGCCGCCGAAGCGGCAGCCAAGACGCCCGCCAAGACGCCCGCGAAGACGCCTTCCAAGGCACCCGCGAAGGCGTCAGCCAAGCCTCCGGTGAAGGCCGCCGCCAAGGCACCGGCCCGTGCGCGCAAGTCCACGCGGGGCGCGGCCAAGAAGGCGGCCCCCGCGAACCCGGACTCCCCGGCGGGCTCCCCGAAGGCCGACGACGGCCCCGACCGCGCGGAGCGGTGAGACGGCGTGCGGACAACGGGGGCAGGTGAAGGAATGGGCACGAACGAGCCGGACGAGACGAACGGGACGAGCGAGACGAACAAGGAAGGTGCGTCGGGCGATGGCAGCCCGACCCTGACCGCCGAGATCCGGCGCGTCCTCGCCCGTGTCGACGCCCACGCGGCGAGTGCGGCCCGCGCGACCGAGCCGGAGGGCACATCGACGGGCACCGACGCCGGCGACCCCGCACCGCGTACGCGTACGCGTACGCAGGCGCACCCGCCTGCACAGCCGTCGGGCCCGCCGACCGGGCACCTCGACGCGCTCGTCACCTGCTTCGGTCTCAGCTCCTTCGAGCGGGACCTCGTACTCCTCACCGCCGCCTACGAGTTGGACGCCACGACCGCCGCCCGCTGTGCCGCCGCGAGCGGTGACCCGGAGCGCGCGTACCCCACGTTCTCGCTCGCCCTGGCCGCGCTCGCCGAGCCGCACTGGAGCGCGCTGACACCGGTCGCGCCGCTGCGCCGCTGGCGCGTGGTCGAGCTGGACGACGACTCGCGGCTGACCCTGTCCCGGCTGCGGCTCGACGAACGTGTCCTGCACTTCCTGCTCGGCTCGCCGTACCTGGACGCCCGCCTGCACGGCCAGCTGCGCCGCGCCCCGGTGCCGCAGGACCTCCCGCCGTCGTACGGCCTGGCCGCGGACCAGGTCGCCGCGGGCTGGACGACGGGCGCCCGGCCAAACGCGCCGCTGCTCGTCGAGGTGGTGGGCGGAGACCTGCGCAGCCGGGCCGACATCGCCGCGGCCGCGGCCGCCCGCTCCGGGCTCGCGCTGTACGCGATGAACGCCGAGGACATCCCGACCGCCCCCGCGGAGCGCGACCGGCTGGCCCGGCTGTGGCAGCGCGAGGCGATCCTGCTGCCCGCCGCGCTGCTCGTCGAGGCCGGCGAACTCGACCGTGACCAGCACGCGGCGACCGACGCCTTCCTGGCCGGAGCCGCCGTACCCGTCGTCGTGTCGGGCCCCGACCCGCGCCCCACGGACCGCGCACGCGGTGAACGGGTGACGGTGCCGCGTCTGGACGACGAGGAGCAGCTCGGCTTGTGGACGGGCGCGTTCGAGGACGTCGTCGACATCGGAGAGAGCGAACTGCGGTCGCTGGTCGCGCAGTTCCAGCTGCCACCGCATGTCGTACGGTCCGCCGCCGCGGCCGTGCGCCGCGATCTGCCCGCCGAGGACGAGCCGGACCCGGTGCGCATGGCCTGGCGGGCCGGGCTGAACGAGGCCCGGGTCGGGATGGACGAGCTGGGCCGCCGTGTCGAGCCGGACGCCGGCTGGGGCGACCTCGTGCTGCACGAGCGGCAGACGAGCGTGCTGCGGGAGATCGTCGCGCATGTGCGCCGGCGGGCGACGGTCCACCAGGAGTGGGGGTTCGCCGCCACGCTGCGGCGGGGCCTCGGGGTGACCGCGCTCTTCGCGGGCGGCTCGGGCACCGGCAAGACCCTCGCGGCCGAGGTCATGGCCAAGGAACTGGGCCTCGACCTCTTCGTCATCGACCTGTCCCAGGTGGTCAGCAAGTACATCGGCGAGACCGAGAAGAACCTGCGGCGCGTCTTCGACGCCGCCGAACGCGGGGGCGCGCTCCTCCTCTTCGACGAGGCCGACGCCCTGTTCGGCAAGCGCAGCGAGGTCAAGGACAGCCACGACCGGTACGCCAACCTCGAAGTCAGCTATCTGCTGATGCGCATGGAGGCGTACCGGGGTCTGGCGATCCTCACCACCAACATGAAGCAGGCCCTGGACACGGCGTTCATGCGGCGGATCCGGTTCGTCGTCGACTTCCCGTTCCCGGCCGAGTACGAGCGCGCCGAGATCTGGCGCCGTGTGCTGCCGCCGCAGACCCCGGTGAAGGGCATCGAGCCGGAGCTGCTGGCCCAGCTGACCGTCGCGGGCGGCTCCATCCGCAACATCGCCCTGTCCGGCGCATTCCTCGCCGCGGAGGAGGGCGACCGCCTCCAGATGCGGCACATGCTCGCGGCGGCCCGCACGGAGTACCTCAAGCTGGAGCGGTCCCTCACTCCGGGGGAGGTCCGCGGATGGGTGTGAACAGGGAGCGGCCGGACACGATCCGGGTGGACGTGGGTGAACTCGTCCTCGACGGGTTCCGGGTCGACCCCGACCGGGTGTCGGCCGCGTTCGAGCGCGAACTGACGCGCCTGGTGCGCGAGCACGGGGTGCCGCTGGCCGAACAGGGCGCGGTGAGCGTGGACGCGCTGTCCGGGCTGCCGCCCCTGCCGGCCGGGCTGTCCGCGCGCCGACTCGGCCAGGAACTGGCACGCGCCGTGCACGCGGGGCTCTCCGGCCGTGGGGAGGTGGAGTCCCAGTGAGCGGCAACTCGGCGACCCAGGAGGCCGGTTCGGAGCAGGCTGCCGAACAGCGCCGCCGCAAGCGCAAGGAGCGCGCGGCGAAGGCACGCACGCCCGAGCCGAAGGACATCGTCAGCGGTGCGGGGCAGCCCCTCGACGTCGGCGTACGACGGGAGTTGGAGGAACAGCTCGGCCACGACCTGGGCCGCGTACGCCTGCACACCGGGCGGGACGCCGGGCAGCTGACCGAGATGCTGGGCGCGGACGCCGTCGCCGTCGGCCAGGACGTCTTCTTCCGCGAAGGCGCCTACCGCCCCGGCACCGCCGACGGCCGACGCCTCCTCGCCCACGAGCTGCTGCACACCGTGCAGAACCCGGACGGCCTCGGTGCGCTGCGGGCCGGCCGCGACCTGGGCGCGGTGAGTCTTCCGCAGCAGTCGATCGAACGGGAGGCGGAGTCGGCGGCCCAGTCCCTGGTGCGCCCGGCCGGACAGGACTCCGCGCGGGAGGTGACGCCGGGTCAGGCCACGCCCGGCTGGCTGCGGTACGCCACCGTGGACGCCGACCGGCGCCGCATGGAGGAACTGGACCCCGCGACCCTGGTCGACCGCCTGACCAACGGCGTCCTGAGGTCCCTGCGGGGCGACCCGGAGGACCGGTCGGGCCGGGTACGGCTCCAACTGGCCCGCATGGCACCGTCGGTGCAGGAGACCGTGCTCGACCGACTGGAACAGCGCCTGCCCACACCGGTCCTGGACCGCCTGTGGGAAGCCGTGGAGGAGACGGAGCGGTCCTGGCCCCTGCCGCCGGACGCGGCGGCGGCCCCGATGGCCGTGCCCGGCGCGGCGGAGGAGATCGCTCAGGAACGCGAGCGCGCGTCGGCGGAATCGGACGAACGGCGAGACGAGGCCGAGCGGCCAGGGGACGCCGGTGACGGCCGGGCCCCGGAGAACGGGAAGCCCGGCGAAGACGGAGACAAGACCGGCGAGTCGCACGCGCCCGGTGACCGGCCCCGCGGCGGCACGGACGCGGACGGCACGGGCACGGCGGGCCGGGACCAGGATCAGAGCCGGGGCCGGAAGCAGGGGCAGGCGGCGGGCCAGGGGGAGGCAGCCGAACGGCAGCAGGACCGGTCCCGGTCGCGGAAGGACGAGAAGGACGCCTCCGCCGAGGAGGACGCGAAGGGCGCACAGGACGCGGGCAAGGACGCGGCGGTCGCCGAGGAGGAGAAGAAGGGGGAGCAGCGGGAGGAGCGTAAGGCGGAGGGCTCCGAGGAGGAGGCCGCCCAGGAGACAGAACGGCAGGCATCCGAAGAGGAGTCGCAGCAGAGCGAGGATCCTGCCGCCGGCCGGGACGTCGCGGACGCCCCGGCGGCCGTGGACAGGAGCGGGGCCGAGCCGGGGGAGAAGGCCAGGAGCGGGGACGACCTCGGCACGGGCCGTGCCCCGGGCGATCCGGAGAACGAGGAGGACGCGGACGACGAGCCGTTGGGGCTGGAGGGCGAGGCGTCGGATCTCGACGCGGAGGACGACCGGGCCGACGACGAGGATCAGGTGTCCGGGGGTGAGGACACGACCGCCGAGTTCGAGAGTGACACCTCGACCCCTGCGGCCCTGAGCCCGGCCAAGCCGAACCCTCGAACGATGGACGACGAGGAACCGGCCGGCGGGCCCGTCGACCCCGAGCAGGCTCCGGTCTCCGCGGCGGACAGTGGGCACGAGGGGAAGCGGCAGGACGAGGACCGTCTGCTTCAGGACCTCCAGCCCGATCCGGCCGCCGAGCGGGACACCGGCCCTGGTCCCGGCGACACGTTCTCGGGTGGCTCCACCCCGGACGCCCAGGCCGCCTCGGGCATCACAGGCCGTCATGAGGCCGAGCGGGACAAGGAGCAGGCGGCCGAGCAGCGGGAGGACGCCGAGGCCAGGCGTGCCGACGAGTCGGTGCGCGCGGCGGACGACGGCGCGGCCGTTCCCGGGACGGTGGCAGGCGGTGAGACGGCACCACCGGAACGGCTGGCGAAGGCCGGTGAGGACGGGCGCCGGCAGACGGAGGGCACTGCCGCCGGCTCCGCGCGGTCGGGTGGAGGTGCGGGTGGTGCCGCTCCCAGCGGCGGAAAGGGCACCGACGCCGGGGCCTCGGACCGTGAACGGGCCGAACAGACCGGTGGCCGGCCGGGTGCCGGGCAGGAACCGGAAGCCGGCTCGGCCACCGGCGGGGACACGGAGGGCACGGGCGCAGGTCCCCAGGAGTCCGGCAAGGACGTGCCGGACTCCGACGGCGCAGAGGTTCCTGAGACGTCAGGGGTGAGCGAGGGCCATGGCCCCGCGACGGAGGCAGGTCCGACGACCGGCCCCGACCAGGTTTCCGCCCCGGGGCCCTCCGCCGCGCCGAAGCTGGCACCGGGCAACGGCCCTGTGCCCATGTCCGCCGGAACGGAGCCGAAGGACAACGCGCCCAAGGCCGCGGGCCCGTCGAACTCCACGGCAGCCACGGCCAGGACTGGGGGCGCCGCCCCGCAGAACAAGCCGACGGGGGCGCAGCGGCAGGCCGCCCGGCAGGTGGCCAAGAAGGCCCGCAGTGGAGGCGGTGGCGGTGGCGGCAGCCGCTCGGCTGCGGCTCCGGCCCCCGTGCGCGGCGGTGCCCGTGGCGGCGGGCGGGCCGGTGCGTCCCGCCCGGCGAAGGCGAAGAAGGAAGCCCCGGCGCCCGACGTCTCGAACGCCACGCCCGAGTCGGGGCTGGCCACGGCGGGGTCGCTCAAACCCCACCAGGCGCTGGAGACGCTGAAGGGCGTCGACGGCGCCGTGGGCCGCTCGGTGGAGAAGGAGCGTGGGGCACTGCGCAAGGCTCCGCCGAAGACGCAGCGGCCGTCCGGCTCCCCGCGTACGGTGCCGGGCGGCCCGAAGGCGGCGGCCCCGGGGACGTACACCAACGCCAAGGTCGCGCGTACCGACGCCGCCCGGGGCAAGACGCCCGAGATCGCCGGTGAGCAGCGGCCGGAGGGCGAGCCTCCCGGCGCGAACGTGCCGGAACCGAGCTGGTGGGACATCGCCGTGACGATCGGCGCCCAGCTGTTCGGGAAACTCCTCAAGGAGATCCTGCCGCTCGACGATCTCATCGACTCGATCCTGGGGCTGCCGACCAAGGACGAGGGTCTGAAGAACGCCAAGGTGGGCGACGCCCCCAGGCTGCCGCTGGAGAACGACTCGGATCCGCAGCGCACGGACGAGCAGGGGCAGAAGCTCGACGAGCGCAGGACCGAACTGCACCGGGCCGGCCGTGACGACGCGGCGCGGCCGATGGGCGAGGACCAGATCTACCCGGACGTCCCCGACGAGACGCTGACCGGCAAGGTGGCGGGCGGTGGACGCAAGGGTGCCGGAGCGGGCGGTGCGCGCAAGCCGTCAAGCGGTGTGCCGATCGAGTCCGCGTCCGCGGTGGCCGAGCACGACCGCGGTCCGCAGATCAAGGCGGGCTTCTCCGAGGGCCGGCAGAAGATGACGCAGGAGCGCCGGACCAAGGACAAGACGGCGCAGGACGACAAGCGCAAGCACGACGAGGATCTCCAGCGGGAGGTCTCGTCCAACAGCGAGCGGCAGGCCGCCACGCGTGAGCAGGGCCAGTCCAAGATCAGTGATTCCCGCGACAAGTGGCGCAAGGAGCAGGACGACAAGGTCGGGGAGATCGACGACAAGAAGGGCAAGAAGTACGACCAGGTCCGCAAGGACATCAAGGACAAGGACGAGGAGACCGACAAGGACGTCGACAAGCGCACCGAGGACGACAACAAGAAGATCGAGGACGAGGACAGCAAGGCCGAACGCGAGGCGGAGAAGAAGCAGGAAGAGGGCAAGGGCGACGCCGACAACTGGCTCGAAGACGCGATCGACAAGCTGAAGCAGTTCTTCGAGGACCTCAAGAACGCCATCAAGAGCGTCTTCGAGAAGGCCCGCCAGCTTGTCACCGACCTCATCGACAAGTTCAAACAGCAGGTCTTCAAGCTCATCGACGACGCCCGCAACTGGGTCGTCGAACAGATCAACACCTTCGCGGACGCCCTGATCGCCCTCGGCGACGAACTCCTCGCCGACTACCCGGCGATGCGCGACAAGTGGCGCAACACGATCGACGGTGCGCGCGACTGGGCCGTACAGAAGGTCAACGAGGCGGCCGACGCCCTCAAGGAGGTCGCAGGGAAGCTGCTGGACGGGCTGTGCGGTGCGCTCCTCGCCGGACTCGACATCCTGGAGACCGGGCTGCTGGCGGCGGTCGACGTCGCGGAGACGGTCACCGTCGGCGCTCTGGAGTTCGGGGCCGCCGTCGTCGAGGGTCTCGGCGAGTGGGCCGCCATCTTCAACGACATCGTCTCCGATCCCGGCGACTGGATCAGCAAGGCAGGGGCCGCCGCGGAAGCCGGTTCCAAGGAGTACCTGTTCGACGAGATCAAGACGGCGGTCAAGGCCTGGTTCGACCAGAAGGTCCAGGAAATCATCGGGATCCCGCCCGAGGACTTCGCGGAGTTGCTCGACGGCGGCGTCACCGTGGCGGAGATGGGCCAGATGGCCTGGGACGCCGCGTTGCCCCAACTCCCCGTCATCATCGGCGTGATGGTCGTCGAGAAGGTCGTCGCCAAGCTGATTCCCGGCGCGGGCTGGGTCATGGCGGTCATCGACGCCCTGCAGACCGCGTGGGGCGCGCTCAGCGAGATCCTCGCCGCCTTCGGCCTGTTCATGGACTTCCTGAAGTCGGTCAAGAGCGGCAACGGCGCGCTGCCGTTCGCGAAGGCGGTCGCGGCGGGGGTCGTCGCACTGCTGGAGCTGGTCTACACGTTCCTGATCGAGGGTGTCAGCCGCTTCATGGGCAAGGTGGCCGACAAGCTCGGCGACATACTGAAGAAGATCCGCGGCAAGAAGAACAAGCCGGGCGGATCGGACGACCCGGACCAGCCGGGAGCACCCGCCAAGCCCAAGGACCAGGAGTCGGCGCCCGCCGACGACCGGACTCCGGCCACGAACAGTCCGGCCGGCCGGACGTCGGACCGCCCCGCCGACGACCGCCCGGCCCCGCGCAAGCCCTCCTCCGACAAGACGTCCCGCCCACAGTCGAAGCCGAGCCCCGGCAAGCGTTCGTCACCCGGGAAGAAGCCGCGCCCCTCGCACACCACCAGGCCGAAGAAGCGCCGCGACGACGAACGCCGTGAGGAGGGCCGCGAGGTCAATGCGGCCAGGCGGCGGGAGCGGGACGCCGAACGGCGCAGGCGTGACGAGGACCGGGACGACCGCACCGGCGGGCCGGCGCGTCGTGGCCCGGCCAAGGACACGCTCCGTCCCGACCGCCGCCGACGGGACACGGACCGTACGGACGACCGTGACCCCGATCCCAGAAGCAGTCGTCCGGGTGACAGGCGTCGGCCGGACGACCGCCGCCCGGACCGTGACCGTGGGGACGACCGGGGGCGCGACACGGACAAGGGCGGGGACAGGGACGGAGGGCAGGGCAAGGATCGCCCCAGCCGGATCAGGCGCGCCCGCCAGACCGTCAAGTCGGCGGTGAACAGGGTCCGTCGGGCCGGTCGCCGGCTCTACGGCAAGGGCAGGAAGCTCGGACGCCGGCTGAACGACCGCGTACGGCGTATGCGGGACCAGTGGCGGCGCCGCCACGACCGGCTGCGGGACCGCCGGACCAAGCGGCGGGACAGGGACCGGGTGCGCAAGCAGAACGATCCCATGACCACGCTCGAACGGCCGAAAGCGCGCTTCCGCGACGAGGGCGGGGAGTTGCACACGCTGAGGTTCCACGGCCGTGGCCGGGGAGCGGACCTCTTCGTGCACAGCATCCCGACAGAGGTGCCGAACTTCCTGGCCGACTGGCAGCGCGACGTCACGCGGCAGGCCAACGCGTCGGAGAAGGCCGAGCAGTCCAAGGCGATCAAGAAGATGACGCTGTGGCACGCGAAGGCGGCGGACATCGACGACCGGATTCCCGCGAGGGTGCCGAAGAGCGAGCGGTCCCGCTGGAACCCGGAACGGGCGGAGCTGCGGGCGGCGATGGCCAAGGTCGCGGAGGCCGCGAGCCTGCGCCGCTTCTACGACCTGCCGGATCCTCAGTACCCCGACTACGCGGATCGGCGCGCCACGGGGCATCTGTCGGAGTTCCTGAGCGAGCGCTCGAAGACGGTGTTCGGCGGTCCGGGCGAGGACGCGCGGCTGGCGAAGGACGGACAGCCCCCCGGCTGGGACTACATCGAGGACAACGGCCTGGGCCGGGAAGGCGCCTGGGTACGGATGCATCTGCTGCCCGAGCGTCTGGGCGGCAGGGCGTTCGGAAACAACCTCGTTCCCGCGCGCGGCATCAGGACGAACATCAAGTTCCTCAACGAGATCGAGAACTTCGCGTACGACGCCGTCCCGAAACCGGACCGGATCATCTGGTACGAGACCGATGTCAGGTTCGACCACACGAGCGACCCGGAATTCACCGACTTCCCCAGCTACATCAGGTCGGCCTACGGACGGTACGAGAAGATTCGCGGTACCGGCCGGGAACCGGGCGACTGGAGAAGAATCGAGTCGGCGGTCAAGGAATTCCCGCAGAAGGTCGAACCGCCCGGCAGCGACGAGTCGGGAAAGCTCTACATCAACGAGGACGGCCGCAAGATCATCGCCAATATGCTGAAGTGCAAGCGGTCCCTGGCCGATCACCTCCTGGCTGTTCGAGCGGAGAACGGCGGGGAGTTCGAGGACGCGGACGAGGTCGCGCTGCTCATGAGGGAGCGCCGGCAGGAGAAGGGCGGCGGTCACTTCATGGGCAATCTGGAATCCATGCTCGACAACCTCTTCGCACTGGACGCCCAGGGCAAGGTCAAGTGGAAAGACGAAGAACCGTCATGAGCACCGATGAGAACGAGTTCCCTTACGAGCGACGTTGCGCCGACATGCTGAGTGACCTGGGGGAGTGTCCGGACCTGACCGTTTCGAAGGCCCGGTTCGGCACCATCTCCAAGACACTCGGCGATGTGGACCGGGTCTTCGAGAGCCTGGCACGGGACAGCGAACTGCCCCTCGTGCCCGATATCCGGGAGCGTTTCTTCCGGTTCAAACGCATCGAGGTGCACTGGCGCTCTTCGAGCCCGGAAACCCAGCTGGTCGGGGAAATCGACCTCAAGCATGTGTACGGGAGCATGGCGGGGCGGAGTCTGCATCACACCTGGGAGGGTTCCGACGACGAGGAGCGGGCTCTGCACCGGGAGTTGCGGGTATTCGACGACACCCCCCGCAGCGGCACCGGACGCATGGCCGCCCTGCGCATCGTGCCCGGTGCGACGAACCCGGAGATCTGGTATCTCGACATGCGGCAGGGCGCCATTCCCATGGAGCTCGATTACGCGGCATATCTCGACACCCTGCTCATCACCAAGGGAACCATCGGCTGGCAGTACCTCTACTGCGACACCGGTTCCGGTGATCCGGGGTTCACCTCCGTCGCCGGAGGCCTCAAAGAAATGCTGGACGTCTTCCCCCGCCTCTTCCCCGACCACGACTACACGGACCTGCGCACCCGGCTGGAGGCCCGCCTGTGACCCGCTACGCCGACATCCCCAAACCCATCCGCTCCGGAATAGTCGTCGTCGACCCCGACCGCGGCACCCCCCAGCGCGTCATCGTGCTCCAGTTCAACCCGGACACCCTGGAGCGCAGCGTGTCGCCGCAGACCGCCGGGGACAGCGGGGACGCCGGTGGCGGTGGGGCCGGCAGCGGCGACCGCAACGAGGCCCTGCGGCTCAAGGGCCCCGCCCAGGAGACCTGGAAGTTCACCGCCGAGATCGACGCCACCGACCAGTTGGAGATCGCCGCCCCCGACGGCATCCACCCGCAGCTCGCCACGCTGGAGATGCTGGTGCAGCCGACCACGGCCCAGCTGCGCGACGCGATGCGGCTGGCGCAGAAGGGCACCATCGAGATCAGCCCGATCGAGATGCCGCTGACCCTCTTCACCTGGGGGAGCAAGCGGGTCATGCCCGTGCGGCTGACCGAACTGTCCGTCAACGAATCCGCCTTCGACGTCGACCTCAACCCCATCCGCGCCTCCCTCAGCATCGGGCTCAAGGTCCTCACCGTCAGCGACCTCCCGGCCGGACACCGCGGCGCCGACCTCTACATGGCCCACCTCGCCCAGAAGGAACGCCTCGCGGCGGCGGCCCGCGGCGGCAGCCTGGGATCGCTCGGGCTGACCGGAACGAACGCCGTGATCGGAAGGGGCTGAGCGGACCACCATGCCCGACATCGAGCCGTACGAGAACGCCCTGGACGCCATCCCCGGCGCCCACCCCTACCCCCGCACCAGCCGCTACCACGACGCCGAGATCGGCGTGCACCGCCAGGCGGACGGCACCGAGGTCCGGTACGCCAAGCGCCGGTTGCTGCCCCCGCTGCCCGACGCGGGGGACTCGCAGGACGAGGGCCAGGACCACACCGTCAGCAGCGGTGAGCGCCCCGACCTCCTCGGCCAGCGCTACTTCGGCGACCCCGCCCAGTGGTGGCAGATCGCCGACGCCAACCCCGTACTCGACCCGCGGGAGCTGACCGACGAGGCCGGCCAGGTCATCGAGGTGCCCCTGCCCGGCGGCTTCCCGCGGTCGGACCGGGGGGACCGGCGTGTTTGACGTCCCCGTGGGGCAGGGCCCCGTCCACATCACCCTCCGCATGGGACCCAAGCTCACCCGCCCCGTCCCCGCCGAGGTCACCGAGGCGCTGCTGTCCGCCCAGATCACCGCCACCGCCGGCGAACGCAGCGGCTTCCAGCTCGCCTTCGACCTCACCAAGAACGGGCTCATCAACCGCGCCCTGCTCCCGGAGGGCTTCTTCGACCCGAAGACCCGCGTCATCGTGTCGGTGAGCGTGAAGGGCACGGCCGAGGTGCTCCTGGACGGCCTGATCGTCCGTCAGGAGGTCGGCGCCAGCAACCAGCCGGGCCACTCCACCCTCACCGTCACCGGCGAGGACCTGTCGCTCCTGATGGACCTGGAGGAGCGCACCGACCGCTACCCCAACCTGCCGCCGTCCGAGCGCGTCCTGGCGATCCTGCGCCGGTACTCCGACTACGGCATCCGGCCGGACGTCTACACGGAGAAGGTGGCCCAGCCGCCCCACCAGGACCTGCGCGTCCACTACCAGACGAGCACCGACCTCCAGTACGTCAACGAACTGGCCCGCGCCAACGGCTACACCTTCTACCTGGAGCCGGGCCCCACCCCGGGGCAGTCGTCCGCCCGCTGGGGCCCCGAGGTCCGCCTCGGCATCCGCCAGCACGCCCTCAACGTCAACATGGACAGCAACTCCACCGTCGACCAGCTGACGTTCTCGTACGACGGCACGGCACGCGAGGAGCCGCAGGCCCGCTGGCAGGACCCGGGGACCCGGCAGTCCACCCTCCTGCCGCAGCCACCCATCAGCCCCCTGCGCCCGCCGCTCGGCAGGCGCCCCACGCCCGCCCTCAAACGCCGCACGCTCTCCGGCACCGCCAAGCAGCAGCGCGAACAGGCCGAGGCCGAACTGCTCGCCCGCGCCGCCGTGTCCGCCGACGTCATCGCGGGCTCCGGCTCGCTCGACGTCAACCGGCACGGCTACATCCTCCAGCCCCGCCAGCTGGTCGGCGTCCGCGGCGCCGGACGGGCGTACGACGGCGACTACTACGTCAAGTCCGTCACGCACACCCTGCGCCCTGGCTCCTTCCAGCAGAACTTCACCGTCTCCAGGGAGGGACTGGAAGCCCGCAGCGCCTACGTCAGGCCCTGACCCCGCGCCATCCCCAAAGACCAGGACCAGCCCACAGACCAGGAGCAGTTCAGCATGGCGGCACCCAGCAATCGCTACCTCGGCAAGTTCCGCGGCCGGGTCGTCGACAACAACGACCCGTTGCGCATCGGCCGCGTCACGGCCGAGGTCCCGGACGTCCTCGGCGACGAGCCGTCGACCTGGGCGCTGCCCTGCCTGCCCTTCACCGGACCGGAGTCCGGCCAGTTCGTGGTGCCGCCGACCGGCGCCGGCGTCTGGGTGGAGTTCGAGCAGGGCGATCCCAGCTTCCCGATCTGGACGGGCTGCTGGTACGGGGCCGCCGAGGAGCTGCCGCCCGACGCGCGCCGCGAGTTGCAGGCGAACGTCGCGAACAAGCCGGTCGTCGTGCAGACGCCCCTGGCGCACAAGCTCGTGATGAGCGACACCCCGGGTGCCGAGCAGGGGATCCTGCTCCAGGCCCAGGGCGGCGCGTACATCCGCATCACCGAGGAGGCCGTGGTCATCGCGACCGGCGCGGGCGCCGAGGTCGTGCTGCGCGGAAACCAAGTGACGATCAACGAGGGCCAGTTGACCGTGCTCTCGAAGCGATAGGAAGACGGGGGACCCATCAAGTGTCCAGTGCAACAGGGGCGTCCGGGGGCCTGCTAGGCGCCGGAGCCGTGATCAGCTGCCCGCACGGCGGCCGTGCGAGCACCGCCACCACATCCACCGCCGCCGTACTCGTGGACGGCCGTCCCGTCGCCACGGCCACCGACGGCTACGTCGTGACCGGCTGCCCGCACACCGTCGACGGCGTGCCCGTGCCCTGCGTCTCCGTCCGCTGGACGGCCGACGGCGGCACCGGGGTCACCGTCGGCGGCGCGGCCGTGCTCCTCGACACCTCGGCCGCCCAGTGCTTCACGGCGGCCCTCGTGCCGCAGGGGCCGCCCGTCGTCCAGCCCGACCGGCGAAAGGTGACCGTCCGATGAGCCCACGCACCCGCACGCGTACCGACATCGCGTTCCCCTTCCGGGCCGACCGCCGTGGCCGTACCGCGCACGCCCGCCACGACGAACACGTCCGCGACCTCATCGAGCAGGTGCTGTTCACCAGCCCCGGCGAACGCGTGATGCGCCCCGACTTCGGCTGCGGGCTGCTCGACCTGGTGTTCGCCCCCAACAGCCCCGAGCTGACCAGCACCCTCGAACTGTCCGTGCAGGCATCCCTGCAGCGCTGGCTCGGCGACCTCGTCGACGTGGTGGCCCTCGACGTGATCAGCGAGGACGACACCGTCCGCGTACACCTCTCGTACGCCGTGCGCTCCACCGGGACGCGCCGCGACGACGTCTTCGAAGGGAGGGCCGCCGCATGAGCACCACCTCGGCCACCTCCAACTCCACCTCCCGGCGGGCGAAGGCGAGAGCCGCCCAGCTCAACGGAGTCGACGCCGTCGAGGTCGGCGACGACGGACTCACCCTCACCGTCACGTTCCTCGGCAAGGCCCCGCACGGCCTGTGCGCCGAGAACGTACGCATCGACGGCGGCCGGCGCGTCAGCGGAACCGACATCACGGTCGTCGACCTCGGCGTCGAGCGCGAGGAGGACCCCGAACTCGACGACCGGCTGTACGTCACCCTCGACCGGGCGGGCGACACCTCCCGCTACCGGCTCTCCCTGGTCGAGACCGACCCGTACGGGCGCCCCGGCACGGAACCCTTCCGCGGCTTCGACCAGCGCTATCACAGCGCCACCTTCGCCTTCCGCCCCGACTGCCCGACCCCCTTCGACTGCGCGGACGACAGTTACGGGAGCGAGAGCCACCAGGGCGGCGGGGGCCACGGGCCGCACGAGTTCCCCGTGGCACCCGTCGTCGACTACACCGCCCGCGACTACGAGACCATCCGCAAGCTGCTCCTGGACCGGCTCGCGCTCACCACCCCCGACTGGGTCGAGCGCAACCCCGCCGACCTGGGCATGACGCTCGTCGAGATGCTCGCGTACACCGGCGACCAGATCAGCTACCAGCAGGACGCCGTCGCCACGGAGGCGTACCTCGACACCGCGCGCCGCCGGGTCTCGGTCCGCCGGCACGTCCGGCTCATCGACTACGCGATGCACGACGGCGCCAACGCCCGCGCCTACGTCACCGTGGCGGCCGCGGGCGACCACACGCTGCTCCCGGGCACGTACCGGTTCGCCTCCGTCGACGTACGCGCCCTCGACCCGCACGACCGCCCGGAACCCGGCACGGTCATCGGCGACGGGGACCTAGCCGAACTCGACGAGCGCGGCTCGGTCGAGGTCTTCGAACCGGTCGCCGCGGCCGACCCGTTGGAGCTGCGCGCCGCCCACAACACCATCCGGCTGTGGACCTGGGGCGGCGAGGTGCGCTCCCTGCCCGGCGGCGCCACCGCCGCGACCCTGCGCGACGAGTGGCGCGACACGGAGACCTGCGAGGAACGCCGACTCGCCCTGCGCCCCGGTGACCTGCTCGTCCTGGAAGAGGTGAAGGGACCGCGCACCGGCACACCGGGCGACGCCGACCCCACCCACCGCCAGGCCGTACGGCTGACATCCGTCACCCCCGGCGTCGACCGCATCGAGGACCAGCCGGTCCTGGAGGTCACCTGGGCCGCCGAGGACGCCCTGCGCTTCCCGCTCTCCCTCACCGCACGCGGCGGACGCCACTGCGAGCCGGTCGAGGACGTGACGGTCGCCCGCGGCAACGTCGTCCTCGTCGACCACGGCCGCTCACTGAACTGGTGCGGCGACGGCCTCCCGGAGACGGTGACCGTACCGCCCGCACCCGCCGTCGTCGGCTCCTGCGCCCCCGCGGTCTTCGGCTGCGGCGACCGCGACGAGGGCAACGCACCCGCCCGCCTCGTCAACTCCCTCACGGACAAGGCCGAGTGCGGCGATCCGCTCACCCCCCACGACGTCCGCGAACTGTTCGACGTGGTCGGCGAGGACGCGACCGTACGCGCCGGACTCGGCCTGGAACTCACCGGGCAGCGGCACGGACGGCACACCAGGAACGAGACGGGGGCGGCGGGGGCCACCGCGCCCGGAGGAGGGGAAGGCGGCGAGGGCCGGGTCGTGCCCCATGCGGCGTACGCGCAGGCCGCGGCCCTCCGAACGCTGCTGGCCCAGTCCGTGTACCCGGGCATCACCCCTCGCTTCCGCCCGGTCCTCGGTCGCTCTCCCGTTACCCAGGCCGTGCCCTTCCCCGACCCCTCGGCCGTCGCCACCGGCCAGGCCGACCGGATCGCCGCCATCCCGGGACGGGTCGAACAGCGGCTGGTCGAACTGTGGCGCAGCGCCCGCGACCGCGACGGGCTCGGCGACCCCGAGATCGCCGAACTCACCGTGCTCTACGGCCTGAAGATCCTGGAACGCCTCGAACTGCGCCGCCACCCGGTACGCGCGCTGCGTGAACTCCTCTTCCGCAGCGACCGGTTGCTCGCCGCCAAGCTCCGGCGCGTCCAGGTGCTCACGGCACGGGCCCGCGCGGGCACGGTCCTCGACGGGCACATCGCCTGGGAGATCGCGCACAGTTGGGGCCCCGCGTACGCGGACGGACTGCACCCCGACGAGCAGGTCCTGCGCGGTCCCGCCTCGGCCGCGCTCCGGCACGACCCGCGACAGGCGCTGCCGGCCGTCCGGCTCCACGAGCACGAAGGGGACACGACCTGGGAGCCGCGCCGCGACCTGCTCGACAGCACGGCCCGTGACCGGCACTTCGTCGGTGAACTGGAGGACGACGGCCGCCTCGCCCTGCGCTTCGGCGACGGCCGCCGCGCTGCCCGGCCCACCCCCGGCACCCGGCTCGAACTCCGCTACCGGCTGGGCGGCGGCACGGCGGGCAACGTGGGCGCGGAAGCCATCAACCACGTCGTCCTGTGCGAGGCCGCCGACGGCGACCACGAGACGCCACCCGTGACCGGCGTCCGCAATCCGCTCCCCGCCGTGGGCGGCACCGAGCCCGAACCAGTCGAGCAGGTACGCCAGTTGGCGCCGCTCGACCTGCGCCGCACCCGCCTGCGCGCCGTCACCGCGGACGACTACGCGGCCCTCGCCTCCGCCCTGCCCGGCGTCCAGCGAGCAGCCGCCACGATCCGCTGGACCGGCAGCGGCCAGGAGGCCCACATCGCCGTGGACGCGTACGGCGCCGGAGCCCCCACGCCTGAGCTCCTCGCCGAGGTGACCTGGGCGTTGGAGGCGTACCGCCGCATAGGCCACGAGCTGGTGGTCGGCGCGGCCAGGCCGGTGCCGCTGGACATCGCGCTGCGGGTCTGCGCGAAACCCGGCCACCAGCACGGCCAGATCCTGGCCGAGCTGTACCGCGTGCTCGGCCGGGGCCGCCTCCCGGGCGGTCGGCTCGGCTTCTTCCACCCGGACGCGCTCACCTTCGGCGAACCGGTCCGGCTCAGCCGCCTGGTCGCCGTCGCGGCCGCGGTGCCGGGCGTCGAGTCCGTCCAGGTGACCCGTCTGCGAAGGCTGTTCCACGAGGACCGAGGAGAGAGGGAGGACGGCGTGCTGCGGCTCGGCCCGCTGGAGATCGCCACCTGCGACAACGACCCCGACCGACCGGAGAACGGCCGGTTGGCGATTTCCCTCGGAGGTGCCCGATGAGCGACGACGACTGCACCTGCGGCGGCGCGTGCGGCGGTCACGACGAGCGACTCGCCCCCGTGCCGATCCACAACCCTCCCGGCCGCACCGCCCTCGACCACCGCGTCGGCGACTACGGCTCCTTCCTGGCGGCCCTGCTCGACCGGCTCGCCTCACCCGCGTACCCGGCGCTCGAAGGCCTCACCGTCCGCACCCCGGACGACCCGGCGCTCGGCCTGCTCGACGCCACCGCCGTCCTGGGCGACCTGCTCACCTTCCACTCCGAGCGGATCGCCGACGAGGCCTATCTGCGCACGGCCGACGAGCACCGCTCACTGGCGCTGCTCGGCCGCCTGGTCGGGCACCGGCCGCGCCCGGGAGTCGCCGCCGCCACCCATCTGGCGTACAGCCTCGAACGCGACGCGCGCGCCGAGACCCTGCCCGTGGTGATCCCGCGGGGCGCGCGCAGCCACAGCGTGCCCGCGTCCGCCGACGAGGAGTCGCAGACCTTCGAGACGAGCCGCGACCTGACGGCCCGCTGGGACTGGAACGAACTGAAGGTGAGGCGCCGCCGGCCCTCCCTCGTCACCCCGCAGGACTTGGAGCGCCGCTCCGGACTCTTCGTCGAGGGCACCGCCAACTCCCTCGCGGTCGGCGACCAGTTGCTCTTCGTCTTCGGTGAACAGGCGGGCGGGCAGCGGCTGCTGCTGCCCGTGGCGAGTGTCCGCGTCGACCGGGACGACGAGATCACCGTGATCGGCCTGCCCCGGTCGGCCCCGCCCACCTTCAGGGAACTCGTCGACGAGGTACGCCGCTGGACCACCGAGCCGGCGGCCCCGGGGGAGCCGGGAGAGGAGCCGCCCACCCCCGAGGTGCCCAACCCGCGCCCGGTCAGCCGCCTCGTCGACGACCTCGACGACCAGGTCCTCGCCCCGCTGCGCGCCGACCTGGACGGCATCGGCACACCGGAGAGCCTCGCGGCCCGGCTCGCCGAACCCGTCGCCCGCCTCGGGGAGGCCCAGGTCCTCGCGACGCCGTACGACGACGTGGCGGCCTGGTTCGAGCAACTGGAGGCGGTACTGGCCGAACTCGCCGAGCGCGCCCTGGAGCTGGCCCCCTCGCAGCCGGTGCCTCCGGCGGAGGGACAGCCCCTGGCGGCCCCGGCGGAACCAGGCGCCCCGGCCTCGACGCCCGGATCGGCATCGGTATCGGCACTGTCGGCCGGCCGCCGTGAAGCCGCCCTGGACACCCTCGGCTCCGTCCTGCCCGCACTGCGCGGCAGGGCCGCCCCCACCTCCGTCTCCACCGCGGGGGCGGCCGGGACCCGGCGCCCCGGCGCGGACACGGCCCGCCTCCTCTCCGTCCTCGACCCCGGCCTGACCGGCCTCTACCCGGCCTGGCGCACGGCCGCCGCCCCCGCGGACCCGCAGCTCCTGCGGGAACTGCTCGCCCTGCGGGTGAGCGCCGCCCCCTTCGGTGCGATGGCCCCGCTCAAGCCCGTCCAGGACGACCGGGGCCGGGTCATCCGCACCGCGGACTGGCCCCTCACCGGCGCCTCGCTCGTCAGCATGCGCGTCGTGTTCGACACGGCGGGCAGGACCCCGGTGCGGGCGGAGTTCCAGTACGTCGAGGGCAGCAGCTCCGACCAGCGCGCGGAGAACCTCCCCGTCACCGCACCGGTCACCTTCCGCCTCGGCACGGGCGAGGTGGACCTGTCCACCCGCGCGGGCCAGGACCGCGAGCTGAGCTGGCTCAACCGGCGGCCCACCGACTCGCAGGAGCCCGGCGTCACCGCGGTGCTCCGGGCGGGCCTGCCCGAGCGGACCCTCTTCGTGTCCCGCCCGGACGCCGACGGCCTGATCCACGTGGGCGTCCACAACGGCACCTCCGAACAGGTCACCCTGCGGCCGGGGGTACCCGAGCAGTTCACCCACGGCGAGTACGAGGTGAGCCTCACGTACACCGTGGGCAGCTCCGCGCCGAACGTGGAAGTGGTCATCGCCTCGAAGCCGGAGCCCGCCAACCGCCGTGTCCTGCAACTGGACTCGGTGCGCGACGGCATCACGGTCGGCAGCTGGGTGGCGATCCAGCGCCCCACCAAGGGAGCCGAGGGAGGCGTCCCGGGCGACGCCGCCCTCGCGTACGTCACCACGAAGGTCGTGGCCACCCGCACGGCCGCGTACACCAACTACGGCATCACCGGCCGGGGCACCGAACTCGTCCTGGCCGACCCGTGGCTGGACGAGTTCGACGTCCTGCTCTCGCACATCCGCGACACCACCGTGCACGCGGCGGGCCAGCCGCTGCGCCCGGCCGACGAACCGCTCGGCGAGGACGTGCACGGCAACGAGATCGAACTCGCCGAGCTGTACGACGGGTTGCGGCCCGGCCGCACCCTGATCGTCGAGGGGGAACGCAGCGACGTACCCGGCGCGGCCGCCGTCCGGGCCACGGAGGTCGTCACCGTCGCCGCCGCCGAGCCCGCGGTCGACCCGCGACTCCCGGGCGACCACGTGCACACCGAGCTGACGCTCACCGCGGACCTCGCGTACCGCTACCGCCGTGAGAGCGTGCGGATCCTCGGCAACGTCGTCGAGGCGACGCACGGCGAGGGCCGCGACGAGGCGATCGGCAGCGGCGACTCGGACCGGGTGAACCAGACGTTCGCGCTCTGGCAGTCACCTCTCACCTGGCTCGCCGCCGACAACCCGCTCGGCGCCACCCCCGTCCTGGAGGTGCGCGCCGACGGCGTGCTCTGGCACGAGGTCGACAGCCTCGCGGGCCGCTCCCCGCGCGACCGGGTCTACATCACCGGCACCACCGCCGACGGCCGCACCACCGTGACCTTCGGCGACGGCGTCCACGGCGCCCGGCTGCCCAGCGGCCACGAGAACATCCGCGCCCGCTACCGCTTCGGCACCGGCAAGGCCGCCAACGTCGCCGCGGGCCGTGTCACCCAGGCCCTCACCAGGCCACTGGGCGTCTCGGCGGTCACCAACCCACGCCCCGCCACCGGCGGCGCCGACGCGGACGGCCCCGCCCTCACCCGCCGCACCGTCCCCCTCGCGGTCTCGGCCCTCGACCGGCTGGTGTCGGAGACCGACTACGAGGACTTCGCCCGCTCCCGGGCCGGTATCGGACGGGCCGCCGCACGCGAACTCTTCGACGGACGGCGCCGCGTGCTGCACGTGACGGTCGCGGGCACGGACGACGTGCCCGTCGCGGGCGACGGCGGCGACTCGCCCCTCCTGCGGTCCCTGCGCGGAGCGCTCACCGAGTACGGCGACCCGAACCTGCCGGTCCGGGTGGACGCCCGTGAACTCGTCGCGCTGCTCGTCTCCGCGCGGGTGAAGGTGGCGCCAGACCACACCTGGGAGATCGTCGAACCCCGCCTGCGCCAGGCGCTGCTGCGCCGACTCGGCTTCGAGGGAAGGGAGTTGGGACAGCCCGCCCGGCTCTCCGACGTCCTGGCCACCGCCCACCAGGTGCCCGGCGTCGACTACGTGGACGTCGACGTCTTCACCGGCGTGCCCGCCGCCACGAGCGCCGAGGAACTCACGAGCCTGCTCGCGGACCCCGGCCCGCCGAAGGCGTCGGTCCCGGCGCGCGGGGCGACGTACGACGAGAGGACCCACACCGTCCGCGCGCAGGACGGCGAGACGCTGTCGGAGATCTGCGCCCGGTACGGCGTCCCGCTCGCCGGACTCCTGCGCCTCAACCCCGACATCACCGACACCCGCCGCCTGGCGAAGGGCCGTTCGGTGTACGTCTTCCGCGGCATCCGCCCGGCCCAGCTCGCGCTGCTGTCGCCGAAGGCCGCGGACACCCTGATTCTGACGGAGGTCAAGTGATGTCCAGGGAACCGGACGGACTCGCCGAGCTGCTTCCCCAGTGGCACCGGCTGCGGGACGCCCAGGAGGGCGAGCCGCTGCGCGCCCTGCTCGCGGTGATGGCCGAGCAGCTCGACCTCGTACGGTCGGGGGTCGAGCAGGACTACGAGGACCTGTTCGTCGAGACGGCGGCGCCCTGGGTGCTGCCGTACCTCGGCGACCTCGTCGGCTACCGGACCCTGCCCGGCTACGAGCGGGTGCTCACCACCGGGCTGCGCGGCGGGAGTCAGGCCGCGCTCACGGAGGCCGTCGCCCCGCGCGCCGACGTCGCCGCCACGGTCGCCAACCGCCGCCGCAAGGGCACCCTCCACCTCCTCGAAGAACTCTCCGAGAAGGTGGCCGACTGGCCCGCCCGCGCCGTCGAACTCTCCCGCCACGTCGCCCACCAGCAGCCCGTGAAGCTGTACGGCACCGGGGACGGAGCGGGCCGGCGCGGCACCCGTGGGCGGCTCGCCGACCTCAGGGACGGCTCCGCACTCGACCTGGCGGGCGGCCCCTTCGGCGAGGTGGCCCGCTCGGCCGACGTCCGCAGGGCCGACTCCCGCCACCGGCAAGGGGGTTGGACCCCGGCGGGCGTCGGGCTCTACGTCTGGCGCCTGAAGGCGTACGCACTGACGAGCTCGCCCGCCTACTGCGTCGACCGGGCCCGCAACCTCTACACCTTCTCCATCCTCGGCAACGACACCCCGCTCGTCACCAAGCCCGTCCCGGAACCCTCACCCACCCACATCGCCGCCTTCGACAACGTGCCGGACCTCATCCACCGCCGGGGGCTCCACGACCGCCTCGCCGACCACTACGGCCCCGGCAAGAGCTTCGTCATCCGGCGCGACGGCGAGGACCGGCCCGTGCCGCCCGCCGACATCGTGGTCGCCGACCTGTCCGACTGGCGCTACCGCCCCAAGCGCGGCCAGGTCGCCGTCGACCCGGAGCGCGGCCGGATCGCCTTCGGCGCACGGACCGCGCCCCGCAAGGGCGTCTGGGTCGACTACCACTACGCGGCAGCCGCCGACCTCGGCGGCGGCGAGTACGCCCGTGACCGTGAACCGCGCCCGGACGCCACCGTGTTCCGGGTCGGCCCCGGCGAGAGCCACCGGCAGATCATGGACGCCTACCGGGCCTGGCAGCACGACCGCAGGGCCGGCCGCTGCGGACCCGAGGGCATCATCGAGATCACACACAGCGGCGCCTACCAGGAGCAACTGGACTTCGACCTCGACCCGGGCGACCGCCTCGAACTGCGCGCCGCCGAGGGCACCCGCCCGGTCGTCCGGCTGCTCGACTGGTACAGCAACCGCCCCGACGCCCTCAACATCCGTGCCCTGTCGGACGACTGCGCACCCGGCGAGCGGCCCCGGATCGTACTCGACGGGCTGCTCGTCACCGGCCGCGGCATCAACGTCACCGGGCCGATGGGCGCCGTCGTCGTACGCCACTGCACCCTCGTGCCCGGCTGGTCCCTGGAACCCGAGTGCGACCCCCACTCGCCCGAGGAACCGAGCATCGTCCTGGAACGCACCACCGCGTGCCTCCAGATCGAGCACAGCATCCTCGGCACCATCGAGGTCATCGGCGACGAGGTCTCCGAGGAACCCCTCGACATCCACCTGCGCGACAGCGTCCTGGACGCCACCGCCGACGACCGCGAGGCACTCTCCGCCCCCGACTGCCGGCACGCCCACGCCGTCCTGCACCTGCACCGCACCACCGTGATCGGCGAGATCCACACCCACGCGGTCCGCGTCGCCGAGAACTCGATCTTCACCGGACGCCTCCACGTGGCCCGCCGCGGCATCGGCTGCCTGCGCTTCTCGTACGTCCCCACCGGGTCCCGTACGCCCCGCAGGTACCGCTGCCAGCCGGACCTGGCGGGCCCGGGGCAGGCCGCCCGGGTACGGCCGAGGTTCACGTCCGCGCGGTACGGGACGCCCTGGTACGGGCTGCTGGCCGACCGGTGCGCCGAGGAGATCAGGCGCGGCGCGGAGGACGGGGCCGAACTCGGCGCCTTCCACGACCTGTACCGGCCGCAACGCGAGGACAGCCTGCGGGCACGGCTCGCGGAGTACACACCGGCGGGCACGGACGCGGGGATCTTCTTCGTGACGTAGACCCCGCTCCACCCACCCCACGACTTTGTGAACCCGCACTTCAGACCAGGGGGACACCCTTCATGCACGCAGATCTCTCCCGCTCCACCTTCCGCCCGGAGCGGCACTACTCGGCGGTCGTGGCCCAGCAGGGCCGCGTCCAGCTCGACGCGGACGCCAACGAACAGACGGCGATCCAGCTCCACCAGGCCCGTACCCTCACCGCCGACCTGATCGGACCGCACGGCGGACCGCGCGACGCGGCCGGTTTCCGGATCGAGTACGTGGGCGGCAAGCACGACATCGACACGCTCTTCATCCACGGCGGCCGCTACTACGTGGACGGGATCCTGTGCGACGCGGACCGCCCGGCCGTGGGCGTCCCCGTACCGGACGAGGAGCACGAAGACGACAAGGCCGAGGCGCAGGGAACAGCGGCCGCCGCGCAGGAGAGCGCGCACTGGACGTACTGGGACCAGCCGGACGGCTTCCGCGACCCGGAGAAGCCGGGGGACCGGCTGCCCTCGCCCGCCCAGGCGCCGTTCGTCGCCTACCTCCGGGTGTGGGAGCGCGCGGTCACCGCGGCCGAGGACCCGGCGCTGCGCGAGGTCGCCCTGGGCGCGGCGATGCCGGACACCTCCGCGCGCGTCAAGGTCGTCTGGCAGGTGCTGCCGCTGGCGCTCTCGGCCCTGGAGATCGAGGACCCCGAACCGTCGAAGGACACCGTCCGCGAGGCGTTCACCCGCTGGGCCGGGAAGCAGGCCGCCTCCTCGGCCCGCCTCGCGGCCCGCGCCGAGCGCCCCGGGCACGCCGACGAGGACCCGTGCCTGGTCAAGCCCGACGCGCGCTACCGGGGCCCGGAGAACCAGCTGTACCGGGTCGAGGTGCACGCGGGCGGCGAGGCGAAGGACGCCACGTTCAAGTGGTCCCGCGAGAACGGCTCCGTGGTCTTCCCGGTCGACGAACTCGACGGCACCTGGGTGCAGTTGGCGTCCTTGGGCCACGACGACAAACTGGACCTGGACGTGGGCGACCGCGTGGAGTTCACCGACACGGCGTACGCGTCCCGCCTCGAACCCCTGCCCCTGCTGCGGGTCGAGGAACTGGACCTGCCGGGCCGCCGCGTACGGCTGTCCGCCGAACCGGAGCCGGGTGTCGGACGGCTGCCGCACCTCAACCCGTTCCTGCGCCGCTGGGACCACCACGAGGGGCCCAGGCGCAAGGGCCGTACGACCACGCTGCGGGGCGGGGCCGTGCCGGTCGCGGAGGGGGAGTGGCTGCCCCTGGAGGACGGCATCGAGGTGTACTTCGCCCAGGGCGGCGCGTACCGCACCGGCGACCACTGGACGGTTCCCGCGCGCACCGCGACGGGCGGCGTCGAATGGCCTGCCGACCGGGCCCGCAGGCCGCTGCTCCGTTCCCCCGCGGGCATCGCCCGCCACTTCGCGCCGCTGGCCCTCGTGAAGAGCGAGGCGGGCGCGGTGGACCTGCGGCTCGGCTTCGCGCCGCTGGCCACCGACATCCCGGCGGCCGACGAGGCGACGCTGGCGGCGGAGGCACGGGCCCGCGAGGAGGAACAGGAGGCGGAGGCCGACCCCTCCGGCGGCAGGTCGCAGACGACGGCGGAGGCGGAGGCGGCGGTGGACACCACGGACACCACCGGCACGACAGGCACTACGGGCACGACGCAAGGAGACAACTGATGGCCACGCCCCTGACCGCGTCGAAACTGGTGGCGATCCTGCGCGCCGAGGGCCTCACGGTCCACGAGGTCCGCAACTGGCGCAGCCACAACCGCAATTCCAAGGGCGCCTGGGGCCCGATGAACGGCGTGATGATCCACCACACCGTCACGTCCGGCACCGACGCCTCCGTGGACATCTGCTACGACGGCTACTCGAACCTGCCGGGACCCCTGTGCCACGGAGTCATCGACAAGAAGGGCCACGTCCACCTGGTCGGCAACGGCCGCGCCAACCACGCGGGGCTCGGTGACGGTGACGTCCTGCGCGCCGTCGTCAACGAGACGAAACTCCCGGCCGACAACGAGGCGGACACCGACGGCAACCGCCACTTCTACGGCTTCGAGTGCGTCAACCTCGGCAACGGCAAGGACCCCTGGCCCGAGGTCCAGAAGGAGGCCATCGAGAAGGTCTCCGCCGCGATCTGCCGCGCCCACGGCTGGTCGGAACGCTCCGTCATAGGCCACAAGGAGTGGCAGCCGGGCAAGGTCGACCCGCGCGGCTTCACGATGGACAGCATGCGGTCCCGCATCAAGGCCCGCCTGGCGGGCAAGGGCAACACGACCCCGAAGCCGGACCCGAAACCCACCAACCCGAAGCCGACGTACCAGTCCTTCCCGGGCAGCGGCTTCTTCCACATAGGCCAGAAGTCCGCCGCGATCACCGCGATGGGCCGCCGCCTGGTCGCCGAGGGCTGCAGCCGCTACGAGACCGGCCCCGGCCCCAACTGGACAGAGGCCGACCGCAAGTCCTACGCGGCCTGGCAACAAAAACTCGGCTACAAGGGCAAAGACGCAGACGGAATCCCCGGCAAAAAAAGCTGGGACGCCCTAAAGGTCCCCAAGTCAGACTAGGAAACCCATTCAGGCCCCGCGCCCCGAGCCCTCAGGGGCGCGGGGAACGGCGCAGTCTTTTGTCTTTGGGGGGCGCGAGGAACCGCGCGTTCTTCGGCTTGAGGGGCGCGGGGTGCGGCGCAGTCTCTTGCCTTTGAGGGGCGCGGGGAACGGTGCGTTCTTCGGCTTGGGGGGCGCGGGGTGCGGGCGCAGTCTTTTGTCTTTGAGGGGCGCGGGGTACGGCGTGTTCTTCGGCTTGGGGGGCGCGGGGTGCGGCGCAGTCTTTTGTCTTTGGGGGGCGCGGGGAACGGTGCGTTCTTCGGCTTGGGGGGCGCGGGGTGCGGCGCAGTCTTTTGTCTTTGGGGGGCGCGAGGAACCGCGCGTTCTTCGTCTTCAGGGGCGCGGGGAACGGCGCAATCTTTTAGGGGCGCGGGGAACTGCGCGACCAGCCACGACGAACCCGCACCATCAACACGGAGCCCAGCCCCCCGAACCGCTCACCCACCGCCGGTAGGCGGATACGGCGGCCGAGCCGGAATCACCGCCCCCGGCACAGAAGACACCGGCACAGGCAACGCGGGCAACGCCGCCTCATACACCCACGCCCCGAACAACTCATCCACCGGCTCCACCGCGTACCGGGCAACGTGCGCGACGAACCCCGCCGTGGTCACCACCCCACCCCGATGCACCCCGGCCCACCCCCGCAACATCCGAAAGAACGCCTCGTCCCCCAACACACACCGCACCGCGTGCAACACCAACCCACCCCGCTCATAGAGCCGGTCGTCGAACATCGACTTCCGCCCCGGGTCAGCCAACCGCAGGTCCTGCGCCTGCCCGGCCAACCCCCGGTGCGCGATCCCCGCCAACGCCTGCGCCGTACGCCCACCCGACCGCTCGGACCACAGCCACTCCGCGTACTTGGCGAACCCCTCGTTCAGCCAGATGTGCCGCCAGTCGGCGATGCTCACACTGTTGCCGAACCACTGGTGCGCCAACTCGTGCGCCACCAACCGCTCGGACCCCCGCGCCCCGTCCACATGGTTCGCGCCGAACAGCGACAGCCCCTGCGCCTCCACGGGCACATCGAGCTCCTCCTCCGTCACGACGACTGCGTACTCACCGAACGGATACGGCCCGAACAACTCCTCGAACAGCGCCATCATCGCGGGCTGCCGGGCGAAGTCCCGCGAGAACTCCGTCAGCAGCCGCACCGGCACGTGCCCCGTCTGCGGCACACCACCAAGACCCGGGTCGCCGAGCAGCACGGTCTGGTACTTCCCGATGGACAGCCCGACCAGATAGCTGGACGTGGGCGCCGACTGCTCGTACACCCACGTCGTCGTGGACGCCTTCGCCGTACGCGTCAGCAGCCGCCCGCCCGCCACCACCGAGTACGCCGACGGCGTCGTGACGGCGATCTGGTACGAGGCCTTGTCGGCGGGCCGGTCGTTGCACGGGTACCAGGACGGCGCGCCCACCGGCTGGCTCGCCACCAGCGCCCCGTCCTCCAGTTCCTCCCAGCCGAGCCCGCCCCACGGGCTGCGTACCGGCTTGGGGTTGCCCGCCCAGTGGACCTCCACGGTGAACGCGGCCCCGGCCCGGATCGGCTTCGCCGGGCGGATCCGCAGCCGGCCGCCCCGGTGCGTGTAGTGCGGTGTCCGCCCGTCGACCCGCAGCCGCCCGATCCGGAAGTCGGCGAGGTTCAGCTGGAACTCCGCGAGCGGCGAACGGCCCGCTATGGCGTTCAGGCGCGCGGTCCCGGACAGCCGGTTGGGGCCCGGACGGTAGTCGAGGGCGAGTTCGTACCGGTGCACCCGGTACCGGGGATCACCGTTCGCCGGAAAGTACGGATCCAGGTCCGCTCCCGCTGTCTGCCGAACCACTGAAGTGTCTGCTCCCCTGCGCTGTGCTCGTACGACGTGCCGGTGGCGCCCGGTGCCTGTGCCCGTGCCCGGTGGACGTCCCCCGGCGCGTACCGGCCGCGCCCACTCCTAGGACCGCCACGCCTCGATCGGGTTGCCCAGCCAGCGGGTGTCGTCGGGAACGGATTCCGCGGCCATGACGAGGGACGCGGGCCCCAGTGTGCTGCGCGCCCCGACGGTGCTGCCGGGCAGAACGATTCCGCCGGGACCCAGGGTGGCGCCCTCACGGAGGACCACAGTATCCGTCCGCAAGATCCGGTCGTGGAAGAGGTGGGTCTGCAGCACACAGCCGCGGTTCACCGTCACCGCGTCCTCCAGCGTCACCAGATCCGTCTCGGGCAGCCAGTAGCTCTCCACCCAGACGCCCTTGCCGACGTGGGCACCGAGGCCGCGCAGCCACAGGTTCATGACGGGTGTACCCGGCACGGACCCGGCCAACCACGGCACGGCGACGACCTCGACGAACGTGTCGGCCAGTTCGTTGCGCCACACGAAACCGCTCCACAGCGGATGCTCACCGGCCCGGTGGCGCCCCACGAGCACCCACTTCGCGACCACGGACAACAGCCCCGCCGCCGCCCCGGCACCCAGCAGCACCACCCCGGCGAGCGCCCAGGCCCACCCGCCCAGCGCGCTCAGCGCCGCCACCGTCAGCACGGCGAGCGCCGCCGAGCAGAAGACCGGCACGATCCGGCACAGCTCGACCAGCGCCCGCGCCCACAGCAGCCGCGCCGACGGGTCGTACGTACGGCTCTGGTCGCCGCCCTGCGTGGAGCGGGGCAGCTTGACCGGCGGAAGCCCCAGGTAGGAGCTGCCCTTCTTGGCCTTCTTCGGCGTAGCGGACAGCACCCCGACCAGCCCGCCGTCCGGCACCGAACGGCCCGGCGCGGTCATCCCGGAGTTCCCGAGGAAGGCCCGGCGCCCGATCTCCGCCCGCCCGATCCGCATCCAGCCGCCCCCGAGGACGTACGGCGCGGTCAGCGTGTCGTCGGCCAGGAAAGCGCCCTCGCCGACCGTGGTCAGGCTCGGCAGCGCGAGCACCGTCGACACCTCGGCGCCCCGCCCGATCCGCATCCCGAGCAGCCGCAGCCACACGGGGGTGACCAGCCCGGCGTACAGCGGGAACAGCGTCTCCCGCGACCGGTCCATCAGCTGGGTGACGGTCCAGGCCTGCCAGCCGATCCTGCTGTGCGTGGGATGCGTACCGGGCCGCAGACCGAGGCTGAGCAGCCGCACGGCGACCAGCAGGAGCAGCGCGTACGCGAGCCCGAAGGCGAGCGTCGCCGGCACCAGCGCCACCGCGGCACCGCGCAGCGCGTCGACGAGCCCGGCGCCGGGCGCCACGAAGGCGCTCATCACGAGCAGCGAGGCGACCCCCGCGACCAGCGGAAGCAGCGTCAGCGCGAACCCGGTCGCCCCGTACATCGCACGCCAGTACGTCCCCTTCTGGGGGCGCTCCTTGGGCCAGTCCCGCTTGGCCTTGCCGAGCTTGACCGCGGGCGCGCCGGCCCACCGCTGACCGGTCGGGACATGACCGGTGACGGCCGAACCGGGGGCCACCTCGGCCCGCTTGCCCACGCGGGCACCGGGGAAGAGGATGCTCCGGGTGCCGACCACGGCGTGCGCGCCGACCTTGACCGCGCCGATCTCCAGGCGGTCGCCGTCCAGCCAGTGTCCCGACAGGTCCACCTCGGACTCCACGGCGGCGCCGCGGCCGAGCTTGAGCAGGCCGGTCACGGGCGGCAGCGAGTGCAGATCGACGTCGGGCCCGACCTTGGCGCCCAGCGCACGCGCGTACCGCTCCAGCCAGGACCCGGTCAGCGAGGTCGCGCCGCTGAACTCGGCGAGCCGCTCGGCGGCCCACAGCCGCAGATGCACGCCCCCGCCCCGCGGATACCTCCCGGGTGTGACGTTGCGCAGGAGCAGCCGCGCCCCGCCCGCGCCGATCGCGAGCCGGCCGGGCGGACTGAAGAGCAGGACGGCGCCCGTGGCGACGAGCCACCAGGAGGCGGTGGGCGCCCACGGATACGCCCCGAACCACTGGAGGGCGTTGCCGAGCGCGGCCAGCGCCACCGTCCAGCGCAGCCCGAGCAGCGCGAAGAGCGGAACGAGCACGAGCAGCTGAACCACCTTGGCGCGCAGCGGCACCGGCGGGATCACCCGCTCGGCACCGTCGCCCTGTGCGGACTTCTCCAGATGCCGGGCGAGCTTGCGCAGGCTCGGCTGCTGGTAGATGTCGAGCACGGCGGCGCTGGGGTAGCGGGTGCGCAGCCGCGTGGTGAGCATGGCGGCGGCGAGGCTGCCCCCGCCGATCGCGAAGAAGTCGTCCCGGGCGGACCCCACCGGGATACCGAGCACCTCGCTCCACTGCTCGGCGAGCCAGGCCTCGGTCCCGTAGAGCTGCTCGCTGGGCCCGGCGCTCTCCAGCCCCTCCAGCGGCCAGGGCAACGCGTCGCGGTCGACCTTGCCGGAGGTACGGGTCGGCAGTTCGGCGACGGGGGCGAGGAGCGGGACGAGGGCGGCGGGCAGCACGGCCCGCAGCTTCTCGACGGCGGCGGCGTGATCCCACCCGTTCCCGTCCCCTGTGTCGTCTGTGTCCTGGGCGTCCTGGGTGTCGTCTGTGCTGTCCTGGAGGACGACATAGCCGACGAGGAGCTGGTTGCCGCCGCGGGCGGTGCGTACGGCGGCCGCGGCGCCCGCCACCCCGGGCAGTGCCTGGAGCGCGGTGTCCACCTCGCCCAGCTCGATACGGCGCCCGCCGAGCTTGATCTGCTCGTCGGCCCGCCCGAGGAAGATCAGCCCTTCCGGCTCGGCGGTCACCAGGTCACCGCTGCGGTAGGCGCGTTCCCAGCCGAGTGATTCCAGCGGGGCGTACTTCTCGGCGTCCTTCTCCGGATCGAGATAGCGCGCGAGCCCCACCCCGCCGATCACGAGCTGCCCGCTGCCGCCCATCGGCACGGGGTCCCCGGCGTCGTCGACGACGGCCAGCTCCCAGCCGTCAAGGGGCAGCCCGATCCTGATGGGCTCCTCGCCGGTCAGCAGCGCGGCACAGGCCACGACGGTCGCCTCGGTGGGCCCGTAGGTGTTCCACACCTCGCGCCCCTCGGTCACCAGGCGCTGCACCAGCTCGGGCGGGCAGGCCTCGCCGCCGAAGATCAGCAGCCGGACCTCGTTGAGGGCCTCCGGCTCCCACAGGGCGGCCAGCGTCGGCACGGTGGAGACGACGCTGATCTCCTGCTCGACCAGCCAGGGGCCCAGGTCGGCGCCGCTGCGCACCTGGGAACGCGGTACGGGCACCAGGCAGGCCCCGTACCGCCAGGCCAGCCACATCTCCTCGCAGGAGGCGTCGAAGGCCACGGAGAGCCCGGCCATGACGCGGTCGCCGGGCCCGATGGGGTCCTCGGCGAGGAACAGCGCGGCCTCCGCGTCCACGAAGGCGGCGGCGCTGCGGTGACTGACGGCGACGCCCTTGGGCTTGCCGGTGGAACCGGAGGTGAAGATGATCCAGGCGTCATGCCCGACCCCGGGCCGGGAGGCGGGCACGGCGCTGCGCCCTTCGACGGTCAGCTCATGCCCGGCCCCGACGACGGCGCGTACACCGGCCTCCCCGAAGACCAGCTCGGCGCGCTCGTCAGGATCCTCGGCGTCCACCGGAACATAGGCGGCGCCGGCGGCCAGCACGGCGAGAATGGCGACGTACAAGTCGTTGCTGCCGGAGGGCACCCGCACCCCGACACGATCCCCGAGCCCGACCCCCGCGTCACCCAGCCGCCGCCGCAAGCTCTCGACCTCGACGGCCAGCGCACGGTAGGAGAGGCAGCGATGCCCGTCGTCGAGAGCGGGCTCGTCGGGATGGGCCCGCACGGAGGCGTCCAGAATGTCGACGAGCGTGCGCGGAGAGGGCGCGGATCCGGCGGAGAACCGAGCCCGGTCACCGAACTCCGCCCGTACCTCGGCGTCCGACAGATCGCCGGACAGAGGGAACGCGGGGCCTTGCTGGAGGGCTGCCATCGGGTCCTCACATGTCGTACCCGGATACCCCGGGGGAGCCGGCGGGCCCGCAGGTATGCCTGGGGATATTCCACTCAGCTCCGAACAAGCGTGGAATTTTAGTACGACGCTAGCCCCGGACCTGCACGGCAGCGAGGTGAACGCCCCGCGAAGGCTGCGTCAGAGCGGGCCCCGCGACGCTCTGACGTGGCGGTATGTCACCCTGACGAGATCTACCCCACACATCCCGGAAACACGGCTCGACGGCGAGTTCCTCCTCGGTGTCGTCCACGCACGCACGCCTCGAAGAGGACCTCCGCCTTCGCCGACAAGGACTGTCAAGGACTGTCAGGGCGCCCGCGAACGGGCCGGCGCGGCCCCCGGTGCGCGCACGCACTATCGCGACCTCGCGCAAACGCGTACTATCGCGTTCGAGTTCGGCCTCCCGCTGAGTCGGCAACCCATCCCGTTGAGGAACCCTTCATGCCCGCTGTCCTGAACCCCGTCCTCGATCTTCTGACCGTACGAGGCACCGTCACCGAGGCCGAGCAGGTCACCGCCCGGATGCGTCGGCTGCGCATCGACGGCGGACAACTGGCCGGGCTGGATGTCCGGCCCGGCCAGCAGGTGAGAGTCCTGGTCGGCGGACTCACCCTCCGTACGTACTCGATCTGGCACTACGACCCGTCCGGCGGCGTCGAGTTGTGTGTACTGGACCACGCGGCGGGCGGACCGGGCGCCCGCTGGGGCCGCACCGTGGCGACAGGCGAACAGGTGCGGCTGAGGCGACCCGAGGGCACCTTCACGCTGCGTCCCGACGCAGCCCGCCACCTCTTCGTCGGCGACGAGACGGCCTCGGTCGCGTTCGGCGCGATGCTCGCGGCACTGCCCGAGGAAGCCGTCGTCTCCGGGTGCGTCGAGACGGCGACAGCCGCGGACCGACTGCCCCTGGCGGGCGGCGACCGGCTCGACTGGGTGCTCCGGGGCGAGACATCACTGCCGGACGCGGTACGACATCTCGCTCCCGAACCGGGCGGGATCGCGTATGTCGCCGGGGAGGCACGGGACGTGCAAGCGGTGCGACGGGTGCTCCAGGAAGCAGGCTGGGACCGGCGCGCGGTCCTGACCAAGCCGTTCTGGACGCCGGGCAGGAAGGGCATGGACTGACGGCCGGCGCGTACGCCTCAGTCCGCCACCGGAGGCTGAGGGACGACTGCGGCACCGGATGGGGGCAGATCTTCGCCTGGGTGACAATCGAGGTCCGTAAAAACGAGGACGAGACCTGCGACGTGTTCGAAACCCAGCGTCTGCCGGCCAGGTGCAACGGCATCGGCGAAGACGCCGATCGGTACGGCCGCGAACTGATCAAGAAACGAGGCCGGACACATGGGCAGGAGCTGGCCCGTACCCTTCGCGGTCAACATGGTGCTCGGGATCCCGGGCATCGTGCCGGCCTGGCTGGTGTACTACTTCGCCGCGAACTGGCCACTGGCCGGACTCGGCCTCGCCGGGAGGAATCCCACGGAGAACGACGGTGTCCTGCCCTGGCTGCTGCTCGCCGGGCCGGTCCTCACGCTGTTCTTCCTCATGTGGTGGCTGATCAACTTGCCGATCCGACGCCGCACACGCCTGACACCGGGGACCTACTGGCTGCTGAGCGCCGCGGCCGCCACTCTGCCCACGCTCGCCCTCACCACCCTCGTCATCATTCTTTGAGGAAGGTACGAAGGCGTACAGACCGACATGTGCGGCAACACCGATGACATGGTGAGACGGACCGTACTCACACGCGCCGGTGTCGTCACGGCGGCAGTCGCCGTGGATTTCCTCGTGTCGGGTGTGGCCACCGCCGCACCCTTGGAGGCAGCGAAGACGGAGAAGGCGGCCCCTGCGGTCTGAGCGTCGGCATCCGCGGTACGCGTCCGCCCCGGTGCCGTCTCGAAGGGCGGGCTCAGCTCAGACGACGATCACCCGGCGTCCGCGCGTATGGCCCGCCTGGCTGTCGGCGTGTGCCGCCGGGGCGTCGGCCAGCGTGTACGACTTCTCCACCGGGATGTGGAGCCTGCCCCGTGCGATGAGGTCTGCGGCCTCGGCCAGCGCGTCCGGTACGTTCCCGGCCACTCCGGAGAACCGGACACCGAACTTCGGCGCGTCGAGGTCCGCGATGGTGACGACCTTGTGCGGATCCCCGGTCAGTTCGACGAGTTCGCCGAGGACGCCCGAGCCGGCCAGATCGAGGGCCGCGTCGACCCGGCCGAGCCGCCGCACCCGTTCGACCCAGCCCTCGCCGTACGTCGTGGCGCGGGCGCCCAGGCTCCGCAGATAGTCCTGGTTCGCGGCGCCGGCGGTGCCGATCACCGTGATGCCGCGCTCACGGGCGATCTGCAGCACCGCCGAGCCGACCCCTCCGGACGCGCCGCTGGCCAGCAGTGTCTGTCCGGGCCGTACACCGACCTCGCGGATGACGCGCAGCGCGGTCTCCACCACGGACGGGTACCCGGCCGCCTCTTCGAAGGTCAGCCCCTCGGGCATCCGGGCCCAGGCGGACAGCACGGCGAACTCGGCGTAGGTGTCCGAGCCCTCGCCGAACACGGGATCGCCGATCTCGACCCCGTCGGCCCCCTCGCCGACCTCGTCCACCACTCCGGCGGCGTCCCGGCCGCTCCCGGAGGGCAGTTCGATCGGGCGGAACGTCTGGAACTGGCCCTCGCGGAGCCGCCAGTCGTACGGGTTCACGCCGGCCGCCCGCACGGCGACACGTACCTGACCTGGGCCCGCGTGGGGCTCCTCGGCGTCCACGAGGCGCAGAACATCGGGACCGCCGAACTCGGCAAAGCTCACTCTCTTCATGTCGTGGACCGTAGCACTATCGGTTAGTGGTTTGAAACCGGTGCAAGTTTGAATCCGGTGGTGTCACGGGGGAGGTGGGCGTGCGACAGAGGGCTGCGGCTCGTTCGCCGGACCCGGAAACGCAAAAAACCCCACCGAAGTGGGGTCTCAGCTGGTGCTCACATACTGGTGTCCGAGGGGGGACTTGAACCCCCACGCCCGATAAAGGGCACTAGCACCTCAAGCTAGCGCGTCTGCCATTCCGCCACCCGGACAAGGTGTCTGTCGCGCGGGGTTCCCCTCGCGGCGACGAAGGAAACATTACCAGGCTTTCGAGAGCCCCCGATCACGGGCCGTCCGGGCGTGAACGGCGTGTGACGGGCGTGGTCCGGGCGTGGTCCGGCCTTGGGCGGGGAGGACCGGAGAGAGAGGATGAGAGGGACCACCAGCAGTGACAGTGGGAGGAAACGGCGTGAGCGAGCAGGACACGACCAGGAGCATCAAGGGTGAGGACGAGGTCGTCGACCTCTGCCGCGAGCTGATCCGGATCGACACGAGCAACTACGGCGACCACTCGGGCCCCGGCGAGCGCAAGGCCGCCGAGTACGTCGCGGAGAAGCTCGCCGAGGTGGGTCTCGAACCGGAGATCTTCGAGTCGCACCAGGGCCGGGCGTCCACGGTGGTCAGGATCGAGGGGGAGGACCGCTCGCGGCCCGGCCTGCTCATCCACGGCCACACCGACGTCGTACCGGCGAACGCCCAGGACTGGACGCACCACCCGTTCTCCGGCGAGATCGCCGACGGGTGCGTGTGGGGCCGGGGCGCGGTCGACATGAAGGACATGGACGCGATGACCCTCGCGGTCGTACGCGAACGGGTGCGCAGCGGCCGTAAGCCTCCCCGGGACCTCGTGCTGGCGTTCCTGGCCGACGAGGAGGCGGGCGGCACGTTCGGCGCCAAGTACCTCGTCGACAAGCGCCCCGACCTCTTCGAGGGCGTGACGGAGGCGGTCGGCGAGGTCGGCGGATTCTCCTTCACGGTCAACGAGAACCTGCGGCTGTACCTGGTGGAGACCGCCCAGAAGGGCATGCACTGGATGAAGCTGACCGTGGACGGCACCGCCGGGCACGGCTCGATGATCCACCGGGACAACGCGATCACCGAGCTGTCCGAGGCGGTCGGGCGGCTGGGCCGGCACAAGTTCCCGGTACGCGTGACGAAGACGCTGCGGCACTTCCTGGACGAGCTCGGCGACGCCCTCGGCACCGAGCTGGACCCGGAGGACATGGACGCGACGCTGGCCAAGCTCGGCGGTATCGCCAAGCTCATCGGCGCCTCGCTCCAGAACACCGCCAACCCGACCCAGCTGGGCGCCGGCTACAAGGTGAACGTGATTCCCGGGCAGGCCACCGCGCACGTCGACGGCCGCTATCTGCCGGGCTACGAGGAGGAGTTCCTCGCCGACCTGGACCGGATCCTCGGCCCGAACGTGAAGCGCGAGGACGTGCACGCGGACAAGGCGCTGGAGACCACCTTCGACGGGGCCCTCGTGGACGCCATGCAGATCGCGCTCTCGGCCGAGGACCCGATCGCGCGGGCCGTCCCGTACATGCTCTCCGCCGGTACCGACGCCAAGTCCTTCGACGACCTCGGCATCCGCTGCTTCGGCTTCGCCCCGCTGAAGCTGCCGCCGGAGCTGGACTTCGCCGGGATGTTCCACGGGGTCGACGAGCGGGTGCCGGTCGACGCACTGAAGTTCGGAGTGCGCGTGCTCGACCGCTTCATCGAAGCGTCCTGAAGTTCCCCGGGAACGGGACGTGTGCGCGCCACGCCGGCCTTGAGACCCGCTCCACTTCATCCGTGTGACCACCCCACCGGTGAAGTGGAGCCCGGGGTCCAGCCGATGAACCCCGCCGATGAACCCGGGAAACGCGGGCATTCGCGGACGGCCCAGATTAGCCGAATGTATTACTAGTATCCAGAGATCTGTGGATTGTAGCGCACCCCTTGGCGCTCTCGACAGCTTCCTCTCATTTCTCGTTCCAACGAAGGACCGGATCCGGTGGGCGTGTTTGCTTATCCGCCCCCAGGGCATGAAAAATTCTGTCTGCCTCGAAATAGAGAAGGGCAGGAGAAAATGGTTAATCGCGCTCCCGGCGAGCGTGCACGAAAAGAACCATCACGTGCTTTCCCGTCCTTCGACCATTGGTTATGTGCATGCACTCGTTCTGCGATTCCTCCTGGTATGACGTCATCCAGCACCGCGAACGACTCATCCGACTGGTGCGCCGCCGACTGCCAAATCCCCACGACGCCGAGGACTGCGTCCAGGAAGCCATGCTGCGCGCGGCGGCCCACCGCGACCTGGACCGTGATCGCCTCGGTGCCTTCCTGACCTCGGTCGCCATGCGGCTGTGCGTCGACTACTACCGGGAGCGGGAGCGCTGCCTGCGGCTGTTGCAGCGCACCACCACCGGACGAGAGCCGGAGATGCTGGAAGAGGCCGTCTGCGACCGGGAGTTCGGCCGTTGGCTGCTCCGGCAGGCCCATCAGCTCAGCGGCCGGGAACGGCAGGTCATGCTCGCGCGGGCCGATGGAATCTCCATCGCCGAGTTCGCCCGCATCAACCAGATTTCCGTAAAGGCCGCCGAGGGTGCTTTCACGCGTGGCAGAGCGCGGCTCCGCAATGTGTGCAGTAAATCCCTGGGTGAACCTCGCGGATAACCGGAAAAAAGTCCGGCATCCTGGTCGATTCCATGTCGATTCCATGATGCCCATTCGGGAAGGACGCTCGCAAAAGTGGCTGACAAGCCGAGCACGCAGGACACCATCAAGAACTTCCTCAGCGATATCGCCGACAGTTCGAACCGGGCCTTCAACGAATTCCTCGACCCGCCGAGCAAATCCAATAAGTCCAACACCCCGGACTGGTTCTCCGCCGGCTACCCGCTGGCGGCCCTGGCCGGCACACCGGCCGGGGCGCTGCAGGCGCTGGCCGCTATCAGCGGTGGCGCGAACCCCATGGCCAACCCGTTGGCCGCGCTCGCGGGGGTGAACCCGCTCGCCGCCCTGGCGGGCGCCGGCGCGGGTGACCGGGACCGCGGCCCGGACGCGGCGAACCTCCTCGGAGCCCTCGCGGGGGCGGCCGGCCCGCTTGCCGCGCTGGCAGGTGCCGGGGGCCGAGGTGCCGCGGCGGCGAACCCGCTGGCGGCACTGGCCGGGGCGGCCAACCCGCTCGCCGCCCTGACCAATCCGCTCGGCGCCGTCGGCCAGCTCGCGGGCACGGCGAACGACCTCGGCGGCCTGGCCGAGTCCCTGGCGACACTGCCCCAGCAGCTCGCCAGGCTGACCGACCTGCTCGCCACCCTCGTCGGCGCCCTGGACGCCGTCAAGGACGTCGCGGGCGCCGCCGGCGTCGTCCGGCAGCCGGTCAAGAAGTAGCACCACCGCAGTTCTGTCGCTCCGCCGTCGATCCGCTGTCCGGCCCGGTCCGCCGGGCCGGACAGCGCAGCACCCCAGGAGGGGAACCCGCGTAGTGAGGACCTTGGTCGGCGACCGGCTCCGGCTGGTCGTGAAGGTGCTGGGAAGTCTGATCGCCGACGAGGTCGGTCACACGGCGCGGGGACGCAGCAGATCCAGAAGGGACGGCAGGTCACCGGCGGAGGAGGAGGCGTTCGCCTCCGCCTCGGCCGGGGACGCCCGGCGGCGTGCCCGCGCCGTACGGCACGCCCTGGAGAGCCTGGGGCCGTTCTACGTGAAGCTCGGCCAGATCCTCTCCACCCGGCCGGACATGGTCCCCGCGTCGATGATCGCCGAGCTGCAGAACCTGCACGACCAGGTCGACGTACAGCCGTTCTCCACGTTCGAGCCCGTCCTGGAGCGTGACCTCGGCCCCGACTGGAAGCTCCGGTTCGACGACATCGACACGGTGAAACCCCTCGGGGCCGCGTCCCTCGCCCAGGTCTACCGCGTGGCCCTGCCCGGCGGGCGCCCGGCGGTCGTGAAGATCCAGCGGCCCGCGATCCGCGAGGCGGTGCACGCGGACATGGTCCTGCTGCGCCGCGCCGCCCGGATCGTGGCCCGCGCGGCGCCCCGGTTCAACGAGGTCATCGACGTCGAGGGGATGCTCGGCTCGATCTTCGACGCCATGGAGCCCGAGCTGGACTTCACCGGCGAGGCGCGCAACATGGAACAGGCCCAGGAGGCGGTACGGGACTTCCGCACGCTGGCCGTCCCCGAGGTCCTGTCGGCCACGCCCCGGGTGCTGGTGCAGTCGATGGCTCCCGGCATGTCCGTACGGCATCTGGACCGCGGGTCGTTCAGCGACACCGAGCGCACCGACATCGGCAAGGACCTGCTGCGGTTCATGTACCGCGGCTACTTCGTCCAGCGGACGTTCCACGCGGATCCGCACGCGGGCAACGTCTTCGCCATGCCGGGGGAGCCGGCGACCCTGATCGACTGGGGCATGGTCGGACGCCTGGACAAGCGGACCAGTCTGCAACTGCTTCCGCTGCTGATGGCACTGGCACAGAACGACGGACACGGCCTGGCCCGCGCCTGGGCCGACATGGGGAAGATCACCGCCTGGGCGAACCTGCCGGCGTTCGCCGCCGACATGGCGGCCCTGGTCCCGAAGATCGCCAACGCCTCGCTGGACGAGCTCAACTTCGGCGTCTCGCTGACCACCGTGCTGGCGAAGGCCAGCAAGCGGGGGATCGGCTCCGCGCCGTCGATCTCCCTGCTCGGGAAGTCCTTCGCCAACCTGGAGGGCTCGGTGCGCTGTCTGGCGCCCGAACTGTCCCTGGCGGAGATCTTCAAGGGCGAGGTCCGGGGCATCCTGCTGTCCCTGCTCAGCGAGTTCGTCTCGATGGAGCAGCTGGCCCGTACGACGATGGACCTCATGGTCACCGCCAGCACGAGCCCCGAGCAGCTGCGCGGACTGCTGGCCGACACCGCCAACCAGCGGTTCGCGCTCCAGGTCCACCAGCCGCGGACGTCACCTGCCATGGGGGGCGAGCGCGGATCCCACCGGGGCCTGCTCGCCCTGGGCGCCATGGCACTGCTGCTGGACCACCGCCGCAGATCCCGCTGAGCGGCAGCGGCGGCGGCCGTGGTGAGGCGAAGGGGCCGGCCCCCTTCGGCCCCCCTGGCGCCGAGCCCCGCGCCAAGTGCTGCGCCGAGCCTCGCGCAGGCGTCAAGTCCTGTCCGTCACGCGCGGATGGGGACACCGTGCTCACGGTCGTCCGTGAGGATCTCCATCAGGGCGCGGTTGTCGGTCCTGAGCTCGGCCCGCTTGCCGGTGATCCGGTTGACGATCTCCACCGTGCAGGAGCCGATCTTCGTGTTGAGGCAGTGTTTGATCCCGCCGGGCGGGTTGTAGTAGTTCAGTCCGACGAACCGCTCTCCCGGGGCGCTCATCCGGCCGCGGATGTCGACGGTCCCGTCGGAACTGGCGAAGTCCCAGTAGAAGTAGCCGAAGTCCGCACGGGCGGAGAGCGCCTGCCGCAGCGACACCAGCGAGTACTCGCGGTCCTGGTGCCGCAGGACGAGGAAGGTGACCTTCGGAGTGCTCAGCGGGCCGATCTTGGCGCGGGCGGTGACGATCTCCAGGAAGCTGTCGGGCTCCCCGTCGAAGCCGGCGACCTGCCCGAAGGCGTAGTGATCGGTGTGCCGGCTGCCCCAGTTGTGGTTCTGGCTGCCCCGCCAGCCGTCGACGGAGACGCTCTCGCCGTTGACGCGCAGGCTGCCGCTGTACTCGGCGAGCGGCGTGCCGACCAGGCTCTTGGCCTTGGGGAACCCGCCCGTGTACATCTTCTGCGGCAGCAGGAAGAGCGGCGGCTCGTCCCCGGTGTACGTCAGATCCCAGCCGACGCTGCCGTCCGGACCCGTCGCCTCGCCCTTGAGACGGCCGGGTTCCAGCAGCCGGTCGCCGACCCGGGCGCTGAACGAGTCGGTGCTGAAGTGGCAGTCCGCGACCGGGTGTTCCTCCTTGGCCACCACGTGCTGTCCGGTGACCCCGTCGAAGTAGATCGCCCACAGTTCGCCGATGGCCGCCTCGGGCATCTTCGCGGGGCTGAAGATCGTGTACCTGATCCAGAAGGCGCGGGGCTCCGTGGGGTGGTTGCCCCGCTGGTAGAAGCTCTCGTAGTGACCGGCCTGCTGGCCCGGCCGGTACCGGGTCCAGTTGACGCGCTCGGGGCCGGCGATTCCAGGGTCAGCGTTCATCGAGGTCCGTTCTTCTCTTCCGGGTCTTCGTCTTCCGGGGCTTCGCTCCCGGACGTGTTGCCGCGCCGCGGCAGTGGGTCACTGCGCTCGGGCGGGGCGCTGAGCGGGGCGCGCGGCCGACGGCGTCCGCTGATGCATCGTCATCAGCATCCCGTGCCGGGGCCGCAGAGTGATGGTGGCGTGGTTCACCACCCGGTGCGAGGGGACATGCCGGAACTCCCAGCGGCGTACCAGGGCGACCAGCAGCAGATGGGCCTCCATCAGCGCGAAGTGCTTCCCGATGCACAGGTGGGGCCCCGCCCCGAACGGCAGATAGGCGAAGCGGTGACGGCCCTTCCTGGCGTCCGGCAGGAAACGGTCCGGGTCGAAGCCCTCGGGGTCCGGCCAGTGCCGAGGGTGACGGTGGATGTTGAACAGGTTGACCAGGACCCGTGACCCGGCCGGCATCCGGTAGCCGCCCAGTTCGGTGTCCCGCCGCACCAGCCGGGGGACGATCGGCGCCGACGGGTACAGCCGCAGGGCCTCCTCGAAGACCCGCAGCGTGTACGGCATGGCCGTCAGGTCCTCCGGGGTGGGCAGCTCGTCGCCCACGTGGTCGTCCACCTCCCGCTGGACCCGCCGCAGCACCTCACGGTTCCTGGTGAGCAGATAGAAGGCCCAGGTGAGCGTGATCGCGGTGGTCTCGTGCCCGGCGGCGAAGGTGGTGATCACCTCGTCCCGCAGCTCCCGGTCGGTCATCCCCTCACCGGTGTCGGCGTCACGGGCGGCCAGCAGCATGTCCAGCAGATCCCCGTGCCCGGCGGCGGTGGACGCACCGGCGGCGGTGCTTCCGGTGGACTGCCGGCGCTCCGCGATGATCCGGTAGATCAGGTCGTCGAGTCCCCGCATGACCTGGTGGAAGCGCCGGTTGCGCGGCGTCGACCAGTGGGTGGGCGGGCTGAACGGGTTCTGCAGCCGGTCGAAGGCGTAGTTGATCGCGACGTCCACCGCGTCCGGTCCGATCCCGGCCAGGGTCCGGCTCACGTCCGTGCTGAACATGCAGCGGCTGACGATGTCCAGGGTGACCCGCATCATCTCGGTGTGCAGGTCCACGACCGAGCCCGTGCGATAGCGGGCCGACATGTGCGAGATCTGCTCGGCCGCCGAGACACCCATCGTGGTGAACATGTCCGCGAGGGCCTGCTTGGTGTAGATCGGCTGCATCATCCGGCGGTTGCGCAGCCAGCTCTTGTGGTCGTCGCTGGTCAGCAGGCCCTCGCCGAGGACGAGCCGCAGCGGGTTGTCCGGCCCGAGCTTGCCGAACCGGTCCGTGTCGGTCAGCACCTCGCCGGCCAGCTCCGGGCTGGACACCCCGTGCACCACCACCGTGCCGAGCCGGTAGCGCACCAGGTCACCGTGGGAGGCGAGCCCCCGGTGCATGGTCCGCAGGATGTCGCGCCTGAAGTCCAGGACACTGCCCAGCACCGGGAGCCCCTCCACCCGGGGGGCGGGCACCGCCGCGTACGCGCGTACCTCGGTCATCGGGCCGTCCTCACTTCCGCGCCAGGGCGCAGACCCAGCCGAGCGACCTGCTCGGCTCCGACACGAACCGGGCGTCCTGGAAACCGGCCTTGGTGAGCCGGTCCACCAGGTCGTCACCGGAGAGGATGTGCAGCCCGTCGCGCTCCGAACGCTCCGTGAAACGCCGGCCGAAGAACCGCTGCACCATGGACGGGTCGGCACCGGCCTCCCGGCTCATCTCCAGCGTGACCGAGACCTGGCCGCCCGGCTTGAGCACCCGGTACGCCTCGGCGAGGCCGCGCATCGGATCCGGCCAGAAGTAGAAGGTCTCGATCGCGCACACCTGGTCGAACGAGGCGTCCTCGTACGGCAACTCCCGGCAGTCGCCGTGCCGGACCTCGACCCGGCCGCGCGCGATCCCGGGCACGTTGCGCCGCACCGCCTGCGCGACCATCTCCATCGAGTAGTCCACCCCGGCGGTGAACCCCTGCGGGGTCCGCAGCGACAGCAGCTTCACCGCCATGCCCCCGCCGCAGCCGATGTCCAGCACCCGCTGGTGGCCGCGCACGTCCATGTGCTCGATCGCCCACTCGGTGAGACTGCGGTGCTGCACCGCCATCAGGTTTCCGAAGAACCGGCCGGCTCTCCCGGTGGGCTTGCGGAAGTTCGCTTCCATGAGTTCCAGCGGCTTGGCCAGCAGCGTGCCGATCGTGCCGATCATTGTGGGGCTCCTTTCACGAGCGGTCCTGTGTGCGTGTCGCCTCTGCACGGCGTGCGTGCGTACTGCTTCCGGGACCGGCCGGCGGGCCGGTCCCCGGCGCCTCAATTCCGGGGTCCGGTCCTGGGTCCGAGCTCGGGACAGGCCCCGCGGAGCACGGTCCGGTCCAGTGCGGCCAAGTAGGCCCGTACCAACGGCCGGGCGGGGCCCGACACCGGCAGCCGCGGGGCCCGGGAGCGGTGCCAGGGCAGCTGCTCCGGCCGGTCCGCGCCACCCAGCAGCGCCTCGGAGAGGTACGCCCCGTGCGCCACCGACATCGCCAGGCCGTGCCCGTTGCAGCCGCCCGCGTACCAGACGCCGGTACGCCCCAGGACCGGCCCCACCACGGGAAGCCCGTCCCCGGTCATCCCGATCCGGCCCGCCCAACGGTGCGTCACCTCCACCTCCGCCAGGGCCGGGTGCAGCGCCCTCAGCCACTGCTCCAGCCGGTGCCACGCGAAGACCCGCTGCGCCGCCGTACGGCGTGGCCCGACGCCGTCCGGCTGGAGGACGGTCCCGCCCCCCACCACCAGCCGGCCGTCCTCGGCGAGCCGGAAGTACGGAGCCGGTGGCACGGCGTCGATCACCGCCGGACCGCCTCCACCGAGCAGCGCACGTGTCTTCGGGGGCAGCGGCTCGGTCGCCACCGCGTGCACCTCCAGCGGAAGCACCGTGCCCACCGGCAGTCCGAGCCCGGCCGCCTCGGCGTTCACCGCCAGCACCGCCCGCGGCGCCCGGACCGAGCCGTGCGGGAACACCAGCTCGGGCGCGGATCCGTCCCCGCCGCGCACCTCCCGCAGCGGGCTGCCGCCGTACAGCCGTACCCCCTTGTCCGCGCAGGCCCGCGCCAGAGCCGCCGTCAGCGCGGCCGGGTCGAGGGTCGCGGTGTGCCGGTGGAGCAGACCCGCCTGGTAGGGCACACCGGCCCGGCGCCGGATGTCGGCGGCGCTCAGCACCGGTACGTCCAGGCCCAGGGCGCGATAGGCGGCGGCCTGCCGTACCAGCGACGCCAGCCCCGTACGGGACCGCGCGGCGACGATCTGGTCCCCGTCCGCGCAGGCCACGCCGAGCCGGGCGCACAGGTCCACGGTGTGCCGTACCGCCTCGACGCTCGCCTCGTGCATCCGCCGGGCGACGGCCGGGCCGTGACCGCGTACCGCCTTGTCGATCGGCGGGCCCACCCGGGGACCCAGCAGGCCGGTACCGCGCCCGCTGGCACCCGCCGCGGGCCGCCGCGCGTCCACGACCGCGATGTCCAGCGAGGGCCGGCGCTCCGCGAGGTGGTACGCCGTCGACAGCCCCACCAGCCCGGCCCCGACCACCACGACATCGGCGTCGAGCCGGCCACGTACCAGGGGCAGCGGGTCCCCGCCGTCCCGTCCGGCCGGGTCACCGGGCACCCAGCAGGGCGTGCCCCCCGCGAACAGGTTCACCGCGGCGCTCCCACGGTCAACGGCCCGTCGGACCCGGATGCCGCCGATGTCGATGCCGCCGACAGGGCGTGGAAGTCCCGGTCGTGCCAGAGCAGTGGCCGACCCGACGCCACCCGCACCGCGGCCAGCCGGCCCACCACCGTGCTGTGGTCCCCGTACCGGCGGATGTCCTCGACCAGGCAGACCGACCAGCCCAGCGCGTCACCGAACACCGGCGCCCCCAGGACCGTACGGGTCGGTACGCCGCAGAACCGCTCCGCGGGCGAGGCCGCCGGATCCGCGAAACGGGCCGCCCGGGGCCGCTGCTCCTCCCGCAGCAGGTTCACCGCGAACACGCCCTGCGTCCGCACCGCCGCCAGGGTGTGCGAACCGTGGTGCAGGCACGCGAGCAGCAGGGGCGGCCTGGCCGACAGCGAGGTGAGAGAGGAGACCGTCATCCCGGTGGGACCGTGCGCGCCCTGTGCGGTGATCACGGTGACGCCGGACGCGAGTTTCGCGTACAGGCGCAGGCAGTGCGCGGTGTCCGGTCCTGGCTCGTCCCGCACCTCCTCGTCCGGGCGGCGCGGCCGCGCCTGTGCGGTGGCCCGTGTCCGGGCCGGGTCAGCCATGCGCGGCGTCCGCGAACTCCGCCGGTGACCCGGCGACCGGTGACACCGAGACCGGTGACACCGAGACCGGTGACACCGAGACCGGTGACTCCGAGCCGAGCAGCCCCTGGACGATCTGTTCGATGTTGGTGCGCAGGGTCGACTCGGCCACCGGGTCGAGGATCTCCGCCAGGGTCGGGATCCCCAGGTCGAACGAGGCCCGGAAGGTGATGGTGGTGCCGTCCCGGTGGGGCTCGCAGGCCCACGTGCCCTCGAAGGTCTCGAAGTCGCCGGTGAGCTGCTCGAAGGCGATGGAGTGGGTGAGCGGCGAGAAGACGTCGCGTTCGGTCCAGCGCATCAGGCCGTTGCGGAAGGCGACCGTCCACTCGGAGACCACCGAGCCGTCGGGCCGGGGCGGGTGCACATCGACCTGGTGCACGGTGCTGGTGAGTTCGGGGTATCGGCGGAAGTCACTGATCCTTCGGTAGGCGTTCTCGGGGTCGATGCCCTGAGCCGTCATCCGTACCGTCACTTGGCGCATGGTTCGTTCTCTCCGATGTGTGGTGCCGATGCCGTGACCGCGGGAGCGCGGGGCGGGACGGTCAGCCGAGGCGTGCGCGCACGGCGCGCAGCGCCTCGGCGAGGGCGGTGAGGAAGAGTCCGGTCTCGTCGGGTCCCGCGATGGCCGGGGGTGTCAGCCGCAGCACTCGTGTGGAGTTCAGCGAGTGGTTCACCAGGACGCCGCGGGCCACGAGTTCGAGCAGCGTCTCGCCGACGGCCTGCGCCTGGGCGAACTCGACGCCGATCAGCAGCCCGCGGCCGCGGACCTCGTGCACGAGACGGCCCCGGTAGGGCGCGCAGACCTCCAGGACGCCGTCGAGCAGACTCCGGCCCAGCGAGTCGGCCCGGCCCACGATGTCCTCGCGCTCCATCGTCTCCACCGAGGCCAGGGCGGCGGCGCAGGCGATCGGCGAGGCGCCGAAGGTGGAGGTGTGCAGATACGGGTCGCGGGAGAACGGACCGTAGGCGTCCTTCGTGGCCACCATCGCGGCCACCGGTACGACGCCGCCGCTCAGCCCCTTTCCGACGAGCAGGACGTCCGGCACCACGCCCTCGGTGTCCACACCCCACCAGGTGCCGAGGCGGCCGAGACCGGTCTGCACCTCGTCCACGATCAGGAAGGCCCCGTACGCGCGGCACAGCCGGGCCGCCTCCGCCAGATATCCGGGAGGCGGCACGCGTACCCCTCCCTCGCCCTGCACCGGCTCCAGGATCACGCAGGCCCGGTCGCGGCGCTCGGCGAGTGCGGCCTCGAGCTCGGCCGCACTCCCGTAGGCGACCTGCGTGGTGTCCGGGAGCAGCGGCTCGAAGGGCCGCTGGTACAGGGTGTTGGCGGTGGCGCTGAGCGCGCCCAGGGTCTTTCCGTGGTACCCGGACACGGTGGTCACCAGGGCGTTGCGGCCGTGCGCGCGGGCCAGTTTCAGCCCCGCCTCGGTGGCCTCCGTACCGGAGTTGACGAAGTGGACGTGGTCGAGGCCGGCGGGCGTGCGGGCGGCCAGCGCGGCGGCGGCGCGGGCGGCGACCGGCTCCAGGAACACCCGGGTGGCCAGGGGATGGGCGTCCAGCTGCCGGTGCACGGCCTCGACGACCGCGGGATGGCGGTGGCCCAGGATGAAGACGCCGTAGCCCCCGAAGTCCAGATAGCGGCGCCCGTCGTCCGTGTGCACCCAGGCGCCCTCGGAGTACACCTCGACCATGCCGCCGAGCACCGCGCCCATGACGGCCCGGCCGGAGCCCAGATGGCGCCGGTAGAGCTCGGCGGTCTCCTCACGGGACACCTCGGGACGCGACACCCCGGCCGGGTGGACGGCCACCGGCGCGGCGGTCATGAGGCCAGCTCCGCCGGAGCGGGAGCGGGAGTCGCGGCCGGAGCCGGAGCCGAGGCCGGCTGCGGACCGCGCAGGTGGCGCAGGCCGCCCCGGCCGGTCGCCCAGCACTCCACGTTGCGCATCAGGGCCGACCGGATCGCGGCCCGGGTGGGGGCCTCGCCGCAGTGCGGTGTCCCCATGTCGGACGCGAAGGGCAACTCCCGCTGGAAGACCAGCAGCAGCTCCGCGTAGTCCTGGAGCCGGCGCCGCACGGACTGCGGGAACGACGGCCCCTCCAGGAGCGGCAGCAGCAGCCGGTGCACCGCCTCCAGGGGGATCAGCCGCGGCGGATGCGGGCGCTCACCGTGGCGTTCGGCGAACTCCAGGCAGACGTCGACGACCTCCCGCTGCAGGATCGCCTCGGGCCCGGCGGTCAGCCAGTACTCGCCCTCGGTGGTCCCCGCCCTGACCAGGTCGCCCACCGCGCGGGCCACCATGTCCTGCGGCACCATGTCGATCCTGGACCCGTCCGAGCCGGGAAGCACCGGGACCTGGCCCTTGACCATCCCTCCCAGGGCCCGGGTCAGTCCCTGGATCCGGGCGATCCGGCCGGTGGACGAGTCACCCATGACCACCGAGGGCCGCAGGACGACGCCGGGTACGCGAGCCGACCTGACAGCTTCCTCGGCCGCGCTCTTGGAGGCGAGATAGGCCGCCGCGCCCGGGAACCGCTGCTGCTCCTCGGGCGCGAGCGGGTTCGCCACGAAGGCGGTGCTCATGTAGAAGAAGGGGGCGTCGACACGGGCCGCCAGAGCGAGCATGGACCGGGTGCCGTCGAGGTTGGTGCGCCAGATGTCGGACGGGGCCGCCCGCCAGTTGGTGGCCGCGGCGGAGTGCACCACCACGTCCACCCCGGCGCCGAGTTCGCGCCGCTGGTCGGCCGAGAGCCCCAGGTCCGGGGCTTGCAGGTCCGCCGTGACCTCCCGTACCCGGGGGTCGTCCAGGGGGGTGCTGTGGCGCAGGCAGACCACGTCGTAGTCGTCGTGGAACTCGTCGATCAGGGCCCGGCCGAGTACGCCCGCGGCGCCGGTGAGCAACAGGGTCGGGCGTTCGTCACGTGGTCGGGGCCGGCTGCTTCGGGGCTGGACACTGGGTTCTGGCGGCATGGTTGAGGGACTCCCATCGGATGCCTTGCGGTGAGCTGCGGCTTACGGGGCGCGGGTGCTGAGTGCCGAGCGCTGAGCGCGGTGACCGGGACCGGATCAGGCGATGACGAGCGGGCCGTCGGCCAGGTGCGCCGCCAGCGGGCCGGTCATCCTGGTCCGGGACGGCGGGTGCAGCGACAGCCCGTTGGCGCAGGCGGCGAGATAGCCGACCTCGTCCGAACTCATGAAGTTGAGTCCGCCGAGCAGTTCCACCGCCCGCGGGACCATGCGAGCGAGGGCGTCCTGGACGCTGTACCGGACGTACAGCGAGTCGGCCAGCGTCGACGCGTCGCAACAGCCCTCGTCGATCGTGCGGGCGACACCCTCGGCGGCGGACATCGCGCCCTCCGCCTCCACCAGCAGCCGGACCCGCTCGGACTCGGGCACCCGCTCGTTGCACAGCACCCGCTCCACCAGCGCGCTGGCGGCCCCGAGGTAGCTCCCCGTCATCAGCAGCTCGAACCAGACGAAGCCGGCGGTCTGCAGGTCGTCCAGCTGCCCGTCCGGGGCCGAGGTCCGCAGCAGCAGCTCCGGCGGCACCAGCACGTCCGTGAGGGTGACCTGGTCGCTCTCCGCCCCCGACAGGAACGAACTGGACCAGAATCCGCTGACGCTCACGCCCTCGCTCTCGGCGGGCACCAGCGCCACCGCCAGCTCCTCGCCCGGCCCCTCCGCCCGGGGCACCATGACACTGGCGGTGAGCAGGTCCATCGACCGGGCCAGACTGCAGGGGCGCTTCACCCCGCTGATCCGCAGCCCGTCGGGCCCCGCCGTGGCGGTCATCGACGGGGACAGGATGCCGGCGCCGGGACGTCCCTCGGCGAAGCCGGAGGCCACCAGCCGGTTACCGGACGCCACGCCCTCCACGAGCATCCAGCCCAGGCCCTCGGCGTCGTCCATCAGACCGACCAGGGTGGCCATGGAGAAGTGGTGCATGGTGGTGGCCACCGCGAGGGACGGCGACCTGCTGCCCAGGGCCCGTTGCACCCGCAGGGCGTCCAGGGCGGTGGCGCCCTTCCCCTGGCAGGGGACCGGCACCACCAGGCCGGGGCCGCCGCTGTCGCGGAAGAGCCGGATGCCCGGACTGCGCGGGCCCTCCAGCTCCATGAGCGGCACCGCGCGCAGACTCTCGTCCAGACCCGGCAGCAGCTTCGTCAGAATGGCGCGTTCGCGCTCCAGAAATCTCATGTTCTCCCCGTTGTTCTGGCTTGCCCTGAAACTCCAGGCCGACGGCTCGGAAGCCGCCGGGTCACAGCGCCCGGGTGGCGCGCAGCAGTTGCCACACGGCTCTCGGGCCAGGCCGCCCCTGGAAGGCGATGTACTCGGGCAGCACGGCGTGCGGCGCCCATTTCTCCTTGTAGTCGAGCTGCGCGGCGGCCGGGTAGATCCGCTCGCCGTGCTCGGCGAGCAGCCGTACACAGCGGGCGAAGGCACGGCTCGCGGACGGCAGTTCGTGCTCGGCGGACAGTCCGGTGAAGGGGGTGAAGCCGAAGTGGAGCCAGCGCTCACCGGCGGCCGACATCCGCTCCATCGCGGTCGCGTTCAGCGCCTCCATCACCCCTGGCGGAGCGGTCGGGGAGCGCCGGCTCAGGTCGTGGAGCCAGCCGGGACGGCTGCCGAACACGGGGGAGTAGCTGATGTACCCGACGGTCGTGTCGCCGATCCGCCCCAGGAACAGCCGCCGGTGGCGCTGGGCCGGTCCGGTCCGCTCGCCCACCATGAACCGCATCTCCTTGATACGCCGGCCCTTGCCGCGCAGCCAGGCGCGGTCGATCAGGTCCAGTTCCGCCGCGGTGGCCGGGTCGACGGGGTCGGCCTCGACGACGTCGAGACCGGCACGGCGGGCCCGGGAGATCTTGTTGCGGAGCCGTACGAAACGGGAGCCGCGCAGGGTGAACCGGGCCAGCTCGACCGCGTACGACGCTCCCAGCTGGTTCACCGTGAACCCGCGCGCCGCGTACAGCTCGGCGTCCGCGCGCTGCAGCTGCACCGCGACCACCCGGTGCGGACGGGCCTGTGCCACGAAGGCGTCCAGCAGTCCTGCGCGCTGTTCCGTCGCCGCGACCGGACCCGCGAACTGCAGAAGGTGGCGTCCGGACCGGCGGAACACACAGGTGCCGTCGAAACGAGGGTCCCGGAAGTATTCGTTGCCCTCGTTGAGGGCGAGGAAGGAGCTCGGATCGTCACTGTGGCGGACCAGGGAATCAAAGACGGACGGTGCCCGCTCCCCTTCGGGAGGCATCGGATTTCCTTCCGGTTGACGTGGAGTATCTCCACTCGAAATCGACGTATGCCGGATGCGGGTCCGGTTCGAAACGTACACCGAACGGTTTGAGTGAATTACCGAACAGCGCGCGGTCGCCCAGCAGGTGCAGGGGGAGGGCGAGCAGTGCCCATTCCGGTTTCACCAGCAACGCCCACAGGCCGGCGACGACACCTGCCGTCACCAGGCTGTGCATGGTGTTGTACGCCACGAAGTACCAGTGCGAGATGTTCCCGTCGGGGCTCCTGCGGAAGGCCACGGCGCCGGGTACGTAGCCGATGGCGTCGATGACGACGAAGAGCCCGATGAACACCGCCCACCGTATGTCCGAGAAGTGCCGCACGGTGAGCGCGGAACACACCGCGAGACCACCCAGCCATTCCAGTCGCAGGAGAAAGAAGGTGGTTCGCGTCTCGAACCTGTTCTTCGCGTCCATGTGCTCCTCCGCTCTTCACCCTTGTTTACGGAGGAAGCGGTGGTAACCCTCGGGGGAAAAACAGGAGTCCGAAATGTTCTCTTTGTCGACCCGCTTGCGTGCGTCCGTCGGGCCCGCTCGGTGTGAATCCGCCGCGACGCTCTCCGGTAATCGTCCGCGTGTGCGGGGGTGACTGAGACGAGTGAATGCGCTCATAAGCTCGTAGCCCTATTACTCCCTCCTCGTTACAGCTCATGTGATCCGCGGTTGGGATCACCTTTTGCCAACAAGGAGGAATAATGATCAAGAAGATCGTCGCCGCTGCGGCCGCCACGGGTGGCCTGGTTCTCGCCGGCGCGGGTATGGCGGCTGCCGATTCCGGTGCCCAGGGTGCTGCCGTGCACTCCCCCGGCGTGCTCTCGGGCAACGTCATCCAGGCGCCCATCCACATCCCGGTGAACGTCTGCGGCAACACGGTCTCCGTGATCGGGCTGCTGAACCCCGCCTTCGGCAACACCTGCGTCAACAGCTGACGTTGTGTTCACCTCATGAGGGCCTGCACCCCATGAAGGCCTGAAGTCATGAGGGTCTGAGTCCGCGGCCCCGGAGTGCGCCCCATGCGCTCCGGGGCCGCCGACGTTCCGTACCGCGCGTATGTGCGTCCGGCGCGTGCGCGTTCCTGAACCGACACGGCTCACAAGGCAGGGAAAAGCTATGCGACAGGTCACCCGCAAAGGCCTGATGACGGTGGCGGCCGCGACCGGCGTCCTCGCGGCCACCGGCGGTTACGCGCACGCCGACTCGGGGGCGCACGGCACCACCTCGGGCTCCCCGGGCGTGCTCTCCGGGAACTCGGTGCAGGCGCCGGTGCACGCGCCGGTCGACGTCTGCGGCAACACCGTGGACGTGGTCGGCCTGCTCAACCCGGCGTTCGGCGACAAGTGCGCCGACAGGGGCGGCGGCAAGGGAGGCGGCTCCGGTCATCACGGGAACGGGGGCTCGGGGCACCACGGCTCGGGCGGTGGAGCGCAGGCCGGGGGGCACGCGGGCGGCTCGTCCGGTGTGGGCTCCGGCAACCACGTGGAGATCCCGGTGGACGTACCGGTGAACGTCTGCGGCAACGGCGTCTCCGTCGGCGGTATCGGCAACGCGGCCACGGGCAACACCTGCGGCGACGCCGACGGTGGTCGGCCGAACCCGCCGGGCGGGCCGGGGCGGCCGGAAGAGCCGCAGCGGCCCGGTGAGCCCGTGGAGCCCGGTCGGCCTGGTGACCATGGCCGGCCCGGCGGATCCGGCAACGGAAACGCGGGCGGCTCGCACGCGAACGCCCCGGGCGCCCAGGCCGCCGGCCGGTCCGTGGGCTCGGCGCATCTCGCGCAGACCGGCAGCGACCTGCCGCTCGGTGTCGCGCTGCCGGTGGGCGCGGGCGCGCTGCTGGCGGGCACCGTGCTCTACCGCAAGGCACGTGCCTCTGCTGCGTGAGGCGGCCGCCACGGCACTCTGAAAGGTGCCATAGCGTCACAAATCGTCCTGTCGATGGCGGTCTTCGTCCGCGCGAGCCGCTCCGGGCAGGGCGGACCCGGCATCACGGCCCTGACAGGGCGGACCTGACAGGGCGGACCGAGCGGGCCCGCACACGGGGCCCGCTCCGTCTCGGTCGTCGTCTCAGTCGTCCCGCGTCACCACGTGGCACGCACCTGGCGGATGATCCGTCGGCGCAACCGCACCCTGCGGCTGCCGTCGCGATGCAGGCTGAGGCGGTCCAACTCCCAGTGTCCGTACTCCGCATGGTCCGTCAGCAGGCGTGTCGCTTCCTTGCGGGAGACCCCGCGCGGCACATACACGTTGACAAATTCGTATTCCGGCATCGCATCTATTGTGCGTCCGGAGGCCGTGTACGGATAGCGTCTGCACTATGTCTGATGCTGCGCAGCCCACCGCTGCCGAGGTACGCGCCGCCGCCGAGGCGGTCAAGACCGCGCTCGACCGCCACCTGGCGGCGGTCGAGCGCCGGTCGGGTGAGGACGACCCGACCGTCTACGAGGCGTTCAACGAGCTGGCGGCGGCCGCGGAGGAGTACGACGAGCTCCTCTACGACCGCTATGACGAGGTCACCCCCTTCGAGATCCCCGGCTCGGACGACGCCCTGCCGCCGTACACCGGGCCGGAGGAGCCCAACGCGCTGAGCGTGCTGATCCGCCGGGACTACGTGGTGGCGGAGCCGCAGCGGCTGCTGGCACAGGCCCAGCGGGTCGAGGCCGTGGAGGAGCCCGGGGTCGTGACGGCGGGCTTCGACGCCGCGTCCGGGACCGTGCACGGTGCGCTCGTCGTCCTCTTCGGCGAGTTCGAGCCCGACGAGATCGCGTCCCGGCACAAGGAGTTCGGTCTGGAGGAGGGCGACTCCACGCTGTGGGTGACCGCCGCGGACGAACCGGCCGAGCCGGGGGAGTGGCTGGAGGCCCCGTTCGACCAGGCCGACACGCATCAGGTGGTGTGCCGCTTCGACGTCAGCGCGGTCTTCGACGACGACGGCGATGACGACATCGAGGACGACATCGAGGACGAGACGGTGACCGACGTCGAGGTCGAGGCGGAGGACACCGGCGGGCCGGGACGCGACGGCGGCTTCGGTGGGGGCGGGGGCCGCACAGCGCAGGACGCGGACCGCTGACCCGCTGACCGACGGCGGAGGGACCGCTGACGGTCCGCCGATCCCCACCGGTGGCGGGCGCCTGGCCGAGGAGCCAGGTGCCCGCCACCGGCACGTCCGGCCCCGCTCGCCCCGCCGAAAACGACCCTCACCGCCACGGCCCAGGGCCTGCCGGTACGCGTTGTGCCGCGCTGCGCCCCCGGCCGCCGCATTCGTCGCGCCGTCGTGCGGCTCAGCCCGAGGCCGGTACCTGGGCCGTGAGCAGCGCCGGCAGTCTGGTCGTACGGGGCTTCGCGGCGACCTCCGCCACCGCGCGCGGCAGTGCCTGCTCCACGCCGTGGACCACGGAGAGATGCCGGTCGGCGCGGCCGAAGGCGGTGTAGACCCAGGGCCTGGAGAGCGCCTGAGCGGCGTCACCGGGCAGCACCACCACCGCGGCGGGCCAGCGGACCCCGACGGCCTGGTGGGCGGTGAGCGCCCAGCCGAGCCGCACCGTCTGCTCCACCCGCTCCTTCGGCACGACGACGGCCGCGCCCGCGCACTCCAGATGCAGTCCGGCGGCGTCGGCCTTCACCACGTGGCCCGGGACGGAACGGCCCGGCGTGGCGGCGTACACGACGCGGTCGCCCGGGTCGAAGCCGCCGAAGCGGCCGGGGCCCGGGTTGAGCCGCTCCTTCAGCGCGGCGTTGAGCACCCGGGTGCCCGCGGCGCCGCCGTGGCCCGGAGTGATCACCTGGGTCTGCTCGGCCGGGATGCCGATGGCGCGCGGCACCGAGTCGGCGACCAGTTGCACGGTGCGGTGAACCGCCTCCCCTGCGTCGCGCACCGGGATGATCACCACTTCCTTGCCGGGGGCCTCGACCTGGTTCAGCTCGCCGATGCCGATGCCCGAGACCAGTTCGCCGACGGGGCCCGGATCCGGGGTCCGCGAGGCGATCTGCGGGCACACCCGCGCGGCGAGCAGATCCGCGAAGACCCGCCCTGGACCCGCCGACCACAGAACACCGGGGTCCCCGCTCAGCACCAGCCGGGCGCCGTCGGGCAGCGACTCGGCGAGCATCGCCGCGCTCTCGATGTCGAGCTGCGGGGCGTCGAGCACGACCAGGAGATCGGTCCGGAGCATGCCGTCCCGGTCCCGCCCTGGGCCCTCCTCGCCGGAGAGCAGACCGGCGACCGTGGCCACGACCTGAGTCTCCTGCGCCTCTCGGGGTTCCTGCGTGCCTTGGGTCTCCTGTGCGCCGGCGAGCAGCCCGGCGAAGCGGTGGCGGCCGTCCGGATGGTGCGCGGCGGCGCACACCCGCAGACCGAGCGCGCGGGCGGCCGTCACCAGGGACGCGGCCTCCGCGCGGGACGCCTCACCGCCGGTGTGCAGGACGAGTCCGTGGCCCGCGACCGCGCGGATCAGCTCGGCGGCCGAGCCCGTCGCGGACGGCTCCCAGGCCGTGGCCGAACCGTCGTCCTTGGGCAGGGCGTTGACCACCCGGGCGAGCCCGTCGGCGAGGCTCTCCTCGGCGAGTGCGTACCGCTCCAGGCCGATCAGGACGCGCACGGGGCGGGTCTCCTCGCCCTCGGCGCCCTCCTCGTCCTCCTCGGCTCCGGTGTCCTCCGCGGACCGGCGGGGAGCCGGCGGCGCACCGGGCTCGTCCAGCGCGTCCTGGAAGACCAGGGCGTCGCCCTCCGCGAGGGCGCTCTGCACGGCGGCGTCGGGGTCGGGCACCGAGCGCTGCGCGAGCGCGGCGTGCAGCGCCGGGGCCTCCAGGGCGGTGTGGCCGGCCAGCGCGGCCTGTTCGAGGAGCCACACCGTGACCGCGCGGCCCCGGCGCTCGTCGTCCGGCCCGCACTCCGCGCCCAGCAGGGCACGGGCGAACCCGTCGGCCTGTTCGGGCCGCACCCCCGCGACGCGGAGCAACTGCCAGGGGTCCTCGCGCAGTTGTCCGTCCGCTCCCTCACCGAGGGTGGCGGCGGCCTGCGGTGCCAGTGTCTCCGGGGCCCCGCCGCGGACGAGTACGGCACGCACCGCGTCGACTGACTCCGAGGCCATCGACGCCGGGGCGCCGGTGGGCACGGCCTGCGGGCGCCGCACCGGCTCAGGCGCGGCCCTGCGCGGCGCGGGCTCCGGGTCGCTGAAGACGCTCACCGGGGCCTTCTCCCCGCTCTCCACCGCCCGGACGGCCGCCAGCAGATCGGCGGCCTTCCCGCTGAGTCGCGTCCCGGCGAGGACCGGGCCCTCCTTCTCGGCCTTGCGGCGCTCGATCCGCTCCCGCAGCGCCCGCTGCGCGGCCAACTCGGCCTCGGCCTCGGACAGCTGGACCGCGCCGGCCTCGGCGGCGGGCTCCCCACCAGAGGAACCCGCGGACTCGGCCCCCGGCTCGCTCCCGGCCTCGGCCTCGCTCCTGGCCTCGCTCCCGGCCTCGGCCTCGCTCCTGGCCTCGCTCCCGGTCCCGGCCTCGCTCCCGGATTCGGACTCAGCCCTGGTCCCGGACTCGGACTCGGACTCGGTCCCGGACTCGGACTCGGGACCCGCGTCCGTCGTCCCCGGCTCTGCTTCCTCCGCGGCGGCGGACGGCTCCGTGGTCACAGCGTGCTCCAGTCGTGATCGGGATAGTGGTGCACGGGCGCCGACACGTCGTCGAGCGCTCTGCAGATCTCGTCAGGAAGACTAAGGGTCTCCACTGACAACGCGGCCGTGAGCTGCGGCGCGTTGCGCGCGCCGATGATGGGGGCGGCCACCCCGGGCCGGTCGCGGACCCAGGCCAGGGCCACCTGGAGCGCGGTCACCGCGAGGCCGTCGGCGGCCGTCGCCACCGCGTCCACGATGCGGCTCGCCGCGTCGTCCAGATACGGCGCGACGAACGGCGCCAGGCTCTCCGAGGCGCCCCGTGAGTCCGCGGGCGTCGCGTGCCGGTACTTGCCGGTCAGGACGCCCCGGCCCAGCGGGGAGGACGGGAGGAGGCCGATGCCCAGGTCCAGTGCCGCGGGCAGCACCTCGCGCTCGACGCCGCGCTGCAGCAGTGAGTACTCCATCTGAGTGCTGGCCAGTCGCGTGCGTATCCCGGGGGCCGCGAGCTGCCAGGTCGCCGCCTTCGCGAGCTGCCAGCCGCAGAAGTTCGACACCCCGGCATACCGCGCCCGGCCGCTGCTGACAGCGATGTCCAGGGCCTGCAGCGTCTCCTCCAGCGGTGCGTCCGCGTCGAAGGCGTGGATCTGCCACAGGTCGACGTAGTCGGTGCCGAGCCGGGCCAGCGACGCGTCCAGGGCGGACAGCAGGTGGCCCCGCGAGCCGTCGAAACGCCGGTCCGGGTCGGGCACGCTGCCCGCCTTGGTGGAGATCACCAGGTCCCGGCGCGGGACCAGCCCCTCCATGAGCTGTCCGAGCAGATACTCCGCCTCCCCGTCCCCGTACACGTCGGCCGTGTCGACGAGGGTGCCGCCCGCCTCCCAGAACGCCTTCAACAGGTCCGCGGCGTCGTGCTCGTCGGTGCCCCTGCCCCAGGTGAGGGTGCCGAGCCCGATGCGGGACACGCGCAGGCCGGTCCGGCCGAGATGCCTCTGCTCCATGTGGCCTGAGATTACTGGCCACGAGTCGACACGTGGGGTCCTGTGGACAACCTGGATCTGCGGATTCGCACACCTGTCTCTGCCGCGGGGCCCGGCGGCGCGCTAGGGTGCCGGACAAGGGACGTTACTGATCAGTAAGGGGAATCGGCCATGCAGCTCGGGATCAACCTCGGCTACTGGGGCGCCGGAATGGACGCGGACAACCTCGCCGTGGCCAAGGAGGCCGACCGCCTCGGATACGCGGTCTGCTGGGCCGCGGAGGCCTACGGCTCGGACGCGGCCACGGTGCTGACCTGGGTCGCCGCCCAGACCGAGCGCATCGACGTCGGTTCTGCCATCTTCCAGATCCCGGCCCGCCAGCCCGCGATGACGGCGATGACCGCCGCCACCCTGGACTCGCTGTCCGGCGGCCGCTTCCGCCTCGGCCTCGGTGTCTCCGGACCCCAGGTCTCCGAGGGCTGGTACGGCGTCAAGTTCGACAAGCCGCTGGCCCGCACCCGTGAGTACGTCGAGATCGTCCGCAAGGCGATGACCCGCGAGCGCCTGTCGTACGAGGGCACGCACTGGACGCTTCCGCTGCCGGGCGGACCGGGCAAGCCGCTCAAGCTGACCGTGCACCCGGAGCGCGAGCACATCCCGCTCTACGTCGCCGCGATCGGCCCGAAGAACCTGGAGCAGACCGGCGAGATCGCCGACGGCGCCCTGCTGATCTTCCCGTCCGCCGACCACCTCGAGGACACCGCGATCAAGCACCTGCGCGCGGGCCGCGAGAAGGCCGGGCTGACCATGGACGGCTTCGACGTCTGCCCGACGGTGCCGCTCGCGCTGGGCGAGGACAAGGACGTACCGGCGCTGGCCGACATGTTCCGCCCGTACACCGCTCTCTACGTGGGCGGCATGGGCAGCCGCAAGCAGAACTTCTACAACCAGCTCGCCCAGCGCATGGGGTACGAGAAGGAGGCCGCCGAGATCCAGGACAAGTACCTGGCCGGCGACAAGGAGGGCGCGGCGGCGGCCATTCCGCACCAGCTCATCGACCAGACCACGCTGCTCGGTTCCGTGGACCGCATCGCCGACCGGATGAAGGCCTACGCGGCCGCCGGTGTCACCACGCTCACACTGGCCCCGGCGGGTTTCACCCTGGACGACCGGCTGGCCTCGCTGCGCGCCGGAACCGACGCCCTGGAGCGCGCCGGACTCGGCTAGGGCGTTTCGATCGGACCAGCCCCGGTCCCTGTCGCCCGGACCGGCCGCGCGGGTGTCGCGGCTGGGAGTTCTACGGCCGTGGTGGGGGCTCGGGGGGTCTTCCCCGCCACGGCCGTCACGGAGCACAACGCGCCGAGGCCCGCTCGGTTACGCGCCTGTCATTCCCCGCGGGTCCGTCGTTCGGCCGATTTGTCCGACAGAGGTGTTGCCGCACCCCTGGCTGCCCATTTGACTCGTTCTTCGCGGAGTCCCGCACGGAGGTGGGACTCCGTCGGGGAGGTGGCAGTCATGCTTTCGGCCAGGAGTCTCTTCCAGGAGATCATCGACAACGACGAGTCGTTCCAGCTCTTCTGCTCCATCGCCGCCGGCGGGGAGGCGCAGGGCGGCTGGGAGAACGGGCGGATCGCGGCTCTCGTCCCGGAGACCGAGCGGGCGCTCGCACCCAAGATCACCCGGCACGGCGCCGACGAGGACAAGCACGGCCGGATCTTCGAGGCGCTCATGAGGAAGCGGGGCCTCACCCCCGTCGAGGTCCCGCCCGAGACCGACTACACGATGCTCCTGGAGAAGCACGGCATCGGCCTCGCGCACGACAGGCTCAGGCGCGACGAGCCCCTCACCGTGCAGGACGTCGTCACCTACCTGTCCCACAGCAGGGTCACGGAACAGCGCGCCGCGGACCAGATGGTGATGCTCCGCAAGTACTTCGGGAACCACCCGGAGATCGGCAACGCCGTACGGATGATCTCCGCCGACGAGGACAACCACCTCGCGTACTGCCACGAGGAGTTGCTGCGCTTCGCCCGCGCGGGCCACGGCCGGACCATCCAGCGGACGCTGCGCGAGTGCGCGCTCGCCGAGATCGTCGTCTACCGCGACGTCAGCCTCGCCGTGATGGGGCACATGGGCCGCATCCTCGACTGGCCCAGGCCCAAGGCGGCCCTGCTCGCCACGGGCATCCGCGGCATGTACGCGTACGAGCGGGCGGGCGGCTGGCGGCGGATGGTCTCCCTGACGATGCCGGAGCGCCGCGACGCCCTGGGCGGCCCGCCGGCCGCGGCACCCGGGTTCGCCTGAGCCCGAGCCCGGGTGCGCGCCACGCGCGCGTGCAACCGCGCAGGCCGCCACGCGCGCGTGCGGATGGTTCGGCCGGTCACAGCCAGCCCCGCTCCTTGAAGAGCCGGTACAGGAGGACCTCCAGCACCACCATGATCAGGATCACCGCCGGATACGCCCACACCCAGCGCAGCTCCGGCATGTGCTCGAAGTTCATGCCGTAGATCCCCGCGATCATCGTGGGTACCGCGGCCATGGCCGCCCACGAGGAGATCTTTCTCATGTCGTCGTTCTGCCGCACGCTCATCTGCGCCAGATGCGCCGACAGCACGTCCGAGACCAGCCGGTCCAGCGCGTCCACCGACTCGTTCACCCGGGTCAGGTGGTCGTTGACGTCCCGGAGGTACGGCTGCGCCTTGCCGTGGACGAACGGCACCGCGGGGCCGCCGACCCCCGAGCCCGCGAGGCGGTTCAAGGGCAGGGACAGCGGTCCCGTCGCCCTGCGGAACTCCAGGATCTGCCGCTTGAAGCGGTAGATCCTGGACGCGACGTTCTTCGACCCGCCGTCGTTCGGCGAGAACACCTCCGCCTCCAGCTCCTCCAGGTCGGTCTGCAGCTCGGTCGCCACCTCCAGGTAGTGGTCGACCGTGGCGTCGGCGATCGAGTAGAGCACCGCGGTGGGACCCAGCCGCATCATCTCCGGGTCCTTGTCCAGCCGGCCGCGCACGGTCTTCAGCGGCGAGCCCTCACCGTGGCGCACGGTCACCACGAAGGAGTCGCCCAGGAAGATCATCAGCTCGCCCGACGACACGGTGTCGCTGTCCGGCTCGTACGTCACCGGCTTGAGCACCGCGAACAGCGAGTCGTCGTACACCTCCAGCTTGGGGCGCTGATGGGCCTTGAGGGCGTCCTCGACGGCCAGCTCGTGCAGAGCGAACTCCTGGGCGACGAGACCGAACTCGCGCTCGGTGGGCTCGTGCAGCCCTATCCACACGAAGGCGTCCCCGTAGGCACGTGCCGCGTCCAGCGCGTCGGACAGGTCCTCCGGGCTCTCCGTCCGGTGCCCGTCCCGGTAGATGGCACAGTCCACGATCACAGAGCGTATTCTCCTGTCACTCGGTCCTCGGCGCATTCGCGCCGCAGCCTAGGCTGGGTCGCATGCCCACCTTGATCCTCGTCCGGCACGGACGCTCCACGGCCAACACCGCGGGACTGCTCGCCGGGTGGACCCCCGGCGTCGCCCTCGACGAGCGCGGCAGCGCACAGGCCGCGGCACTCCCCGGGCGCCTTGCCGCACTGCCGCTCTCCGAGATCGTCAGCAGCCCCCTCCAGCGCTGCCAGGAAACGATTCAGCCGCTCCTCGACGCCCGGCCCGAGCTGCGGCCCCACTCCGACGACCGCATAGGGGAGTGCCACTACGGGGACTGGTCCGGGCGCAAACTCGCCGAGCTGCAGGGCGAGCCCCTGATGGAGGTCGTACAGGCGCACCCCTCCGCCGCCGCGTTCCCGGGCGGCGAGTCCATGCGCGCCATGCAGACCCGGGCCGCCGAAGCGGTCCGCGAGTGGAACGCGCGCGTGGAGCGCGACCACGGCAGCGACGCCGTGTACCTCATGTGCTCGCACGGCGACATCATCAAGTCTCTGGTCGCGGACGCACTCGGTCTTCATCTGGACCTCTTCCAGCGGATCTCCGTAGATCCGTGTTCCATCACCGCGATCCGTTACACACGGCTGCGGCCCTTTCTCGTACGCCTCGGGGACACCGGCGATTTCACGTCGCTCGCGCCGCACGAGGGACAGCCCGGCGAACAGTCCGGTACCGACGCCGCGGTCGGGGGCGGTGCGGGCGCACCGTGATCGTCGGCCGCAGTAGGGTGAAGCGGTCGAAGCAGCGCAGCAGTTGTCAGCAGCAGTCGCAGTCGACGGCAGAAGCAGTCGATCGATCCAATGGAGACAGGACGTGTCCCGTCAGGTGTTCCTCTTTGACCCGCCGGACCGTTTCGTAGCCGGCACGGTCGGGCTGCCAGGGCGCCGTACCTTCTTCCTGCAGGCCTCATCGGGCCCCCGGGTCACCAGCGTGGCCCTGGAGAAGACGCAGGTCGCGGCGCTCGCCGAACGGATGGAAGAGCTTCTCGACGAGGTCGTACGGCGTACCGGGGGCAGCGCTCCCGTCCCGGCGATGGCCCCGTCGGAGGTCTCCGACACCGCCCCGCTCGACACGCCGGTGGAGGAGGAGTTCCGGGTCGGCACCATGGCCCTTGCCTGGGACGGCGACGAACAGCGCATGATCGTCGAGGCCCAGGCGCTCGTGGAGCTGGACGCCGACTCCGAGGAGGACCTGGCCGCCGCCGAGGAGGAACTCCTCCAGGACGAGGAGAACGGCCCGCCCATGCTGCGGGTCCGCCTCACCGGAGCACAGGCCCGTGCCTTCACCAAGCGCGCCCTCGAAGTCGTCAACGCCGGCCGGCCGCCCTGCCCGCTGTGCAGTCTCCCGCTCGACCCGGAAGGACACGTATGTCCGCGCCAGAACGGATACCGTCGCGAGGCGTGACCACCGCCGAGCTGCTCACCGAGGGCGAGCTGACGGTGCGCGGCCGCATCCGTGAGGCCTCGAACGCGGTCCTGCTGTGCGACGTGTCGTACGAGGGAGCCGAGGCGTCCTGCGTCTACAAACCCGTCGCGGGCGAGCGGCCGCTGTGGGACTTCCCCGACGGCACCCTCGCCCAGCGGGAGGTCGCGGCGTACGAGGTGTCCGAGGCGACCGGCTGGGGGCTCGTGCCGCTCACCGTGCTGCGCGACGGCCCGTACGGCGAGGGCATGTGCCAGCTGTGGATCGAGCCGCCGGGCGACGACGCAGGGGACGGCGACGACAGCCACGGTCACGACAGCGACGGAGGCGGAGGCGGTGAACTCCTCGCGCTCGTCGACGCCGAGGAGGCAGGCGAGGGCTGGAAGGCCGTCGGCCGCGCCGAGGTGGGCGAGGGGCGCACCGCCCTGCTCGTGCACGCCGACGACGAACGGCTGCGCAGGATCGCCGTCCTCGACGCCGTGATCAACAACGCGGACCGCAAGGGCGGACACCTGCTCCCCGCACCCGACGGGCGGCTGTACGGCATCGACCACGGTGTCGCCTTCAACGCCGAGAACAAGCTGCGTACGCTGCTGTGGGGCTGGGCGGGGGAGACGCTGACCCCGGAGGCGGTCGAGGTCCTGGAGCGGCTCAGGGACGCCCTGGGAGGGGCGCTGGGCGCACGGCTGAGGGAACTGATCACCGAGGCGGAACTGGACGCCACACGCGCGCGTGTGGCCGCTCTGCTCGCCTCCGGACGGCACCCGGAGCCCTCGGGGGAGTGGCCCGCCATCCCGTGGCCCCCCGTGTAGCCGCGCCGCACGGTCCGGCACGGCCGGAACGCACACTCCCGGCTCGTGCGCAAGAGTGCCTGTCAGGCCATCCGGCCTGGTCCGGTTCGTATACGGAACATCCGTCCGGTTAGGCTCAAGGTATGCATGCCTGGCCCGCTTCCGAGGTCCCCGCCCTGCCCGGCACGGGCCGCGACCTCAGGATCCACGACACCGCGACCGGTGGTCCCGTGACCCTCGACCCCGGTCCCGTCGCCCGTATCTATGTCTGCGGCATCACTCCGTACGACGCGACCCACATCGGTCACGCGGCGACCTACAACGCGTTCGACCTCGTGCAGCGCGTGTGGCTCGACACCAAGCGGCAGGTTCACTACGTCCAGAACGTGACGGACGTCGACGACCCGCTGCTGGAGCGCGCCGCGCGGGACAACGTCGACTGGGTGGGTCTCGCGGAACAGGAGACCGCCCTCTTCCGCGAGGACATGACCGCCCTGCGGATGCTGCCCCCGCGGCACTACATCGGCGCCGTCGAGGCCATACCCGGGATCGTCCCGCTCGTCGAGCGGCTGCGGGACTGCGGAGCCGCGTACGAACTGGAGGGCGACGTCTACTTCTCCGTCGAGGCGGATCCGCACTTCGGCTCGGTGGCCGGCCTCGACGCGGCGGCCATGCGGCTGCTGTCCGCCGAGCGCGGCGGCGACCCGGACCGTCCCGGCAAGAAGAACCCGCTCGACCCGATGCTGTGGATGGCCGCCCGCGAGGGCGAGCCGAGCTGGGACGGCGGCTCACTGGGCCAGGGCAGGCCCGGCTGGCACATCGAGTGCGTCGCGATCGCGCTCGACCACCTGGGCATGGGCTTCGACGTCCAGGGCGGCGGCTCCGACCTCGCCTTCCCGCACCACGAGATGGGCGCCTCCCACGCGCAGGCGCTGACCGGCGAGTTCCCCATGGCCAAGGCCTATGTGCACGCCGGTATGGTCGCGCTCGACGGCGAGAAGATGTCCAAGTCCAAGGGCAACCTGGTCTTCGTGTCGACGCTGCGCCGCGCGGGCGTCGACCCGGCGGCCATCCGGCTCGCCCTGCTCTCGCACCACTACCGGAGCGACTGGGAGTGGACCGACCAGGTGCTCCAGGACGCCGTCGCCCGGCTGGAGCGCTGGCGGGCCGCGGTGTCGCGGCCCGACGGCCCGCCGGCCGAGGCGCTCGTCGAGGAGATCCGCGAGGCCCTCGCGAACGACCTGGACGCGCCGGCGGCCCTCGTGGCCGTCGACCGCTGGGCCGCGCTCCAGCAGGAGCGCGGCGGTACGGACGAGGGTGCCCCCGGCGTCGTCTCGCGTGCCGTGGACGCCCTGATGGGCGTGGCCCTGTAGCGCCTTCGCAGCGGTTGTCCGGAGCAGCGCACGACGTCGGGCGCCGGACGGGTCGTCACCCGTCCGGCGCCCTTTGCTCTCGCGTTCTTTCCGGTGGGGCGTGCGCGGTGAACCGCGCGGTGGAGCGTGCGTCGCGCCGCTACTTGTTCACGATCACGGCCTGGACACCGTTCGTCGAGGTGTCGTAGATCCCGAGGACCTGCTGACCGTAGGCGAAGGCCTCCTGGACCGTGTCGTGCGTCACCTGGTTCGGGTTGACCAGCGGACGCCAGGCCTGGTCGATGTACAGGTAGAGGATCGACGGCTGGCCCGGCAGCGGGGTGACGACGTCCCAGAAGTGCTCGACGACGCCCCTCGTCAGTGCCGCGGCCTCGACGGCGCTGCGCATGACCAGCGGCTGGCCCTGCTGTTGCTGTCCGCCGAGCTGCTGGAGCAGCTGCTGGAACGGCTGCTGCTGCCCGAGCTGCTGGAGCTGCTGCTGCAGATGCTGCGGAACATGCTGGCCGAAGCCCTGGTGCTGACCCATGCCCTGGGGGCCGAACGGCTGCTGTTGCTGCGGTCCGAAGCCCTGGGGCCCATAGCCCTGCGGCCCGAATCCCTGCGGAGCGAACGGCTGCTGCGGTCCGAACTGCTGCTGGCCGAAGCCCTGCTGCTGCCCCTGCTGCGGGGGAGCCGTGGTCGGCCCCTGCTGCTGCGCCTGCTGGGGCATCCCTTGCTGACCTTGCTGGCCTTGCTGGCTCATCTGCGGGGTGGTGCTCATGCGGTGCCACCTTCCCTCAATGGTTGGGCGATGGTTGGTCGTTGAGCGGTGGATGGTTTTGGACCGGACCGGACCGGACCGGACCGGTGACCGGGGGGTGGACCGGTGCCGGTGGTGTCAGCCCGTGACGACCAGGCCGACGATCTCGTCGTCCGAGAACCAGACCCGTACGTCGGGCCGTCCGCTCGCGAAGGCGGACCGCACCGACTGGCGGATCTCGGCGGACGGGTTGTTCAGGCTCCGCCAGCCACCGGCCACGTAGAGCCGGAGCCTGGGCGGGAGTTCACGCGGGTACGGCACCAGCTCGTCCCAGTACCGTTCGGCCTGGCCCGAGCCGACCGCCCCCGGCAGCAGCTGGGTCACGGCCGCCTTGATGTCCGGCCGGCTGCCGATGCGCTGCGAGGCGGGCCTGCCCGGGGCGTCCTGCTGCGGGGAGCCCGTGGCCCGCAGCACCTTGCGTGCCTGCTCCGGAGTCATCGATGCCTGGCCGGCCGCCTTGAGCATGCCCTGCAGCGCGGCCAGGGCACCGACCACCACCGGGGAGGCGGAGGAGGTCCCGGAGAACGTGTCCGTGAACCAGGCGATCTCCTCGGCGCCACCCTGCAGATCGCCCGGCCCGTCCCAGAAGCCGCCGGTCGTGGTGACCTCGCGGCCCCAGCCCTGCGCGTCCACCCGGGCCCCGTAGTTGGAGAACGCCAGGCGTGAGCGGTCCGGGCCGTGGTCGCGGCCGTGGGTGCCGGGCGGCGGGGCGCCCGCGCCGACCAGGATCGCGCCGGAGGACTGGTTGGACGGGTTGAAGGGGTTGCGCCACCACTCCGGGAACTCGTCGGGGCGGCGCTCGTAGACCGCGTCGTCCAAGGACTCCCCGCCGTTGCCCGCGGCCTCCACCACGAGGATGCCCCTGGCGGTCGCGTACCGGACGGCCGCGAAGTCGTCGGGCCACCACTCGATCGGGATGTAGCCCCGCTGATCGTCACGCTCCTGGTAGTCGAACCGCGGTCCGGGCCGGTGCAGTTCGATCAGGATGATGTCGCCGGCGCCGAGCCGCTCGGCCGCCGCGTGGATCGCCGCCGCCGTGCCGAGGTCGTGGAAGGACGCGGCCGCGGTCACGCTGTCCGGCACGATGCCGGTGATCCCGTACTCGTTGCGGTCGCCGCCGATCACGCCGATCACGGCGGTGCCGTGGTTGCGCCAGGCCAGATCCTGGATCGGGGTGCCGACGACCACACCCGCGAGTTTCGCGGCCAGGTCCTCGTGGCCCAGCTGCCAGGCCCCTTCCACGTCGATCACGGTGACGCCCTGGCCGGATCCGCCGGGGCGCTGCCAGGCCCAGTACGCGTCCACGCCCTCGGGCGCGGGGCGCAGGTAGCCCTGGCGGCTGGTGAAGTCGGGCGTGACGGGCGCGCCCTCCTTGCGCCGCGGGCTCTCGTCGGTGCTCTGCCCGACGGATCCCACGGAGGCCGGTACGGCGGCCGGTTTCACATAGGCCGTGGCGATCTCCGGCAGCGCGGCGATCCGTGAGCGCAGTTCCTGGGCCCGTTCCCCGCCGCCGCGTACCCGGTAGAACAGACCGAGGTCGGGCAGGGTCTCGGCGCCCGCGGTCGCCGCGGGCTGTGCCGCCGACCGCAGCCGCTCCTCGCTGCCGAACAGCGGCTCCAGAGCGAGCTGTTCGTCGCTGAGGAACATCGTGAGTGCCGACACGTCGGCGCCGGTCGCCGAACGGACCCCGGCCGCCCCGGCGCGCAGCTGGGCTTCGGGCCTGGCGACGACGATGAGTTCCTGCTCGGCTCCCCGGTAGTTGAATCCCGCTCCGTCGGGCCCCGGCCCGGACGCTCCCGGGCCCTGCTCAGGCTGTACCTGGTCGGTCATCGCGTGCCGCTCCCTTCGGTACGTGCAGGTGTGGAGTTGTCGGTACCGCTGTCCCCTTCCGGGGCACACCCTGCTCCTCCCCGGCCCACTCGTCCACCCCCGAGTTGGCCAACAGAGTTTGGAACAAGTTGAATTGGGTACCGTGTGCATTTCGTCCGGAAAACGATGGCACGACACAACCCGGCCAAACGCTACGGAGACGGGTGTCGTGCGATGCGCCGGCGGTGACCGGGGAGCGACGTGCGAGGGGCGGTGCGCACGCAGCGCACCGCCCCTTCGCCGGCCTGGAACCTCGCCGGCCCGCAAGCTCGTCGGCTCAGTCCTCCGACGAGTCCTCGGAGGCGCCGGAGGAACCCTCGGCGGAACCCGCGGAGTCCTCGTCCGCGGCGCCGGCCTCGTCGTCAGTGGCGTCGGCGTCGGCGGTGACGTCGTCGGTGGTCTCCGGGCGCGACGGCTTCGGCGGCCTCGCGCGCCCGCCCGCGGTGTCCCGCAGGAACGGCGCGGCGTCGCCGCTCTCCGTGGCGTGGCCGCCGGGCGGTGCCGCCGGACCACCCCCGTCCCGCCTGCGCAGATAGCGCTCGAACTCGCGGGCGATCGCCTCGCCCGACGCCTCCGGCAGCTCGGCGGTGTCCCGGGCCTCCTCCAGCGTCTGTACGTACTCGGCGACCTCGCTGTCCTCCGCGGCCAGCTGGTCCACGCCCACCTGCCAGGCACGGGCGTCCTCGGGCAGCTCGCCCAGCGGGATCCGCATGTCGATGAGGTCCTCCAGGCGGTTCAGGAGGGCCAGTGTCGCCTTCGGGTTCGGCGGCTGCGAGACGTAGTGCGGCACGGCGGCCCACAGCGACACCGCGGGTACGCCCGCGTGCGTGCACGCCTCCTGGAGGATGCCGACGATGCCCGTGGGGCCCTCGTACTTGGTCTCCTCCAGGTCCATCGTGCGCGCCAGGTCGGGGTCGGAGGTGACTCCGCTGACCGGCACCGGACGGGTGTGCGGGGTGTCACCGAGAAGTGCGCCCAGGATGACCACCAGCTCCACGCCCAGCTCATGGGCGAAGCCGAGCAGCTCGTTGCAGAAGGAGCGCCAGCGCATCGACGGCTCGATGCCCCGCACCAGCACCAGGTCCCGCGGCTTGTCGCCGCCGACCCGGACCACCGACAGCCTTGTCGTCGGCCAGGTGATCTTGCGGACGCCGCCGTCCAGCCACACGGTGGGGCGGTTCACCTGGAAGTCGTAGTAGTCCTCGGCGTCGAGCGCCGCGAACACCTCGCCCTTCCATTCGCCGTCCAGATGTGCGACCGCGGTGGAGGCGGCGTCGCCGGCGTCGTTCCAGCCCTCGAACGCGGCCACCATGACCGGGTCGACCAGCTCGGGAACCCCGTCCAGCTCGATCACCCAGCGCCTCCTTCACTTCCGACGTGCCCTCGCGTACGACCCAACCTTACGGCGTGTGCGCAGGGCGTCCGCAGCCCCTCGCGTGGGGGAGTGACCGGATCAATGCCCCGATCACCGCCTCCGAACACACGGCGGCCGTCCGAGCTGTCCCGGCGCCGACTTCGGCCGTCGGCCCGGTGAATGTCAGGCCATGGCTTCGGCACGGTCCACGTCGGACGACCGACAGAGGTCCGATGTCATGGCTCCGATGTCATGGCTTCGCGTCGGGGCCGAGGTCCGCGGAGCGGTCGGCCCGGCACCTTCGGCACCTCACAGCGTCGAGCGCAGCCACTGCTCCACGCTCGCGATGTGCACGGTCGCCCAGGAGCGGGCCGCCTCCGCGTCCCGGTCGCGCAGGGCGCCGAGGATCGCGCGGTGCTCGTGCAGGGTGCGGCTGACCGCGTCCTCCTGGGTCAGGCCCCGCCAGATGCGGGCGCGGGTGGTGGGACCCGAGAGGCCGTCGAGGAGGGAGCAGAGCACCGAGTTCCCCGAGCTCTGGACGATGCCCCGGTGGAACTCCAGGTCGCAGGCCACGAGTTCCTCCACCGAGGGCTCCTCGCCCAGGGCGTTCAACTGGGCCGTCAGCGCGTCCAGTCGCTCCTCGCCGATCAGCGGCGCCGCCAGCGCCGTGGCGGCCGGCTCCAGGATGCGGCGTACCGCGAGGAACTCCAGCACCGTGTCGTCGCGGTGGAAGTCCACGACGAAACTCATCGCCTCCAGGAGGAGCTGCGGGTCCAGGCTCGTGACGTACGTGCCGTCGCCCTGCCGCACGTCCAGGATGCGGATCAGCGAGAGCGCGCGCACCGCCTCTCGCAGGGAGTTCCGCGACAGGCCCAGGTCGGCGGCGAGCTCGCTCTCCTTCGGGAGCCGGTCGCCGGGGCGCAGCGCGCCGGAGACGATCATTCCCTTGATCTTCTCGATCGCCTCATCGGTGACCGCCATGGCAGGCCTCCCCGTCCCTAGGACCGTCATGCGCACGGTCACGCGCACCGCCACTGGGACCGTCGCCAGGGCTGTTGCTCAGACACCCGATGTCTTGTGCCCGATCTCTCATTATGCGGCTCGGAGACGTGGGGACACTCACAGCACGTGCTGCTCGGCCCCGGCCCCGGCCTCGGCCAGCAGACGCAGGGCCTCCAGCACGACCACCCCGCCGCGCTCCACGCCCGCCGCGACGACGTCACGGTGCGGGTCGTAACCGCCGGTGCGGGCCTCGTCGACGAGTTCGTCCGCGTTCACGCCGTCGATCACGAGCACGCCGCCCGCGGTCAGCCCGCGCAGCGACGCCGTCACGTACAGCGCGGACAGCTCCATCTCTATGGCCGCGAGCCCCGCTCCCTCGTACGCGGTCAGCGGTATCAGCCCCGGCTGGAAGGCGGCCCGCGTCCACACGAGACCCCGGTGGTGCGGGGCGCCCTGCCGACGCGCCGCCGACTGGAGCGCGAGCACCGCCTCGGGCGCCGCCACCGCCGGATACTCGGGCGGCACCAGCTGCTGGGTCACCCCGTCGTCCCGTACGGCGGCCTCCGCGACGACGAGGTCGCCGTCGCGAATCCCGGGCCGCATCGCACCCGCCGTGCCGAACCGCAGGAACGTGCGCACTCCCGCGTCCGCCAGCTCCTGGAAGAGCAGGATCGCACCCGGCGCGCCCACCCCGTGGGAGGCGACGAGGACCGGCACACCCTGCCAAGTCCCCGTGAACACACGGTACTCGCGGTGGTACGAGACCTCCTCGCGGCCGTCGAGCAGCGCGGCGACAGCCGCGGCGCGCGCCGGATCCCCGACCACGACGGCATGCGCCGGCAGCCCGGCGCGGGGGACGCGGGCGACGGGGGACAGGTCCTGCGTCATCAAGTGGCTCCAGTCGTACGGTCGTTGCGGCGACGGCACGGCGTCGGCCGACCGTATCGGGCCACCAGGTCCGCCGGTGCCGCGAGTTCACGTGACGGCCGAGGTACGCACGGCGGCCGTGCGCGCAGGGACACGCTACGGGGCGGCGAGGCCGGGCCAGGAGACCGGTACGGGGGCGGGACGCGTGGAGACCATGTGGCCGGCTGCGCCCAGGGCCGACCGCGGGCGGCTGCCCGCTCTGGGGGCGGTCGAGCGCCCCGGGCGGGGCGTGGTGATGGGCCTGCCGGGCGGTGGGGGCTGGGCGCGCAGTTCGCCGCGCCCCTCTGAGGGGCCGACGGGGCCCCGGCGTACGCCGGAGGGCGGCCGCCCCGTGGCAGCCGCCCTCCGAACCGTGCCGCGCGCCTACTTGTTGTCGAGCAGGTTCTGCACCTTGCCCCGTATCTCGTCGTTCGCGAGGCCGCGGATCGTCAGGGTGGTCCGGCGGCGCAGCACGTCGTCCGCCGTCTCGGCCCACTCGTTGTCCCGCGCGTACACGACCTGCGCCCAGATCTCCGGAGCGTCCTCGTGCACCCGCTGGGCCAGCTCCGGGTTGTCGTTCGCCAGGCGCGCGATGTCGAAGGCCAGCGAACCGTAGTGCGTCGCCAGGTGCCTGGCGGTGTCGGCGGCCATGCGCGGACCGGGCGCCGAGCCGTCGACCAGGAGCCGGTGCGCGACCGCGCGCGGGTTGGCGACCCCCGGCAGCGGCAGCTTCTTCGGCAGCGCGGAGACCGGCTCGAAGTCCTCGCCGAGCGGCCGGCCCGGCAGCGACTCCAGCTGCTTCATGACGGTCCGGCCGATGTGCCGGAAGGTCGTCCACTTGCCGCCCGCGACGGACAGCATGCCGCCCCGGCCCTCGGTGACGACCGTCTCCCGCTTGGCCTTCGACGTGTCACCGGGACCGCCCGGCAGCACCCGCAGCCCGGCGAAGGAGTACGTGATCAGATCACGGGTCAGCTGCTTGTCACGTACGGAGAACGCGGCCTCGTCCAGGATCTGGGCGATGTCCTTCTCGGTGACCGAGACGTCCGCCGGGTCGCCCTCGAACTCCTCGTCGGTCGTACCGAGCAGCAGCATGTCCTCCCAGGGGAGGGCGAACGTGATGCGGTACTTGTCGATCGGGGTGGCCAGCGCGGCCTTCCAGGGCGAGGTGCGCTTGAGGACCAGGTGCGCGCCCTTCGACAGGCGGATCGAGGGTGCCGCGTGCTCGTCCTCCAGCTTCCGCAGGTGGTCCACCCACGGCCCGGTCGCGTTGAGCACCAGGCGCGCCGACACGCCGAACTCGTCACCGGAGAGCCGGTCCTTGAGCTCCGCGCCGGTCACCCGGCCGCGCGTGAAGCGCAGTCCCGTGACCTCGGCGTGGTTGAGCACGGTGGCCCCCGACTCGACGGCCGCGCGGACCGTCATCAGCGCCATCCGGGAGTCGTTCATCTGGTCGTCGCCGTACACGGCCACGGCCTTCAGGTTGTCCGTACGCAGCTCGGGAACGTCCTGCGCGGCCTTGGCGGGCGACAGCAGATGGCCGACGCCGTCACCGAAGGCGGACAGGGCCGAGTACGCGAAGACGCCCGCGCCCAGCTTGGCCGCGCCGTGCGGCCCGCCCTTGTACACGGGCAGGTAGAACGTGAGCGGGTTCGCCAGGTGGGGGGCCACCTGGCGGGAGACCGCGCGACGTTCGAAGTGGTTCTCCGCCACCAGCTTCACCGCGCCGGTCTGCAGATAGCGCAGACCGCCGTGCAGCAGCTTGGAGGAGGCGGAGGAGGTCGCGCCGGCGAAGTCACCGGCGTCGACCAGGGCCACCCGCAGACCCGACTGGGCGGCATGCCAGGCCGTGGAGATGCCCAGGATCCCGCCGCCGATCACCAGGAGGTCGTATGTCGCCTTGGACAGCTGCTCCCGGGTCTCGGCGCGGCCCACTGCCTTCACGTTGAACGCGGCGGAGCCGCCCGCCGGCTGCGTCCCAAGAGCCGGGACACTCTGCAGGGTGGTCATTGCGAATTACTCCTCGTCAGCATCGTCTTCGAGCCAGCCCATGGTCCGCTCGACGGCCTTGAGCCAGCTCTTGTACTCACGGTCACGGGTCTCCGCGGCCATGTTCGGGGTCCATTCCGCGGCCCGGCGCCAGTTGGCGCGCAGGTCCTCGGTGTTGGTCCAGAAGCCGACGGCGAGACCGGCGGCGTAGGCGGCGCCGAGGCAGGTGGTCTCGGCGACCATCGGGCGCACCACGGGTGCGTCCAGGACGTCGGCCAGGGTCTGCATCAGCAGGTTGTTGGAGGTCATGCCGCCGTCGACCTTGAGGGCCGCGAGCTCGACGCCGGAGTCCTTCGTCATGGCGTCGCTGATCTCACGGGTCTGCCAGGCCGTGGCCTCCAGGACGGCGCGCGCGATGTGCGCCTTGGTGACGTACCGGGTCAGGCCGGCGATCACACCGCGGGCGTCGGGACGCCAGTACGGGGCGAACAGACCGGAGAAGGCCGGCACGAAGTACGCGCCGCCGTTGTCCTCGACCGACAGCGCGAGCGTCTCGATCTCGGCGGCGGACTTGATGAGGCCCATCTGGTCGCGCATCCACTGGACGAGCGAACCGGTGACGGCGATGGAACCCTCTAGGGCGTAGACCGGCTTCTGGTCGCCGATCTGGTAGCCGACGGTGGTCAGCAGGCCGCTGTAGGAGTTGATGAGCTTGTCACCGGTGTTCATCAGCATGAACGTGCCGGTGCCGTACGTGGACTTGGCCTCGCCCTCGGCGAAACAGGTCTGGCCGAACAGGGCCGCCTGCTGGTCACCGAGCGCGGAGGCGACCGGGATGCCGCCGAGCAGGTCGCCCAGCTTGCCGCCGGTGATCTCGCCGTACACCTCGGCGGAGGAGCGGATCTCGGGCAGCATCGCCATCGGGACCCCGATGGACTCGGCGATCTTCGGGTCCCACTGCATGGTGTGCAGGTTCATCAGCATGGTGCGGGAGGCGTTGGTGACATCGGTGACGTGCCGGCCGCCGTTCACACCGCCCGTCAGGTTCCAGATGACCCAGCTGTCCATGGTGCCGAAGAGGATGTCGCCGGCCTCGGCGCGCTCGCGCAGGCCCTCGACGTTGTCGAGCAGCCAGCGGGCCTTGGGCCCCGCGAAGTACGACGCGAGCGGCAGGCCGGTCTCGCGGCGGAAGCGGTCCTGGCCGACGTTGCGGCCCAGTTCCTTGCAGAGCGCGTCGGTGCGGGTGTCCTGCCAGACGAGGGCGTTGTGGACGGGCTCACCGGTGTTCTTGTCCCACAGCAGCGTCGTCTCGCGCTGGTTGGTGATGCCGATGGCCTTGATGTCGTCGCGGGTGATGCCGGCCTTCGCGATGGCCGAGGCGACGACCTCCTCGACGTTGGTCCAGATCTCGGTGGCGTTGTGCTCGACCCAGCCCGGCTTCGGGAAGATCTGCTCGTGCTCCTTCTGGTCGACGGAGACGATCCGGCCGTCCCGGTCGAAGACGATGCAGCGGCTGGACGTGGTGCCCTGGTCGATGGCGGCGATGAACGGGCCCGCGCCGTGGGAGTGGGTGGCGGCGGTGTGCGCGTCGGTCACGGTGTGCTCCTGGAAGTGCGTGGAAAAGGGGCTGGCTTACGGCGTATTGCTTCCGGCGCCGAGCCGGCGTGCGCACCTGGCGGACGCACGGCTCGCGGCGGACGTACGGCTCTAAGCAAAAGCGACGTTGTAGATGCCTGCGGCGAGGGCTCCGCCGATCAGCGGACCCACCACCGGTATCCAGGCGTAGCCCCAGTCCGACCCGCCCTTGTTGGGGAGCGGCAGCAGGGCGTGCACGATGCGCGGGCCGAGGTCACGGACCGGGTTGATCGCGTACCCCGTGGGGCCACCGAGCGAGAGGCCGATGCTGACGACCACGAAGGCGGTGATCAGGGCGCCCAGGGTGCCGAGACCCTTGCCGCTGTCGTTGAGCCCCTGCGTGAGGACCGCGAGCACCAGCACGACGGTGGCGATGATCTCCGTGGCGACGTTCTGCCAGACGACCCGGATCTCGGGGCCGGTGGAGAAGACGCCGAGCACGGGGCCGGCCTTGGCCTCCCGCGCCTCCACGGACTTGACGCTCTGCGCACCGGGGCCGCCCACGACCTCCCGGTCGGTGAGATGCGCGAGGAACTGTCCGTAGTACGCGACCCACACGAGCGCCGCACCGATCATGGCGCCGAGGAGCTGGCCCGACCAATAGGTCAGGACGTTGCTCCAGTCGTCGTCCTTGATCGCGATCCCGAGGGTCACGGCCGGGTTCAGGTGGGCACCGGAGAGCGGCGCCGAGATGTACACGGCGGTCATCACGGCGAAGCCCCACCCGAAGGCGATGGCGAGCCAGCCGGCGTTGCGCGCCTTGGAGGCCTTCAGCGTGACGGCGGCGCACACGCCACCGCCGAGCAGGATGAGTATGGCGGTACCGATGGTCTCGCCGATGAAGATGTCGGAGCTGGACACCCGCGACTCCTTTGTCCTTCGTCCAGGTAAAGGCGAACCCCGGGTCCCTCCGGTGGTCGCCGACCTCAGGTGAGGTCGTTGCCGGCCCTGGCCTTGTCACACTCTAACGCGTATTGCCGGTAGGTGTTCGACAATGCCGACCGATGGACGGGAGTCTTGCTCTGCCAATACCACCTCGTCAAGGCCTCTGTTGTCGAAAACACGATCGTTACTGGCTGATGTGACCCATCGATCACAGGGACGGGGGCGGAGGCGCGGAAAAGGCCGGTACGTCGACGACGTACCGGCCTTCTTCCCACCCGCCACGGCGGGAACTCCAGAACCCCTCAGAACCTTCCAGAACCTTGGGCCGGAGCCTTCCGAGACCCTCCGGCGGGCACCGCCCGAGCGGCCGGCTCAGAACCGCCCGGCCCCCAGGTCCCTGGACACCGCGCGGGCGCAGTCGCGCACGGCGGCGATCAGCTCGGGGCGCAGCTCGCCGTCCTTGCAGACCCGCTCCACCGCCCCCGCGACCCCCACCGCGCCAACCGGCATCCGCCGCTGGTTGTGGATCGGCGCGGCCACCGAGGCCACTCCCGTCCACGTCTCCTCGACATCGGCCGCGTACCCGCGCGCGCGGGCGAGGTCGAGGATGTCCTCGAACGCGTCGGCGGCGCTCACCGTGCGCGCCGTGAACTCCTCGCGCTCGGCCTCCAGGGCCTCGCTGTGCGCCACCGGGTCGTACGCCGACAGGACCTTGCCCAGCGCCGTGGAGTGCAGCGGCTGCATGGCCCCCACCTCCAGCACCTGCCGGCTGTCGTCGGGCCTGAACACGTGGTGCACGATCAGCACGCCCTGCTGGTGCAGCACCCCCAGGTACACGCTCTCGCCGCTGGAACGGGCCAGGTCGTCGGTCCACACCAGGGCGCGCGCCCGCAGCTCGTGCACATCGAGGTAGGTCGTCCCCAGACGCAGCAGCTCGGCGCCCAGCTGGTACCGCCCCGAGGGCCCGTCCTGCTCGACGAAACCCTCCTGTTGCAGGGTGCGCAGGATCCCGTGGGCCGTGCCTTTGGCCAGGCCCAGCGACGAGGCGATGTCCGACAGGCCGAGCCGTCGCTCCCCGCCCGCGAGCAGCCGCAGCATCGCGGCCGCCCGTTCGAGCGACTGGATGTTCCGTGCCATCGCCGTCGTGCCCTCCGTCCCGTTGGACCGCCGGTCGCCGCTTTCGCCGCCACCGTTCGGCATTGCCGAACATTACCGCTCGTTGTCGACCTCCCGCCAATGGGCGGCCGACACAGGTCGCGAACCCGCCCGGACCCGGACCAGCCGGCGGCCCCGGACACCGGCGCCGGTACGCCCCCGGAGACCGGCCGCGCGTCCGTCCCGTGGACGCACCCACCCCATCCGCCGCGCCGCGGGCTACCCTGACGGCGTGCGCCTTCCAAAAGAAGCGCAAAGCCGACAGCCGTCGCACTCCAGGGAGCATCTTCCATGGCCTCGTTGCCGAACCCGTCCCTTCCGACCGAGTCGGCCTACAGCCGGACCCGAACCGACGCCCTGCGCGAGGCGCTCGCCACCCGGGTGGTGGTGGCCGACGGCGCGATGGGCACGATGCTTCAGGCACAGGACCCGACCCTCGAGGACTTCCAGAACCTCGAGGGCTGCAACGAGATCCTGAACATCACCCGCCCCGACATCGTGCGCTCCGTCCACCAGGAATACTTCGCCGTGGGCGTCGACTGCGTCGAGACCAACACCTTCGGCGCCAACCACGCGGCCCTCGCCGAGTACGACATCGCCGACCGCGTCTTCGAACTCTCCGAGGCCGGCGTCCGCATCGCCCGCGAGGTCGCCGACGAGTTCACCGCCTCCACCGGACAGCAGCGCTGGGTCCTCGGCTCCATGGGCCCCGGCACCAAGCTGCCGACACTCGGCCACGCCCCGTACGGCCTCCTGCGCGACGCGTACCAGCAGAACGCCGAAGGCATGATCGTCGGCGGCGCCGACGCGCTGCTCGTGGAGACCACCCAGGACCTGCTGCAGACCAAGGCGTCCGTGCTGGGCGCCCGCCGCGCCCTGGAGAACCTCGGCGCCGACCTGCCGCTCATCGTCTCCGTGACCGTCGAGACCACCGGCACCATGCTGCTGGGCTCCGAGATCGGCGCCGCGCTCACCGCGCTCGAACCGCTCGGCATCGACATGATCGGCCTGAACTGCGCCACCGGGCCCGCCGAGATGAGCGAGCACCTGCGCTACCTGGCCCGCCACTCCCGCATCCCGCTGTCCTGCATGCCCAACGCGGGACTGCCCGTCCTCGGCAAGAACGGTGCCCACTACCCGCTCACCGCGCCCGAACTCGCCGACGCCCAGGAAACCTTCGTCACCGAGTACGGCCTCTCCCTGATCGGCGGCTGCTGCGGCACGACCCCCGAGCACCTGCGGCAGGTCGTCGAGCGCGTACGGGGCCTCGCCCCCGCCCCGCGCGACCCGCGCCCCGAGCCCGGCGCCGCCTCGCTCTACCAGACCGTGCCGTTCCGCCAGGACACCGCCTACATGGCGATCGGCGAGCGCACCAACGCCAACGGCTCGAAGAAGTTCCGCGAGGCCATGCTGGAGGCCCGCTGGGACGACTGCGTGGAGATCGCCCGCGACCAGATCCGCGAGGGCGCGCACATGCTCGACCTGTGCGTCGACTACGTGGGCCGCGACGGCGCCGCCGACATGGCCGAACTCGCCGGCCGCTTCGCCACCGCCTCCACCCTGCCGATCGTGCTCGACTCCACCGAGGTCCCCGTCATCCGCGCGGGACTGGAGAAGCTCGGCGGCCGCGCGGTCATCAACTCCGTCAACTACGAGGACGGCGACGGCCCCGAGTCACGGTTCGCGAAGGTGACGAAGCTCGCGCGGGAGCACGGCGCCGCGCTGATCGCCCTCACCATCGACGAGCAGGGCCAGGCCCGCACACCCGAGCACAAGGTGGCCATCGCCGAACGGCTCATCGACGACCTCACCGGCAACTGGGGCATCCACGAGTCGGACATCCTCATCGACACCCTGACCTTCACCATCTGCACCGGTCAGGAGGAGTCCCGCGGCGACGGCCTCGCCACGATCGAGGCGATCCGGCAGCTCAAGCAGCGCCACCCGGACGTCCAGACCACCCTGGGCCTGTCGAACATCTCCTTCGGCCTCAACCCGGCCGCGCGCGTCCTGCTCAACTCGGTCTTCCTCGACGAGTGCGTCAAGGCCGGTCTCGACTCGGCGATCGTGCACGCCTCGAAGATCCTGCCGATCGCCCGCTTCACCGAGGAGGAGGTCACCACCGCCCTCGACCTCATCTACGACCGCCGCCGCGAGGGCTACGACCCGCTGCAGAAGCTGATGGCCCTCTTCGAGGGCGCCACCAGCAAGTCCCGCAAGGCCGGCCGCGCCGAGGAACTGGCGGCACTGCCGCTCGACGAGCGGCTCAAGCGCCGCATCATCGACGGCGAGAAGAACGGCCTCGAACAGGACCTCGACGACGCCCTCCGGACGCGCCCGGCCCTCGACATCGTCAACGAGACCCTTCTGGACGGCATGAAGGTCGTCGGCGAACTGTTCGGATCCGGCCAGATGCAGCTGCCGTTCGTGCTCCAGTCGGCCGAGGTCATGAAGACCGCCGTGGCCCACCTGGAACCGCACATGGAGAAGACCGACGACGAGGGCAAGGGCACCATCGTGCTGGCCACCGTGCGCGGCGACGTCCACGACATCGGCAAGAACCTCGTCGACATCATCCTGTCCAACAACGGCTACACCGTCGTCAACCTGGGCATCAAGCAGCCCGTCTCCGCGATCCTGGAGGCCGCCCAGGAACACCGGGCGGACGTCATCGGCATGTCGGGACTGCTGGTCAAATCCACGGTGATCATGAAGGAGAACCTGGAGGAGCTCAACCAGCGCAAGATGGCCTCCGACTACCCCGTGATCCTCGGCGGCGCCGCACTGACCCGCGCGTACGTGGAGCAGGACCTGCACGAGGTCTACGAGGGCGAGGTCCGCTACGCCCGGGACGCCTTCGAGGGCCTGCGCCTGATGGACGCGCTGATCGGGGTCAAGCGCGGGGTACCGGGCGCCGTGCTGCCCGAGCTGAAGCAGCGCCGGGTCAGGCCCGCCGCCCAGACCGTCGTGGAGGAGCGCCCCGAGGAGGGCGCGGCCCGCTCGGACGTGGCCGTCGACAACCCCGTCCCGACGCCGCCCTTCTGGGGCACCCGCGTCATCAAGGGCATCCAGCTCAAGGAGTACGCGTCCTGGCTCGACGAGGGTGCGCTCTTCAAGGGCCAGTGGGGCCTCAAGCAGGCCCGCACGGGCGACGGGCCGACGTACGAGGAACTGGTGGAGACCGAGGGCCGGCCGCGGCTGCGCGGGCTCCTGGACCAGCTCCAGACCGGGAACCTCCTGGAGGCGGCCGTCGTCTACGGCTACTTCCCGTGCGTGTCCAAGGACGACGACCTGATCCTCCTCGACGAGCAGGGCAACGAACGCACCCGCTTCACCTTCCCGCGCCAGCGCCGCGGCCGCCGGCTGTGCCTGGCCGACTTCTTCCGCCCGGAGGAGTCGGGCGAGACGGACGTCGTGGGCCTGCAGATCGTCACCGTCGGCAACCGGATCGGCGAGGAGACGGCGAAGCTCTTCGAGGCGAACTCCTACCGCGACTACCTCGAACTGCACGGCCTGTCCGTGCAGCTGGCCGAGGCCCTCGCCGAGTACTGGCACGCGCGCGTGCGCTCCGAACTGGGCTTCGCGGGCGAGGACCCGTCCGACGTCGAGGACATGTTCGCGCTCAAGTACCGCGGCGCGCGCTTCTCCCTCGGCTACGGCGCCTGCCCGGACCTGGAGGACCGCGCGAAGATCGCCCGCCTCCTGGACCCCGAACGCATCGGCGTCCACCTCTCGGAGGAGTTCCAGCTCCACCCGGAACAGTCCACGGACGCCATCGTCATCCACCACCCGGAAGCCAAGTACTTCAACGCCCGCTGAAACCCACCCGCCCCCGCCTGAGAGGCGCACGCTTCCAGGCGGGGGCTGCCTTTTCAGGGGCGCGGGGAACTGCGCGAGCAACCACGACGCGGCCGCACTCGATCGATGCCCCCGCCCCCCCCCGCCTCTGAGCGGCGCACGCTTCCAGGCGGGGGCTGCCTCTTCAGGGGCGCGGGGAACTGCGCGAGCAACCCCGACGCGGCCGCACCCGACCAAGCACGCCCACCCCCCAGCCCCGCCCGAACCGCCCCACCCGAACAGTCCCAACACGCACTTCCCCGGACGCCGACGTACACTGGTCGGTCCAGTCAGGCCGGTTCCCCAAAAGGGAACCGGCCTTCTCGTCCCTCAACGGAGGTGCGCCTATGACCAGTACGGTCCCCGCGCCAGGCACCCGAACGGCCGAAGGCTCCGCCCTCCAGGCCGTACTCCTCGACATGGACGGCACCCTGGTGGACACCGAGGGCTTCTGGTGGGACGCCGAGGTCGAGGTGTTCTCCCGGCTGGGCCACCGGCTGGACGACTCCTGGCGGCACGTCGTGGTCGGCGGCCCCATGACCCGCAGCGCCGGCTTCCTCATCGAGGCCACCGGCGCCAGGATCACCCTCTCCGAGCTGACGGTGCTGCTGAACGACGGGTTCGAGGACCGCATCGGCCAGGCCCTGCCCCTGATGCCTGGCGCCGCGAGACTCCTCGCGGACCTCGCCGCGCACCGCGTCCCCACCGCACTGGTCTCCGCCTCGCACCGCCGCATCATCGACCGCGTCCTGCTCTCGCTCGGCGCCCAGAACTTCGCCCTGACCGTCGCCGGCGACGAGGTGTCGCGCACCAAGCCCTTCCCCGACCCCTACCTGTTCGCCGCCGCCGGGCTGGGTGTGGATCCGGCCAGGTGCGCGGTCGTCGAGGACACCGCGACGGGCGTGGCGGCCGGCGAGGCCGCCGGCTGCCAGGTCGTGGCCGTGCCCTCGGTGTCCCCGATCGCCCCGGCCGCGGGCCGGACCGTCGTGACCTCCCTCGAACAGGTCGACCTTCCCTTTCTGCGAGGTCTGATGACGGATAAGCGTTAATCGTTCACTCACGGTGCACCAGCGAATACGAAAAACTACGTGGCCATAGCACCTAAATAATTCGATCACCGCTCCACGTCTCGCGGATGGCTGAATTCCGGTACTTCCTCGCACGGTTGAAGGTGTGACGTTCGCCACGTGGAGGGGGCTCGACAGGGCGCCCCTGATGTGACCAGCAGGTCTTTTCGCCGGTCAGGGACGCGCCCTTGTGTCCCGATTCGTAGGAGCGTGTACGAATCCTTCCGCTGTCGGTTTTTCGGTGCGTCCGCACCTGGTTTCGCAGCGTGATGGGAACTCAACTCCGGTGCCTGTGAACCGTCCTGCCGACGCGGACTAATCTCATCGCGAGAACATCGCCGTAACCCCGTGACCCGACCGCACCACCCCGGCTTGCCGGGCCCGCGGGATCGACAGCTCTGGAGAACTTCGAGCATGAACCGTAAGCCTTTGGTGCTGCCGGCCGCGATCGGTCTGCTCGCCTCTGTCCTCGCCGCATGCGGCGGCTCCGACAGTGGGGGCGACGGCGGCGACCCAATCGTCGTAGGCACGACCGACATGTTCACCGCCTCGAAGGCTGCGCCGGCCCCGTTCGACCCCGCCGCCGCGTACGACGTCGGTGCCTGGAACGTGCTTCGCCAGACGGTCCAGACCCTGATGGCCATGCCCAACGGCGGCGGTGACCCGGCCCCGGAGGCCGCCGAGGAGTGCGGCTTCACCGACTCGGGCAACGAGCGGTACGCCTGCACCCTGCGCAAGGACCTCAAGTTCTCCAACGGTGAACCGGTCACCGCCGAGGACGTGAAGTTCTCCATCGACCGCGCGCTGGAGATCAAGGCCGACACCGAGGTCGCCTCGCTGCTTTCGACCGTCGACGCCGTCGAGACCAAGGGCGACCGCGAGGTGATCTTCCACCTCAACAGCGCCGACGCGACCTTCCCGTTCAAGCTGTCCACGCCGGTCGCGGGCATCGTCAACCCCGACGACTACGCCAAGAACAAGCTGCGGGACGGCTTCGACGTGAGCGGCTCAGGCCCGTACACGCTCAAGGCCGAGACCAAGAAGGACGCGGTCGTCAAGATCTCCTTCACCAAGAACCCCTACTACCAGGGGCTCTCCGAGGTGAAGAACGAGAAGGTCGACCTCAAGTCCTTCGAGACCCCGGAAGCGATGGGCGCGGCGCTCGACAAGGGCGACATCGACATGATGACCCGCACCATGTCGCCCGAGCAGATCAAGAAGCTGCAGAACGCCAAGGACAGCAACATCGACGTGATCGAGCAGCCGGGTCTGGAGATCCGCTACATCGGCTTCGACACCGAGAACCCGGCGCTCAAGGACAAGGCGGTCCGCCAGGCGATCGCCCACATCGTCAACCGCGGCACCCTGACCTCGAAGGTGTACGGCTCCGGCGCCGACCCGCTGTACTCGATGGTCCCGGCCACGGTCACCGGCCACGCCAACTCGTTCTTCAACGAGTACGGCGAGCCGAACGTCGCCAAGGCCAAGCAGCTGCTCACCGAGGCGAACATCACGACGCCGGTGAAGTTCACGATGAACTACACGACGGACCACTACGGCTCCGCCACGAAGACCGAGTTCGAGACACTGCAGAAGCAGCTCAACGACACCGGGCTCTTCGACGTCGACATCGTCGGAGAGAAGTGGGAGACCTACCGCCCCAAGCAGCGCGAGGGCAAGTTCGCGGTGTACGGCATGGGCTGGTTCCCCGACTTCCCCGACGCCGAGACCTTCCTGACGCCGTTCCTCGACAAGGACAACACCATCTCGTCGCCCTACGCGAACCCGCAGATCCGCGACAAGCTGATCCCCGAGTCCCGCCGCGAGGCCGACCGTCTCACCGCGTCGAAGAGCATCGAGGCGATCCAGAGCATCGTCGCCAAGGACGTACCGCTGCTGCCGCTGTGGCAGGGCAAGCAGTACGTCGCCGTACGGGACGACATCACCGGCGCCGAGTACGCGGTCAACTCCTCGGCGACGCTCCAGCTGTGGGAGCTGGGCCGCGGAGTGGGCAGCTGACCCACACCACGACAGTGACATGAGAATGGGGCGCCCCCTCCGACCGGAGGGGGCGCCCCATTCTCATGTCCGACTGTCCGACCGTCCGGTGCCGGCCGCGCGTCGTTCGACCGCGGGTCAGGCCACCGCGCGCCGGATCACTGCGCGCCGGGCCGCACCAGACCGCTCTCGTACGCGTACACCGCCGCCTGCACACGGTCCCGCAGCCCCAGCTTGGTGAGGACGTGGCCCACATGCGTCTTGACCGTGGTCTCGCTGACGAACAGGTCCGCGGCGATCTCCGCGTTCGACAACCCGCGGGCCACCAGCTTCAACACCTCCACCTCGCGCTCGGTCAGCGTGTGCAGCGTGTCCGGCACGGGCTCGTCGCCCGACGGCAGATGGCTCGCGTACTTGTCGAGCAGCCGGCGGGTGATGCTGGGTGCCAGCATCGCCTCACCCGCGGCCACCACACGGATCGCCTGCACCAGCTCGTTGGCCGGGGCGTCCTTGAGGAGGAAACCGCTCGCGCCGGCCCGCAACGCCTCCACCACGTACTCGTCGAGGTCGAACGTCGTCAGGACCAGCACCTTCGCCGGACCGTCCCGGCCGGGACCGGTGATCTGCCGGGTCGCCTCGACCCCGTCCATCCGCGGCATCCGGATGTCCATCAGGACCACATCGGGCTGCAGGGCGCGGACCTGGTCGAGGGCCTGAAGACCGTCACCGGCCTCGCCGACGACCGCGATGTCCTGCTCGGCCTCCAGGATCATCCGGAAGCCGGTGCGCAACAACGGCTGGTCGTCGACCAGTAGGACGCGGATGGCCACGTAAGTCTCCTTCGCTCGTCCGGCCCCATTCTGCCCTGCGGCCGCCACCCGGTCCGTCCTCGGGGCACCACCGGCCACCCGGGCGACCGCACCACGACCCGGCACCGGCCGGACCCCGGCCCCATCGGCTCACCCGCCGTCGGACTCCGGCGCCCGCACCGGCAGCGGATACGGCGGGGGAGTGCCGCCGAATTCCGGACACACCGACCGGTGATCGCACCAGCCGCACAGCTTGGTCGGCCGCGGCCGCCAGTCACCGGTCTCCGTGGCGAGCCGGATCGCCTCCCACAGCGAGTGCAGCTTGCGCTCCACCCGCTCCAGATCCGCGGGCACCGGGTCGTACGTGAGGACGTCACCACTGCCCAGGTAGACCAGCTGCAGACGGCGCGGCACCACCTGCTTCAGCCGCCACACCACCAGCGCGTAGAACTTCATCTGGAACAACGCGCCTTCCGCGTACTCCGGACGCGGGGCCTTGCCCGTCTTGTAGTCGACGATCCGCACCTCACCGGACGGCGCCACGTCGACCCGGTCGATGATGCCGCGCAGCTTCAGACCGGAATCGAGCTCGGCCTCCACGAACAGCTCGCGCTCCGCCGGTTCGAGACGCGTCGGATCCTCCAGCGTGAACCAGCGCTCGACCAGCCGCTCCGCCTCGCCCAGCCAGCGCGCCAGCCGCTCGCCCGCCGCCGCCTCGTCGGCGTCCGCGAACAACTCGGCCAGCTCCGGCCTCGCCTCACGCAACCGGTCCCACTGCCCGGGGATCAACGACTTCGCACGCGGCGCGGTCCGCTCGGTGGCCGGAGCGTCGAAGAGCCGCTCCAGGACCGCGTGCACCAACGTCCCACGAGTCGCCGCCTCACTCGGCTTCTCCGGCAGCTTGTCGATCACCCGGAACCGGTACAGCAGCGGACACTGCATGAAGTCCCCCGCCCGCGAGGGCGACAGCGACGCCGGAGGCCGGGCCCCCACCCGCTGGACGACCACGGGCGTCGCAGCCGGGGCTTCGGACGGCTGGGCCACGTCGCCCGCCGGTACGGCTTCGGCGCCGGCCGGGGCGACGCCGTCGGTGCTGGTTTCCATGACGACAGACCCTACGGCTCGCCACTGACACCCCGGCACACGGCGAGGCGCACACCGCACGCCCCCACCGGAAACAGAGGGGGTGCCGGGGCCGAACACACGGCAGCGGCCGCATACCATCGACCAGAAGACCTCTCGCGTGCATGATCGCGAGCGGGACACGCGTCGAACGAGGGGACATCGTGGACGAGAGCGGCGGGAGCGGCAGGAGCGGACAGCCGCGTTCCGGCACGGACGAGGCGGGCGAGCCCGGCACGGATCAGCCACGACCCGGCGACCCGGCGATCACGACGGCCCGACCCTCCGCCGACCAGGAACCCCACCACACCGACGCCCCGACCGAAACCCCTGACACCCCCGCGGCCGACCGCGACGCGGACAGCCGGAAGAACACCGAAGGAGGGAACGCGAACGGCCAGGACGACGCCGAGCGCACCTCCACCCCGGAAACCGGCCGCGAAAAAGGCAAGAAGGGCCCCGCCCCCCGACGGGCCAAAGAACCCGGCGGCGGCATCCTCATGGGACGCCCCTTCGGCGTACCCGTCTACGTGGCCCCCAGCTGGTTCCTCGTCGCCGCACTCATCACCTGGGTCTTCGGCGGCCAGCTCGACCGCGTCCTGCCCGAACTCGGCATGGCCCGCTACCTCGTCTCCCTCTTCTTCGCCGTCGCCTTCTACGCCTCCGTACTCGTCCACGAACTCGCACACACCGTCGCCGCCCTGCGCTTCGGACTCCCCGTCCGCCGCATCCAGCTCCAGTTCTTCGGCGGCGTCTCCGAGATCGAGAAGGAATCCGAGACACCCGGACGCGAATTCGTCCTCGCCTTCGTCGGCCCCCTGCTCTCCCTGATCCTCAGCGGCCTCTTCTACGTCGGCCTCCAGGCCGTCGAACCAGGCACCGTCCCCGGCGTCCTCCTGGCCGGCCTGATGATCTCCAACCTCATCGTGGCCGCCTTCAACCTCCTCCCCGGCCTCCCCCTCGACGGCGGACGCATGCTCCGCGCCGTCGTCTGGAAGATCACCGGCAAACCCATGAGCGGCACCATCGCCGCCGCCTGGGTCGGCCGCGCCCTCGCGATCTCCGTACTCATCGGACTGCCCCTCCTCACCCACTCCGGCGCACTCGGCTCCGACGCCGAGGACATCGGCGGCATGGACACCGTCATGGACGCCCTGCTCGCCGCGATCCTCGCCGCGATCATCTGGACCGGAGCGGGCAACAGCCTGCGCATGGCCCGCCTGCGGGAACACCTGCCCGAACTGCGCGCCCGCGCCCTCACCCGCCGCGCCGTCCCCGTCGAGACCGCCACGCCCCTCTCCGAAGCACTGCGCCGCGCCAACGAAGCAGGCGCCCGCGCCCTCGTCGTGGTCGACACGGACGGCGAACCACTCTCACTCGTGCGCGAGGCCGCCATCGTCGGCGTACCCGAACACCGCCGCCCCTGGGTCGCGGTCAGCGGACTCGCCCAGGACCTCACCGACGGCATGCGCGTCTCCGCCGAACTGGCCGGCGAGGAACTCCTCGAAGTCCTGCGCGCCACCCCGGCCACCGAATACCTCGTCGTGGAGGAATCCGGCGAGATCTACGGAGTCCTCTCGGCGGCAGACGTGGAGAAAGCCTTCGTCAAGGCCATGGCCAGACCCGCATAGGTCCCCCTGCCATGGTCGGAGCCCTCCCGAAACGCCGGTAGGCTGGTTCACATGTCCGAACCGACCGGTGCCGCCCGCCGACGCGGGCCCTTCAAGGTCGGGGACCAGGTACAGCTGACCGACCCCAAGGGCCGCCACTACACGTTCACGCTCGAAGCGGGGAAGAACTTCCACACCCACAAGGGTTCCTTCCCGCACGACGAACTGATCGGCGCACCCGAGGGCAGCGTTGTCCGCACCACGGGAAACGTCGCCTACCTGGCGCTGCGCCCCCTGCTCCCCGACTACGTCCTGTCCATGCCCCGCGGCGCAGCCGTGGTCTACCCCAAGGACGCCGGGCAGATCCTCGCCTTCGCCGACATCTTCCCCGGCGCACGCGTCGTCGAAGCCGGCGTCGGCTCCGGCTCACTCAGCAGCTTCCTGCTCCGCGCCATCGGCGACCAGGGCATGCTGCACTCCTACGAGCGCCGCGAGGACTTCGCCGAGATCGCCCAGCAGAACGTGGAGCGCTACTTCGGCGCCCCCCACCCCGCCTGGCAGCTCACCGTCGGCGACCTCCAGGACAACCTGTCCGACACCGATGTCGACCGCGTCGTCCTCGACATGCTCGCCCCCTGGGAATGCCTCGAAGCCGTCTCCAAGGCACTCGTCCCCGGCGGCATCGTCTGCTGCTACGTGGCCACCACCACCCAGCTCGCCCGCACCGTCGAGTCCATCCGCGAGATCGGCTGCTTCAACGAGCCGACCGCCTGGGAATCGATGATCCGCAACTGGCACGTCGAAGGCCTGGCCGTCCGCCCCGACCACCGGATGATCGGCCACACCGGCTTCCTCCTCACCGCCCGCCGCCTCGCGGACGGCGTCGAACCGCCCATGCGCCGCCGCCGCCCCGCCAAGGGCTCCTACGGCGACGACTACACCGGCCCCAACGCCGACGGAGGCGCACCCGGCCGCTGAGCCCGCCCCGACGCGGCCCCGTGCCGCACCCAACGCGCGAACACCGTGGCCGAGTTCCCGAGGATCCCTCCGGAACTCGGCCACACCGCTTTTCGCCGACCCTCCGCGAGAACCCCCGACCCCGCCGTTCCCTCGCGATGTGACGTGTGGCACCATGCTGGCCACCCCACCGGCACAGCCCTCACAGGAGACACTTCCTAGTGCAGCAATCCGCCGTCCCGGAACTGGCCCACACGCACACCCGTCCGATCCACTGGGTCGCCACGGCAACAGCGCTCGCCGCGGTCGTCGCGGCCTCATCCGTCCTGCAGCCCGACGAGGCCACCGCCGCCCAGCACGGCACCCGGGCCAGGACCGCCCCGGCGGCCGCGGCGGCCCCCGACCCGGCCCGCGCGGACTTCCCCCTCGACTGCGGACCCACCAAGACCCTGATCCAGCAGAAGGCCTCCGGCGACCTCGACGGCGACCACCGCCCCGAAACGGTCGCCGTGGTCCGCTGCGACGCGGGCTCCGGCACCCCACCGAGCGGGGTCTACGTCCTCACCACGGCCGAGGGCACCTCGAAACCCCGGGTCGTCGCCACCCTCGTCGACCCCAAGGACCGACTCTCCGTCAAGGACTTCGCCCTCCGCGACGCCACGATCACCGCGACACTCCTCGGCTACTCCTCACCCGGCATACCCAGTTGCTGCCCCGACGTGAACGAGGGCGCCAAGTGGCAGTGGAAGAACGGCGCCTTCATCCGCTCGACACCCCCGGCGGCCCGGAGCATGTGACGCCGGCGCTCTGCGAGGCCGACTCCGCCGACCTCGGACGCGGCAGCAGTGACAAGCGGTGATCCAGCGGTGATCCACGGGTGTTGAACACTCCGGCCCTGCCCGCGTCGGCTTCCGCAGCGGAACGGCCGGGTGTTCCACCGCCGTGGGGGAGAGCGCAGGGGGGGAAGATCGTATCGGTCGGTGTCCTGTCCGGCCTCGTCGTCGCGGGCACGCTCCCGGCCGAGGCGGTCCGCCGGTCCCGTGCCGCCGGGGAAGACCGGCACGAGGACCGGCAGGACAGCGACCGGCAGGACAGCGACCGGGATCAACGCGATGCCCCGGGCCGGCTACTCCGCGTCGGGACCGTAGACCTCGACACTGTCCGACACGCGACGTACGTGGATGCAGTCACCCGGGCACTCCTTCGCGGAGTCGGCGACATCACGCAGAAGGGTCAGCGGTACGGGCGTTGTCGCACCCGGGGCCTGCAGAAGCTCGTCACCCGGGCTCTTCACATAGGCCAGACCGTCGATGTCCAGCTCGAACACCTCGGGCGCGTACTGGGCACAGATCCCGTCGCCGGTGCACAGATCCTGGTCGATCCAGACCTCAAGCGCCTCGCCGTCGACTCCGGCCTCCTGCTGCACGGTCATTTCTCCTGCCGTTTCCTGCGTCGAGCGACCCGAAATCACCCGAAGACGGGGGAATCAGGCCAGCTCTGACGGGTGTTGAACAGTTCGACCCTACCTCCGGCGGCTTCCCAATCATGTTGGGTGGGTATTCCACTGGCGTGAGGGAGAGCGCAAGGGTGAAGATCGGACACACCCCGACCGTCTTTGTGATCTAGGGGTTTCAATCGACACCCACCCAGGTAGGGTCTGGAAGCGTCCAGCTCCCCTTGGAGGAGGTGAGGACCGTGGCAGCCCACGACGACGACATGAACCGCGGCATCCGCCCGGGACGAGGGTCCGACGACCCGTCCGGGCAGATTGCCTACCTTGAGCAGGAGATCGCCGTCCTGCGACGTAAGCTCGCCGACTCTCCGCGACACACGAGGATTCTCGAAGAGCGGATCGTCGAGCTGCAGACCAACCTGGCCGGCGTGTCCGCACAGAACGAGCGGCTCGCCAACACCCTCCGAGAGGCCCGCGACCAGATCGTGGCACTCAAGGAGGAAGTCGACCGGCTCGCACAGCCACCGGCCGGCTTCGGCGTCTTCCTCACGGCCAACGAGGACGGCACCGCCGACATCTTCACCGGAGGCCGCAAACTCCGCGTGAACGTCAGCCCCAGCGTCGAGCTCGAAGAGCTCCGGCGCGGCCAGGAACTGATGCTCAACGAAGCTCTCAACGTGGTCGAGGCCATGGAGTACGAGAGCGTCGGCGACATCGTCACCCTCAAGGAGATCCTCGAGGACGGCGAGCGCGCCCTCGTGGTGGGGCACACCGACGAAGAACGAGTGGTCCGCCTCGCCGAACCGCTCCTCGACATCAACATCCGCCCCGGCGACGCCCTGCTCCTCGAACCCCGCTCCGGCTACGTCTACGAGGTCGTGCCCAAGAGCGAGGTCGAGGAACTCGTCCTCGAAGAGGTCCCGGACATCGGCTACGAGCAGATCGGCGGTCTGGGCGGCCAGATCGAGATGATCCGCGACGCCGTCGAGCTCCCGTACCTCCACCCCGACCTGTTCAAGGAGCACGAACTGCGGCCGCCCAAGGGCGTCCTGCTCTACGGCCCTCCCGGCTGCGGCAAGACACTCATCGCCAAGGCCGTGGCCAACTCGCTCGCCAAGAAGGTCGCCGAAGTCACCGGACAGGCCCAGGGCAAGAGCTTCTTCCTCAACATCAAGGGCCCCGAGCTCCTCAACAAGTACGTCGGCGAGACCGAGCGGCAGATCCGCCTGGTCTTCCAGCGAGCCCGCGAGAAGGCCAGCGAGGGCACCCCCGTCATCGTCTTCTTCGACGAGATGGAATCCCTCTTCCGCACCCGCGGATCAGGCGTCAGCTCGGACGTGGAGAACACCATCGTCCCCCAGCTGCTCGCCGAGATCGACGGCGTGGAAGGCCTGCAGAACGTCGTGGTCATCGGCGCCTCCAACCGCGAGGACATGATCGACCCCGCCATCCTGCGCCCCGGCCGGCTCGACGTGAAGATCAAGATCGAGCGTCCCGACGCCGAAGCGGCCAAGGACATCTTCGCGAAGTACCTCACCGAGCGCCTCCCGCTGCACCCCGACGACGTCGGCGAGCACGGCGGCAACAAGTCCACCACCGTCCAGAGCATGATCCAGGCCGCCGTCGAGCACATGTACACCGAGTCCGAGGAGAACCGCTTCCTCGAGGTCACGTACGCCAACGGCGACAAGGAAGTCCTCTACTTCAAGGACTTCAACTCCGGCGCCATGATCGAGAACATCGTCGGCCGCGCCAAGAAGATGGCGATCAAGGACTTCCTCGAACACAGCCAGAAGGGCCTGAGGGTCTCCCACCTGCTCCAGGCCTGCGTGGACGAGTTCAAGGAGAACGAGGACCTGCCCAACACCACCAACCCCGACGACTGGGCCCGAATCTCCGGAAAGAAGGGCGAACGGATCGTTTACATCCGGACGCTCATCACCGGAAAGCAGGGCGCGGACACCGGACGCTCCATCGACACGGTGGCCAACACCGGTCAGTACCTGTAAAAGACAGGGTGGCTGCGGGTGCCCTCACCGGGCACCCGCAGCCAACTGTTTTCCGGGGCACAGCTGGAGCTGAGCAATGACGCAAATGATCTCCCCACCAGCGCAAAGGCGCTCTAGGCTCTTCGGTACCGCCGAGTCGCGCAGTGCGGGGACGGGCACCGCACACGCACCGGAGCGCCAGCGGTACTTGAGCGGCGTCCCCGACCGAGGACGCCGCCGGGCAAGGAGGGCCGCATGACCGTACGGCGAGTAATGGGCATCGAGACGGAGTACGGGATCTCCGTCCCCGGCCACCCCAACGCCAATGCCATGCTCACCTCGTCCCAGATCGTCAACGCCTACGCGGCGGCGATGCACCGGGCCCGGCGGGCCCGCTGGGACTTCGAGGAGGAGAACCCGCTGCGGGACGCGCGGGGCTTCGACCTCGCCCGCGAGGCCGCCGACTCCAGTCAGCTCACCGACGAGGACATCGGCCTCGCCAACGTCATCCTCACCAACGGGGCCCGGCTGTACGTCGACCACGCACACCCCGAGTACAGCGCCCCCGAAGTGACCAACCCGCTCGACGCCGTCCTGTGGGACAAGGCCGGCGAACGCATCATGGCGGAGGCCGCCGAACGCGCGGCCCAGCTCCCCGGCGCCCAGCCGATCCACCTCTACAAGAACAACACCGACAACAAGGGCGCCTCCTACGGCACGCACGAGAACTACCTGATGAGGCGGGAGACCCCCTTCTCGGACATCGTGCGCCACCTCACGCCGTTCTTCGTCTCACGCCAGGTGGTCACCGGAGCGGGCCGCGTCGGCATCGGCCAGGACGGCCACGAGCACGGCTTCCAGCTCAGCCAGCGCGCCGACTACTTCGAGGTCGAGGTCGGCCTCGAAACCACGCTGAAGCGCCCCATCATCAACACCCGCGACGAACCCCACGCGGACGCCGAGAAGTACCGCCGCCTGCACGTGATCATCGGCGACGCGAACCTCTCCGAGATCTCGACCTACCTCAAGCTCGGCACCACCGCCCTCGTCCTGTCCATGATCGAGGACGGCTTCATCGCCGTCGACCTCGCCGTGGACCAGCCGGTGCGCACCCTGCACCAGGTCTCGCACGACCCCACCCTCAAGCGCCTGGTCACCCTCCGCAGCGGCCGGACCCTCACCGCGGTCCAGCTCCAGATGGAGTACTTCGAACTCGCGCGCAAATACGTCGACGAGCGCTACGGGGCCGACGCGGACGACCAGACCAAGGACGTACTGGCCCGCTGGGAGGACGTCCTGGGCCGCCTGGAGACCGACCCGATGAGCCTGGCGGGTGAACTGGACTGGGTCGCCAAACGGCAGCTCATGGAGGGCTACCGACGCCGGGACGACCTCGACTGGGACGCCGCCCGGCTGCACCTGGTCGACCTCCAGTACGCGGACGTACGGCCCGACAAGGGCCTCTACAACCGCCTGGTGGCCCGCGGCAGGATCAAGCGGCTGCTGGCCGAGACGGACGTGGAGCGGGCCGAGACCAAGCCGCCGGAGGACACCCGCGCGTACTTCCGCGGACGGTGCCTGGAGCAGTACGCGGACGACGTCGCGGCGGCCTCCTGGGACTCGGTGATCTTCGATCTGCCGGGCCGGGACTCGCTCCAGCGCGTCCCAACCCTCGAGCCGCTTCGCGGAACGCGTAATCACGTGAAAGAGCTCCTGGACCGCTGCCGCACGGCGGAAGACCTGGTCAAGGTCCTGTCGGGCAACTGAAACGACCCAGGGACCGATCCCGCCCGACAGGGTGGAAAAGCCGCCGTCCGGGAATCATCGAGGTGGTTCCCGGACGTTGTAGGAACAGTAGGGAACTGCGGGGCCGATGTCGGACCCTGCTTGTAGGGTCTGATCAAGAACGTCGAACCGAGCGGGGTGAGGGTTATGGCGACCAAGGACACCGGCGGCGGACAGCAGAAGGCGACGCGCGAGACCGAGGAGGTCGAGGAGGCGCCCGAGGTACAGGCATCCGAAGACCTTGCGGAACGCCAGGAGAAGCTGAGCGACGACGTGGACTCGGTGCTGGACGAAATCGATGATGTCCTCGAGGAAAATGCCGAGGACTTTGTGCGCTCATTCGTTCAGAAGGGTGGACAGTAGAGGCTCGCCGGGTCGATTTCCCTTGAAATCGAAGGCGCGGGGTGCGGGGCCTTAGGGGTCGGAGGAGCGAAAGGCGAAGCGCTGTTCGCGGTGCAAGGAGTCCAGGCCGCGATCAGCCTTCGCCAGCAGTAAAGGGGCCCTGGACGGACCGCAGGCCTACTGACGAGAATGCTGGGCCTCCGACGGCCTGTCGACGCGCTGCCAGGCATGCCGAGCGGCCAAGGGTCGTGCGGATCACCTCAAGAGCCACCACGGCATGACCGAAGCCGAGCGTGACGAGATGGCCGCCTCTCGGACGGGGCTCTGCGTGTTCCGTCTGAAAGCTCCGGCCATTCATGTGGATCACTGCCATCAGACGGGTAGGGTCCGTGGCGTACTGTGCTTCAACTGCAATTCGGCCAACGGCAAGTTGGGAGATGATCCCGACGCAGTTCGTCGGGCTGCCGCCTACTTGGAAGGATCCTCGTGGAAGCCAACACTCGTAGCACCGGGCGTCTGCCAGCTGCCTTCCTGACACCTGGGTCGTCGTCGTTCATGGACTTCCTGTCCGACCACCAGCCGGACATGCTCCCGGGCAGGCGCCAGCTGCCGCCCGTCCAGGGAGTCATCGAGGCCCCGCACGGCACGACCATCGTCGCCGTCACCTTCGCCGGCGGCGTCGTGCTCGCCGGTGACCGCCGGGCCACGATGGGGAACGTGATCGCGCAGCGGGACATCGAAAAGGTGTTCCCGGCGGACGAGTACTCGGCCGTCGGTATCGCCGGTACGGCCGGCCTGGCTGTCGAGATGGTGAAGCTGTTCCAGCTGGAGCTGGAGCACTTCGAGAAGGTGGAGGGCACCACGCTCTCCCTGGAGGGCAAGGCGAACCGCCTCTCCACGATGATCCGTTCCAACCTCGGCATGGCCATGCAGGGCCTCGCCGTGGTGCCCCTCTTCGCCGGTTTCGACGTCGACCGCGACAGGGGCCGCATCTTCTCCTACGACGTGACGGGCGGCCGCTCCGAGGAGCACGGGTTCGCGGCCACGGGCTCCGGCTCGCTGTTCGCCCGCGGTTCCATGAAGAAGCTTTACGCCAAGGACCTGACCGAAGAGCAGGCCACCACGCTCGTCGTGCAGGCGCTGTACGACGCGGCAGACGACGACTCGGCGACCGGTGGTCCCGATGTCGCCCGCCGGATCTACCCGATCGTCACAGTGATCACCGAGGACGGCTTCCGCCGGCTCACGGACCCGGAGTCCTCCGAGATCGCCCGCGCGATCCTGGAGCGGCGTCTCGAGCAGCCCGACGGTCCGCGCGCCGCGCTGCTCTGACAGCGGCCCCGTTTTTCCAGGTGATCCAGTGACTTCCACAGAAAGGGACGGATAGCCGGTGTCGACGCCGTTCTATGTATCACCCCAGCAGGCCATGGCCGACCGGGCGGAATACGCCCGCAAGGGCATCGCCCGTGGCCGCAGCCTCGTCGTGCTGCAGTTCGCCGACGGCATTGTGTTCGTCGGCGAGAACCCGTCCCGTGCGCTGCACAAGTTCAGTGAGATCTATGACCGGATCGGCTTCGCGGCCGCCGGCAAGTACAACGAGTACGAGAACCTCCGGATCGGCGGTGTGCGCTACGCCGATCTGCGGGGTTACACCTACGACCGTGACGACGTGACCGCCCGTGGTCTCGCCAACGTCTACGCCCAGACGCTGGGCACGATCTTCTCGTCCGCGGCGGAGAAGCCGTACGAGGTGGAGTTGGTCGTCGCTGAGGTGGGGGACACCCCGGAGGGCGACCAGATCTACCGCCTTCCGCACGACGGGTCGATCGTGGACGAGCACGGGTCGGTCGCGGTCGGTGGCAACGCCGAGACGATCAGCACGTATCTCGATCAGCGGCACGAGGACGGGATGTCGCTGGCCGAGGCGCTCAAACTGGCCGTTCAGTCCCTGTCCCGGGACACGAACGGCAGTGAGCGGGAGATTCCCGCGGAGCGGCTGGAGGTCGCGGTCCTGGACCGGACGCGTCCGCAGCAGCGCAAGTTCAAGCGGATCGTCGGGCGGCAGCTCGATCGGCTGCTGGAGGAGGGCGGGGCGTCCACGGCGGCGGAGGCCGAGGGCCCTGAGGACGACGAAGACGAGGAGTGACCTCGTCGGTCCTGTTGCGTTCTGTGTGCCCTCGGCCTCCGGCAGGCCGAGGGCACACGGCGTTCTGAGGTGCGGGCCGGTGGGGGCTGGTCGCGCAGTTCCCCGCGCCCCTGAAAAGACCCTCCCGCGCCCCCCTACGGAGTGGCCGGTGGGGCTGTGGAGGCTCGGACGATCAGGGTTACCGGGATGTCCTCGCGGGCCGGGGTCTGGGCGTTCAGGACGGCCAGGAGGGCTTCCATGCCGCGTTCGCCGAAGAGGTCGGCGTCCAGGCGGACCGTGGTCAGTTCCGGGTCCAGGGCGGTGGCGAGGGCCAGGTCGTCCAGGCCGGTGACGGAGAGGTCGTCGGGGATGCGCAGGCCGAGCCGGCGGGCGGCCTTGTAGGCGCCGGCCGCCAGTTTGTCGTCGTCACAGACGACGGCCGTGGGCCGGGGGCCGGGGGCGGAGAGGGCGGCCTCCGCGGCGGCCCGCGCGGCATCGATGGAGATCGGGGCCGCCGCCGTGCGCAGTTCGGTGCCGGGGACGGCGGCCAGGCGTTCGGCGAGTTCGCGGGCGCGAATGTCGAAGGTCCAGGACGGGATGTCGGCCGCGAGGTGCAGGAAGCGGCGGTGTCCCAGGGCCAGCAGGTGTTCCGTGACCTGGCGGACGCCGTCGCGGATGTCGAGGTTGACGGTGGTCGCACCGGTGCTGCCGGCCGGGTCGCTGTCGAGCATGACCAGGGGCAGCTGGTCGCCGCGGATGGCGGTGAGGGCGTCGGCAGCCATGGACGAGGCGATGACGCCGTCGAGGGCGGCCTGTGCGGAGGCGAAGGGGTCGCGGGCGGGCCCGATGCCGTCAGGGGAGGGGTAGAGCACCACGCCGAATCCGTGTCGGGCGGCGACTCGGGCGGCGCCGGTGTAGACGCCCGCGAAGAACTCGGTGGTGAGGGCGGGGACCACCAGGAGGATGGTGCGGGTGCTGCCCAGGCGGAGGTTGCGGGCCGCGAGGTTGGGCCGGTAGCCGAGGTCGCGGGCGGCTTCCCGTACGCGCTGCGCGGTGCGTTCGGAGACCCGGCCGCGCCATTTCTCGCCGAGCACCAGGGAGACGGCCGCCTGCGAGACCCCCGCGGCCTGGGCGACGTCACGGCTCGTGGGGCGGGGGCTGCCTGCTGCCACCGTCGACCTGTCTTTCTGCTGGACGCGCGGACCTGGACTCATGGACAGCGCACATGGTACGTATGGCTCGCGACGTTATACGTACAACTTCCGGGAGAGGCAGGACATGGCCGTGGGGTATCTGGAGATCCTCCGGACGAGGCATGCCGCGCGGCTGCTCGTGGGAACCCTGGTGGGCCGGCTGCCGAACGCCGCGGGTGCCATCGCCGTGGTGCTGTTCGTCCGCGCGGAGGGCGGCAGCTACAGCCTGGCCGGGGCGTTCACCGCGGTCTACGGGGTGTCCAACGCGGTGGGGCAGCCGCTGCTGGGCCGGCTGGTGGACCTCTACGGGCAGCCGCGGGTCCAGTTGCCCGCCGCGCTGGTCTCGGCCCTGGGCATGACGGTGTTCGCCCTCGCGGGCACGGAGCCGCTGCCGTTCGCCTTCTTCCTCATGGCGGTGGCCGGCTTCTTCACGCCGCCGCTGGAGGGCGGCCTGCGGGCGCTGTGGCCCTCGGTGCTCCACAAGGAGGGCCAGGTGCACACGGCGTACGCGATGGACGCCGTGGCGCAGGAGGTCATGTTCACCGTCGGGCCGCTGCTGGTGACGTTGTGCGTGTCCCTGTGGTCCGCGCAGGCCGCGCTGGTGGTGCTCAACGTCGTCGGGGTGCTGGGGGCGCTCTCGGTGGTCCTCTCGGGGCCTTCGCGGGGGTGGCGTTCGGCGCCCCGTGAGGCGCACTGGCTCGGTGCGTTGCGTTCGGCGGGGCTGCTCGCGCTGCTCGGCGCGTTTCTTTTTGTCGGTATCGCGCTGGGTTCCATCACGGTGGCGGCGGTGTCGTACGCGGACGACCACGGCGGTGACGCGACGTACGGCTGGCTGATGGCGGCGCTGGGGCTCGGTGCGCTGGTGGGCGGCACGGTCTACGGGGCGCGGCAGTGGGCCGGTGCGCCGGAACGGCGGCTGCGGGTCCTGGTGGCGCTGCTGGCGGTGTGTTATCTGCCGTTGACGCTGGTGCCGGGCGCGGTCGCGATGACGGCGCTGGTGGCTCTCGCGGGGGTGTTCCTGGCGCCGTGCCTCGCCTGTGCGTTCATCATCGTGGACCGGCACGCGCCGAGGGGGACGGTCACCGAGGCGTTCTCCTGGCTCGTGACGACGTTCACGGTCGGGGCGTCGGTGGGGATGGGTCTCGCGGGGCCGGTCGTGGAGTGGGGCGGAGTGGTGCGGGGCTTCGCCGTGCCGGGTGTCGCGGGGGGCGCCGCGTTGCTCGTCCTGTTGGCGACGGGGCGGGTCCTCGCAGCTACGGGCGGCGGCGCGGTGGTTGAGGGAAGTTCGGAAAATGATCGAAACGGTGGAGCCGAACCTCGTTTCAGGTCAGGCCATCGGGCGTAATGTTCAGTCATGGACCGCCGCATTTTCGGGCTGGAGAACGAGTACGGCGTCACGTGTACGTTCAGGGGACAGCGACGCCTGTCTCCCGACGAGGTGGCGCGGTACCTCTTCCGCCGTGTCGTGTCATGGGGCCGCAGCAGCAATGTCTTTCTGCGAAACGGTGCCCGCCTCTATCTCGACGTGGGATCACACCCGGAATACGCCACTCCCGAGTGTGACAACGTGACGGAACTCGTCACCCACGACAAGGCCGGCGAACGCATTCTGGAAGGACTCCTGGTAGACGCGGAACGACGCCTGCACGAGGAAGGAATCGCGGGCGACGTCTACCTCTTCAAGAACAACACCGACTCGGCGGGCAACTCCTACGGCTGCCACGAGAACTATCTGGTGGCCCGTCACGGGGAGTTCTCCCGGCTCGCGGACATCCTCATTCCCTTCCTCGTCACGAGGCAGCTCCTGTGTGGGGCCGGCAAGGTGCTGCAGACTCCGCGCGGTGCGGTGTACTGCGTCAGCCAGCGGGCGGAGCACATCTGGGAGGGCGTCTCCTCGGCGACGACCCGTTCCCGGCCGATCATCAACACCCGGGACGAGCCGCACGCGGACGCGGAGCGCTATCGCAGGCTGCACGTCATCGTGGGCGACTCGAACATGTCCGAGACGACCATGCTGCTGAAGGTCGGTGCCACCGATCTGGTGCTGCGCATGATCGAGGCGGGCACGGTGATGCGTGATCTGACGCTGGAGAACCCGATCCGGGCGATCCGCGAGGTCAGCCATGACATCACGGGCCGTCGCAAGGTGCGGCTGGCCAGTGGCCGGGAGGCGTCGGCCCTCGAGGTGCAGCGCGAGTACTACGAGAAGGCCGTGGACTTCGTGGAGCGCCGCGGTATTCGTACCGGGGTCGTGGACCAGGTCCTGGAGCTGTGGGGTCGCACCCTCGACTCGATCGAGTCGGAGGACCTCGACCGGATCGGTACCGAGATCGACTGGGTGATGAAGTACAAGCTCATCGAGCGGTATCGCGCCAAGCACAACATGACGATGTCGAATCCGCGTGTCGCGCAGATAGACCTCGCCTACCACGACATCCACCGGCGTCGGGGTCTCTACTATCTGCTGGAGAAGCGGGGGCAGGCCGCGCGGATCTGCAACGACTTGAAGATCTTCGAGGGCAAGTCGGTGCCGCCGCAGACCACTCGGGCCCGGTTGCGGGGCGATTTCATCCGGCGTGCGCAGGAACAGCGTCGTGATTTCACCGTGGACTGGGTCCATCTGAAGCTCAATGACCAGGCGCAGCGCACGGTGTTGTGCAAGGACCCGTTCCGTTCCGTCGACGACCGGGTGGAGAAGCTGATCGCCGGCATGTAGGTGGTCGTGCGTATGGCGAAGGTCCCGTACACCGTGGGTGTACGGGACCTTCGTACGTGTCCTCGTACGTGTCCTCGTACGTGTCCTCGTACGTGTCCTTGTACGTGTCCTTGTACGTGTCCTCGTACGTGTCCTCGTACGTGTCCTTGTGTGTGTCCTTGTGTGTGTCCTTGTACGTGTCTTCGCGCGTGCTCCCGATCGGTACGGTCGGTTCCGCCTGCCCCGGCTCGGTGGTGCGAGGGCCTAGAGTGGCCGGACCGTATTCCAGCGACCTGAGGATCGATGTGCGACGCCGACTTGCTGCTCTCCTGATCGTGCCCGCTCTGGCGCTGACCGCGTCCGCCTGCGGGGGCGACGACGACAAGGGCGACAAGGACAAGGCCGACCCGTCGGCGTCGTCCTCCCCGTCGACCGCGGCGGCGCCGAAGCCGGTGGACTCGGCGTCGCCGATGCCCGAGGTCCAGGGCGCCTTCGGCAAGAAGGCGACGATCGACGTGCCCAAGGGCGACCCGAGCGGCAAGTTCGTCGTGCACACGCTGTCCCAGGGTGACGGCGCGGTGGTGAAGAAGGACGACCTGGTGTCGATGAACTTCACCGGCAAGGTCTGGAAGGGCGGCAAGGACCTCGGCTCCTCCTACCAGAAGGGCGGGGCGCCGCAGTTGATCGCGGCGGGTTCCGACGCGGTCATCCCGGCGTTCTCCCAGTCGCTGGTGGGGCAGAAGGAGGGCAGCCGGGTGCTGGTCGTCGCGCCGCCCGCGGCCGGTTTCGGCAGTCAGGGCAACCAGCAGATCGGGGTCTCGGGTTCCGACACCCTGGTCTTCGCGGTCGACGTGGGTGACGTGGTCCCGAAGAAGGCCGAGGGCAAGCAGGCGTCCATCGCGCCGGAGCTGCCGCAGATCAAGGCCGACGACGAGGCGCCCGCCACGATCTCCGTGCCGAAGAACGACCCGCCGGCCAAGCTCGTCGACAAGGTCCTCATCGAGGGCAAGGGCGCCGAGGTCAAGAGCGGCAAGTCGGTCACCATGCAGTACAGCGGTGCCGCCTGGAAGATCAACGAGGGCAAGGAGAAGGCCACGCTCTTCGACTCGTCCTGGAAGGCCGGCCAGCCCTTCACGACGGTCATCGGCCAGGGTCAGGTCATCTCCGGCTGGGACAAGGGGATCGTCGGCAAGCACGTCGGGGACCGGGTCCTGCTGGTGATCCCGCCCGCCCAGGCGTACGCGGACCAGGACAAGGGCAAGGAACTGCCCGCCAACTCCACCCTGGTGTTCGTGGTCGACATCCTGGCCACGAGCTGAGGATGACAGACTGTCCGGGTTGTCCCACTGAGAACGAGCAGGAGCACTGACGTGAGTATCGACAAGCCCGAGATCGACTTCCCGGGTGGCGAGCCCCCCAAGGACCTTCAGATCAAGGACATCTGGGAGGGCGACGGCCCGGTGGCCAAGGCGGGCGACACCGTCTCGGTCCACTACGTGGGTGTGGCCTTCTCCAGCGGCGAGGAGTTCGACGCGTCCTGGAACCGTGGTCAGCCGCTCCAGTTCCGGCTGGGCGTCGGCCAGGTCATCGCGGGCTGGGACCAGGGTGTGCAGGGCATGAAGGTCGGCGGCCGGCGTGAGCTGATCATCCCGTCGCATCTCGCGTACGGGGACCGTGGCGCGGGCGGCCGTATCGGACCGGGCGAGACGCTGATCTTCGTCTGTGACCTGCTCGGGGTCTGAGTTCTCGCCGAGGGCCGGCCGCGCGTACCGCGCGGTCCGATCTTCGTACATTGCGTGGTCATGATCCGACCGGACTTGATCACTTGGGGTCCATGCCTGTTCGGGCATGGGCCCTCGGCTTTTGTCACGACACCCCGGGGCGGTACGGTCATCGGTCGGAAGCACCATAGGAAGGGCGTCGATGGCCATTGCCAAGGCAGAGCGGCTGATGAACCTGGCGCTGTGTCTGCTCGGGACGCGGCGACCGCTCAGCAAGCGGGAACTCCGCGAGTCCATCGAGGCCTATCTGGAAGCCGGCTCGGACGACTCCTTCAACCGGATGTTCGAGCGGGACAAGGACGATCTGCGCGAACTCGGCCTGGTCATCGAGACGGTGGAGAACCTCGACGGCGAGGTCGGCTATCTGGCCCGCCGCGACAGCAACCGGCTGCCGCCCATCACGCTCGACGCCGAGGAGGCCGCGGCCCTCGGCCTGGCCGCCAAGGTCTGGCAGCAGGCCCGGCTCGCGGGCGCGGCGAGCGGCGCCCTGCAGAAGCTGCGCGCCGCGGGCCTGCCCGAGGGCGTCGACCCGTACGAGCCCCACGGCGCGCTGGAGCCGCGGATCCCCGTGCACGAGGCGGCCTTCGAGCCGCTGATGCTCGCCTGCCGTGACCGGCGCCCCGTCACCTTCGACTACCGCAAGGCGACCGCGGCCCGCCCCGGGCCGCGCCACGTCGAGCCCTGGGCGCTGGAGTGCTGGCGCGGCCACTGGTACCTGGCCGGCTGGGACCGCGACCGGGAGGCCGAGCGGGTCTTCCGGCTGTCCCGGATCACCGGCAAGGTCCGTACCCGCAGCGGCGGGTACACGGCCGAGGTGCCCGACGTGGTGACCGTGCGGGAGACCGTCGCGGGCTGGGCCGGGGACATCACCGACCGGTCCGCGCTGATCCGGCTGCGGACGGGCTCGGGTTACCCGCTGCGAGCCAAGGCTGCGTCCGTGCGGGAACTCGGAGACGGGTGGGACGAGTTGGAGGTTCCGTACGGGCACGGTCTGGACGCCTGGCTGGTGGAGTTCGGGCCCGACGTGGTGGTCCTGGAGCCGGCCGAGCTGCGGGCCGACGTGGTGGACCGGCTGCGCGCTGTGGCCAAGGGCTGAGGGGGACACGGGAAAGTGGCGGGAAAACCGGCCAGGCCCACGAACGCGATCGACCAGACGCGGCGGATGCTGTCCCTGGTGACGTATCTGCGGGAGCGTCCCGGCGCGCGCATCGAGGACGTGGCCCGTGCCTTCGGGATCACCGAGGACGAGCTGATCTCCGACCTCGACGTGCTGCCGCTGTGCGGGACCAGTTTCCGCGGCGGCGACCTGCTCGACATCGACACCGACGGCGACCGGATCTGGTGGCACAACCCGGACGACGTGGCGGAGCCCCTGCGGATCGCCGCCGACGAGGCGACCGCGCTGCTCGTGGCCGCGCGCGCCGTGTCGACCCTGCCGGGGCTGCGTGAGGGCGACCGACAGGCGCTGCTGCGGGCCACCGCGAAGGTGGAGGCGGCGTCCGGCGAGGCGGCGGCCGCCAGCTCCCGTCTCTCGGTGACCTTCGAGGCGGAGGGCGGGGTCTTCGCGGACGTCGACCGGGCGATCTCCGAGCGGCGCAGGCTGTGGATCCGCTACTACTCGCCCTCGCGGGACGAGATCACCGAGCGCGAGATCGACCCGATCCGCCTGGTCAGCGTCGGGCACACCTACGTGGAGGCGTGGTGCCGGCGCTCGGAGGCCCGGCGTACGTTCCGCCTGGACCGGGTCGCCGAGATCAAGATCCTCGACGAGCCGTCCGCGCCGCCGGAGATCGAGCTGCGGGACCTCTCGGAGGGGCTGGTCCAGCCCGGCGCGGAGGACCCCGAGGTGGTGGTGGAGGTCGGCCCCGGCGGGCGCTGGGTCGCCGAGTACTACCCGCACGACAGCGCCGAGGAACTGCCGGACGGCGGGCTGCGCATCACGTTGCGTACGCCCGAGCCGGCGTCGCTGCGCCGGCTCGCGCTGCGGCTCGGAGGCGACGGCCGGATCGTCTCGCCGCCCGAGGTCGCCGACAGCGCCCGCCGGGCGGCCCGCGAGGCACTCACGGCCTACGACGGACCCCAGGGCGGGTACGAGGACCGGGACCGGCCGCCGGACGAGGGCCTGGACCCGGAGGGGAGCGGTCCGCAGAGCGGGCCGCGGGATGTTCATGACGGGCTGTACGGCAGGCAGGAGCAGGGGCTGTGAGCGGGTCGGCGATGTCGGGTACGGGCGAGGTCTCCGTGGCGTCCGCGTTCTCGGGGATGACGAGGGTGGACCCCGTGGTGTTCAAGGCCGCGTGCCCCGACTGCCGCGCCGGTTTCGAGCTCGCGGCGAGCGCCCTGCGGCTGGTGGTCGGCGCCACACATCGGACCACTTTCTACTCCTTCACCTGCCCGCAGTGCCGCTCGGCGGTGCGCAAACCGGCCGGGGAGCGCATCGTCGAGCTGCTCACCGGGGGCGGGGTGCGGGCCCTGCGGCTGCACGCGACGGTGCGAGGGGCTTAGGGTCGAGCCATGTTCTGGCCGATGTGCGCGATCGCTGTGGGTTTCCTGGGAATCGCCGTGCTCGGCGTGCTCGCCGTCCGTGTCTTCCTCGAGGCGGAGCGCCTGGGCAAGCAGGTCGGCGAGTCCGCCCGCCGGATCAGCCGCGCGGCCGAGGACCTGGAGCACGCCTCCGCGGGAGTGGCCCGCTCTGCGGACGCCCTCTGAGCCCCCTCCGGGGTCCTCTGCGGGGCACCGCGTCCTCACCCGTCCTTACGCTTTGAGTCACTCTGACCTGTCAACTTCGCAGGGTCGACAGGTACGCTGCTGATCGCGGCCCGGAGAGCGAGGCGCGGACCGCGAACCGGGAGTACGCACAGGGATTGCCCCGCGTTCACCCCTGAGCGTTACGATCGCTGCCAGCACGACTCTCGGACAGACGTCCGACCGGTCGGGCCGCGACCCCAACCACGCCGCCTCGGTGAGAAGGTAAAGCTTATGTTCGGAAGGCTCGGCGCTCCCGAGATCATTCTCATCCTCGTCGTCATCATCCTGCTGTTCGGCGCGAAGAAGCTTCCCGACATGGCCCGCTCCCTGGGCAAGTCCGCCCGCATCCTCAAGAGCGAGGCCAAGGCGATGAAGACCGAGGGCAAGGACGACGCCGCCGCCCCGGCCGCGCCCCCGCAGGACGACCAGCAGCCCCAGCGCACCATCCAGGCCGCGCCCGGTGACGTGACCAGCTCCCGCCCGGTCACCGAGCCGACGGACACGACCAAGCGCTGACGCAGGGCCGGTGACCACCGGCCCGCCGCACGAGATGGGAACGTGGGTTGCTCAAGTCCGTCAGCAAGAAGGCCGAGAAGGATCCGGAGGGGCGGATGCCCCTCGCGGAACACCTTCGTGAGCTCCGCAACCGGCTTGCGAAGGCGATGCTGGCCATCGTGCTCGTCACGATCGTGGCGGCCTTCTTCTACAACGACATCATCAACTTCTTCACCGATCCGATCCTCGACTCGGTCGGCTGCGGGAAGAGCTTCGAGCAGCTGACGCAGTCGGCCGACGACACCACCTGCGCCCAGATCACGATCAACGGTCTGCTCACGCCCTTCACGCTGGCGCTGAAGGTGTCGCTCATGGCGGGCGTCGTACTGGCCTCGCCGATCTGGCTCTACCAGCTCTGGGCGTTCGTCGCGCCCGGTCTGCACCGCAGCGAGAAGAGCTACGCGTACGCGTTCGTCGCGTCCGGTGTCCCGCTCTTCCTCGGCGGCGCGTTCTTCGCCTACAAGGTGCTCCCCACCACCGCGAAGGTCCTGATCGAGTTCACCCCGTTCGGCGTCGACAACCTGCTGCCGCTGGACGACCTGCTCGACCTCGTGACCCGCATGGTGATCGTCTTCGGCCTCTCCTTCGAGCTGCCGCTGCTCCTGGTCATGCTCAACATGAGCGGAGTGATCTCCGGCAGGCGCATGGCCGGCTGGTGGCGCGGCATGATCATGGGCATCACCGTGTTCGCGGCGGTCGCCACGCCCAGCACGGACCCGCTGACCATGCTGGCACTGGCCGGGCCGATCTGGATCCTGTACTTCATCGCCACGGCCTTCTCCCTGCTGAACGACCGCCGCAGGGCCCGCCGCGACGCCGAGGGTCCCGACGACGACGAGGCCTCCGAGCTGGACCTGACGCCCGAGGACATCGGCGAGATCGAGTCCGTGTCGGCGAACCGCGGGGTGCCGGCGCAGGCGGACGCCGAGCGCGACCGGATCAACGGATACGACGACGCGACCTGACGCGGCCCGTGCCGCGGGCGGCCTTGTAGGGTCCGGGCCGTGAACAGCGAGATCATCCTCTTCGTCAATCCCACCGCGGGACGCGGCCGGGGCGCCCGCGCGGCGCAGCCGGCCGCCTCGGCTCTGCGGGCGGCGGGTTTCTCCGTCCGCACGGTCCTCGGCGAGAACGCCGAGGACGCCCTCACGCGCGCGCGTGCCGCCGTACGGGCCGGCACCGGCGCCCTGGTGGCCGTGGGCGGCGACGGCATGGCGAACCTCGCGCTGCAGGCCGTCGCGGGGACACGTACGCCCCTGGGGATCGTCGCGGTGGGCACCGGGAACGACTTCGCGCGGGCCCTGGGGCTGCCCGTGCACGACCCGGCGGCCGCCGGACGCGTGGTCGCCGGGGCGCTTGCGGAGGACCGGCTGCGGGACGTCGACCTCGGACGGGTCGGCGGCACCTGGTTCGGCACGGTCCTCGCCTCCGGCTTCGACTCGCGGGTCAACGACCGCGGCAACCGCATGCGATGGCCCGGCGGCCGGTTCAAGTACGACCTCGCGATCCTCGCCGAACTCGCCGCGTTCAAGCCGTTCCCGTACCGGATCACGCTGGACGGCGGCGAGGTCCGGGAGGTCGAGGCGACCCTGGTCGCCGTCGGCAACGGCTCCTCGTACGGGGGCGGTATGCGGATCTGCGCGGACGCGGACCTCACCGACGGGCTGTTCGACGTCACCGTGGTCGGCGCGTGCAGCCGCACCGAGCTGCTGCGCGTCTTCCCGCGGGTCTACAAGGGCACCCACCTGAGCCATCCCATGGTCACCGTGCACCGGGCCGGGAAGGTCGAACTGGCCGCGCGGGGGATATCGGGCTACGCGGACGGTGAGCCGCTCGGGCCGCTCCCGCTGACGGCGGAGTGCGTACCCGGGGCGGTGCGGGTCGCGGGGCCCTGAGCCGGTCCCTCCCGGATCCAGATGCTCCGATCGGATAATGATCGTCCTGTTGTCAGTGGTGGCCGGTAGTCTCGAAAGCACGATGACAGACGACCTCTCACCGGCCGAGCGGTACGCGGCAGCACGGAAGCGCGCTGTCGAGCAGGCCACCGCACTCGCCGGCTTCCGCGAGATGTACGACTTCGGCCTCGACCCCTTCCAGATCGAGTCCTGCAAAGCTCTTGAAGGGGGCAAGGGAGTCCTGGTGGCCGCGCCCACCGGCTCGGGCAAGACGATCGTCGGCGAGTTCGCCGTCCACCTGGCCCTCCAGCAGGGCAAGAAGTGCTTCTACACGACTCCCATCAAGGCACTGTCGAACCAGAAGTACGCGGATCTGTGCCGGCGCTACGGCGCGGACAAGGTGGGCCTCCTCACCGGCGACAACAGCGTCAACAGCGACGCCCCGGTGGTCGTGATGACCACCGAGGTCCTGCGCAACATGCTGTACGCGGGCTCCCAGACCCTCCTCGGCCTGGGGTACGTCGTCATGGACGAGGTGCACTACCTCTCGGACCGCTTCCGCGGCGCCGTGTGGGAAGAAGTGATCATCCACCTCCCCGAGTCGGTCACACTGGTGTCGCTGTCGGCGACCGTGTCCAACGCGGAGGAGTTCGGGGACTGGCTCGACACCGTGCGCGGCGACACCGAGGTGATCGTCTCCGAGCACCGGCCCGTACCGCTGTTCCAGCACGTGCTCGCCGGACGTCGGATGCACGACCTCTTCGAGGAGGGCGAGGGCCACAAGAAGGCCGTCAACCCCGATCTGACACGCCTGGCGCGCATGGAGGCGAGCCGCCCCTCGTACCAGGACCGCAAGCGCGGCCGTGCGATGCGCGACGCCGACCGCGAGCGCGAGCGGCGCCAGCGGTCCCGGGTGTGGACACCGGGTCGCCCCGAGGTCATCGAGCGGCTCGACTCCGAGGGCCTGCTGCCCGCCATCACGTTCATCTTCAGCCGCGCCGCCTGCGAGGCCGCCGTCCAGCAGTGCATGTACGCGGGCCTGCGGCTGAACGACGACGACGCGCGGGAACGGGTCCGTGCCCTCGTCGAGGAGCGCACCGCGTCCATCCCCGACGAGGACCTCCACGTCCTGGGCTACTACGAGTGGCTCGAAGGCCTGGAGCGCGGCATCGCGGCCCACCACGCGGGCATGCTGCCGACGTTCAAGGAGGTCGTCGAGGAACTGTTCGTACGCGGCCTGGTGAAGGCGGTGTTCGCCACCGAGACCCTCGCGCTCGGCATCAACATGCCCGCCCGCTCGGTGGTCCTCGAAAAGCTCGTCAAGTGGAACGGCGAACAGCACGCGGACATCACCCCCGGCGAGTACACCCAGCTCACCGGGCGGGCCGGCCGGCGCGGCATCGATGTCGAGGGCCACGCCGTGGTGCTGTGGCAGCGCGGTATCGACCCGGACCACCTCGCGGGACTCGCCGGCACGCGCACCTATCCGCTGCGCTCCAGCTTCAAGCCCTCGTACAACATGGCGGTGAACCTCGTCGAGCAGTTCGGGCGGCACCGTTCGCGCGAGCTCCTGGAGACGTCCTTCGCGCAGTTCCAGGCCGACAAGTCGGTCGTCGGGATCTCCCGCCAGGTGCAGCGCAACGAGGAAGGGCTCGAAGGCTACAAGGAGTCGATGACCTGCCACCTCGGGGACTTCGACGAGTACGCGCGGCTGCGCCGCGAACTGAAGGACCGGGAGACGGAGCTGGCCAAGCAGGGCGCCTCCCAGCGGCGGGCCGAGGCGGCCGTCGCGCTGGAGAAGCTCAAGCCCGGCGACATCATCCATGTGCCGACCGGCAAGTTCGCCGGGCTCGCGCTGGTCCTCGACCCGGGCCTGCCCGCCGGACGGTCCAACGGACACCGGGGCTTCGAGCACCACGACGGCCCCCGGCCGCTGGTGCTCACCGCCGAGCGGCAGGTCAAGCGGCTCGCGTCGATGGACTTCCCGGTGCCCGTCGAGGCCCTGGAGCGGATGCGCATCCCGAAGTCGTTCAACGCGCGCTCGCCGCAGTCGCGCCGCGACCTGGCCTCCGCGCTGCGCACCAAGGCCGGGCACATCGTGCCCGACCGGCACCGCAAGCGGCGCGCCGAGGCGGCCGACGACCGCGAGATCGCCCGCCTGCGCACCGACATCCGCGCCCACCCCTGCCACGGGTGCAGCGACCGTGAGGACCACGCCCGCTGGGCCGAGCGCTACCACCGGCTGCGGCGGGACACCGCGCAGCTGGAGCAGCGCATCGAGGGCCGGACGAACACCATCGCCCGCACCTTCGACCGGATCGTCGCGCTGCTGACCGAGATGGACTATCTGCGCGGCACCGAGGTCACCGAGCACGGCAAGCGGCTCGCCCGGCTGTACGGCGAGATGGACCTGCTCTCCAGCGAATGCCTGCGCGAAGGGGTCTGGGAGGGCCTGGGCCCCGCCGAACTGGCCGCGTGCGTCTCGGCGTTGGTGTACGAGTCCAGAGTCAGCGACGACGCGATGGCGCCCAAGCTGCCGTCCGGCAGGGCGAAGGCCGCGCTGGGCGAGATGGTCCGCATCTGGGGCCGGCTCGACGCCCTGGAGGAGGACTTCGGCATCACCCAGACCGAGGGGGTGGGCCAGCGCGAGCCCGACCTGGGCTTCGCCTGGGCGGCGCACGAGTGGGCGTCGGGCAAGGGCCTCGACGAGGTGCTGCGCGAGGCGGAGATGCCCGCCGGTGACTTCGTGCGCTGGTGCAAGCAGGTCATCGACGTGCTCGGGCAGATCTCGGCGGCGGCGCCGAACTCGTCCGCGGCGAGCTCGACGGTCGCGAAGAACGCCCGCAAGGCCGTCGACCAGCTGCTGCGCGGAGTGGTGGCCTACTCGTCGGTGGGCTGAGACGAGCCGGGGCCCCGGCCCCGAGACGGACCCGGCGCACGCCTGAGAGACCGGGCGCACACGCCGGGCGCGTGCACCGGGCCCGCGGTCCCGCAAGCCGGACTGCGGGCATCCTGGGCCGCCCTGCGAGGCGACACCGCCCGTGCTGCCGCCCGGCCGTCAGCGCGCTCCCGCCGGGACGTGCACCGGGCTCGGGGTTCCGCAGGCTGGGCCGCGGGCATCCAGGGCTGTCCTGCGGCCGCCGCTGAGCGGCTCGCCGCCGGGTTCGGGCAGGCCCGCAGCCGCCCTGCGGGGCGACGCTGTCCGCGCCGCCGCCCCCTGCCGCCCGTGCCGTCGGCGCGCTCGGGCCGCGCACCGGGACCTGTGTCGTCGCCGCCTCCGGCGTGGCGGTCGGCGGCCGTCGTCGTCTCCTGCTCGGGTCCGCTCGGAGTGAACTACCGGAATCCGGGCCGTGGGCCCGTCCGGACCGGCCCACGGCCGTCGTGAGTGACGCGGAAGCAGGGCTTCACCCCTTCTGATGAGGGGGTTTCGCACACCCGTACGTCATCACGCAACGTGTTCGTACGGATGCTCGCCGTGTAAATGAAGCAGACAGTACTCCTGCTTCAGGGGTGATTTCAGGTGCTTGCTGAATATGACACAGCGATGATCCGGTCGGACTAAGCTCGCCCGCAGCGCACCGAGTTGAGATGTATTCGTGCGCTTGTTCCCCAAAGTTCCGAAGATCCAGTTACTTCCCCCCGACCTCCAGTCGACTTGTCTCAGAGGGCATACATGGTGAGTGTTCAATTGCCTCCCGGTGGCCGTGAAGTTCCCTACGCGCGCGCGTTGTTGCTGCCCGCCATAGTGATGGCCGCGGTGACCGGTGCCGCTGTCGCCGTCGTGACGCAGCCGGCCCGGGTGGCCGTCGGCTGGTGCGGTGTCATCGCGACCCTGCTCGTCATCGCGACGGCGGCGGAAGCGGTCCGCCGTGGCCGTGTCATCCGCGCGGTGCGGGCCGAACTCGCCCGCCGCACAGAAGTCATGGAACGACGCGTCTCCCTGCACGACGCCGAGATCGACCACCTGCGCGAGCATCTGCTGCCGATCCTCATCAAGGGGATGCGCGGCGGCCGCGGGCCGCAGGAAGCGGTCCGGCTGATCGTCGACAACGACCCCGCCCAGCGGAACATCCCCCGCGCCCAGCGGGCACTCCTGCTCGAAGTGCTGCGGATCATCGACAACGAGGAGCTGCAGCGCGAGGCCGCGCAGCGCTCCTTCGTCAACATCGCCCGCCGGGTCCAGGCGATCGTCCACCAGCAGAACACGGAACTGCGCGAGATGGAGGAGGACCACGGGCGCAACCCCGAGGTCTTCGACGACCTGCTGCGCATCGACCACGGCACCGCGCTCATCGGCCGCCTCGCCGACTCCATCGCCGTGCTCGGCGGCGGCCGCCCCGGCCGCCAGTGGCCCGCTCCGGTCCCGCTGTACAGCGCGCTGCGCGGTGCCATGTCCCGGATCCTGGAGTACCGGCGCATCGAGCTGCACTCCATCGCCAAGGTCGCCGTCAGCGGTATCCACGTCGAGCCCGTCATCCACGCGGCCGCCGAACTCCTCGACAACGCCACGCGCTACTCGCCGCCGCACACCAAGGTCCACGTCACCGCCGTCGAGGTGCAGACCGGCGTCGCGATCGAGATCGAGGACGCCGGCGTCAGCCTCAGCGAGGAGGCCCGTACCCGCGCCGAGCGGATGCTCGCGCAGGCGGCGGCGGGCCCCGACCTCAACCAGCTCGGTGAGGACCCGCGGCTCGGCCTCGCCGTCGTGGGCCGCCTCATGGACACGTACGACATGCAGGTCTCGCTGCGGCAGTCCGCCTACGGCGGTGTGCGCGCCGTGCTCGTCGTCCCGCGCGCTCTGCTCACCGAGGAGCCCGCCGTCGGTCTCGCCCACGGCATCGGCGCCGCCGCCGTGCCCAAGGTCGACTTCGGCGGGGTCGAGGGCCCCAAGCGCGTCGAGAAGAAGCGCCGCCCCACCACCGGGCCCCGGCCCACCGTGCCGGACGACATGGCGGACGAGGTCCCCGAGGTCACCGAGTGGACCGCCAACGGCCTGCCGCAGCGCCGCAGCCGGGTCAAGATCCCCTACAGCCAGCGGGTGCTCGAAGCACGGGCCGCCGAGGCGGAGGCCGAGGCCGCGCGCAAGGAGGGCCGCCCCGTCATCGACTGGACCCGGTCGTCCACGCAGGTGCCCACGAAGAAGAAGGAAGAGAAAGAACCAGGGCTGTGGGTCGAGGCGTTCATGGCCGGTCTCAAGGGCGGAGACGACGACCAGCAGCAGACGCCAGGAGCGACGAACAGTCCGGCCCGCACCGAGGCCGACGACGAGGGGGACCTCAAGTGATCCAGCAGCGCGCCAACTTCGACTGGATGCTCAAGGAACTGTCCGACGGGGTGTACGGGACCCGGCAGGTCGTCGTGCTCTCCGCGGACGGTCTGCGGATCGCCCGGTACGGCGGCGACCCCGACGCCGCCGACCGCATCGCCGCCGCCTGCGCCGGACTCCAGAGCCTCGCCGGGGCCGTCGCCACCGAGATCCCCGACACCGACGGCAAGATGCGCATGGTGATCATCGAGATGGAGGGCGGCTACTTCTACATGATGGCCGCGGGCCCCAACGCCTATCTCGCGGTGCTGGCGGAGGCCCACGTCGACGCCGGGCTCATGAGCGCCCGGATGCGTGACCTCGTCGTCCGGATCGGCGCGCACCTCACGAGTCCGCCCCGGCGCAACGGGCAGACCGTATGAGTCCTCCCCAACGACGCCGGCGCTTTCCCAAGGCGCCGCCACAGGAGAAACCCGGGCCGTCCGCGCCGCCCCCGCCCGGGGAAGGGCAGGGCGGGGCGGACCGGAGCCGCGATCTGGAACGGCTGTACGTCGTCACCGGCCAGGCGGCCGACGGCGGCGACCGTGCCGAACTCGACCTGGTGACCCTGATCGTGGCGTGCGACGACGCCCCGCCCACCGCCCAGCCGGAGCAGTCGGCACTGCTGCGGCTCTGCCGGGCACCCATGTCCGTGGCCGAGGTATCGGCCTATCTCAATCTGCCGTTCAGCGTCGTGACCGTACTGCTGACCGAGCTGCTGACGGCTGAACTGGTACAGGCGCGCGCTCCGATCGTCCGCTCGGAGCTGCCCGACCGTTCCCTCCTCGAAGCGGTGATGCATGGACTTCAAAAGCTCTGACACCGTCCCTGGACCTCGCGCCGAGGACCATCTCCCGCAGACGGCGACCGCCGCGGTGAAGATCGTGATCGTGGGCGGGTTCGGGGTCGGCAAGACGACGATGGTGGGTTCCGTCAGCGAGATCAGGCCGCTGACCACCGAAGAGACCATGACGCAGGCCGGCATCGGAGTCGACGACGACTACGGCTCCGAGACGAAGACGGCGACCACCGTCGCGATGGACTTCGGCCGTATCAGCATCACCGAGCAGCTGGTGCTGTACCTCTTCGGCACCCCCGGCCAGGAGCGCTTCTGGTTCCTGTGGAACGGCCTGTTCGAGGGCGCCCTGGGCGCGGTCGTCCTGGTCGACACCCGGCGCCTGGAGGTCAGCTTCGACGTCATCGGCCGCCTGGAGGAACGCGGCGTGCCGTTCGTCGTCGCCGTCAACGACTTCCCGGACGCGCCCCGCTACCCCATGGAGGACCTGCGGGCGGCGCTCGACCTGTCCGAGGAGATCCCCATGGTGAAGTGCGACGCGCGCCGGCGAGCCTCCAGCCGGGACGTCCTGATGACCCTGATGCGCTTCCTCCACTCGATCGCCATGGCCTCGGTGTAGGCGCTTCGCGTGGGCGGTCCGACACGACCGACCTTCCAGACCTCAGTACGACTTCAGCTTCGGAGCGATCATCGTGACGCCTGAACCACACTCCCTGACCGGCACGGACGAGCCCCTGTCCGGGCCCCCGCCGAGCTGCCCCGCCCATGGCACGGGCCCCGGCGGACTGCGCCGCCTGTACGGACCCGAGGCGCAGGACCTGGCGGCCCTGTACGAGAAGCTCCGCGCCGAGCACGGCACCGTCGCGCCGGTGCTGCTCCACAACGACGTGCCGTTCTGGATGGTGCTGGGGCACGGCGAGAACCTCCACATGGTCAGCAACCCCTCGGTGTACACCCGCGACAGCCGCATCTGGACGGCCCTCCTGGACGGCACGGCCGGCACCGACCACCCGCTGATGCCGCACATCGCCTGGCAGCCCATCTGCTCCCACGCGGAGGGCGACGAGCACCAGCGGCTGCGCGGCTCGGTCATGGGCGCCATGTCCACGATCAACGCCCGTGACCTGCGCCGCCACATCAACCACTGGACCCAGGAACTGGTCAACCAGTTCTGCCGACGGGGCAGCGCCGACCTCGTCTCCCAGTTCGCCGAACATCTGCCGATGGCTGTGCTGTGCGAGATCCTCGGGATGCCCGAGGAGTACGACGACCGCATGGTGCAGACCACCCGCGACCTGCTCAAGGGTACCGAGACGGCGATCGCGAGCAACGAGTACGTGATGAGCGTGCTGATGCGGCTCACCGCGCGCCGCCGGGCCGAACCCGCCGAGGACTTCGCCAGCCACCTCATCAACCACCCGGCCGGGCTCACCGACGAGGAGGTGGGCCAGCACCTGCGGCTCGTCCTGCTCGCCGCGTACGAGGCCACGGCGAACCTCCTCGCCAACGTGCTGCGGGTGGTCTTCACCGACCCCGGCTTCCGCGCCCAGCTCAACGGCGGCCAGATGACGGTGCCCCAGGCGGTGGAGCAGTCCCTGTGGGACGAGCCGCCGTTCAGCTCCGTCCTCGGCTACTTCGCCAAGCAGGACACGGAGCTGGGCGGTCAGCGCATCCGCAAGGGGGACGGACTGCTCCTGGGGATCGCGCCGGGCAACGTCGATCCGCACGTCCGCCCGGACCTCAAGGCGAACATGAAGGGCAACCGCTCGCACCTCGCCTTCGGCGGCGGCCCGCACGAGTGCCCCGGGCAGGACATCGGGCGTGCCATCGCCGACGTCGGTGTCGACGCGCTCCTCAAGCGGCTGCCGGACGTCCAGCTCGCCGTCCCCGAGACCGAGCTGAAGTGGAGCGCCTCGATCTCCTCACGGCATCTGGTGGAGCTGCCGGTCGTGTTCGCGCCGGCGTCGCCGCGGGACGTCATGGACCGGCCGGGCGTCAGCGAGGTGCCGCGCCCGCGTCCGGGCTGGGACACCTCCGGCCACGTACCGGACGCCCCTCCGGTGCCGCGTCCCACGATCGACCTGCTGGACGCGCCGCCGGTGCCGGCCGCCGAGCCGGGACACCGGCTCGGCGCCTGGCAGCGCTTCGTGCGCTGGTGGCGCGGCTACTGAGCCACGGTCACCGAGCCTGGGCCGCCGGGGGACCTGTGTGGCCCCTCGTCGGCCCAGTCGTCATGGGCGGACCAGGCCGACAGGGTGCGTCCGCTGCGGAACGCGTGCCTGGTCCCCGTGACCGGATCGGTGAACTCCAGCACCCGCGCCAGCAGTTGCAGCGGGCGCCGGAAGTCACCGGCCGGCACGGGGTCGGTGACCTTCGGGTACAGCGGGTCGCCGAGGATCGGCACGCCTGACGCGCTCATGTGCACCCTCAGCTGATGGGTCTGGCCGGTGCGGGGGAGCAGCCGGTAGCGGGCCAGGCCGCCCTGGTGCTCCAGCAGCTCGATGCGGGTCTCGGCGTTCGGCTCGCCCGGCACCTCCTGCGCGGCGAGCACACCCCGCTCCTTGTGGATCCGGCTGCGCACGGTCCGGGGCAGGTCCAGCCCTCGTAGGTACGGCGCCACCGCCTCGTACTCCTTGTGCACGAGGCGGTCGCGGAACAGGGACTGGTACGCGCCCCGCTCCTCGGGCCGCACCGTGAACAGCACGAGCCCGGCGGTGAGCCGGTCGAGCCGGTGCGCGGCCCCGAGCGTGGGCACCCCCAACTCCCGCCGCAGCCGCGCCAGAACCGTCTCGGTGACATGACTGCCCCGGGGTGTCGTGGCGATGAAGTGCGGCTTGTCGGCGACCACGACGTGCTCGTCGCGGTACACGACCTCCACGGGGAACGGCACCCGCTCCTCGTCGGGCAGCTCCCGGTGGAACCACACGTACATGCCCGGCGCGTACGCCGTGTCCGGAGTCAGCGGCCGCCCGTCGGCGTCCACGATCTGCCCGGCGGCGAGCATCGCGTCGATCACCGCGGCCCGGGGCGCGAGCCGCTCCACCAGATGCTCCCGAACGGTCCTCCAGGTCCCGCCGGCCGGCAGTCGTACCCGCACCGGATCCACCCCCGCACGCTGGGGCAGGGGGGAGGGCGGAATCGGGGTTCGACGTCTCACCTGGTCAAGCGTACGCAGCGGGGCGGCGGTGAGGTCCGTGCGGGGCCGCATGTCCATCCACCCTTGCGGGACTTCTCAAAACGCGATACATCGTGTGTGTTGACGCTGCTCGGCGACACGCGATATGTTCGGTCACGGATATTCGTGGACGAGGATATGGCGAGGTGGTGATCCGGGTGGCGACGAAGCGCCGCAAGCTCGGCAACCCGCTGGCGCTGGCCGTCATGGTGCTGCTCACCGAGCGCCCGATGCATCCGTACGAGATCGCCCAGACCCTGCGCAGCCGCGGCAAGGACGCGAGCCTGAAGATCAACTACGGCTCGCTCTACACGGTCGTGCAGAGCCTGGAGAAGCATGGATTCGTCGAGGTCGCCGAGGTACAGCGGCAGGGAAACCGCCCCGAGCGCACGCTGTACGGCATCACGGACGCGGGGCGCGAGGAGGCGACCGAGTGGCTGTCGGACCTGCTCGCCGTCCCCGCACACGAGTTCCCGATCTTCGAGGCCGCGCTCTCGCTGATGGGCGTCATCCACCCCGACGAGGTGGCGCGCCTGCTGGCACACCGGCTCAAGACGCTGGAGGTGCAGGCGGCGAGCGCGCGCGGCGGCCTCACGAAGCTGTCCGAGACGCTGCCGCGGATCTTCCTCGTCGAGAGCGAGTACCAACTGCACATGGTCGAGGCGCAGGCCGAGTGGGTCCGTGGATTTCTGCGGGAACTGGCGGCCGGCACCCTCGACGGGGCCGAGCAGTGGCGGAGCTTCCACGAGAGCGGGGAGATCCCGCCCGAGTTCCAGGAGCTCCAGAGGCCCGAGAAGCCCCAGGAGTCCGAGAAGCCCCAGGAGTCCGAGGAGCGTGAGAAACCGGGGTCCGTCACCCCGAGACCCGACCGACAGGACCACCAGAAGTGAGACAGACCCCGGCAGAGCTGTTGGAGCAGCTCCGCCAGGGTCTCGAACCCCGAGCCGACTCCGCTGTGAGGCAGGCCAGGCGATCGAGGTGCGGCACACTCAGGATAGCCCGGTGCTCCTCACGCGGATCAGCTGTCGATCCGCTCACCCAGGAGAGCAGTCGTCATGAGCACCCGTGCGCCCGCAGTGCAGGCGCGTCAACTGATCAAGACCTACCCCGGCGAGGTCACCGCCCTCAGCGGCATGGACCTCACCGTCGAGGCGGGCACCGTCTTCGGACTCCTCGGCCCCAACGGCGCGGGCAAGTCCACCACCGTCAAGATCCTCACCACCCTAGCCCGCCCCGACTCGGGCACCGCCACGGTCGCGGGCCACGACGTGCTGCGCGACCCGGACCGGGTGCGCCGCGTGATCGGCGTGGTCGCCCAGCGGTCCGGCGCGGACCCGGTCGCCACCGGCCGCGAGAACCTCCGCCTCCAGGGCAGGCTCCACGGGCTGCGGGGCGCCGCGCTCCGCCCGAGGGTGGACGGCCTGCTGGACCGTTTCCAGCTCGGGGACGCGGCCGACCGTCAGGTCAGGGGCTACTCCGGAGGCATGCGGCGCCGACTCGACGTGGCGCTCGGCCTGGTCCACCGGCCCGAGGTCCTCTTCCTCGACGAGCCGACCACCGGTCTCGACCCCGAGGCGCGCACCGCGATGTGGGAGGAGATCGCCCGCCTCGCCGGGGACGAGGGCCTGACCATCCTCCTCACCACGCACTACCTGGACGAGGCCGACCGCCTCGCGGACCGCATCGCCATCGTCGACCGCGGCCGTGTCGTCGTGCAGGGAACCGCCGGCGCCCTCAAGGGTGAACTCCGCGGCGACGCCGTCCACCTGGAACTGCGCGCACCGGTCGGTGAAGCCGGCCGTACGCTGCTCGGCGGCGCCCTCACCGCCCTGCCCGGCGTGTACGAGGCGCACTTCGACGGACGCCGCGTCAGCGTCCGTGCCGAGGACGGAGCCGCCGCCGTACCCGTCCTGCTCGGCACCCTGGAGCGGGCCGGGGTCGGGGTCGCCGCCGCCACCGTCGCCCGCCCGTCGCTCGACGACGTCTACCTGCGGTACGCGGGCCGCCGATACGCCGAGGCGGAGGCCGCGGCCTCCGCAGGGCCCGCCGACGCTCTCGCCGCCGCCGGGGGTGCCCGATGAGTACCGAAGCTTTCACCCAGACCTGGTACATGACACAGCGCCAACTGACGGCGGTGCTCCGGCAGCCCGCGTACGTCGTGATGGCGCTCATCCAGCCGGCGGTCTGGCTGTTCCTGTTCGGCAACCTCTTCAAGGACGTCGTCGAACTCGGCGGCTTCGGCACGGGCAGCTATCTGGACTACCTGGTGCCTGGCATCGTCGTGATGAGCGCGCTCAGCTCCAACATGTGGGCCGGCATGGGCACCCTGGAGGAGATCGAGCGCGGCACGCTCGACCGGTTCCTGACCACGCCGGTCGGCCGCGGCGCCCTGATGAACGCGGGCGTCGTGCAGCAGGGGCTCACCACGGCGGTGCAGTCCCTGCTGATCGTCCTGCTCGGCCGGCTCGGCGGCGCGGACTATCCCGGCGGCGCCGGGGGCCTGGCGGTGCTCGTGGTCGCGGCCTCGCTGCTCGGCACGGTCTTCGGGGCCCTGTCGAACGCGCTGGGCATGCTGGTGCGCCAACGGGAGTCGATCATCGGCATCAACACCTTGCTGCTGCTGCCGCTGACCTTTCTCTCCTCGGCCTTCATGGCGCCGTCCCGCATGCCCGACTGGATGCGCCACATCGCCGACTGCAACCCACTGAACTGGGCGATGGTGGCGGGCCGTTCAGCGGTGTCGCAGCACCCGGACTGGCCCGGGATCTGGACCCGCGGGGGCGCGCTCCTGGCGCTGGCGGTGACAGCGGTCTGGCTGTCCGTCCGCACCTTCAAGTCGTACCAACGCTCGGTGTAGCACCCACGCGTGAGCGGGTGGGCAGGGGCGCGGAGGAGGAGGGCCGCGCCCCGGTCAGGCGGAGGGCGGTGCGGCTTCCTGCTCCGCCTCGACCTGCGCGTTCCAGTCGCGCTTCGCCGCCTGCCAGCCGTCCTCGTTGTGTCCGAGCCGCCAGTATCCGGAGATGGAGATGTCCTCGCGCGGCACCTCGTGGTCGACGCGCAGCAGCCGGCGCAGCTCCTTCACGAACCCGGCCTCGCCGTGCACGAACGCGTGCACCCGGCCCGCCGGGAACTCCAGCGCGCGGACGGCCTCCACCAGCGCCTCGCCGACCGGCCGGTCACCGCGGTGCAGCCAGGCGACCTCCACGCCGGAGTCGAACTTCTGCTCCTCCTCCGGCCCCGAGACCTCCACGAAGGCGTGCACGCGCGCACCGTCGGGGATCGACTCCAGCGAGGCGGCGATGGCGGGCAGCGCGCTCTCGTCACCGGCCAGCAGATGCCAGTCGGCCTCGGTGTCGGGGGCGTACGCCCCGCCGGGGCCGAGGAAGCGCACGAGCTCGCCCGCCCGGACGCGAGTGGCCCACGGTCCGGCGAGTCCCTGGTCGCCGTGGATCACGAAGTCGAGGGTCAGCTCGCGCTGCTCGGGGTCCCAGGCGCGCACGGTGTACGTACGCGTCACGGGCCACTGCTCGCGGGGGAACTCCTCGCGGATCCGCGCCATGTCGAAGGGCTCCGGATAGGTCACGCCCGCCGCCCCGAACAGCAGCTTCACGTAATGGTCGGTGCTCGTACCCACCGTGAAGTCGGCCAGGCCCTCGCCGCCGAGGACCACGCGCTGCATGTGAGGGGTCAGCCGCTCGGTGCGGACGACTCGCGCGGAGTGCGGCTTGGGGGTCCTGCGTGCCGGGCGCTCAGCCATCACGGCCTCCTGGATAAGTTCGCTAAGGCTTACCTAAGTTAGCACCTCTCCGTGGCGGACACCCGCCCCGACACGACCCCACCTCTCCCAGTGTCCTCTCAGGCTCCCAGGGTCGCCAGCAGCCGGGTCAGGGAGCCGCCGAGTCCCCAGCGCTCGGCGAGCGCGTCGAGGGCCGCCCGGTCGCGCGGCGTGTGGGGCAGCGCGGTGTCCACCTCCGGCAGGGGCACGTCACCGGCCACCCTGACGACCTTCGGCGCGACGGAGACGTACGCCCGTGACTCGTCCAGACGCCTGCGCTGCGACGGGGTGAGCTTGGCCTTCGGGTCGTCCACGGCGGCCATGATCTCGGCCAGGTCCCCGAACTCGGCCAGCAGCTTGGCGGCCGTCTTGTCGCCGATGCCCGGCACGCCCGGCAGGCCGTCGCTCGGGTCGCCGCGCAGCAGCGCGAGGTCCACGTACCCCGGGCCGTCGACGCCGTACTTCTCGCGCAGCCAGGCCTCGTCCGTGAGCTGCAGCGAGCCGACGCCCTTGAGCGGGTACAGCACGCGGATCCCGCGCCCGTCGTCGACCAGCTGGTACAGGTCGCGGTCGCCGGTGACGATGTCGACCGGGCCCGTGGCGCGGCCGGCGAACGTGCCGATCACGTCGTCCGCCTCGTACCCCTCGACGCCCACGCGGGCGATGCCCAGCGCGTCCAGGACCTCCTCGATGACCGGCACCTGCGGCGACAGGGTGTCGGGCACCTCCTCCTCGTCCGGCCCGGCCTCGGTCTCCGTGGCCACGCGGTGCGCCTTGTAGGAGGGGATCAGGTCGACCCGCCACTGCGGCCGCCAGTCCGCGTCCATACAGGCCACCAGGTCGTCCGGGCGGTGGTCCTTCACCAGGCGGTCGATGAACTCCAGCAGCCCCCGCACCGCGTTCACCGGAGTGCCGTCCGGGGCCCGCACGGACTCCGGCACTCCGAAATAGGCGCGAAAGTACAGGGAGGCGGTGTCGAGGAGCATGGTTCGCCGGGGCTGCTGAGTCTGCTGCGTCACGCCTCGCATCATGCCGTACGGCACCGACAGCGGGGCCGAGGCGGGCGCCGTCGTCCGGCACGGACAGTCACGGTTCGGTGCGGAGAGTGGGCCGAAAAGGTTTCCACAACCGTCCGTGGGTAAACGTCATGTGAACTAGGACACGAATCGGAAACGGTCGGGTTTGGGCCAGGAAGGTCCGGGCAGGCGCGAACCCGGAGCGAACCCGGTCGCGTTTTCAACCAACCTGTACATGTGCGACCGGATGAGCGGGCGTAACCCGCATCGCTCCACGGCCCGCCGGCGGGGGAGGCGGGCCGTCTTCGTTCGACCGGAGAGGTACTTGTGTCATCCAGGCTGCAGGCGGAACAGCTTTACAAAGTGTTCGGCAGACGACCCGGCGAAGCAGTCGAGCGACTGCGCGGGGGAGCCGACCGGGAGGAACTGCGCGCCGACGGCATCACCGCCGCGGTGATCGACGCGTCCTTCACGGTGGAACCCGGCGAGATCTTCGTCGTGATGGGTCTGTCCGGATCCGGTAAGTCCACGCTGCTGCGCATGCTCAACGGACTCCTGGAACCCACCGAGGGCCGTGTGGTCTTCGACGGGCAGGACCTGACCGCGCTGAACGACCGTGAGATGCGCGAGGTCCGTTCGCGGAAGGTCAGCATGGTCTTCCAGCACTTCGCGCTCTTCCCACACCGCAACATTCTGGAGAACGCCGCCTACGGCCTCGAGGTGCAGGGCGTGCCGCGCGCCGAGCGCCACGACCGCGCCAACAAGGCCCTGGTGCTGGCCGGCCTGGCCGGCTGGGAGAAGTCCTGGCCCGACGAGCTGTCCGGCGGGATGCAGCAGCGCGTGGGTCTCGCCCGCGCGCTCGCCACCGACGCCGACCTGCTGCTGATGGACGAGTCCTTCAGCGCGCTGGACCCGCTGATCCGCCGCGACATGCAGGACCAGCTGATCGAACTCCAGAAGAAACTGAAGAAGACCATCGTGTTCATCACCCACGATCTCAACGAGGCCATGAGGCTCGGAGACCGTATCGCCGTCATGCGTGACGGCGAGATCGTCCAGATCGGCACCGCCGAGGACATCCTGGTACGCCCCGCGAACGACTACGTCGCCTCCTTCACCCAGGACGTGGACCGCTCCCGGGTCCTGACCGCGGCCTCCGTCATGGACACGGAGCTGAGCGGAGACGAGGCGGACTGCGGCTGTGAGACCGCCAGGCCCGACAGCTCGTTCGGTGACCTGTGCGCCATCAGCGCCCGGCTGACCCACCCCGTCGCCGTCGTCGACAAGAAGGGCAAGCTCGTCGGAGTCGTGCCGCGGCGCCGGCTCGTCGGCTTCCTCGGCGACGAACAGGGTGAACCGTCACCGTGCGACTCCTCGGGTGGCAAGACCCTCGGGGCGGTGAAGACCGATGCCTAGAATCCCCTTCGGCGACTGGGTCAACGACACGGTCGACTGGCTGCTCAACCACATGGCGTGGCTGTTCGACTTCTTCAAGACCGTCTTCGACGGCGCCTACGACGGCATCAACGCGGTCCTCCAGGCGCCCGAGCCGCTCCTCCTCGCGGGCATCTTCGCGGTGATCGCGTTCTGGCTGCGCGGCGCCTCGGCCGGTGTCCTCACCTTCGTGGGATTCGCGTTCATCGACTCCCTCGAACTGTGGGAGAACGCGATGATCACTCTGTCGCTCGTTCTCGTGGCGACGATCATCGCGCTCGTGATATCCGTGCCGGTCGGCATCTGGGCGGCCCGCTCGGACCGGGTCAGCAGCATCGTGCGGCCCGTGCTGGACTTCATGCAGACGCTGCCGGCGATGATCTATCTGATCCCGGCGATCCTGTTCTTCGGCACCGGCGCCCCCGCGGGCATCGTGGCCACCCTGATCTTCGCGCTGGCACCCGGCGTCCGGATGACCGAGCTGGGCATCCGGCAGGTCGACAAGGAACTGGTCGAGGCGGCCGACGCGTTCGGCACCACCCCCGGCAACATCCTGCTGCGCGTCCAGCTGCCGCTGGCCCTGCCCACCGTCATGGCGGGCGTCAACCAGGTCATCATGCTGGGCCTGTCCATGGCCGCCATCGCGGGCATGGTCGGCACCGGCGGCCTCGGCGGAGACGTGAACGAGGCCATCGGCCAGCTGAACGTCGGCCTGGGCTCCGAGGCGGGCGTCGCCATCGTCATCCTCGCCATCTACCTGGACCGGATGACCAGCGCGCTGGGCACCGAGGTCTCTCCGCTCGGCCGTCGCGCCGTCGCCAAGCTGCGCGCCGCCGGGGGCCTGAAGATCTGGTCCTACCGCCCGCAGGCCAGTGTGGCCGTGGTGGGCGTCGTCGTGCTCGCGCTCGTCGCGGGCGGCATGGGCGTCTTCGGTTCCGGAGACGACGAAACCACCGCGGCCGACTCCGAGAACGTCGGCCAGGGCAAGAAGATCACCATCGGCTACATCCCCTGGGACGAGGGCGTCGCCTCCACCTTCCTCTGGAAGGAGATCCTGGAGCAGCGCGGCTACAAGGTCGACGTCAAGCAGTTCGACGCCGGCCCGCTCTACACCTCGCTCGCCCAGGGCGACATCGACTTCCAGACCGACTCCTGGCTGCCCGTCACGCACGAGACGTACTGGAAGAAGTACGGCAAGCAGCTCGACGACCTGGGCTCCTGGTTCGGCCCGACGTCCCTCGAGCTGAGCGTGCCCGCCTACATGAAGGACGTCGAGTCCCTGGCGGACCTCAAGGGCAAGGCCGACGAGTTCGGCGGCAAGATCACCGGCATCGAGTCGAGCGCCGGCATGATGGGCCTGCTCAAGTCCAAGGTCCTCAAGGCGTACGGGCTCGACAAGGAGTACAAGGTCGTCGACAGCTCCACGCCGGCGATGCTGGCCGAGCTGAAGCGCTCGTACGCCAAGGAGGAGCCCTTCGTCGGCACGCTCTGGTCGCCGCACTGGGCGTACAGCGACTACAAGCTGAAGAAGCTCAAGGACCCCAAGGGTGCCTGGGGCTCGGGCGACGGTGTGCACACGCTCGCCCACAAGGGGTTCGCCGAGAAGAACCCGGTCATCGGCAAGTGGCTCAAGAACTTCAAGATGACCGAGAAGCAGCTCACGAGTCTCGAGTCGGAGATCAACAAGGCCGGCAAGGGCGCGCAGCAGGACGCCGTGCGCACCTGGCTGAAGAGCAACACCAAGGTCGTCGACAAGCTGGCCCCGGTCGCCGGCTCCTCGTCCGGCACCCCCGCCGAGGCGAAGCGCGCGATCGACGTCGCCTGGTTCCCGTGGGACGAGGACGTCGCCGTCACCTACCTGTGGAAGAACGTCCTGGCGCGGCGCGGCTACACGCTGAACCTGAAGCAGATGGACGTCGGCCCGGTCTACACCGGTCTGGCCTCCGGTGACATCGACCTCAACTTCGACGCGTGGCTCCCGTACGCGCAGTCGAACTACTGGAACAAGCACAAGGACAACCTGACGGACCTCGGCACCTGGTACCAGCCGACGTCCCTGGAGATCGCGGTGCCCTCCTACGTCAAGGACGTCAAGTCCCTGGCGGACCTCAAGGGCAAGGCCGACACGTTCGGCGGCCGGATCATCGGCATCGAGCCGGGCACCGGCGAGATGAACCTGCTCAAGAAGGACGTGCTGCCGGGCTACGGCCTGGACAAGGAGTACAAGGTCGTCGACGGCTCCACGCCGGCGATGCTGGCCGAGCTGAAGCGCTCGTACCGCAAGAAGGAGCCCGTCGCCGTCGTGCTGTGGTCCCCGCACTGGGCCTACAGCGAGTACGAGCTCACCAAGCTGTCGGACGAGAAGAAGAAGTTCGGTGAGGGCAACACGATCCGGACCATCTCGAACAAGAAGTTCCCCGGGCAGTATCCGCAGCTCACGAAGTGGATCAAGAGCTTCAAGATGAGCGAGGACGAACTCGGCAGCCTGGAGGCCGAGATCAAGAACCGTGGCCAGGGGCACGAGGAGGACGCCGTGGCCGCGTGGCTCAAGGAGCACCCGGACATGGTGGAGCGCATGACTCCGCAGTAACCGCGGCCGGTCCGTACGCGATCGTGTTCGGTCCGTACGTCACCGTGTTCGGTTCGGTACGACGACGAGGGGTGGGCGGTGCTTCAGGGCGCCGTTCGCCCCTCGTCGTCGTGTCTGCGCCCGCCCGGCCGCGACAGGCCGACGGCGCGGCAATGTTTGCGGGGATGTGACGGGCACGTGAAACGGTTTGGCGAACACCCGTAGGGTGCAGAGAACACATCAAGAACCCGCGAGACACGGGCGCGTCACCATGGAGCGACCGAGCCGCCACCGAACCTCATGCACCGACGACGCACAGGGGGGAGCCGAAGCGATGGACGAGAACAAGGAGACCCTTCGAGTGGGCGCGGCCGTCAGGCGGCGCCGCCGGGCACTGGAGCTCACCCTGGCCGTCGTCGCCGAGCGCAGCGGTCTGTCGGTGCCGTTCCTGAGCCAGGTCGAGAACGAGCGGGCCCGGCCCAGCACCCGTTCCCTCGAACGCGTGGCCGACGCCCTCGGGACGACCCGCGTGGAGCTGCTGGCGGCGGCCGACCCGGCGCGCAGTGTCGACGTGGTGCACGCCGACGACTCCGAGTTCACCCATGAGCCCCGTGTGCGCCCCCTGGTGCGCGGGCATCACCAGCTGCACGCCATGGAGTTCTCCGGCGACCAGGACGCCGGCCGCGAGTTCCAGCACCGCAACGACGAATTGATGTACGTGGCCGACGGCGTCGTCGAGGTCGAGGCGGAGGGCCGCGCGTACCGGCTGGGCCGGGGCGACACGCTGTATCTGACCGGCGGGGTGCGCCACCGGTGGCGGGCGACCGAGGAGGACACCCGCGTGCTGGTGGTGGCGGTCGCGGACCATGTCGAGGCGGTGGACGATCTCAACCGGTGAGCACGGCGGCGCCGGCCCGGCCCCCGGCTCCGGTCCGGGGATGCGGGTCGTGTCGCTGGTGCCGTCCCTCACCGAGGCCGTCGCCGTGTCCGCGCCGGGGATCCTCGTCGGGGCGACCGACTGGTGCAGCCACCCCGCCGGCCTCGACGTCGTACGCGTCGGCGGCACCAAGAACCCGGACACCGGGCGGATCATCGCGCTCGCCCCGGACCTGGTGATCGCCAACGAGGAGGAGAACCGGGAGCCCGACCTGACCGCGTTGCGGGAGGCGGGACTGGAGGTCCTCGTCACCGAGGTACGGGACCTGCCGGGGGCCCTGCGCGAACTGGAGCGCGTGCTCGTGGCGTGCGGCGTCCACGGGCGGCCGCGCTGGCTCGACGAGGCGGAGGCGGTGTGGCTCGACCCGCCCTGCCCGCCGATCCGGCTCCGCGCGGCCGTGCCGATCTGGCGGCGCCCCTGGATGGTCGTCGGACGGGACACCTTCGCCGGGGACCTGCTGGCCCGCATGGGCGTCGACAACGCGTACGCGTCCCACCCCGAGCGCTATCCGAAGGTCCCCGTCGACGACCTGCGCGCGGCCCGTCTCGACCTGGTCGTGCTGCCCGACGAGCCGTACCGCTTCACGAAGGACGACGGCCCGGAGGAGTTTCCCTCGGTGCCCTGCGCCCTCGTCAGCGGACGCCATCTCACGTGGTACGGGCCGTCGTTGGCGCAGGCCCCGCGGGTGATCGCCGAGGCGCTGCGAGCAGCTGTCCGGTGAGCAGGCCGCGGGCGGTGTGCGCGGCGGCCACGGTCCAGGCGGTGAGCAGCAGGGCGTAGAGGGCGACGGTGAGGCCCTCGTACGCGACGAGCCCCGTCTGCCGGGCGAGCCCCTCGGCGCCCGTCACACAGGTGCCCACCGGGAAAGTGAACGCCCACCAGCTCATCGTGAAGCCCATGCCCCGGCGGCGGGCGCGCACCACCATCGCGCCGGCCAGCGCCAGCCAGAACAGCGCGAACCCCGTCACCGGTACGCCGTAGAGCAGGGCCAGGACGACGAAGCCCTGGTCGTACGGGGCGGGTACGACGCCCGGCGCGATGCCGGCGAACTTGTCGACGGCCGTCGTGGACTGCCCCAGCGGGCCCAGGACCAGGAACAGGGTCGGGGTGAGGGCGAGCGGCAGCGGGCCGCCCGTGACGAGACGGGCGAAGATCATCGGGAGCGTCACGAGGGTGGCCAGCAGGCTGAGGCCGAACATCGCGACGCAGGCGAGCAGCAGGGTCGCGCGCGGGGCGCCGGCCGGCAGATGCGGTACGAGGAGCGGGCCGAGGGCGGCGGACACCATCGGGGCGACCAGGGGGAGCAGCCACACCGGGCTGACCTGGGAGGCGTCCACCCGGTGGCGCACGACCATCAGGTACGGGACGGCCACGGCCACCGTCAGCCCGATCACGGTGCCGGCCGTGAACAGGACGGCGTCCAGGGCGAGAGCGGCGGGGGTGCCGATCCAGTCCCGCCCGACGACGAGTGCGCCGCCGCCGACGGCGAGCAGGGCCATCGAGAGGCAGCCGTAGAACGGCGCCGTGGCCGGGTCGAGGAGGTGGGCCGCCGCCTGGTCCCGGTGGTGGGTCCAGTGCGCGGTCCTGGCGACGAGCAGGGTGCCGAGCAGGGCCAGCGAGAGGGCCCAGAACGCCGTGCAGACGGTGCGCAGGCCCGGGACGCCGAGGGGGAGGCCGGCTCCCGCGGTGGCCACGATGGCGGTGCCCATGACCGGGGCGTACCAGTTGGGGCCGAGGTGGCGGACGTGGTGTGCCGGCGGGTGGGTGGTGCGGCGGGGGGAGCGAGTGTTGCGGGTGTGCCTTCTGAGGGTGGGAAGGCGGAGGGCGGCGGTGACCATGGCTCCACGGTGCCCTCTGCGGGGCGGGCTCACCAGGGAGCGTCGGCCTATGGGGACATAAGGTGGGCTTATGAGTCGGGACGGCAGGGCGAACGGGGCGGGTCCGGTGCCGGGCGGCGGGCTGGCGCACCGGGTGCCCGAGCTGGGCGCGCTGGAGCTGCTGCTCGCGGTGGCGCGGCTCGGGAGCCTCGGGCGGGCCGCCAGGGAGCTCGGGATCACCCAGCCCGCGGCCAGCAGCCGGCTCCGCTCCATGGAACGGCAGTTGGGGGTCGCGCTGGTGGACCGGTCGCCCAGGGGCTCGCGGCTCACCGGCGCGGGCGCGCTCGTCACGGACTGGGCGCGGCGGGTGGTGGAGGCGGCGGAGGCGTTCGACGCGGGGGCGCAGGCGTTGCGGGACGGGCGGGACTCGCGGTTGCGGGTTGCCGCGAGCATGACGATCGCGGAGTACTTGTTGCCGGGGTGGCTGATCGCGCTGCGGGGGCAGCGGCCGGACACGGCGGTGTCGCTGCTCGCCGGGAACTCGACGGTGGTGGCTGAGCGGGTGCTCGGTGGGGAGGCGGACCTGGGGTTCGTGGAGGGGGTGTCCGTGGCGGACGGCCTGGACTCGGTCGTGATCGCGCACGACCGGCTGATCGTGGTGACCGCGCCGGGGCATGCGTGGGCGCGGCGGCGACGGGCTCTGGGGGCGGAGGAGTTGGCGGCGACGCCGCTGATTCTGCGGGAGGAGGGGTCGGGTACGCGGCAGGTGCTGGACGCGGCGTTGGCCGGCGGGCTGGCCCGCCCGCTGATCGAGCTGTCCTCGACGACGGCGGTGAAGGCGTCGGCGGCGTCGGGGGCGGGGCCGGCGGTTCTGAGCGAACTGGCGCTGGGGGAGGAGCTGTCGGCGCGGCGGCTGGTGGAGATACCGGTGGAAGGGGTGCGGCTGAGCCGCGACCTGCGGGCGGTGTGGCCGACGGGGCATCGGCCGGCGGGGCCGGCGCGGGATCTTTTGGCTTTGACACGATCGTAGTGAGCGGGGGTTTTGTCTGCGGGTGGGTGGGGGCTGGTCGCGCAGTTCCCCGCGGTGCCCTGCGGGGCTTGGGCCGTTGTTTGTCTGCGGGTGCGTCGTGGCTGGTCGCGCAGTTCCCCGCGCCCCTGGGTGGGTGGGGCCTGGGGTTGTGTGGTGTCTGCGGGTGGGTGGGGGCTGGTCGCGCAGTTCCTCGCGCCCCTGGGGGGTGGGTGGGGGTGGAGGGTGGTGGTCGGGTGCGGGTGGGGGCGTGTCGGGACGTGCGTCCGCAGCCGGAAACGCGTCGGCCCGACCACGTTCGCGAGGGTGGGTGGGAGTCGTCGTACGCTGCGGCCACACATCCCGCCACACCCCCTACACCGGACAACCGGCCCGAGCCCCCACTAGTCAGGGGCGCGAGGAACGGCGAACCCGCACTAACCATCGGACCTGAACCCCCGCCTACCCAGGGGCGCGGGGAACTGCGCGCTCAGCCACGGCAGACCCGCACCCGACAGCGGCGCTGAACCCCCGCCCACCCAGGGGCGCGAGGAACTGCGCGCTCAACCACAACGCACCCGCACCCGACAGCGGCGCTGAACCCCGACCTACCCAGGGGCGCGGGGAACTGCGCGATCAGCCCCCACCGGGCCGCACCCAAGAACCCGCCCAAGCCCAGCAGGGGGGCGCGCGCTCAGTCTCCGCCGGGCCCCCAGGTGAGACCCGGCGTGGAGGCCGTTACCAGGGCCTTCATCACCCTGGTGTCCGTTGCCATCTCCGGGTGCCACTGGACTCCCAGGGCCCACCCGGGCCCAGGGAGTTCGACCGCCTCCACCGTCCCGTCCTGCGCGAACGCACTCGGTACCAGCCCCGCCCCGAGCCGCCCCACCGCCTGGTGGTGGTACGTCGGCACGGACACCTCCTCGCCGACCACCCCCGCGTACAACGACCCCGGCACCGGCTTCACCCCGTGCCGCCCGAACACCCCCACCGCCTCGACATGCCCGTCGATGTGCTGCCGGAGCGTCCCGCCGAGGGCCACGTTCAGGAGCTGCATCCCCCGGCAGATGCCGAGCAACGGCGTCCCGGAGGCCAGCGCGGCCTCGATCAGGGCGAGTTCCCAGCCGTCACGGGCACGCGCCGCAGGCCCGCAGCGCGGGTCGCGCTCGGCCCCGTACCGGGAAGGATCCACATCGGGCCCGCCCGCGATCACCAGACCGTCCAGCCGCGCGACGACCCCGGCGGCGTACGCCGGTTCGTCCGGCGGCAGCATCACGGCCAGGCCGCCCGCCGCCTGGACCAGCCGCGGATAGCCGGCCGGCAGCAGCGCCGCCTCCAGCTCCCACACCCCCCACCGCGCTGTCTCCAGATACGTACTCACTCCGATCAGTGGCCTGTCCGGCATCCCCGCACTCCCTGCCTCGACTCCCTGCCCTGGCCCTCCGGAGAAGGCTAGCCAATAGACCCGCGCCATACCTTTGTGGAACCTACGTGAGGAAGCCGCGCAGCAGCGCCGCCGTGCCCGCGCAGTGTTCGCGCATCGTCGCGCGGGCCCCGGCCGCGTCCCCGGCCAGCACCGCGTCCACCAGCGCCGTGTGCTGGCGCTGTGAGTGCTCCAGGTTCCGTACCAGCAGGGGGATGCAGTCGAGGAGGTCGTTCACGGTCGAGCGCACGGCCGCGTACTGCGCGGTGAGGGTCGGCGAACCGCACAGCTCGGCCAGGGTCAGGTGGAGGAGCGTGTCGAGGCGCCGGTAGTCGGACAGGGGCGCGTCGTGGGTGCCGGCCAGCGCCGCACGCAGCAGGCCGGCCTGCTCGGCGGAGAGGCCGTGCGCCGCGCACAGGCCCGCCGCACCCACCTCCAGCACCTCCCGGAAGCGCAGGACGTCCTCGATGTCGACCTCCTCGACCCGCCGCCGCAGCTCGGCCCCGCCGGTCGCCTCGGCGCGGTCCCGGGCCCGTACGAACGTGCCGCCGTAGCGGCCGCGCCGGGACTCGACGAGCCCCTGGTCCTGGAGCACCTTCAGGACCTCGCGGAGCGTCACCCGGCTGATCCCGAGCCGCTGCGCCAACTCGCGCTCGGCGGGCAGCCGCTCCCCGCCGGTGACCAGGCCGAGGCGCACGACCTGGAGGATCTGCTCCAGGGCCTCCTCGAAGCCGTTGCCCGCGCGCACCGGCCGCAGGACCGGTGCCAGCCGGTCGTTCGGCCCGTGCGGCGCGTGTGGATCCGGCTGCGACATCCGGCCGCGCCCCCTTCCCAAGCAATGGTTCTCGGCAATACCTTATGGCTCTCGGCTGACCGAAGGAGGCCTTTCCCGTGGCAGACCGCACACCACCGCTCGCCGTCGAGGAGCTGCACGCCCTCGTCGCGAGCGGGGAGATCGACACGGTCGTCCTGGCCTTTCCCGACATGCAGGGACGGCTCCAGGGCAAGCGGTTCGCCGCCCGTTTCTTCCTCGACGAGGTCCTGCACCACGGTACGGAGGGCTGCAACTACCTCCTCGCGGTCGACGCGGAGATGAACACGGTCGACGGGTACGAGATGTCGTCCTGGGACCGCGGCTACGGCGACTTCGCCATGCATCCGGACGTCAGTACGCTCCGCCGGGTCCCGTGGAACGCCGGCACCGCGCTGCTCGTCGCCGACCTCGCCTGGGAGAACGGCTCGCCCGTCGTGGCCGCACCCCGCCAGATCCTCCGGCGCCAGCTGGAGCGGCTCGCCGAGCACGGGTTCAGCGCCCAGGTGGGGACCGAGCTGGAGTTCATCGTCTTCAAGGACACCTACGAGCAGGCCTGGGACGCCGACTACCGGGGCCTGACACCCGCCAACCAGTACAACGTCGACTACTCGGTGCTCGGCACCGGCCGCGTCGAGCCCCTGCTGCGGCGTATCCGCAACGAGATGGCGGCGGCCGGGCTGACCGTCGAGTCCGCCAAGGGCGAGTGCAACCCCGGACAGCACGAGATCGCCTTCAAGTACGACGAGGCCCTGGTCACCTGCGACCAGCACGCCGTCTACAAGACCGGCGCCAAGGAGATCGCCTCCCAGGAGGGCGTCTCGCTCACCTTCATGGCCAAGTACAACGAACGCGAGGGCAACTCCTGCCACATCCACCTCTCCCTCGCCGACGCCGCCGGCACCAATGTGATGGCCGGCCAGGGTGAGGGGAGCGAGGGAGGCATGTCGCGGGTGATGCGGTACTTCCTCGCCGGGCAGCTCGCCGCGCTGCGGGACTTCTCCCTGCTGTACGCGCCCCACATCAACTCGTACAAGAGGTTCCAGCCGGGTTCGTTCGCGCCGACCGCCGTGGCCTGGGGGTACGACAACCGCACCTGTGCGCTGCGGGTGGTCGGCCACGGGCGCTCCATGCGGTTCGAGAACCGGCTCCCGGGCGGCGACGTCAATCCGTATCTCGCCGTCGCCGGGCTCGTCGCGGCCGGTCTCCACGGCATCGAGCAGCGGCTGGAGCTGCCCGAGGCGTGTACGGGCAACGCGTACGCCGGGGAGTACGCGCATGTGCCCACCACCCTGCGCGAGGCCGCCGAGGTCTGGGAGAACAGCCCCCTCGCTCGGGCCGCCTTCGGTGACGAGGTGGTCGCGCACTACCGCAACATGGCGCGCGTCGAGCTGGACGCCTTCGACGCCGCGGTGACCGACTGGGAGCTGCGCCGCTCCTTCGAACGCATGTGAGGGGTTCTTCGTTGTCGCACACGCCTTCCCGGTCCGACGAGCACGAGCTGCTCGTGCTCGACCCGGCCACCGAGGAACTCGTCGCCACCGTCCCGGGTGCCGGTGTCGCGGACGTGGACGCCGCCGTCGTACGGGCCGCGAAGGCCCAGGTCCGCTGGGCCGCCCTCGCGCCCGGGGAACGGGCCCGGCTGCTGCGGCGGTTCGCGGTCGTCGTCGACGAACACCTCGAGGAACTCGCCCGGCTCGAGGTCCGGGAGGCCGGACACCTCATCGGCAACGCCCGCTGGGAGGCGGGCAACGTCCGCGATCTGCTCGACTACGCGGCCGGGGGAGTGGAGCGGCTCACCGGGCGCCAGATCCCCGTGCCCGGCGGCCTCGACCTCACGATCCTCGAACCCCTGGGTGTCGTCGGGGTCATCGCGCCCTGGAACTTCCCGATGCCCATCGCGGCGTGGGGGACGGCCCCGGCCCTCGCGGCGGGCAACGCGGTCGTCCTGAAGCCCGCCGAGACGACGCCGCTGACCGCCCTGCGGCTGGCCGAACTCGCCCTGGTGGCCGGGCTGCCGGATCATCTCTTCCAGGTCCTGCCGGGGGCGGGCGCGGTCACGGGCGACGCGCTGGTCGAGCACCCCGGCGTCGCGAAGATCGTCTTCACGGGGTCCACGGCCGTCGGCAAGCAGGTCCTGGCGAAGGGGGCGGCCCTCGTCAAGCGCGTCACCCTCGAACTCGGCGGCAAGAGCCCCAACATCGTCTTCGCCGACGCCGACATCGAGGCCGCCGCGGCCGCCACCCCCATGTCCTTCCTCGACAACTCCGGCCAGGACTGCTGCGCCCGCACCCGCGTTCTCGTCCAGCGCTCGGTGTACGACCGCTTCCTCGCGCTCCTGGCCCCCGCGATCGAGTCGGTCGTCGTCGGCGACCCCTCCGACGAGAAGACCGGCATGGGGCCGCTGATCTCCCGGACCCAGCTGGAGCGCGTACGGTCGTACGTCACCGACGACCTGGCGGGCATCAGGGGCAGCGCTCCGGACGGCCCCGGCTTCTGGTTCCCGCCCACCGTCCTGACCGGGGTCGAGCCCCACGCGCGCGTGGCCGTCGAGGAGGTCTTCGGGCCCGTCGCCGTGGTCCTGCCCTTCGAGGACGAGGCCGACGCGATCCGCCTGGCCAACGCCACCGACTACGGCCTCGCCGGTTCCATCTGGACCCGCGACGTGGGCCGCGCCCTGCGGGTGTCGGGCGCCGTCCGCGCCGGGAACCTGTCCGTCAACTCCCATGCGAGCGTCCGCTACTGGACCCCCTTCGGGGGCTTCAAACAGTCCGGCGTCGGCCGTGAGCTCGGCCCGGACGCCCTGACCGCCTTCACCGAGACCAAGAACGTCTTCATCAGTACGGAGGGCCCCGCACAGTGACCGCATCGACCGACGCCATCGTCTGCCGCCGCCTGGTCGGCCGTACCGCCGTCGTCACCGGAGCCGGCAGCGGCATCGGCCTCGCCACCGCCCGTCGGCTCGCCTCCGAGGGCGCCCATGTCGTCTGCGCGGACATCGACGAGCCCCGGGGCAGCGTCGCGGCCGAGGAGGTGGCGGGGATCTTCGTCAAGGTCGACGTCACCGACCCCGAGGAGGTCGAGGCGCTCTTCAAGGCCGCGTACGACACGTACGGATCCGTCGACGTCGCCTTCAACAACGCGGGCATCTCGCCGCCCGACGACGACTCGATCCTGGAGACCGGGCTGGAAGCCTGGAAGCGCGTCCAGGAGGTCAACCTCACCTCCGTGTACCTGTGCTGCAAGGCCGCGATCCCCTACATGCGCCGCCAGGGCAAGGGGTCGATCATCAACACCGCCTCCTTCGTGGCCCGGATGGGCGCCGCGACCTCGCAGATCTCGTACACCGCGTCCAAGGGCGGCGTGCTGGCCATGTCCCGGGAACTGGGCGTGCAGTTCGCCCGCGAGGGCATCCGGGTCAATGCCCTGTGCCCCGGCCCCGTCAACACGCCCCTCCTCCAGGAACTGTTCGCCAAGGACCCGGAGCGGGCCGCGCGCCGCCTGGTGCACATCCCGCTCGGGCGGTTCGCGGAGGCCGACGAGATCGCCGCCGCGGTCGCCTTCCTCGCCAGCGACGACTCCTCGTTCGTCAACGCCTCGGACTTCCTGGTGGACGGCGGGATCTCGGGCGCGTACGTCACGCCGCTCTAGGCCCTGTGGGGAGGAGACCCCTGTGGCCGTGCCGGGCGGCGCCTAGAGTGCTCGGATGAGTATGACGACCCCGCCCGGCTGGTACCGGGACCCCGCCGCCCCGCACACGGAGCGCTGGTGGGACGGGACCGCCTGGACCGAGCACCGCCGCGCGCCGGGGGCGCCGCAGCCGCAGCCGGCGTACGCGCAGACCGTGCCGATGCCGCGAGGCAGGGGCTCCGGACGGGCGAAGGCGGTCGCCCTCACCACCGCGGCGGCCGTCCTCGTCGCCGCTGTCGTCACCGGTGCCGTCGTCCTGAGCGGGGACGACGGCGACGGGGACCCCGGGGCCGGAGGCGGGGCGACGCCCACGGTGTCCGCCCCGAAGAGCGCGCCGTCCACGCCCGAGCCCGCGGAGTCGTCCACCGACGACCCCGCCTTCGTCGTCGACGAGCTCAACGGCATCACCCTGCCGCTCCTCGACGGCTGGGCCAGACCCGAGAACGTCTCCGACACCGACATCGTGATGACCACCCCCGGGACCTACAGATGCCCGGGTGACGACGGCCTGTGCCGGCACGGCAAGATCTTCTCGCGCACGGTGACGGCGAACGACGAGAAATCCCCCGCGGCGCTCGCCAGGGACGACATCTCCGAGGCGGCCGACCTGGCCTACGACCGGGACAGCATCGACCAGCGCCCCTTCCACGGCATCACGTCCCACCAGCTCGTGGAGCAGGGCCCGGTCGCGGTCGCGGGGCGCACCGGATACCTGGTGCGCTGGCGCGTCAGCACCGAGGTGGGGCCCGGCGGTTACGTCCAGTCGATGGCGTTCCCGTCCAGCGTCGGCTCGGAGTCGCTGGTCATGGTGCGGTACGTCTTCGACGCGGGCGACGAGGGGCCCCCGCTCGCCGACATGGACCGGATCACCGAGGGCATCCGGCCGGTCGGCGACGAGGCCACGGGCGGCGGCGTGGGCAGCAGCATCGGCCCCGCACAGCCCTGACGACGGACCGTCGGTCCCACGCCCCACGCCCCACGCGGTCCTAGAGGAACGTGTGTCCCTCACCGCGGTAGGTCGGCACCGACTCCGTCACCGCGTCGCCCTCCACCAGGTGCAGCACGTCGAACCGCTCGCACAGCTCCCCGGCCTTCGCGTGCCGGAACCACACCTTGTCGCCGATCAGCAGATCGTCGGCGGGCGAGCCGAGCAGCGGTGTCTGCACCTCGCCCGCGCTCTCCTGGGAGTCGAACCGCAGCCCCTCCGGGAGGTACGGCACGGGCAGCCGGTCGGGGCCGGGGGCGCCCGACGCCGGGTAGCCGCCGCCGAGGACGGTCACCACACCGACCCCCGGCCTGCGCACGACGGGCTGCGCGAAGAGCGCGGCCGGACGCCCGCTGAACGACGTGTAGTTGTCGAAGAGCCGCGGCATGTACAGGCCCGAACCGGCCGCGACCTCGGTCACCGAGTCCTCGGCCGCGGTGTGCTGGACGCTGCCCGTGCCCCCGCCGTTGACGAACTCCAGGTCCGGCACAACGGCTCGGACGGCCCGCACGACGTCCGCACGGCGCTCCCGCAGCTCCTTGCGCGCCGTGGCCTGCATCAGCCGGATCGCGCGCGACCGGAACGGACGCCCCCGTACCGAGTCGCCCACCCCGGCGATGTGACCCTCGTACGCCATGAGCCCGACGAGCCGGAAACCGGGACGGCGGTCGACCATGCGCGCCAACTCGGCCAGCTGCGCGGGGGATCGCAGGGGCGAACGGAGCGCGCCCAACCGGATCCGGCCGCCGAGCATCCGCAGCGCGGTGTCCAGCTCCAGGCAGACGCGCACCTCTTCCCGTCCGCCGTCCCGGGCGTCGTCGATCAGCCGCAGCTGGGCCGGGTCGTCGATCATGACGGTCACGGCCGCGGCGAGCTTGGGATCGGCGGTGAGCTGCGCGTACGCCGCCCGGTCGGTGGACGGATAGGCGAGCAGTACGTCGTCGAAGCCGGAGCGGGCCAGCCACAGCGACTCGGCGAGCGTGAAGGACATGAGACCGGCGAAGCCCTCCCGGGCCAGCACCCGTTCCAGCAGGGCCCGGCAGCGCACCGATTTGCTCGCGACACGTAGGGGTTTGCCCGCCGCTCGCCGTACGAGATCGTCCGCGTTGGCGTCGAAGGCCTCCAGATCAACGATCGCGACAGGTGCGTCGAGATGAGCGGTGGCCCGGTCGTAACGGGCCCGGTCTGTGGCACGGGCAGTCATGTATGAAGCCTGCCAGACCGGGTTACCGCAGGGTAGAGGGATCTTCCGGGCAGATGCCCCGGGCCTGCGGACTGATTCCCACGCGCGCGTCGTCAAGCCGTAGAGTGACGCGCACGCCGACGGGGAACGGATCCGGAGGGGTTCCTTCGGTGGGTGGGTCAGTGGGTTGTCCGGGGTCGAGGAAACGGGGGGTGCATGAGCACGGAAGCGCGCCGCGCCTCCATTCCTCCGCGTCCCCCGATGCCACCGGGGCCGCCCGCGTCGCAGAGCGAACGAGAACTGGAACGAGAACTGTCGGAGGGGCCGGGGGACACGGGCCCGCGACCGTATCCGGACCGCGAGCGTGACCGTGAACGTGACCGTGGCGAGGGCTGTGAGAGCCACGAGGACCACGAGGACCGTGAAGGTCGTGACAGCCGTGACGGTCGTGGCGGAGAAGCGGTCCCCGGCCGGCCGGGGAGTTCGATAGCCCCGCCACCGCGAGGACGCGGCCCCGCCGGATCCGAGCGGTCCGGGAGCGCGGGGGCCTGGTTCGGGTCGAGCCCCGAGACGGCCCCGCCGCCACCGGCTTCGGCCCGTTTCCCGGACACCCCGCCCGGCGGCGGCGTCCTGCCCCGTCCGGCGACGGCGCCGCGCGCTCCCGTCGGGGGCACCGAGTGGACGGCCGTCCCGCCGCGCCCCACGAGCGCACCCCGCGTCCCCGTACCGAACGGCTCGGCGCCGAACGGCTCCGTACCGAACGGTTCCGTGCCGAACGGCGAGGAGCGGCCCACCCCGCCCCGCCCCGTCACCGAACCACGGACCGGCACGGGCGGCACCGCCCGCCAGCCGGGCCCGAGCCTGCCGCTGCGCCCCTTCGCTCCGCCACGGCCCGACACCCCCGCACCCCGGCCGGACGCCACCGGAGACCGGAACGGGGAGCGGGACTACCGCGTCGCCCCACCCGCAGGGCCCGGTGCCCGGCGCACCGGAGCGCCCGAGGAGACCCCCTCGGAGACCACGAGGCGACTGCGGCCCGTCCCGGCCGAGCCGCCCGCCGCCACCCCCAGCGGGCCGATGCCCGCACTGCGTGAACCCTTCGGTGGTGAGCCGTTCGGTGGTGAGCCGTTCGGTGGTGAGCCGTTCTCCGGGGAGTCCTTCTCGGCCCCCGCCCGGCACATCGCCGAAGCCGCGGACCCGGCACACCGCCCCTTCGTGTCCCTCGCGCACCCGGACACGTACGACGAGGACACCGCGCACACCCGTCCCACGGGCCCCCGCCGACGCAGCAGCATCGTGGCCGCCGCGGCCTGCGTGGTGCTCGGACTCGGTCTCATCGGCGGTGCGGTGACGGGGAGTTGGCTCACCGGTGACGGCTCGGACGGGTCCGCGAAGCCGTCCGCCTTCACGGCGGCCGGTGACCTGTGGCACAGCGTCCCCGTCGACGAACTCTTCCCGCCCACGGTCGACGGCGACGGCGCGGGCCCCGGCGGCTCCGACCGCGTCTGGACACGTATCGCGGTCGCCCCCGACAGCGGCTGCAAGGACGCCTTCGACCCGCTGCTGCAGAAGGCCCTCGCGCCCGCCGGCTGTCTGCGCCTGCTGCGCGCCACCTACACGGACGCGACCCGCAGCCATGTCGTCACGGTCGGCCTGCTGTTCACGAAGGCCGACTCCGCCGCCATGAGCGCGCTGCACCGCCGGTTCGAGGAGCAGGGGCTCGACAGCAGGCGTGATCTCATGCCCCGCCCGTACGCGCAGAAGGGCACCGTCGCCTCCGGGTTCGGCGACGACCAGCGCGCCTCCTGGACGCTGTCGGTCCTGACCGACGCCCCGGTCGTCGCCTACGCGGTCTCCGGCTTCGCCGACGGCCGCGGCGTCACCGAACCGCAGTCCGCCGAGGACGCGATGAAGGCCGGGGCCACCACGCCCGTCGCCCAGGCCGGTCTGGGCCACGACGCGCAGGGCCTTGCCGACCGCATCGAGCGGAGCCTCCGCAAGACCGTCGACTCGGCCACGGAGAAGCCGTCATGACCCGTAAGGCCCCCCGCGGAGGCGGCCGGGGACTCCTGGTCGCCGCCCTGGCAACCGGTCTCGCCCTGCTGCCCGCCACCGCCGCGCACGCCGACGGCATCCGGGCCAAGCAGTGGGCGCTGGAGGCCATGCACACGCAGGAGGCCTGGCAGACGACGAAGGGCGAGGGCATCACCGTCGCCGTCCTCGACACGGGCGTCGACGACGAGCACCCCGACCTGGCGGGCAACGTCCTCACCGGCAAGGACATGGTCGGTTTCGGCGCCGGCCGGGGCGACCGCCCCTGGGCGCGGCACGGCACGGCCATGGCCGGCATCATCGCGGGCCACGGACACGGCTCGGGCAATGACGACGGGGTCCTGGGCATCGCCCCCGAAGCGAAGATCCTCCCCGTCCGCGTGATCCTCGAAGACGGCGACTCGGCCCGCGGCAAGGCCCGCAGCACCCGTGGCAACGCCCTCGCCGACGGCATCCGGTGGGCCGCCGACCACGGCGCCGACGTCATCAACCTCTCCCTCGGCGACGACTCCAAGTCCGCCCACCCGGAGGCATCCGAGGACTCCGCCGTCCAGTACGCCCTGAAGAAGGGCGCCGCCGTGGTCGCCTCCGCGGGCAACGGCGGCGAGAAGGGCGACCACATCTCGTACCCGGCGGCCTACCCGGGGGTGATCGCCGCGACCGCCGTCGACCGCTACGGCACCCGCGCCTCGTTCTCCACCCGCCGCTGGTACGCCACGGTCAGTGCCCCCGGTGTCGACGTCGTCATCGCCGACCCCGACCGCAAGTACTACGAGGGCTGGGGGACCAGCGCCGCCTCGGCCTTCGTCTCCGGTGCGGTGGCCCTCATCAAGGCGGCCCACCCCGGCCTGTCCCCGGCCCAGATCAAGGACCTCTTGGAGGAGACGGCCCGCAACGCGCCCAGCGGCGGCCGCGACGACTCCCGGGGGTACGGCTTCGTGGACCCCGCGGCGGCGATCAGGAAGGCCGCCGGTCTGAAGCCGGACGACCTGAGGTCGGCGGCCCACTCCGACACGTACTTCGGCAAGGGCCCGGACACCGCCGGGGGCGACGGGGCCTCGACCGCCTGGGCCGGCCCCCTGGCGGGCAGCGCGGGCGGCGTGCTCCTCGTCGTGGCGACCGTCCTGTGGCGGGGCAGCAGAAGGCCACGCCGGACGACCGAAATCCCGTAAGCCGGTAGGCCCGTAGCCCGGTAGGCCGGTAGACCCGTGAGCCGGTGAAGGGGGCGTCCGCGGCGGGTCAGGTCTTCGCGAGGACGGACACCGCGGCCTTCGCCGCCGCCTCCACCAGCGAGATCCCCTCCGCCTTGGTGGTGTTCCCGTCGGACAGCACCGCGACGAGGTACGCGCGGCCGTCCGCCGCCGTCACCCGCCCGACGCTGTTGATGTCCCACAGCCCCGTCGCGCTCCGCGGCAGCCACCCGTTCTTCAGGGCGAACCCGGAGGGCCCGGCGGCGGACACCCCCCAGTCCTGCCCCGCGGATATCTCCCCCATCAGCCCTCGCAGACAGTCCCGGGAGGTCTCGTCCAGCTCCGAGTCGTCGCCGAACACCTTTTGCAGCAGGGTGAGTTGATCGGCGGCCGTGGTCTGGGTCAGCCCCCACAGCGGCCCGTCCCCGCCCTCGGTGCCGTCGAGTCCGAACCGTTTGTTGGCCTCGGCCAGCCCCTGCGCCCGGCCGATCGCCGTCCACAGGGCCGAAGCGGACGCGTTGTCGCTGTCGCGGATCATCGCGGTGGCGTACGCCTTCTCCTGGGCGGTGAGTTCCCGCCCCGCGTCCTGGGCCCGCAGCAGCAGCGCGGCCAGGATGTCGACCTTCACGATGCTCGCGGTGTCGAACGCCCCGTCCCCGTACACCGCGCCGGCTCCCGACGCCGTGTCCAGCACCGCCACCGAGACCCGGGCCCCGGCCCCGACCGCGAGGCCCGCCATGGCCTCGGCGAGCAGCGCGTCCCGGTCCACCGGGGGAGCGGACGTGGGTGCCGATGCGGGCGTCGTCGCCGATTCCACCGTTGTCTCCTCCGTCGCGGCCGCCGCCCTCGTCGTCCCGGGCGACGACGAGGAGGATACGAGCAGGCCGGTGTCGTGCGCCCGCGTGGTCACGTACACCGACCCCGCGGTGCCCGCGGCCGTGACGCCCAGGAGTACGACGGAGGCGACCGCCGTACGTCCCAGAGGCCCCCGGCGGGACGGGAGGTCACTGCGCCGGAGGGCTCTGTGAGGGAACATGCCGTGAGCCTGCGCCGCTCCGCTGTGCGCACGGTCAGGCGCGGGTGAGAAGTGTGTCAACGATCGCTGAGAAACCCCTGAGCCCTGTGAACAGCCCGTTTCCGGGTCGGGCAAAGCGCGCGACGGGGCACCGATAGGGTCGGTCCCCGTGGCGAACAAGAACATCCCCGACCCCGGATTCTCCGACGACGACGGCTCCGCCGACCCACGGCTGAGCGCGGCGCTCGCGGCCTGGGCCGAGGACCGGACCGCGCACGGCCCCGTCCTGGCGGCGCTCAAGGGCGCGCGCCTCCTCGTGCCCGTCGTCGCCGTGCTCGGCGAGGTGGAGGAGGACGAGAACGGGCTGCGCAGGGAGAAGACGAGCGACATGGCCGTGCCCACGCTCAAGGCCGGCGGCCGCACCGCGCTGCCGGCCTTCACCTCCACCGCGTCACTGGCCCGCTGGGACCCGCTGGCCCGCCCCGTCGCCGTACCCCTGCACCAGGCGTTGCAGGCCGCCGCGCACGAGAAGGCCGACACGGTCGTGCTGGACCTGGCGGGACCGGTCGCGTACGAGCTGACCGGGTCCGCCCTGCTGGCCCTGGCGGAGGGGCGTACGACGACGGACCCGCTGGCCGATCCCGCGGTGGTCGAAGCGGTGCGTGCCGCGGTCGCCGCCGAGCCCCTGGTGCTCCGCGCCCACCTCGGCCCCGGACAGGCCGACGGCACCCTGGCCCTCGTACTGGACCCGGCCGCGGCCCCGGCCGGAACGGCCCAGGCCGTCGCCCGGCGCCTCGCGGCCGACGAGACACTGAGGGCCCGCCTGGTGCGCGGCCTCGACCTGGCACTCCTGCCGGCCGAGGCGACGCCGCCGGGCGAGCCCCTGTACGTACGTCGCTGAGCGGATGTTCGCTGAGCGGATGTTCGGTGAGCGGATGTTCGGTGAGCGGATATCCGGACGGTCGGGCAACCGGGCTCAGCCGAAGACCGGGCCCGTGTACTTCTCACCCGGGCCCTGGCCCGGCTCGTCCGGGACGAGCGACGCCTCGCGGAACGCCAGCTGCAGCGACTTGAGGCCGTCGCGCAGCGGCGCGGCGTGGAAGGAGCTGATCTCGGTGGCGCTCGCGTCGAGCAGCCCGGCCAGCGCGTGGACCAGCTTGCGCGCCTCGTCGAGGTCCTTGTACTTGTCGCCCTCCTCGGTCAGGCCGAGCTTCACGGCGGCGGCGCTCATCAGGTTCACGGCGACCGTGACCAGGACCTCGACCGCGGGGACCTCGGCGATGTCGCGGGTCATGTCGTCGAAACCGGGGGTCTCGGGAGGGGTGTCACTCATGCCCCACACGATAGGCCCAGGCCGGTGGACCCCTCTCCGCGGGAGCGGGCGCGCACACCGGTTAGCGCCACCCCGTGGGAGCTGCTAACCTTGTGTAACGACCGGCCGGACACTCCTGTGCCCGGCCCACAAGTGGAGGCTCCGATCTCCCACCCGACCATCCTCCGGGACGGCGGGTCACCCGGTCAGGCGGCCACCATCGTTCCGTACGGACGATGGAGTCGCTGGATATGCGCCCCGCGGTAGGCCGCGGCGGTGCTCCGGTAATCCTTGGAGCCACCGCCTGTGTCCCGTCCGGGGCATTTTTCATGCGCCGGGGCGGTTGGTTCAGTGAAAAGACGTACGCGAGCTGTCTGCCAGACAGCCGTGTGGTGCTATCCGAGGAGGATCCATCAGCGCCGAGCCCCGCATCAACGACCGGATTCGCGTTCCCGAGGTGCGACTTGTCGGTCCCAGCGGCGAGCAGGTCGGGATTGTCCCGCTTGCCAAGGCCCTGGAGCTTGCGCAGGAGTACGACCTCGACCTGGTCGAGGTGGCCGCGACTGCGCGTCCGCCGGTCTGCAAGCTCATGGACTACGGGAAGTTCAAGTACGAGTCGGCCATGAAGGCCCGTGAGGCGCGCAAGAACCAGGCGCACACGGTCATCAAGGAGATGAAGCTCCGGCCGAAGATCGACCCGCATGACTATGACACCAAAAAGGGTCACGTCGTCCGGTTCCTCAAGCAGGGCGACAAGGTCAAGATCACGATCATGTTCCGTGGTCGCGAGCAGTCCCGGCCGGAACTCGGCTACCGGCTGCTGCAGCGTCTCGCTTCGGACGTCGAGGACCTCGGGTTCGTCGAGTCCAACCCGAAGCAGGACGGCCGAAACATGATCATGGTTCTCGGTCCGCACAAGAAGAAGACCGAGGCGATGGCCGAGGCCCGTGAGGCCCAGGCGGCACGCAAGGCGGAAGCGAAGGCCAATCCAGGCAAGTCGCAGAACCACGCGGGCGACGACATCCCCGAAGGGGAGGACGTCGAGGCCGCCGACGCCGAGCTCACCGAGGCCCCGGCCGAGGCATCCGCCGACGCCTGACCCCGGTCCCGGGACGCGAGTCCCGGAGGGTTTCCGGACGCGAGTCCGGGGACGTCAACCGATACCGATGACGTTCCGTTGTGCCCGGTTTCACGACCGGGCACAGGAGCGCCACTGACGAGGAGAGAACGGCGCTATGCCGAAGAACAAGTCGCACAGCGGTGCCAGCAAGCGTTTCAAGATCACCGGCTCCGGCAAGGTGCTCCGCGAGCGCGCCGGCAAGCGCCACCTGCTCGAGCACAAGTCGTCGCGTGTCACGCGCCGCCTCACCGGCACCGCCGAGATGGCCCCGGGCGACGCCAAGAAGATCAAGAAGCTTCTCGGCAAGTGACGCTCCGGCGCCTTCGCGCCGGACGTCAGCACCGGGACCCAGTCGAATCCGGACCGTGTGACGACCCCCACGGTCCCGCTACAAGGAGTTAACAAGTGGCACGCGTCAAGCGGGCAGTCAACGCCCACAAGAAGCGCCGGGCAATCCTCGAGGCGGCCTCCGGCTACCGCGGTCAGCGTTCGCGCCTGTACCGCAAGGCCAAGGAGCAGGTCACCCACTCCCTGGTCTACAACTACAACGACCGCAAGAAGCGCAAGGGCGACTTCCGTCGGCTGTGGATCCAGCGCATCAACGCCGCTGCCCGCGCCAACGGCATGACGTACAACCGCCTCATCCAGGGTCTGAACGCCGCCAACATCGAGGTGGACCGCAAGATCCTCGCGGAGCTGGCCGTCAACGACGCGGGCGCGTTCGCCGCGCTCGTCGAGGTCGCGCAGAAGGCTCTGCCGTCGGACGTCAACGCGCCCAAGGCTGCGTGACGCTGGCGCTGGCCCCGGCCGGACCTGTGGTGTGGGCTCGCTCGCCTTAGGGCTGCGGGCCCACATTTTTTTGTTTCTCTTTGTTCTGAACCGAGGGTGAAGTCATGTCCACCGGCCCCGAGTTGATCTCGCCCCGCTCGCAGCGTGTCTCCGTCGCCCGGCGGCTCGCCCGGCGGAGCTTCCGGGGCAAGGAGCGGCTGTTCCTCGCCGAGGGGCCGCAGGCCGCGCGGGAGGCCGCCGCGCACCGTGTCGGAGGCGAGCCCGCCCTCGTCGAACTGTTCGCCACGGTCGAGGCCGCCGAGCGGTACGCCGACATCGTGGGGGAGGCCCGCGACACCGGCGCCCGGGTGCACCTCGCCGCCGACGACGTGATCGCGGACATCTCGACCACCGTCACCCCCCAGGGGCTCGTCGGGATCTGCCGGTTCCTGGACACCCCGTTCGCGGACGTCCTCACGGCGAAGCCCCGGCTCGTCGCCGTACTGGCGCACGTACGGGACCCCGGGAACGCGGGCACCGTCCTGCGCTGCGCCGACGCCGCGGGGGCCGACGCCGTCGTCCTCACCGACGCCTCCGTCGACCTCTACAACCCCAAGGCCGTACGGGCGTCGGTCGGTTCGCTGTTCCATCTGCCCGTCGCGGTCGGCGTACCCGTGGAACAGGCGGTACGGGGGCTCAGGGAGGCCGGCGTACGGATCCTCGCGGCCGACGGCGCGGGAGAGGACGACCTGGACGACGAGCTCGACAAGGGCACCATGGGCGGGCCGACCGCCTGGGTGTTCGGCAACGAGGCATGGGGCCTTCCCGAGGAGACGCGCGCGCTGGCGGACGCCGTCGTGCGCGTACCGATCCACGGCAGGGCCGAGAGCCTGAACCTCGCGACGGCCGCCGCCGTATGTCTCTACGCGTCGGCTCGCGCGCAGCGTGCCGGCCGTGCTCGTTCCTGAGGGGGTCCGTTCCGTCACTCCCAGCTAGTAGGGTGACGGGCTCGGGGACCCGCCCCCCAAACTCTCGGCTGCGCTCGAGCAGGGAGGTACCCCGGATGCCGGACGAGAGGTGGGGTACGGGGATGAGTGTCGGCACGAGCGGTGCGAAGAGCGCGTTGCGGACACCGGACGTGCGCAGCGCTCCGGCGCCCGGACCCACCGACCCCGCCGACGGTCCCCGGCACGAGGATCCGGCCGGACTCGGCATCGACCCCGACGACCTGCCCGACGGACTCGTGATCGCCGACGACCGCGGCCGGGTCGTCTGCTTCAACGCCGCCGCCGTCCGGATCACCGCCACCCCCGCCACCGACGCCCTCGGCCACCATCTCGACCGGGCCCTGCCGCTGGAGGACCTCGAAGGCCGCCGCTGGTGGCAGCTGACCGACCCGTACGGCGGTCTCGCGATCCGCGTCGGACAGCCCGAGCGCAACCTGCTGCTGCCGGGCGGCCGGGAGGTCCTGGTCACCGCGCGGTACGTACGCGTACAGCCCCTCGGCCCGGTCCGCCGGGTCGTCGTCTCGCTCCGGGACACCGAGGGCCGCCGCCGCACCGAGCGCAGCCACGCCGAGCTGATCGCCACGGTCGCCCACGAGCTGCGCTCACCGCTCACCTCCGTCAAGGGCTTCACGGCCACGCTGCTCGCCAAGTGGGAGCGGTTCACCGACGACCAGAAGAAACTGATGCTGGAGACGGTCGACGCGGACGCCAACCGGGTCACGCGGCTCATCGCCGAGCTCCTCGACATCTCCCGCATCGACTCCGGACGCCTGGAGGTACGGCGTCAGCCCGTCGACATAGGCGCCGCCGTCGGCCGGCACATCCAGGCCTACGTGGCCGCGGGCCAGTCCGCCGACCGCTTCCTGCTGCGCATCGGCCAGCCGCTGCCCGACCTGTGGGCGGACCCCGACAAGGTCGACCAGGTACTGAGCAACCTGCTGGAAAATGCGGTGCGGCACGGCGAGGGAACCGTCACCATCGACGTAGGGCCCGCGCCCTCCCCCCGCGAAGGGGAGGACGTCTGCACGTCGGTCACGGTGAGCGACGAGGGCCCCGGCATCCCGGAGGAGTCCATGAACCGCGTCTTCACCCGCTTTTGGCGGGGCAGCAAGCGCGGCGGCACCGGTCTCGGGCTGTACATCGTCAAGGGCATCGTCGAAGCCCACGGCGGCACCATCACGGTCGGCCGCGCCCTCGAAGGCGGCGCGCAGTTCCGATTTACGCTGCCCGTGGGCACCCCGGCGTATCTGCAGTAACGCCGAAGAGGGCCCGCGGGCGCCTTCGCGCACCTTCCTCCGCCCGGACCACGCGTCCGGGAGGAGCTCCCACCCCCGTTAGACTCGGCCTTTGGCACCTTTGCGTCCCCATGTCAGGGACAGGGCGTCCCACGAGCCGCGACGGGGACCGTCGGCCAACCAATCGGAAGCACGGGAAGAGATGTCGGCACCGAACAAGTCGTACGACCCTGTTGAGGTCGAGGCACTGAAACCGGAAGAGATCGAGCGCCTGCGGGACGAGGCGCTCGCCGCCTTCGCCGCCGCCGGTGACCTCGACACGCTCCAGGAGGCGAAGGTCGCCCACACCGGCGGCGCCTCGCCGCTGGCCCTCGCCAACCGCGAGATCGGCGCACTGCCCCCGCACGCCAAGGCCGCCGCGGGCAAGCTCGTCGGCCAGGCCCGCGGCGCCGTGAACAAGGCTCTCGCCGCCCGCCAGGTCGAACTGGAGGCCGAGCGCGACGCCCGTGTGCTGGTCGAGGAGGCCGTGGACGTCACGCTGCCCCACGACCGGGTACCGGCCGGCGCCCGGCACCCCCTGACCACGTTCATGGAGCGGGTCTCGGACGTGTTCGTGTCCATGGGGTACGAGATCGCGGAGGGCCCCGAGGTCGAGGCGGAGTGGTTCAACTTCGACGCCCTGAACTTCGGCCCGGACCACCCGGCCCGGCAGATGCAGGACACCTTCTTCGTCCAGGGAGCCAAGGGTGCCGAGGGTGCCGAGGGCACGGACGGCGAGTCCGGGGTCGTGCTGCGCACCCACACCTCGCCCGTGCAGGCCCGCGCCATGCTGGACCGCGAGCCGCCCGTCTACATCGTGTGCCCCGGCCGCGTGTACCGCACGGACGAGCTGGACGCCACGCACACGCCGGTCTTCCACCAGATCGAGCTGCTCGCCATCGACGAGGGCCTGACCATGGCCGACCTGAAGGGCACCCTGGACCACATGGTCCGGTCGCTCTTCGGCGCCGACATGAAGACCCGGCTGCGGCCGAACTTCTTCCCCTTCACCGAGCCGTCCGCCGAGATGGACATGCTCTGCTACGTCTGCAAGGGCGCGTCCGTCGGCAACCCCGACCGCCCCTGCCGCACCTGCTCCAGCGAGGGCTGGATCGAGCTGGGCGGCTGCGGCATGGTCAACCCCCGGGTGCTCGTCGCCTGCGGCGTGGACCCCCAGAAGTACAGCGGATTCGCCTTCGGGTTCGGCATCGAGCGGATGCTGATGTTCCGCCACAACGTCGAAGACATGCGAGACATGGTCGAGGGTGACGTCCGGTTCACCCGGCCGTTCGGGATGGAGATCTGATGCGGGTCCCGCTTTCCTGGCTGCGGGAGTACGTCGACCTCCCCGCCACCGAGACCGGCCGCGACGTGCAGGCCAAGCTCGTGTCCGCCGGCCTTGAGGTCGAGCGCGTCGAGCAGCTCGGCGCCGACCTCAAGGGGCCGCTCGTCGTCGGCCGGGTGCTGACCATCGAGGAGCTGGAGGGGTTCAAGAAGCCCATCCGCTTCTGCACCGTCGACGTCGGCACCGCCAACGGCACGGGTGAGCCGCAGGAGATCGTCTGCGGTGCCCGCAACTTCGCCGTCGGCGACAAGGTCGTCGTGGTCCTGCCCGGCGCCGTGCTGCCCGGCGACTTCGCGATCGCCGCGCGCAAGACCTACGGCCACACCTCGCAGGGCATGATCTGCTCCGGCGACGAGCTGGGCATGGGCGACGACGGCAGCGGCGGCATCATCGTGCTGCCGCCCGAGCACGAGGTCGGCACCGACGCCGTCGAACTGCTCGAACTCGTCGACGAGGTCCTCGACATCGCGGTCACGCCCGACCGCGGCTACGCCCTGTCGATGCGCGGCGTCGCCCGCGAGACCGCCACCGCCTACGGCCTCGACCTGCGCGACCCGGCGCTGCTCGACGTGCCGGGCCCGAACGCGTTCGGGCACCCCGTGCGGGTCGACGACCCGCGCGGCTGCGACCGCTTCACCGCGCGCACCGTCACCGGTCTGTCGCCCGAGGCGCGCTCCCCGATCTGGCTGCGCCGCCGCCTCCAGAAGGCCGGCATGCGCCCGATCTCGCTGGCCGTCGACGTCACCAACTACGTGATGCTGGAGCTCGGCCAGCCCCTGCACGCGTACGACCGCTCCCGCGTCCAGGGCACGATCGGCGTGCGCAGGGCCGAGCAGGGCGAGAAGCTCACCACCCTCGACGGCACCCAGCGCACGCTGGACGCCGAGGACCTGGTGATCACCGACGACCGCGGGCCGATCGGCCTGGCCGGTGTCATGGGCGGCGCCGACACCGAGATCGACGACACCGAGGGCACCACCACCGAGGTCGTCGTCGAGGCCGCGCACTTCGACCCGATCTCCATCGCGCGCACCGCCCGCCGGCACAAGCTGGCCTCCGAGGCGTCCAAGCGCTTCGAGCGGGGCGTCGACCCGGAGGCCGCGGCCTCCGCCGCCCAGCGCACGGTCGACCTGCTGGTCCTCCTCGCGGGCGGCACCGCCGACGCGGGCGTCACCCAGATCAGCACGCAGTCCGCGCCGCACTCCGTCACCATCCCGGCGAACCACCCGGACCAGGTCGCGGGCGTCGACTACGGCCGTGAGACGGTCGTACGCCGGCTCCAGCAGGTCGGCTGCGACGTCTACGGCCAGGACGAGCTGATCGTCACCGTGCCGTCCTGGCGGCCCGACCTCAGGGACCCGAACGACCTGGCCGAAGAGGTCATCCGGCTCGAAGGCTACGAGAACCTGCCCTCGACGCTGCCCAAGCCCCCCGCGGGCCTGGGCCTCACCGACCGGCAGCGGCTGCACCGCAGGATCGGCCGCGCGCTGGCCGGCGCCGGGTACGTGGAAGCGCTGAACTACCCGTTCATCGGGACCGAGGTGCTCGACCAGTTCGGCCTGGCCGCCGACGACCCGCGCCGCACCCTGGTGACGCTGGCCAACCCGCTCTCCGACGAAGAGCCCGCGATGCGTACGACGCTGCTGCCGGGGCTCCTCGGCGCGCTGCGCCGCAACGACGGGCGGGGCTCGCACGATCTGGCGCTCTTCGAGACCGGCCTGGTCTTCCGGCCGACCGGCACGGAGGGGACGGCCGGGCGGCTGTCCGTCGACCACCGTCCCACCGAGGAGGAGATCGCCGGGATCGACGCCGCGCTGCCGCGTCAGCCGCGCCATGCCGCCGTCGTCCTCGCGGGCGCCCGCGAGCAGGCCGGCTGGTGGGGCAAGGGACGCCCGGCGGACTGGGCGGACGCCGTCGAGGCCGCTCGTACCGTCGCCCGCGAGGCCGGTGTCGAACTGACCGTGCGCGGCGACCAGCACGCTCCCTGGCACCCGGGCCGCTGCGCCGCGCTGTACGTCACCGTGGACGGCGAGGAGACGCTCGTCGGCCACGCCGGTGAGCTGCATCCGCGGGTCGTCAAGGCACTGCACCTGCCGGAGCGCGCCTGCGCCATGGAGATCGAGCTCGACCTGCTGGAGCGGGCGGGCACCGGTGCGCTGCGCGCGCCGCGGATCTCCTCGTTCCCGGTCGCCACGCAGGATGTCGCGCTGGTCGTCCCCCGGGACGTCCCGGCGGCCGACGTCGAGGCGGCGCTGCGCGACGGCGCGGGTGAACTCCTGGAGTCCATCCGGCTGTTCGACGTGTACGAGGGCGAGCAGCTGGGAGAGGGACGGAAGTCGCTTGCGTACGCGCTGCGCTTCCGCGCGCAGGACCGGACGTTGACCGTGGACGAGGCATCCGCCGCGCGGGACTCGGCGGTCGCCCTGGCGGGCGAGCGGACGGGTGCGTCCTTGCGTAGTTGACTCCGGGGCCGGCCGGGCGGTCGGCTCCGCCCCTTCGGGGGCGCGTCCCTCAGGGCGTCTTCCTTGTGGAGGCGCCCTTTGTGGCGTTTGTGGGGGGTTCACTCTTTTGGGTGACAAGTGTGGGGGATTCGGGGCGGTTGGGGGTGTGGGGTCGAAAGAATCGATCCGGCCGAAGAGGCCGGTGCCTGCGCTGAACAGGGCCTAGGGGGGCCATCGGCATGATTCGTACCAAGGCTTGGGCGCCCCGTCGGGCCGGGCGGCCCGGGGTGGACCAACGGACACCATGGCGGAGAACCGTCACCCGGACACCGGCGCCCGCCCGCCGCCGACGACTGCGCCGCGTCCTCGCGTTGGGACTGCCCACGGCGTGGGGCGCGGTCGCGATCACGTACAAGCTGGCCTGTCCGCTCGCCCAGCAGAACGGGCTCGGTGCGCGCATCGTCACCTGCGCCGTGTTCTTCACCGTCGGCACGGGGCTGATCCTGCACGTCAGACGGGGGCTGCTGAAGGAACTGCGGCAGATCCGCAGGGTCGCCGGGGCCGCCCAGGGGGTCCTCCTGCGTCCGCTGCCGCCGCGCATCGAAGGGCTGGACGTGGCGGCCGCCCAGCTCTCGGCCGACCGCGGGGCCAGCGTCGGCGGCGACCTGTACGAGGTGATCGGTACCGAACACGGCGTGCGGGTCGTGATGGGCGACGTCCGCGGACACGGGCTGGCCGCCATCGGGACCGTCGCCGCCGTGCTCGGCAGCTTCCGCGAGGCCGTCCACGACGAGCCCGAACTCGTCGGCGTGCTGCGCAAGCTGGAGCGCGCCATGGGCCGGCATCTCAGGGAGCGCGCGAAGGCCGAGCATCCGTCGTCCGGGCTCACCTCCGACAGCACGGTCGCCGAGGAGTTCGTCACCGTACTGCTTCTGGAGATCGGCCGTGACGGCGAGATGCGCGCCCTGAACTGCGGTCACCCCTGGCCGTTCCTGCTGCGCGCAGACGCGGGTCCGGCCGGTGTGCGCGGTCGCGTGGAGCACCTCGGGTTCGGTGACCCCCTGCCGCCGCTCGGACTCTTCCCGCTCCCCGCCGAACCGCCCGTCGTCCACTGCGGGCGTCTGATGCCGGGGGAGGCGCTGTTCCTGCACACGGACGGAGTCGAGGACGCCCGCGACCGCGCCGGCCGGTTCTTCCCCCTGGCCACCGCGCTCTCCGAGGCGGCCCGCACCCGTCCGACCTCGGCCCAGGCCGTACTCGGCGCCGTCTTCGCCCGGCTCCTGAGCCACACGAACGGCCCCCCGACCGACGACGTGGCCCTCCTGGTCCTGCACAACGACCGAGCCCGTACACCCTTACCGCAGGACGAACCGATGGCCCACCACAGCGCCCCGTAGGACCGCGGAGCCGCACCCAGGCCCACCACAGCGCCCCGTAGAGCCGCGGAGCCGCACCCAGGCCCACCACAGCGCCCCGTAGGGGCGCGGGGAACTGCGCGACCAGCCACCAACCACCCGCACCCAAGAACACCGAGCAAGCCACCCGGCACAACCAAGCGGAGCGAACCCGTGGAACGGAGCCGTCCGCCCGGCCACGGAGTGTCGGGCAGGCGGCTGGGCGGACGGCATGGCTCCGGGTCGCCGCACTGTACGAGGGGGAGCCGGCGGCCCGGCCGGCCTCTTGCGAGGCATTTCAGTCAACCGGTTCACCACTCTGCGCAACAGCGCGCGTACGCCCCGGATTCGCGCACTCCGTTCACACCCCGTGTGAAGGGAGAGGCGCTACGTTGAACAGCACCGTCGGCACCGAGCCACCGGATGGCATCTCATGCAGCCCAACACTCTGCTCGACGCGATCCTCGACGAGGCCGGAATCTCGCACGCGGGACTCGCAGCTCATGTGAACCAGGCGGGGCGGGCACGCGGTCTCGCGCTCCGGTACGAACACACCGCCGTGGCACGGTGGTTGAAGGGCCAGCGGCCGCGCGGCCAGGTGCCCGACCTGATCTGCGAGGTCCTCGCCGCACGGCTCCAACGGCCCGTCACGCTCGACGACATCGGCCTCGGCGTGCCCGGCGAACCGGCCGCCCCGCACAGCACGTCGCTCTCCGGCTTCGTCGAGCGGGCCACCGCGTTGTGGCGCTCCGACGAACAGCAGCGCCCGCACATCCTCGGCGCCCCCGCAGTCACCGGCACACCCGCCGTGATGCCCGTGTGGGAGTGGGAGAACCCGCCGGAGGACGTGGACGTGTCACGCGGCGGACGGCACCGCGTGAGCATGTCGGACATCGAGATGCTGCGCGCCGCCCGCGCGCACTACGAGCAGATGTACCGCAAGGCGGGCGGCGTCGCGACCCGTACCCGCATCGTCGGATTCCTCAACTCCGAGACCGCGCCGCTGCTCAGAGGCAGTTACCCCGACGCCACGGGCCGTCAGCTGCACCGCGCCACCGGCGGCCTGGTGGCGATCGCCGGCATCTGCGCGTACGACTCCGACGCGCACGGACTCGCCCAGCGCTACTTCCATCAGGCGCTCAGGCTCGCGAAGGCCAGCGGGGACAGGGGACTCGGCGCCTACATCATCGCGCTGCTCGTCAACCAGGCGCTGTTCATGCGCGAGAACCGGCAGGCGGTGGCCTTCGCCGAGGCCGCGCTGCGCGCCGCGGGGCGCCACATCACTCCGGCGCTCGCGTCGGACCTCTACGCGATGCAGGCCAAGGCGTACGCACACCTCGGTGACGGCAGCAGCGCGCTGTCCTGCATCCGGCGTGCCGAGCAGGCCGCCGACCGTATCCGGCGCGGATACGAACCCGACGAGACCGGCTATGTCCAGCCGGGCCTGGTCAACGTCCAGGTGGCGGAGGCGTTGTTGAGCCTCGGCGACCTGACCGCCGCGCGGGAGCACGCCGCGGCCGCCGTGGACAATCCGGCGCACGACCGGGGCAGGGTGCACCGGCTCGCCATGCTGAGCCAGATCGAGCTACGGCAGGGGAACGCCGACAGAGCGGTGGTCACCGCCGTCGAAATGGCGGAGCGGGCACGGGGAATGGAGTCCCAGCGGATGCGCGACAGACTGAGAGCGGTACGCGAGCACCTGGTCGCCAACGGCTGCGCCGGCACCACCGAGGCGGCCGAACTCATCGACGGAGCCCTGCGCGTGCCGCTCTAGGAACCGAGGACCGCACCACGAACCGAGGCCGGCTCCAGGAACCGAGGACTGAGAGCCGCCGCGCCCCACGATGCCCCGACCGCCCCCGGGGGTACGCCGTAGCTCCCGGGCGGGGCAACTCTGCGCCCGCCGCTGCGCCGGGAGCGGCCCACCGCGCGCCTGCTGTGCGGAGACGCCTGCTGCGATATTGCCATCTACTCGGCGGAAGGTGGCAGAACCGTGCAGTGGACGAAACAGAGCGAACAAAATGTGTACTCAAACCGCTGGTTCAGCGTCAATCTTGCGGATGTCGAGCTGCCGGACGGACGGCATCTCGATCACTACTTAATCAGGCTGCGGCCCGTGGCCGTGGCCACTGTCGTGAATGGGGGGAACGAGGTGCTCCTGCTGTGGCGGCACCGCTTCATCACCGACAGCTGGGGGTGGGAGCTCCCCGCCGGCGTCGTCGAGGACGGCGAGGACATCGCCGTCGCCGCGGCCCGCGAACTGGAGGAGGAGACCGGCTGGCGACCGGGACCCCTACGCCATCTGATGAGCGTCGAGCCCTCGAACGGGCTCTCCGACGCCAGGCACCACATCTACTGGGCCGACGAAGGCGCGTACATCGGACACCCTGTGGACGACTTCGAGTCGGACCGCCGGGAGTGGGTTCCACTCAAGCTCGTACCCGACATGGTCGCCCGCGGCGAGGTTCCGGCCGCCAATATGGCAGCCGCGCTGCTCCTCCTGCACCATCTGAGGCTCGGGCAGGACGCGTTGCCCTGATGTCCCCCACCGCGTCCATGGGCTCAGTGGCCCAGAGCCTGCCAGACCGCCACGACCAGCGCGCCTACGGCCGTGACGACCGCGACCGCTCGCAGCGGCCAGCGGGTGTGCTCCAGCGCGACGATCCGAGTGCTCAGGTCGTCGAGCTCCTTCGCGTTCTGTTCGGCGCGGTGACTGAGCAGAGTCAGCCCACCTTCGACGCGGGCATGTGCCACATCGAGGCGACGGCGTAACTCTGCGACTTCTCCATGGACCACGGGACGCTCCGGGTCGGCGGTCACGTGTCGGTTCCTTTCCGTAGTCGTCACATCTCTTACATGTGCACGGAAAGTCAACTCGCCAGGTGGGCGTGTGGGGAGAGTGTGCGAGGGGCATATGCGAGCCCGGGGCGCACACGGTGTGTGAATGCGGCGGGCCCGGCCCTCGGAAGAGAGCCGGGCCCGCGACAGCCTGAGCTTGCACGGAACGTGACCGTGCTCGGCGATTCAGCGGAGCGCTCAGGCGTACGTGTAGAAGCCCGAGCCGGACTTCCGGCCCAGCCGCCCCGCGTCCACCATCCGCTGGAGCAGCGGCGGGGCCGCGTACAGCGGCTCTTTATATTCTTCGTACATCGAGTACGCGACCGAGGCCACGGTGTCCAGGCCGATCAGGTCGGAGAGCTTCAGCGGGCCCATCGGGTGGGCGCAGCCCAGCTCCATGCCGTTGTCGATGTCCTCGCGGCTCGCCATGCCGGACTCGAACATCCGGATCGCGGAGAGGAGATAGGGGATCAGCAGCGCGTTCACCACGAAGCCCGAGCGGTCCTGGGCGCGGATGGCGTGCTTGCCGAGGATCTTCTCCACCAGGGACTGCGCCCGGCTGATGGTGCCCTCGGAGGTGGTGAGCGCCGGGATCAGCTCGACGAGCTGCTGCACCGGGGCCGGGTTGAAGAAGTGGATCCCGATGACCTGGTCGGGGCGCGAGGTGGCGACGGCGAGCCGCACCAGCGGGATGGAGGAGGTGTTGGAGGCGAGGATCGCGTCCTGCCGGGTCACCACCTGGTCGAGCACCTGGAAGATCTCCGTCTTGACCTGCTCGTTCTCGACGACCGCCTCGATCACCAGATCGCGGTCGGAGAACTCCCCGAGGTCGGTGGTGAAGGAGAGCCGGCCCAGGGTGGCGTCCCGCTCCTCCTCGGAGATCTTGCCGCGCTCGGCCGCCTTGGAGAGCGAGTTGTGGAGCCGGGTCCGGCCGATCTCCAACGCCTCACCAGTGGTCTCGGCCACCTTCACATCCAGGCCGGCGCGGGCGCACACCTCGGCGATGCCCGCTCCCATCTGGCCGCAGCCCACCACTCCGACGCGTTCGATGTCGGTCACATCGTCCCTTTCGCTCTCACTGTCATGGGGCCGGTGCGTATCCGGTGCCCGGTACCTGTAGCCGACACGCACGTTACTCCGGATCTGTCCACGTACGACGGGCCGGGTCGGGCATGCTGTGCCAGGTGGACGGTCCGTGACCAGGCGGACCCACTGTTTCTGGGGTGTGCGGCATGAGGCGTATGTCACGACGGGGATTCGCGGCGACAGCGGCGGTCGGGCTGTCGGGACTGGTCACGGCGGGGCTGGCCGTCGCGGCCGAGCTGTCGGAAGGCTCCGGCGGCTCCGGGGGCGGGGACTCCCGTAACCCGGGGCGTCGTGCTCCCGCCGGTGAGCTGCGCGGCATGTGGGTGGCGACCGTGGCGAACCGGGACTGGCCCTCGAAGCCCGGCCTCACCGTGGCCCGGCAGCGCGCCGAACTGCTCGCGCACCTCGACCGGGCGGTGGAGCGCCGGCTGACCGCCGTGATCTTCCAGGTGCGCCCCACCGCCGACGCCCTGTGGCCCTCGCCCCATGAGCCCTGGGCGCAGTGCCTCACCGGGGTGCAGGGCGAGGATCCCGGCTGGGACCCGCTGGGCACGGCCGTGAAGGAGGCCCACGCGCGGGGGCTCGAACTGCACGCCTGGTTCAACCCGTACCGTGTCGCCAATCACACGGACCCGACGAAGCTCGTGGCCTCGCACCCGGCCCGTCGGCACCCCGACTGGGTCGTGCCCTACGGCGGGAAGCTCTACTACAACCCCGGTCTGCCGGCGGTCCGCGCCTTCGTCCAGGACGCGATGCTCGACGCGGTGAAGAAGTACGCCGTCGACGCCGTGCACTGGGACGACTACTTCTACCCGTATCCGGTCGCGGGCCAGGTCTTCGACGACGACGCCGCGTACGCCGCGCACGGCGGCGACTACTCCGACCGGGCGGCGTGGCGGCGCGCCAACATCGACCGGCTGGTGCGGGAGACGGCCGCCCGGATCAAGAAGGTGCGGCCCGGTACGAAGTTCGGGATCAGCCCCTTCGGGGTGTGGCGCAACGCCGCCACCGACCCGCTGGGCTCGGACACCCGGGCCGGCGTGCAGACGTACGACGATCTCCACGCGGACACCAGGAAATGGGTCCGGGAGAACTGGATCGACTACATCTGCCCGCAGGTGTACTGGAACATCGGCTTCGCCGCCGCCGACTACGCCACGCTCGTCCCCTGGTGGGCGAAGGTCGCGCGGGGCAGCGGAACCGTGCTGTACGTGGGCGAGGCGCTCTACAAGGCCGGTGACCCGGCGCAGCCCGCGGCCTGGCGGGACCCGGCCGAACTGTCCCGGCACCTCACCCTCGCCAAGAAGCACCCGGAGGTGCAGGGGCATGTGTTCTTCTCGGCCAAGGAGGTGGGGGAGGACAAGATCGGGGCCATGGCCCGGGTGGTCGCCGACCACTACCAGCGGCCGGCGAAGCCCACCCGCTGAGCCTCGCCGGGGACGTCCCGCGCCCGGCTATCCGGGAGTGTCCTCGCGGCGTTGGACCACGCAGTCGGGGCCCGGCGACATCAAGGTCTCGTGACCGTCCTCGAAGCGGACCCGGTAAGGGGGGTTCCCCTGCTGTCCGAGTACCTCGATGACTTCCGCGACCCGGTCGTGCTGCCCGACGATCCTGCCGTGCACCAGCAGCTGGTCGCCTACGGTTGCCTGCATCTGTAGGGCCTCCTCGGTCCGCACGGGAGTGGCGATTCGTGACCGCAAGTCTACGGCGCGTAGCGCGAGTTGGGACCGGCCCGGGGGCGCCGCTCAGCCCCGTGCCCGTTGGGTGACGGCGATGCAGACGAGCACGGCGGCGGCCGTCAGCGGGGCGGCCGGGGTGAGGTGTTCACCCAGCAGCAGCACCGACCACACCAGGGTCAGCAGCGGCTGCGCCAGCTGCAACTGGCTGGCCTTCGGGATGCCGATCGCGGCCATGCCGCGGTACCAGACGACCAGGCCGAGGAACTGCGAGCCGGCCGCGACCCACAACAGCCCGGCCACGCTGTGCGCCGTCAGCCGCACGGGCTCCTGCGACAGCGCGATCGCGGCCACCGGAGCCGTGAGCGGCAGGCACAGGACCAGCGTCCAGCCGATGACCTGCCAGCCCGGCATCACCCGGGCCAGCCGGCCGCCCTCCGTGTAGCCCGCCGCGCAGACCAGGAGCGCTCCGAAGAGATAGGCGTCCGCGCTGCTCAGGGAGCCGCCGCTCTGCTGCACGGTGAACGCGATCACCACGACGGCGCCCGCGGACGCCGCGACCCAGAAGGTGCGGGAGGGGCGGGTGCCGACGCGCAGCGCCGAGAACAGGGCGGTCGTCAGGGGGAGCAGACCGACGACGACCGCGGCGTGCGCGGTGGTCGACGTCTCCAGGGCCAGGGTGGTGAGCATCGGGAACCCGAGCACGACCCCGGCGCCGACGACGGCCAGCCCCGCCCGGTGCCGGCGGTCGGGGAGCGGGACGCGCAGGGCCAGCAGGCAGCCGCCCGCGACGAGCGCGGCCAGGACGCTCCGCACCGCCACGAGCGACCAGGGGCCGAAGCCCTCCAGTCCCCACGCGGTGGCGGGAAAGGTGAGCGAGAAGGCGACGACACCGAGCGCGGCGAGGAGGGTGCCGGACCTGGGGCCCGGCTGGGCGGCCATCGGCTCGGCGGGGACCGCTATCGCGGTGCGTGCGGTAGCGCTATTGTCTGCTCTCATGCAAGAGCGTAGCAGCGTCGGTGATCTGGCCAGTCGGCTGAGGGAGGAGCTGGACCGCTACTCCCATGGTGGAAAGCTGCCGTCCAGCCGGGCACTCGTCGAGCGGTTCCGGGTGAGCCCGGTGACCGTGTCCCGGGCGCTGGCCCAGCTCTCCGCGGAGGGGCTCGTGGTGACCAGGCCCGGCGCGGGGGCGTTCCGGGCCGGGCCGCGCGAGGCCGGGCCCGCCGTCGGGGACACCGCGTGGCAGGAGGTCGCGCTCAGCGCCGACGCCGTGTCCGACCTCGTACCGCGCACGGTGGACGCCTCGGGGGTGCTCGTCTCGCTGGCCGCGCCACCGCCCGGCGTCATCGAGTTCAACGGCGGCTATCTGCACCCCGCGCTCCAGCCGGAACGGGCGATGGCCGCGGCGCTCTCCCGGGCCGGCCGCCGCCCGGGGGCCTGGGCGCGCCCGCCGGTGGACGGGCTGCCGGAGCTGCGCGAGTGGTTCGCCCGGGGCATCGGCGGCGCCATCACCGCCGCCGAGGTGCTGATCACGGCCGGCGGCCAGTCCGCGCTGACCACCGCGCTGCGCGCACTCGCCCCGCCCGGCGCCCCGGTCCTCGTCGAGTCGCCCACGTACCCCGGCATGCTCGCCATCGCCCGTGCGGGCGGACAACGGCCCGTACCCGTGCCCGTGGACCGGGACGGGGTGAAGCCGGAGCTGCTCGCCGACGCCTTCCGGGCCACCGGCGCCCGGGTCTTCGTCTGCCAGCCGCTGTTCCAGAACCCGACCGGCGCGGTGCTCGCTCCTCAGCGGCGGGGCGAGGTGCTGCGGATCGCCCGGGAGGCCGGCGCGTTCGTCGTCGAGGACGACTTCGTGCGCCGGCTCGTGCACGAGGACGCGGGGCCGCTGCCGCGTCCGCTCGCCTCGGACGACCCCGACGGAGTCGTCGTGCACGTCTGCTCGCTGACCAAGGCGACCTCACCGAGCTTCCGGGTGAGCGCGCTCGCCGCCCGCGGGCCCGTGCTGGAACGGCTGCGGGCGATCCAGATCGTCGACACCTTCTTCGTACCGCGCCCCCTCCAGGAGGCGGCCCTGGAACTCGTCGGCTCGCCCGCCTGGCCCCGCCACCTGCGCGCCGTCTCGGCCGAGCTGCGCGGCCGGCGCGACGCGATGGCCGCCGCGCTGCGGCTGCGACTGCCCGAACTGTCCCTGCCGCACATCCCGTCCGGCGGCTACCACCTGTGGCTGCGGCTGCCCGACGGCACGGACGAGCAGGCCCTCCTCGCCGCCGCCCTGCGCGCGGGCGTGGCCGTCACCCCGGGCCGCCCGTACTTCAGCGCCGAGCCCCCGGCCGCCCATCTGCGGCTGAGCTTCGCGGCGGTCGCGAGCATCGCGGAGATCACCGAGGGCGTCCGGCGGCTGCGTGCGGCCTGCGCGGAAATCGGTTCGACAGCGGGGACATGACCTGCGAATCTCCCGCCATGAACGACATACCGGGCCTGCCCGAGGGCCATGAGCTCCCCGAGAGCTACGAACTCCCCGAGGGTTACGAGATCTCCGCCGACCCCGCGCGTATCGACGTCGACCGGGTCCACCACTGGCTCGCCACCGACGCGTACTGGGCGATGGGGCGGCCGCGCGCGCGGCACGAGAGCGCGATGGCCGGATCGCTCAACTTCGGGGTGTACGAGACGGTGTCGGGCGGCCAGCGGGCGTACGCGCGCGTGGTGACCGACGGGGCGACCTTCGCGTGGCTGTGCGACGTGTACGTGGACCCCTCCGCGCGGGGCGAGGGGCTCGGCACCGCGCTGGTCGCCGCGGTGTGCGACCACCTCAGGCCGCTGGGACTGCGGCGGGTGCTGCTCGCCACGGAGGACGCGCACGGGGTGTACGAGAAGCTGGGGTTCAGGCCGCTCGCACAGCCGGAACGGTGGATGGCACTGGGCCTCGAATGACCTTGTGTCCGTGAGTATTCGGTGAGCGCCGTCGATCACCCCTTGACCTGGTCACCTTCGGCGCTCACCATCGCCGCATGCATGTTCGGGTCACGCTGATCGCCGCCGCCCGCGGTTCCTCGTTGCTCGCCGAGCGCTTCGACGACGACCGGCCGCTGGACCAGGCGGGCTGGGGCGAGGTGCAGCGTGTCGTCCACGTCCTGCTGCCGTTGGCGGCGGCCGAACTGCGGTACTGCTCGCCGACGCCGCGCAGCCGGGCCACCGGAGACGGGCTGGGGCTGACGCCGCTGGTCCAGCCGGCCCTGCGGGACTGCGACATGGGCCGCTGGCGCGGTCTGACGCTCGGCGAGGCGATGGCCCGTGAACCCGAGGCGGTGGACGCCTGGCTCGCCGACCCGTACTCCGCGGCGCACGGCGGAGAGCCGCTGGTGGAGTTCATCCAGCGGGTGGGCGGCTGGCTCGACACCCGCCCCGCCGACGACGGCGGCCGGATCGTGGCCGTGGTGGAACCGGCGGTCGTGCGCGCCGCGCTCGTCTACGCCCTGAAGGCGCACCCGTCGACGTACTGGAACTTCGACGTCCGCCCGTTGTCGACGGCCACGCTCACCGGGCGGGCCGGCCGCTGGAACCTCCGGTTCGACCCTCAGTACGACCGCATGTAGTCCGTCAGCGCGACCGTAGGTAGTCCGTGGTGAGGACCAGGTCCTTGGCGGGGCCGCGTACCCGCCACACCGTCCGCCAGCGGTCCGCGTCCTGGACGGTGAACTCGCCCCGGTAGAGGTCCGCCGAGCACGGATGGTCCGCGACGTACCGCCCGGAGGTCAGGTCCAGGTCGTGGAAGGGGCGTCCGTCGGCGAACCGTACGTCGGCCCGCCCGGCCTCGTCGCCCGGCAGGAACCGCAGGGTGCGCTCGGCGGGCCGGGCCACGCCCTGCCACACGAAGGTGCCGGACTCGTGGTGGAGCAGCCCGGAGACGGAGCTGGGGCCGGAGTCGGAGTCGGGGCTGTCGCCGTCGCCGTCCAGCCGCTCGAACACCGTCGTCCCGGTGAAGGTCCCGGTCGCCCCGCTCGCGAGATCCCGCACCGAGCGCTCCACGTGCCAGCTCCCGGCGAGGTACGCCAGCACATCGTCCACCGGCCGGAATTCGGCCATCCCCTCCGTCACCGCGGCCTCTCCTGTCCAACCCATTGACGCCCTCCTGCCTCCTGCCTACCTTGCCCCTATCTTGCCGTTCGAAGTTCTGATCAGCGTCCGGTATCTCGAACATGTCGCACCCCTCTCAGAGCCGCGGAGGATCCATGTCGCATGCCCGTACCCGTACTCGCTGGAGACTGTCCCTCACGGCCGCCACCCTGCTGGCCGCCTCCTTCCTGGTTCCGGCCCCGCCGACCGCGGTCGCCGAGGATGCCGCCGACTACGCGATCACCGTCGACCCGAGGGCCTCGGGCGCGAAGATCGACGACACGATGTACGGGGTCTTCTTCGAGGACATCAACCGGGCCGCGGACGGCGGCCTGTACGCCGAGCTGGTGCAGAACCGGTCGTTCGAGTACTCGACCGCCGACAACCTGGCGTACACCCCCCTCACCTCCTGGGCCGCCACCGGCACCGCGACCACCGCGGACGACGACGGCCGGCTCGACCCCCGCAACCGCACCTACCTCGCCCTGGACGGCGGCTCGTCCGTCACCAACTCCGGCTACAACACCGGTATCCCGGTGCGGGAGGGCAAGGTCTACGACTTCTCGGTGTGGGCCCGCGCCGAGGGCACGTCCGCCCTCACGGTGACTCTGGCGGACGCCGCCGGCGAACTGGCCGCGGCCAGGCGCGTCGGCGCACACGGCGGCTGGGCCAAGTACACGGCACGCCTCACCGCGACCCGCACCAGCGCCACCGGCCGCCTCACGGTGGCCGCGGACGCCCCGGCCGCGCTCGACATGGTCTCGCTCGTCCCGCACGACACGTACAAGGGTCACGGGCTGCGCGAGGACCTCGCCCGGAGGATCGCCGCCCTGGACCCCGCCTTCGTCCGCTTCCCGGGCGGCTGCCTCGTCAACACCGGCAGCATGGAGGGGTACGACGAGGCGTCCGGCTGGGAGCGCAAGCGCGCCTACCAGTGGAAGGACACCGTCGGCCCGGTCGAGCAGCGCCCGACGAACGCCAACTTCTGGGGCTACAACCAGAGTTACGGCCTCGGCTACTACGAGTACTTCCAGTTCTCCGAGGACATCGGTGCCATGCCGCTGCCCGTGGTGCCCGCCCTGGTCACCGGCTGCGGCCAGAACCAGGCCGTCGACGACGAGGTGCTCCTGAAGCGCCACATCCAGGACACCCTGGACCTCGTCGAGTTCGCCAACGGCGCGGTGACCAGCGAGTGGGGAGCGAAGCGGGCCAGGATGGGGCACCCGAAGCCCTTCCACCTCACCCACCTCGCCGTCGGCAACGAGGAGAACCTGCCGACCGAGTTCTTCGAGCGCTTCACCCGGTTCCGTACGGCCGTCGAGGCGGTGTACCCGGACGTCACCGTCATCTCCAACTCCGGCCCGGACGACGCCGGTTCGACGTTCGACACGGCCTGGCAGCTCAACCGCGAGGCGAACGTGGCCATGGTGGACGAGCATTATTACAACAGCACGCAGTGGTTCCTGCAGAACAACGACCGCTACGACACCTACGACAGGAACGGCCCGAAGGTCTTCCTCGGCGAGTACGCCTCACAGGGCAACACCTTCAAGAACGCCCTCTCCGAAGCCGCGTTCATGACCGGCCTCGAACGCAACGCGGACATCGTGAAGCTCGCCTCGTACGCCCCGCTGCTCGCCAACGAGGACTACGTGCAGTGGCGTCCCGACCTCATCTGGTTCAACAACCACGCCTCCTGGAACTCCGCCAACTACGAGGTCCAGAAGCTCTTCATGCGCAACGTCGGCGACCGCGTCGTACCGTCGAGCGCGACCGCCACCCCGTCGCTGAGCGGGCCCATCACGGGCGCGGTCGGCCTGTCGACCTGGGCGACGAGCGCCGCGTACGACGACGTGTCGGTGACCGGCGCGGACGGCACGCCGCTGCTCACCGACGACTTCTCCGGTGACGCGGCGCGGTGGACCCACACGGGCGGCGGCAGCTGGAGCGTCCAGGACGGGCAGTACGTGCAGAGCGACGAGGCCGCCGAGAACACCATGGTGTCGGCGGGCGACCCGGCCTGGCACGACTACGACGTGCGGGTGAAGACCACCAAGAAGTCCGGCAAGGAGGGCTTCCTCGTCGCGTTCGGCGTCAAGGACACCGGCAATTACTACTGGTGGAACCTGGGCGGCTGGAACAACACCCGGTCCGCCGTCGAACAGGCCGTGGACGGCGGCAAGTCGACGCTGATCTCCAAGGCCGGGTCGATCGAGACGGGCCGCACCTACGACATCGACATCAAGGTGCGCGGCCGGCAGGTGACCCTCCACCTCGACGGACAGGAGTGGGGCGGGTTCACCGACGACAAGCCCGCCGAGCCGTTCCGGCAGGTCGTGACCGAGGACGCGAGGACCGGCGATCTGATCGTCAAGGTCGTCAACGCCCAGGCCGCGGAGGCCCGTACGGCGATCGACCTCGGCGGCGCGAAGGTCCGCCCGAACGCCGCCGTGACCACGCTCAGCGCGGCCCCCGACGCGGTGAACACCGAGACGGACACGGCCGTCGCGCCCGTCACGTCCACCTTCTCGGGGGTCGCGAAGAAGTTCACGTACACCTTCCCGGCGAACTCGGTGACGTTCCTGCGCGTCGGACGGCGGTAGCCGGGCCGGGCCACCGTCACTGTGCGGCGCGCAGCCGGAGAAGGTACGTCGCCGTCAGTGCGACGGCTCGGTCCTCGTCGTGCGACAGCTCCAGGAGGGCACGCGACGCCGTCGGCCCCGGGACGGCCGCCAGTGACTGGGTCAGCCGGCCGCGGGCGGGCGCCCCGGTGGTGTCGTGGGCGAGGCGGTCGACCAGCCCGGCCGCGATCCGGTCCGCCGTCGCGGTGTCGACCGCCAGCACGCTCAGCGCGTCGGCCGCGTCGGTGTCGTTGCGCCCCTCCACGATCAGGTCGATGAGGGTCGGGACCGCCTCGGCCGCGCCGCGTGCCCCGAGCGCCAGCGCCGCGTACCCGCGGACCACGGTGTCGGGGTGCGCGAGGGCGTCGCGCAGCCGCGCGGTGGGCCCACCGTCGCGGTTGTCGCGTTTGTCGCGGTTGTCAGGATTGTCGGGAGATCCGGGAGATCCGGGAGATCCGGGAGCGTCCGGAGAGCCGGGATCCTCGGGCAGTTCGGCGAGGGCTTGGACGGCGCGCCTGCGCACCGCGGCCACCGGTGAGCCGAGGGCCTCCGCCAGCAGTGCGCAGCCGCCGTCGCCCGAACGCGCCAGTGCCCACCGAAGGGCCCCGGCGACGTTCGGGTCGCTCTCGCCGAGCGCCACCTCGACCAGGGCCTCCACCGGCACCGGCACGGCGTCGGCCGAGGCCAGGGCCGCGCGCTGGCGGGCGTCGGCGCTCTTCGACCCCAGCGCCTGGAGGAGCGGGACGACCTGGAGGACGTCCTCCCAGCCGGCGGGTTCCGCCGCGTCGATGCGGGTGAGCCGGGTGAGCAACTCGCTCTCGGCCGCGATGCGTTCGCGTGTCCGACGGACGAGGTCGCCGACGAGTGCCGAAGGCGTGAAGCCGGGGTCGTCGAGCGCGCGCCCGATCTCCCGCAGCGACAGTCCCAGCGACCGCAGGCTCTCGATGTGGAAGATCCGCCGGATGTCGTCGCCGGAGTACTCCCGATAACCGGAGCCGGTACGGCCCGAGGGCCGGACCAGGCCGAGCGACTCGTAGTGCCGGAGCATGCGGGCGCTGACCCCGGACCGCCGCGCCACCTCACCGATCAACACGCCTTGCCGTCCCTCTTCTCGTCCCTCTGGTCACTGTTCACCGTGCCCGCCGAGGGCCACGACGCGCTTGGCCTCCTCGATCGCGAACTCGAACCCGGTGTCCGGCTCGCGCAGCAGCCGCTGTGTGGCGAGCGCGTGTGCGCGTACCCGCTCGTCAGGGGCCGTCGTAGCCGTACGCAGAGCGGGCACCGCCACGTCCCCCAGCGCGACCAGCGCCCGGCTCAGACTCAACTGGGTCTCCCGCGCACCGCGCCCGAGCTGCGTCGCCAGTGCGGAGGCCAGGGCGGACTCCTCGCCTTCCGGTACGAGCACGACCGCGGCCCGCCAGGCGGTGCGCGCCACCTCGTCGTCGGCGTCGGACAGCAGCGCCGGTGTGATGGCCGGCCACGCCTGGCGGTCACCGAGCTTGGACAGGGTGTGCAGCGCCTGACTCCGGGCCCGCGCACGGTCCGAGCGGAGTTCGCGGACCAGCGCGGGGAGCGTGAGGGCCACCGGGTGGCGGGTGAGCGCCCAGGTCAGCATGTCGCGGACGAGGAAGTCCGGCTCGGTCGCGCAGCGCTCGACGAGCGGGTCGACGCAGCGCGGGTCGGGCGTCGTACCGACGGCCAGAGCGGCCCGCAGCCGCACGGACGAACGGTCGTCCGCCAGTCCCCGAAGAGCCTGTACCGCAGCTGTTTCCTGTCCTGTGGCCGTCATCGGAACCACCTCCTTGGTGAGGAGTGAATGCCTTGTCACGGTGTCAAGGTCAACCGCACGGCCGCCGTCCGTGGCCCGGCCGGGCCACGTCCGTGCCCCGGCCGAGCATCGGCGGACCGTCCGCTGATCTCTCAGGCGCACCGCAGCGTCGCGGTGGCGATCTCCAGGAAGTCGCGCACCAGCGGCTCGCGCCGGTCTTCGAGGACGGCCAGGCAGGTCTCGATCAGGGGGAGGTCCGTGACGGTGAGATGGACGAGGTCGGGTCGGGAGTAGGAGCGCGCGAGGCTCAGCGGGACGAGCGCGATGCCGTGCCCGGAGGCGATGAGCTCGAACTTCTCCTCGAGTGTCGACGTGCGCCGCGTTGGTGTGTCGAGCTTCCGCTCGTCGGCGAGGTCCGCGGAGGTCAGCTCGCCACGGCCCGCCAGCGGGTGCGCCGCGGGCATGCAGGCGACCCGGGGTTCGTGGCCGATGGGGACGGTGCGCAGCCCCGAGTCGTCGAACGGCCGCCGCAGGTAGCCCAGTTGGGCCCGCCCGTCCCGGAGCGGCGCGTCCTGCTCCCACCAGCGCGCCGGGACGACGTCGGTCTCGACGTGGGGGTGGCGCAGTGTGAAGGCCCGGAGCGCGTCCGACACGTGCAGTCCGGGGGAGAAGGCGACCACGAGCCGTTGGACGCTGTGGTCGGCGTCGTGCACGCGCCGCACCGCCGCCGCGACGGCCGCGAGGACGCCCTGCGCCTCCTCGTGGAGCTGCTTCCCGGCGGCGGTCAGTTCCACGCTGCGGGTGGTCCGCACGAACAGCGCGCACTCCAGTTCCTGCTCGAAGGCCCTGATCTGACGGCTGAGAACGGGCTGTGCGATGTAGAGCTGTTCCGCCGCCCGGCCGAAGTGCCGGTGGTCGGCCACCGCGACGAAGTAGCGGAGCTTGCGCAGATCCAGATCCATGCCCTCAAGGTATCAATCGCCGGGAAGGGTATTGGACGCCGCGGGGGGACCGCGCCGAGACTCGAAACATGATCGTCATCACCACTCCCACCGGCCAGATCGGCAGCCGGCTCCTGGACATCCTGCTCACCGAGGCTCCCGCTCACGAGGAAGAGCTGCGCGTGATCGTGCGCGACCCGGGGAAGCTTCCCGCCGCGGCCCGCGACCGCGTCGACGTCGTCACCGGCTCGCACGGCGACGCCGCGGTGGCCGACCGGGCCTTCGCCGGCGCGGACGCCGTCTTCTGGGTCGTCCCGTCGAACCCGCGGGCACCGAGCATGGACGCGGTGTACTCCGGGTTCACCCGCACCGCCGCCGAGGCGTTCAAGGCCCACGGCGTGACACACGTCGTCGGCGTCTCGGCGCTCGGCCGCGGCACCCCTGTCGCCGGCCGCGCCGGGCACGTGACGGCGTCGCTGGCCATGGACGACCTCATCGCGAGCACCGGCGTGGCCTACCGGGCGCTCGCCAACCCGTCCTTCATGGACAACCTGCTGCGGCAGGTGGCGTCGATCCGCGACCACGGTGTGTTCACCGACACCGTCACCGCCGACCGCAAGGCACCGGCGGCCGCCACCCGGGACATCGCCGCAGCCGCCGCGACGCTGCTGCTCGACCGCTCGTGGACGGGGGCGGGCGAGGTCCCGGTGCTGGGCCCCGAGGACCTCTCGGCCGACGACATGGCGCGCGTCATCTCCGACGTGCTCGGCCGTCCGGTCCGCTACGAGAGGCAGTCGCTCGACGACTTCCGCGCCGCCCTCACCGGACACGGGATCGGGAACGCGGTCGCCGAAGGCTTCGTGGACATGATGCGCGCCAAGGACGACGGCCTCGACGACGGCGTCCCGCGCACCCCGCGGACCGCGAGCCCGACGACCTTCCGTCAATGGTGCGAAGAGGTCCTGAAGCCGGCGGTGCTGGCGTGAGCGCCAGGACCGTTCTCGTCGTCGGGGCGTCCCGCGGTCTCGGGCTCGCCCTGGCCGCCGAGTACGCGCGCCGCGGCTGGGACGTCATCGGCACCGTACGGGGCGGCGGGCGCACCGGTCTGCACGAGCTGGCCGAGGCGTCGGGCGGCGGCGTCACGGTCGAGTCGCTGGACACGACGAAGCCGGAGCAGATCACCGCGCTGCGCGACCGCCTCGCGGAGCGCACCCTCGACCTGCTGTTCGTCAACGCCGCCGTCACGCGGGGCGACATTCCGATCGGCGAGGTCCCGGAGGAGATGTTCACCGAGGTCATGGTCACCAACGCGCTCAGCCCGATGCGCGTGGTCGAGTCCTTGCGCTCGCTGGTCACGCCGAACGGGACCATCGGTGTCATGTCGTCGCGGCAGGGCAGCGTCAGCCTCAACACCAACGGCGGCCAGGACACCTACCGCGCCAGCAAGTCCGCTCTGAACCAGTTGATGCGCAGCTACGCCGCCCGGTACGCCGACGCCGCGCACACCCTCCTGCTCATCTGCCCCGGACACGTCCGCACCGGGCTCGGCGGCCCGGACGCACCACTGTCCATCGACCAGTCCGTCCCGGGCGTGGTGGACACGATCGACCGCCACAGCGGCGAACCGGGTCTGCGGTACCTCAACCACCAGGACCAGCAGGTGCCCTGGTAGAGCCACCGGGCCGCGACGCCCGATATTGCATAAACCTGCGGCGAAACGTATAGTCATGCCTTCCAAGAGGAGGGTTCCATGGCGGTACGTGCGGCAGTGGCCGGAGCGAGTGGGTACGCGGGCGGGGAGCTGCTGCGGCTGCTTCTGGCGCACCCCGGGATCGAGATCGGCGCCCTGACCGGCAACTCCAACGCGGGCCTGCGGCTGGGCGCGCTGCAGCCGCATCTGCTGCCGCTCGCCGACCGGGTGCTCCAGGAGACCACGGCCGAGGTCCTCGCCGGCCACGACGTGGTCTTCCTGGCCCTGCCCCACGGGCAGTCCGCCGCCGTCGCGGAGCGGCTCGGGCCGGAGGTCCTGGTCGTCGACATGGGCGCCGACTTCCGGCTGAAGGACCCGGCCGACTGGGAGAGGTTCTACGGCTCGGCGCACGCCGGGACCTGGCCCTACGGCCTCCCGGAGCTGCCGGGGGGCCGTGCCGCGCTGGAGGGGACGAAGCGCATCGCCGTGCCCGGCTGCTATCCGACGGCCGTCTCACTGGCGCTCTTCCCCGCCTACACGGCCGGCCTCGCGGAGCACGAGGCGGTCGTCGTCGCCGCGTCCGGGACGTCCGGCGCCGGCAAGTCCCCCAAGGCGCATCTGCTCGGCAGCGAGGTCATGGGGTCCATGTCCCCGTACGGGGTCGGCGGCGTCCACCGGCACACCCCCGAGATGATCCAGAACCTCGGCGCGGCCGCGGGCGGACCCGTCACCGTCTCCTTCACGCCGACCCTCGCCCCGATGCCCCGCGGCATCCTCGCCACGTGCAGCGCCAAGGCGCGGCCCGGCGTCACCGCTCAGTCCGTACGGGCCGCCTACGAGAAGGCCTACGCCGAAGAACCGTTCGTGCACCTGCTGCCGGAGGGGCAGTGGCCGGCGACCGGGTCCGTCCACGGTTCCAACGCCGTTCAGGTGCAGGTCGCGTACGACGAGGCCGCGGGGCGCATCATCGCGATCAGCGCCATCGACAACCTCACCAAGGGCACCGCGGGCGGTGCCGTCCAGAGCATGAACATCGCCCTCGGACTCGACGAGACCACGGGGCTTTCCACGATCGGAGTCGCACCGTGAGTGTCACGGCAGCACAGGGGTTCACGGCGGCCGGTGTCGCCGCCGGGATCAAGGAGAGCGGGGGCGCCGACCTGGCCCTCGTGGTCAACCACGGGCCCCGTCTCGCCGCCGCGGGCGTCTTCACCTCCAACCGCGTCAAGGCCGCCCCGGTCCTGTGGTCGGAACAGGTCCTCAAGGGCGGCGAGCTGACCGCCGTCGTCCTCAACTCCGGTGGCGCCAACGCCTGTACGGGTCCCAAGGGTTTCCAGGACACCCACGCCACCGCGGAGAAGGTGGCCGAGTCCCTCAACGCCGCCGGCCTCGACACCGCCGGTGCCGACGACACCGGCGGTCACGCCGCGGGCACGGTCGCCGTCTGCTCCACCGGCCTCATCGGCATCCTCCTGCCGATGGACAAGCTGCTGCCGGGCGTCGACAAGGCCGTCGCCCAACTCGGCCCGCACGGTGGCGAGAAGGCCGCCATCGCCATCAAGACCACCGACACCGTCCACAAGACCTCGGTCGTGACGGGCGACGGCTGGACCGTCGGCGGCATGGCCAAGGGCGCGGGCATGCTCGCCCCCGGCCTCGCCACGATGCTGGTCGTCCTCACCACGGACGCCGACGTCGACAGCGCCGCACTGGACCAGGCACTGCGGGCGGCCACCCGGGTCACCTTCGACCGGGTCGACTCCGACGGCTGCATGTCGACGAACGACACCGTGCTGCTGCTCGCCTCCGGCGCCTCGGGCATCACACCTGCGTACGCGGAGTTCGCCGAGGCCGTACGGGCCGTCTGCGACGACCTCGGACAGCAGCTGATCCGGGACGCCGAGGGCGCGGGCAAGGACATCAAGGTCGAGGTCGTGAACGCGGCGAGCGAGGACGACGCCGTCGAGGTGGGCCGCTCCATCGCCCGCAACAACCTCCTCAAGTGCGCCGTCCACGGCGAGGACCCCAACTGGGGCCGGGTGCTCTCCGCCATCGGCACGACGTCCGCCGCCTTCGAACCCGACCTGCTGAACGTCGCCATCAACGGCGTCTGGGTGTGCCGGAACGGCTCGGTCGGCGAGGACCGCGACCAGGTCGACATGCGCTACCGGGAGGTCCACATCGTCGCCGACCTCGCGGCCGGCGACGACACCGCCACGATCTGGACCAACGACCTCACCGCGGAGTACGTGCACGAGAACAGCGCCTACTCGTCATGAGCGCCACGCGGAAGCACACCGCGCTGCCCAAGGCCCAGATCCTCATCGAGGCGCTGCCCTGGCTGACCCGGCACAACGGAAAGACCGTCGTCATCAAGTTCGGCGGCAACGCCATGATCGACGAGGACCTGAAGGCCGCGTTCGCCCAGGACGTCGTGTTCCTGCGCCAGGCAGGCCTCAAGCCCGTGGTCGTGCACGGCGGCGGCCCGCAGATCAGCGCGGCCCTGGACCGGCACGGCATCGTCAGCGAGTTCAAGGCGGGCCTGCGGGTCACCACCGAGGACGCCATGGACGTCGTACGCATGGTGCTCGCGGGCCAGGTCCAGCGGGAACTCGTCGGGCTGCTCAACCAGCACGGTCCGCTCGCCGTGGGACTCACCGGCGAGGACGCGCACACCATCACCGCCACGAAGCACCGGCCCGAGATCGACGGGGAGCTGGTCGACATCGGGCGGGTGGGTGAGATCACCGCGATCGACACGGGCGCGATCGAGGCACTGCTCGCCGACGGGCGGATCCCGGTCGTCTCCTCGATCGCCCGTAGCCAGGACGAAGGTGATCTGGGGCATGTCTACAACGTCAATGCTGATACGGCGGCTGCGGCACTCGCTGCGGCGCTGGGCGCCGAGACCCTGATGGTCCTGACCGACGTCGAGGGGCTCTACGAGGACTGGCCGCACTCCGACGAGGTCATCAGCCGGCTCACCGCGAAGCAACTGGAGAAGCTGCTGCCCGAACTGGCCAGCGGCATGGTGCCGAAGATGCAGGGCTGTCTGCACGCCGTGCGCAACGGCGTGAACACCGCCCGCGTGATCGACGGCCGGGTCCAGCACTCGATCCTGCTGGAGATCTTCACCGACGAAGGCATCGGCACGATGGTCGTGCCCGATGCGGAGGGGGACGCATGACCGCCGACGAAGAGCTGACCGCCAACGGAAAGCTCACCCAGCGCTGGCAGGGCGCGCTGATGGACAACTACGGGACCCCTCGGCTGCCCCTGGTCCGCGGCGCGGGCACCAGACTGTGGGACGCGGACGGCACGCAGTACCTGGACTTCGTCGGCGGGATCGCGGTGAACGCGCTGGGCCACGCCCACCCGGCGATCGTCGAGGCCGTGAGCCGGCAGATCGCGTCGCTCGGCCATGTCTCCAACCTCTTCGTCGCCGAGCCGCCCGTCGCGCTCGCCGAACGGCTCCTCCAGCTCTTCGGGCGGGACGGCCGTGTCTACTTCTGCAACTCGGGGGCCGAGGCCAACGAGGGCGCCTTCAAGATCGGCCGGCTGACCGGCCGCCCGCACATGGTGGCGACCGACGGCGGCTTCCACGGCCGGACCATGGGCGCGCTCGCGCTCACCGGCCAGCCGGGCAAGCGCGAACCGTTCCTGCCGCTGCCCGGCGACGTCACCCACGTCCCGTACGGGGACCCGCAGGCGCTGGCCGCCGCCGTCACCGAGGACACCGCGCTGGTCGTCATCGAGCCGATCCAGGGCGAGAACGGCGTGGTCGTGCCGCCGCCCGGCTATCTGAAGGCGGCCCGCGCCATCACCGCCGCCACCGGCAGCCTCCTCGTCCTGGACGAGGTGCAGACCGGCGTCGGCCGGACCGGACACTGGTTCGAGTACCAGGCCCACGAAGGCGTCCTGCCGGACGTCGTCACGCTGGCGAAGGGCCTCGGCGGCGGCCTGCCGCTCGGCGCGACCGTCGCCTTCGGGCGCGCCGCCCAGTTCCTGAAGCCCGGTCACCACGGCACGACGTTCGGCGGGAACCCGGTCGCCTGCGCGGCCGGCCTCGCCGTCCTCGACACGATCGAGAGCGAGGGCCTGCTGGAGAACGTGAAGCGGTCGGGGGAGAAGCTGCGTGAGGGAATCGAAGCCCTCGGCCACCCGCTGATCGGCCATGTCCGGGGATCCGGCCTCCTCCTGGGTATCGTGCTCACCGAGCCGCTCGCACCCCGCGCACAACAGGCGGCTCAGGACGCCGGCCTCCTGGTGAACGCGCCCGCCCCCGATGTCGTACGGCTGATGCCGCCCCTGAACATCACCGAGGACGAGGTGGACACGTTCCTCCGGGCCCTCCCCGGTGTTCTCGACGCGGTGACCGACGGCGACGGACGAACCGGAGAATGACCGGAGAATGAGACGACGATGAGTCAGGCGCAGGATCACGACCAGGCGGGGCCTGCCGTTCCGCAGACCCGCACCGCACGCCACCGCCGGATCGTGGACATCCTCAACCGGCAGCCGGTGCGCTCCCAGAGCCAGTTGGCGAAACTCCTCGCCGACGACGGGCTGAACGTCACTCAGGCGACGCTCTCCCGGGACCTGGACGAGCTGAACGCGGTGAAGATCCGCAACAACGACGGCGACCTGATCTACGCGGTGCCGAGCGAGGGGGGTTTCCGTACCCCGCGTGCTCCGCTGGGGGAGTCGGCGAAGGAGGAGCGGATGCGGAGGCTGTCCTCGGAGCTGCTGATCTCGGCCGAGGCGTCCGCGAACCTCGTGGTCCTGCGGACGCCTCCGGGGGCCGCGCAGTTCCTCGCCTCGGCCATCGACCAGGCCGAGTTGCAGGACATCCTCGGGACGATCGCGGGGGACGACACGTTGCTGTTGATCAGCCGGAACCCGACGGGCGGGCAGGCCCTGGCGGACCACTTGCTGCGGCTGGCCCAGAGCCATCACTGAGACACGGCCCCGCGTTCGTCGCCGGGTGCGCCCCGGCGGGGGCCGGCCGCGCAGTTCCCCACGCCCCTGAAAACCCCGGGCGCGGCCCCGTCTTTCAGGGGCGCGGGGAACTGCGCGACCAGCCACGACGCACCCGCACTCACACCCGCACCCGCACCCGCACTCACACGCGCACCCGACACAACAGGCCGGCTCAGCCCAGCAGGCCGGCCAGGCCCCCCGTGCATCTGACCTCGTCGCCCGCCGTGATCAGCAGCCCCTCGATGCCGGGCAGCGACTCCAGCCAGGCGAGTCCCTGCCGGGAGCCCATCGCGAACGCCGCCGTCGCCCACGCGTCCGCCCAGGTGATCCGGGGTCCGACGACGGTCACCGCGACCAGGTCGGTGACCGCGGAGCGCCCCGTGCTCGGGTCCACGATGTGCGTACCGCGCTCGGCGGAGCCCGACGTGGCCACGGCCAGCCGGTCGACACCCGCCGCGGAGACCACGGCGGCGAGACCACCCGGACGCAGCGGGTCCGCCACACCGACCCGCCAGGGCCGGTGCGGCCCCGGCACGCCGTACATCTGCACGTCCCCGCCGCCGTTCACGCTCACCCCGCTCGCCCCGGCCTCGAAGAGCCGCAGCGCCGCGCGTTCGACGGACCAGCCCTTCACGATGCCGGTCGGGTCGATGACACCCTCGTACGTCGGACTGAACCAGCCGTCGCTCAACCGCTCGGCCTCGGCGCACAGTTCGAGCACCTCGGCGACCTGCGGGTCGCACGCGTCGACGGTCGTCCGGCCGTCGGCCAGCCGGGAGATCTGGCTGTCCTCGCGGTAGGTGCTGAACATCGCGTCCACCGCGTGGAGCTGGGCGACGGCCTGTGCCAACGCGGCTTGTACGGCCTCGGGTTCACCGCCCCGGATGTCGAAGGAGAAGACCGTGCCCATCACCTCCTCCGCGTGACGCACCGCCGAGGGGGCCTCGGCCGGCCCGGCCGGTTCAGCCGGTTCAGCCACCGGCCTGGTCCAGGGCCGACTGCAGGGACTCCTTGTAGCCACCACTGGTGTAGGTGGCGCCCGAGACGGCGTCGATGTCGGCGGTGCCCGCGGCGACCGCGGCCTTGTTCAGCTTGGGCACCGCGTCACCGGTGACCTGGCTGCTGCGGCCGCCGCTCGGCGACTGCACGGCCTCGGCCTTGGTGATCTTCCCGCCGGCCACGGTGATCCGTACCTGCACGGGGCCGTAGTCGGTCGTGACGGCCTTGCCGGTGACGGTCTTCGCCTGGGCGGCGCCCGCCCCCGACCCGCTCGCGTCGCCGGAGCCGCTGCCCGAACCACTGCCCGAGCCGCTGCCGCCGCCCGTGGCGCCCGCCTCGGCCGAACCGCCGCCGGGCGCACCCGCCTTGTCGAGGGCCGACTGGAGGGACTTCTTGTAGCCGCCGCTGGTGTAGGTGGCGCCGGAGACGGCGTCGATGTCGGCGCTGCCGGCCGTGACGGCGGCCTTGTTGAGCTTGGGCACCGCGTCGGTGCTGACCGTGGTGGAGCGGCCGCCGCTCGGCGACTGCAGGGCGGCGGCCGAGGTGATCTTCCCGCCGGCCACCGTGACACGGACCTGGACGTTGCCGTACTCGGTCTTGACGACGTCACCGGTGAGCATCTGGGCCTGGGTGCCGGCGGCGGCCTGGGCTCCGCCGGATCCCTGCGGGGCGACCGACTGCCGGCCCTGTGGCGCGCCTTCGGCGGACGCGGACGCCGGGTCCGAGGCCGGCTTGAGCGCCAGCAGCAGGACGATTCCGGACACCGTGGCGGCACCGGCCAGCACGACGCGGCGCAGGGGATGGTTCTTCTTCATCGGTCCGGACTCCCGTTCCTCAGAGTTCGAAGGACTCGTGGTGGATGCGGCGGGCGGGTACGCCGGCGCCGCGCAGTGCGGTGTACGCGCCCTGGGCGAAGCCGGGAGGCCCGCACAGGAACACGTCGTGGTCGTCGATGTCGGGCAGCTTCTGGCGCAGCGTCTCCGGGTTGATGTCGGGGCGCTCCCCGTCGGGGCTGTTCACCGCGTACATCAGCCGGGCGCCGCGCTCGTCGGCGATGGCCGACAACTCGTCCCACAGCGCCAGGTCCTGGGTGCTGTTGGCCCGGTACAGCAGGGTGAGGTCGCCGCGCGCCGCCGGGAGGGTCTCGAACAGCGCGCGCATCGGGGTGATGCCCACGCCGCCGGCCATCAGCAGCACCTTTCCGCGGCTGCGCCGGGAGGCGGTGAGCGCCCCGTAGGGACCCTCGGCCCACACCCGGGTGCCCCGCTTCAGGCCCTTGAGCGCGGTGCTGTGGTCGCCGAGCGCCTTGACGGTGATCCTCAGCAGACCGGGGCGCGGCGCGGCCGACAGCGAGTACGGGTGCGAGCTGAGCCGCATGCCGGGCGCCAGGAACCGCCAGCGGAAGAACTGCCCCGGCTCGGCACCGATCCGGTGCAGCCGCTTCCCGCTGATCAGCACGGAGACGATGCCGGGCGCCTCCTCGACGACCTCCTCGACCTGCATCCGGTGGCGCATGTTCAGCCGGATCGGCGCGATCACCCGGTACCAGAGCACCAGCGCGGTGACCGTCCCGTAGAGCGCGTACCAGGCCGTGGTCGCGGTCGGCTCGACGGCGAAGTCGTTGCCGGTGGACAGCTGGTGCCAGAACGACAGGTACACGGCCGCGTAGGTGAGCAGGTGGATGTGGTACCAGGTGTCGTACGGGATCAGCTTGCGCAGTCCGCCGACGGAGATCAGGCCGATGAACAGCAGCAGCCCCGTGCCGATCGCCGCCTTGCCCATGTCGGGCAGGGTCTTGACCGAGTCGATGGTCTGGTCGACGACCCCGGTGTTCGCCTGGAGGGCGTAGCCGTACATCGTCAGTCCGATGTGGGCGAGGACGAGACAGAGCATGTAACGGCCGCTCATGGCGTGCCAGCGGGCCACCCGGTCCGAGCCGACTCGGCGTTCCAGGGCGGGTACCCGGGCCATCTGCAGGACGACGAGAGCCATCAGGTATCCGGCGAGCAGACCGGTGATCCGGCCCGCGTTCAGGATCCGGCTCTTGTCGTCCGCGATGGACGGCGTGTTGCTCCACCACAGCCAGACGACTCCGGCCGCGCCCGCCCATACCGCGATCAGCAACGGGATGGCGGGGGAGCGGCGAGGGCGGATACGGCGCATCGTCTGGCGCCGCGCGGCGCGACCGCCGGCGATCGTGCTCACGGTTCCTCCGTGGGGGACGCTGGGAAGGGGAGTGACCCCTCGGCCCAGTGGTACGTCCCGGGGCGGCGGTGTGTTCAACGGCCGGGGGTGCGAGCGGTGAACTGCCGGGACCCGCGGTGACGGAGGACGGCGCGGACCTCTCCGGCGGGGCCGCGCGCAGGTCAGCAGCGGGCGGACAGCCGGTGGACAGCCGGCCGACAGGCGGGTGACAGCGGGTCAGTAGCCGGTGAGCGAGGTGGGTCCGTCGTCCGTCCCGATGGCGATGTGCGGCCGCCGGCCGGGGTCGGCCCAGTCGAGGAGGCGCCGCATCGCGTCCCGGGGCACGGACACGCAGCCGGCCGTCGCACCACGCCCGTCGACGTGCAGGAAGATGCCCGCGCCGCGCCCGCGCACCGGCCGCGCGTAGTTGAAGCCGACGACGAGTGCGTACGCGTACTGCGTCCCGTAGGAGATCAGGTGCTCGGACTCGGCGGCACGGCAGTCGGCCGGGCGGGGGTCGGTCCACCGGTTGTAGGAGCGGGAGGCGTTGTCCTGGCACCACCAGGAGGTCCGCGTCACCCGGCGGTACGGCATGGCCGTCTCCTCGGGCGCGGGTTCGACACCGAAGGCGTACGGCAGGTCGTACAGGCCGGTGGGAGTGGTGTTCGTGCCCTGCTCGCGGGAGGAGCCCTCGACGAGCCCGTTGGCACCGAAGCGCGCGGGCGCGGAACCGGCCTGGACCCAGCGCCCGTCACGACGGCTCCACCAGGTGAGCGTGCCGGTCGTCGAGGAGGTCCGGGCGGCCCGCGCGGTGATGAGCTGGCTGCCGCCGCCCGTGTCGGCCATCCGCTCGGGCAGCGGGGGCACGGGCTCGGGAGCCGGCCCCGCGGCCAGGACGAGAAGGGACACGGACGCGAGGGCGGCGGCTCCGGGACGCATGCTCAGACGGTACGGGGAGGCAGGGGCAGCGGCAGCCCGGGTAGGCCGTCCAGGCTGGTCTCCACGTGTTCCTTCTTCTCGAAGTACGCGTTCAGCGAGACGTCGTCCTCCCGCGCGAAGCGCCTGGCGTGCAGGTCGCGGTCCTCGTCGTACGCCATGAAGGGCACCGCGTATCCGCAGGAGTCACGGACGAGTTCGGCGGTCACCACGATGATCGCCCGCAGGCCGTGCGGGGTGGGATCGATGTCGGGGAAGCGGGCGAGGAGTTCCCCGAAGCGCGGGTCGTCACGGAAGACCGGCTCGCCCCGTCCGTGGACACGGACGATGTTCGGCGGGCCCTGGAAGGCGCACCACATCAGGGTGATCCGGCCGTTCTCCCGCAGGTGCGCGACGGTCTCGGCGGTGCTGCCCGCGAAGTCCAGGTAGGCGACGGTGAGGTCGTCGAGAACCGCGAACGAACCGGTCAGTCCTTTGGGGGACAGATTGACGGTGCCGTCGCCCGACAGGGGCGCGGTCGCGGTGAAGAAGAGGGGCTGCGCCTCGATGAACTCGCGCAGGCGGCCGTCTATGCGTGCGTAGGTCTTTCCCATGTCGAACGATTATCGACGTAAGTCATTCGCCTGTCTAACGACTTGCCGTGTCGCGTCCTGCCACGAACGACCGGACACCCGGGAGCCGGGGCCTGACGGCTCCCGGCTCCCGGGCTCGCCCCGGCCGCCGGATGTGCGGGGCGCCCGTGGGGGGATCGGTTGTCGGTCGGTCGGTGGGTCGACCGGTCGAGTGGGCGGGCCTACTGGCTCACTGGTTCAGGGTGCAGGGGGCGAGTGCTTCGAGGCCTTCGGGTTTGTCGGCGGTGCGGCCGATGGCGGTTTCGATGCGGTTGAGGACGGCGGTGCGTTTGTCTTCGAGGGGGCCGAGGATGGCGTTCTGGACGAAGTTGGCTCCGCCTTGGCCGACGGTGTCGATGAGTCGCTGGTCGGCTTCGGCGATCTGGGTGTCGAGGAGGGCGAGGTTGCGGGTGACCTCGTCCTGGGCGGAGGCGGGGATCGCGGGGAGGCTCGACTCGACCTCGGGGCAGTCGACGGTGCCGACGGCGCCCGCCTCGCCCCCGTCCTCGGCGCCGTTCCCGGTGTCGCCCGCGTCTTCGCCGGCTTCCTCGGTGGCGCCCTCGGTCGGCTCGGCCCCGGCCCCGTCGCCCGCCTCGTCGCCCGCCCCGGCCGCACCGTCGGCGTTCAGGGTGCAGGGGGCGAGTGCTTCGAGGCCTTCGGGTTTGTCGGCGGTGCGGCCGATGGCGGTTTCGATGCGGTTGAGGACGGCGGTGCGTTTGTCTTCGAGGGGGCCGAGGATGGCGTTCTGGACGAAGTTGGCTCCGCCTTGGCCGACGGTGTCGATGAGTCGCTGGTCGGCCTCGGCGATCTGGGTGTCGAGCAGGGCGAGGTTGCGGGTGACCTCGTCCTGGGCGGAGGCGGGGATCGCCGGGAGGCTGCCCTCCACCGCCGGGCAGCTGATCGTGCCGGGGGACGCGAGGGGTGTGGCTGCCTGGCCGTTGCCGCTCTTGGACGTCTCCCCGGCGAGGGCGGAACCTGCGATCACCGCTCCGGACAACGCCACCGCGGCAGCGCCGCCGATGATCGCCACGCGGCGCTTGTTGTACTTCGGAAGAGCCCTGGACATGGGGATGCCTCACTTGGGTCAGAGTGGGTGTACAGACGCGGCGCCGGCGTTCGCGGTGAAATACGCGAAAGCGGTTTCTCGCGTTCAACGGGCTTCACGAATTGACGAAACATGCAGACCTCTGCATACTCATGCATGAAGCGAACGCACTGTGAGGAGCCCAACAAGTGAGCAGCAACAGCGGTGACGTACGGCTCTGGGGCGGTCGGTTCGCCGACGGTCCCGCCGAGGCCCTGGCGAAGCTGTCGGCCTCCGTCCACTTCGACTGGCGGCTGGCGCCCTACGACATCGCCGGATCACGTGCCCACGCGCGCGTGCTGCACAAGGCGCACCTCCTCGACGACGACGAGCTGAACCGCATGCTCGCGGGGCTCGACCAGTTGGCGGCCGACGTCGAGGACGGCACTCTCGTCGGCACCATCGCCGACGAGGACGTCCACACCGCCCTGGAGCGCGGCCTCCTGGAGCGGCTCGGCCCGGACCTCGGCGGCAAGCTGCGCGCCGGCCGCTCGCGCAACGACCAGGTGGCGACGCTCTTCCGGATGTACCTGCGCGACCACGCCCGGATCCTCGGCGGCCTGATCGCCGAGCTCCAGGACGCGCTGATCGGCCTGGCCGAGGCGCACCCGGACGTGGCGATGCCCGGCCGCACCCACCTCCAGCACGCCCAGCCCGTGCTGTTCGCCCACCATGTACTGGCCCACGCGCAGGCCCTCTCCCGGGACGCCGAGCGGCTGCGGCAGTGGGACGAGCGGACCGCCGTGTCGCCGTACGGCTCGGGCGCGCTCGCGGGCAGCAGCCTCGGCCTCGACCCGGAGTCGGTCGCCGAGGACCTCGGCTTCGAGCACGGCAGCGTCGGCAACTCCATCGACGGCACGGCCTCCCGTGACTTCGCCGCCGAGTTCGCCTTCATCACCGCGATGATCGGTGTCAACCTCTCCCGGATCGCCGAGGAGGTCATCATCTGGAACACGAAGGAGTTCTCCTTCGTCACCCTCCACGACGCCTTCTCCACCGGCTCGTCGATCATGCCGCAGAAGAAGAACCCGGACATCGCCGAGCTGGCCCGCGGCAAGAGCGGCCGGCTGATCGGCAACCTCACCGGTCTGATGGCGACGCTCAAGGCGCTGCCGCTCGCGTACAACCGCGACCTCCAGGAGGACAAGGAGCCGGTCTTCGACTCCTGCGACCAGCTGGAGGTCCTGCTGCCGGCCTTCACCGGGATGATGGCCACGCTGACGGTCAACCGCGCGCGCATGGAGGAGCTGGCCCCGGCCGGGTTCTCGCTCGCCACCGACATCGCCGAGTGGCTGGTCAAGCAGGGGGTGCCGTTCCGGGTGGCGCACGAGGTCGCGGGCGAGTGCGTGAAGGCCGCCGAGGCCGACGGCGTCGAGCTCGACGGGCTCACCGACGAGCAGTTCGCGAAGATCTCGGCCCACCTCACGCCCGAGGTCCGTTCCGTCCTCAACGTGCCGGGTGCGCTCGCCTCCCGCAGCGCCCGCGGTGGCACGGCCCCGAGCGCGGTCGCCGTACAGCTCACCGAGGTCAAGTCGGACGTGGCGGTCCAGCACGCGTGGGCGACGGCGAAGGACAAGCGGTAAGGGCGAGCGGTAAGGACGAGCGGTAAGGACGAGCGGTAGGACGGCGCCCCCTCAGGGAACTGAGGGGAGGCCGGCGGGGTTCGCGCAGGTTCCGAGAGGTGATGGCCGCCGCGGCGGCCATCACCTCTTACGGGTACGGGTCAACGACGGGCGAGGTTTGCCCGGTCAGCCCAGCGACGCGCTCGCCGCGCGCAGCTCGTCCAGGGCCGCCAGGGCGTACCCGGCGAACTCGTCCTTGGCTTCGCGGTCGCCCTCGGACCATTCGGCGTAGCCCCGTTTGAAGGCGAGGATGCCCAGCTCGCCCGCGAGAGCCGCGGTCGGTTCAGGTGTGCCGCGGGCGACCAGCGCGGCTGTCACCGCGGCCGCGAGGCTGACGCTCTTGAGGGCGTCACGCTCTTGCAGTTCCGTGCTGGCGGCGATGGCCGCCTTCAGCCGAGGGGCGAGCTCGCGGTTCATGGGGCCCATCGCGCTCGACGCGCGCTCAAGACCGGCAGCGACCGCGTCGAGCGGGCTCGCGTCGCCGGGCGCCTCGGCGATGCCCTCGGTCAGCAGCCGGCTCAGCGCCTCCTGTCCGGCCACCAGCAGCTCGCGCTTGTCGGGGAAGTGCCGGAAGAAGGTGCTTTTGGTGACTCCGGCGCGCTCGGCGATCTGCGCGACCGTCGTGGCGTCGTACCCCTGCTCGGTGAACAGGTCGACAGCAGCCATGACAAGGCGTTCGCGTGCGCCCGGTTCCCATCGACCCATAAGAACATCATATGCGATGGGACTCTTGTCCCATCACTTTGTTAGAGTGATGAGACAACGGTCCCATCACTCTGCGGGAGAGCCTCATGCGTGTTTTTGTCACCGGTGGTACGGGTCTGATCGGTTCCGCCGTCGTCGCCGAACTGCTCGGAAACGGTCATACCGTCCTCGCGCTGGCCCGCTCCGACGCTTCCGCGCTGGCCGCCGAGGAGGCCGGCGCGGAGTCCCTCCGGGGAGGTCTCGCCGATCTGGACGTCCTGCGCGCCGGCGCCGCTCGGTCCGAGGGCGTGATCCACCTGGCGTTCGGCAACGACTTCAGCAGTGCCGAAGCCCTCGCGAAGTCGGTCGCCGAGGAAACCGCCGCCATCGAGACCCTCGGCGAGGAACTCGCCGGCAGCGACCGCCCCTTCGTCACCGTCTCGGGCACGCCCCTCGCGTCGGGGCGGGCCTCCACCGAGGCCGACCCGGCGGCGACCGACGGGCCGGTCGGCGGCCGTGGCCTCGCGGTCACGGCGGCCTTGGAACTGAGCTCGCGCGGGGTCCGGAGCTCGGCCGTACGCCTGCCGCGCACCGTCCACAACCAGGGCGAGGGCGGGTTCGCCGGAATGCTGACCGGCATCGCCCGCCAGTCCGGCGTATCCGGCTACCCGGGCGACGGCGCACAGCGTTGGCCGGCCGTGCACGCGCTCGACGCCGCAGTCCTCTTCCGGCTCGCCCTGGAGCAGGCGCCGGCCGGCACGGCCTGGCACGCCGTGGCCGATGAGGGAGACACGGTGCGTGACATCGCCGCGGTCATCGGCCGGCGGCTGGGCCTGCCGGTCGAGGCGGTGCCGGCGGAGACCTACGGCCCGCTCGGCCCGATCTTCGCGACCGACCAGCCCTCGTCCAGCACCCACACCCGGCAGGCGCTCGGCTGGGAACCGAAGCACCCCGGCCTGCTGGAGGACCTGGAGAACATCCAGCCCTGACCGGCCGCGCGGCGAACTGCGCCGTCTTCCGGCCTTCACGGGCGCGGGGAACCGCGTGACCTCGGAGAGGCCTCGCGGGTTACGTTGGTCGGACAGCCGTACCGGAGCCGACCAACGGAGCCCGTGATGCCCTTCGCCCGACTGGCCTCAGCCACGACCCCCACCTGCCACATCGGGCTGGGCCTCGCCGCGATCGGTCGTCCCGGCTACATCAACCTCGGCCGGGACCACGACCTCGGAGAGGACCGCAGCGTCGAGGCGCTGCGCACCCGCACCCACGAACTCCTCGACGCGGCCTACGCCCAGGGCGTGCGCTACTTCGACGCCGCCCGCTCGTACGGACGCTCGGAGGAGTTCCTCGCCGACTGGCTGACGGCGCGGCCCGGCATCGACGACATCGTCGTCGGCAGCAAGTGGGGCTACACCTACACGGCCGGCTGGCGCACCGACGCCGAGGCGCACGAGATCAAGGACCACGGCCTCGCCACGTACGAGAGGCAGCGCGCCGAGACCGCCGAGCTGCTCGGCGACCGGCTCGACCTCTACCAGATCCACTCGGTGACGCCCGACAGCCCGGCCCTCACCGACAAGGAACTGCACGCCGCGCTGGCCGAAGCTGCGGCGCAGGGCATGACCGTCGGGTTCTCCACCAGCGGTCCCGCCCAGGCCGTCGCGATCCGCGCCGCGCTCGCCGTGTCCGTCGGCTCCGAACCGCTCTTCCGGACCGTCCAGGCCACGTACAACGTGCTGGACACCTCCGCCGGGCCCGCGCTCGCCGAGGCGCGTGACGCCGGGCTCACCGTGATCGTCAAGGAGGGCATGGCCAACGGCCGGCTCGCCGATCCGCACGCACCGGACGACGTGCGCTCCGTCGCCGAGGGGGTGGGGGCCGGCTCCGACGCCGTCGCCCTCGCCTTCGTGCTGCGCAGGCCCTGGGCGGGGGTCGTCCTGTCCGGCGCGGCCACCACCAACCAGCTGGCGTCCAACCTGCGCGCCGCGGTGGTCGACCTCGACGACGAACAGGCCGAGCGGCTGGAGAGCCTGGCGGAGGAGCCGGGGGCGTACTGGGAGCGGCGCGGCCGACTGCCCTGGCACTGACGCCGGCTCTGCTCCTGACCGACCGCGGGGGTTACGCCGCTTTGGCCTTCGTGGCGTACATGTCCACGTACTCCTGCCCCGACAGGCGCATGACCTCGGACATGACGGAGTCCGTCACGGCCCGCAGTACGTACCGGTCGCGGTCCATTCCCTCGTACCGGGAGAACTCCATCGCCTCGCCGAAGCGGACGGTGACCCGGCCGGGGCGGGGGAACCCGGAACCGCCGGGCTGGATCTTGTCCGTGCCGATGATGGCGAACGGGACCACGGGGGCGCCGGTCATCATCGCCAGCCGGGCGATGCCCGTACGGCCGCGGTAGAGGCGGCCGTCGGGGGAGCGGGTGCCCTCCGGGTAGATGCTGAAGACCTTGCCCTCCTCCAGCACGCGACGGCCGGTCATCAGCGCCGCCACGCCGCCGCGGCCGCCGTCCCGGTCGACCGGGATCATGCCGCAGCCGGTGAAGAACCAGGCCATCAGGCGGCCCTTGACGCCCTTGCCCGTGACGTACTCGTCCTTGCCGATGAAGAAGACCTGCCGGCTGCAGAACAGCGGCATGATCATCGAGTCGATGAACGTGAGATGGTTGCCGGCGAGGATGACCGGGCCTTCGCCCGGGATGCGCTCCGCACCCTCCACCCGTGGGCGGAACATCAGGCGCATGATCGGTCCGAGCACTGCCTTGATGAGCGCGAAGCGGGACAACGGGCCCTCCGGTGTCAAGGGGTGGGTGATAAGTCTGTGCAGGTGAGGACGATACTCGCGGGCGCGGGGGTCTTGCACATCGGGTTCACCGACTGGATACACAGTGTTGACTCCTGTTTACCTGGGGTGGTGCCCTGTCGCGTGGCTGTCATTCACCGGAGCCGGTGTGACGAACCCCGCATGTGGCTGCGCCGCCTGCGCCCCTTGTAGGCGGGGCTTCGCCCTCGCCTCCCCGGGGCTGTGCGTCGGGTGCGGGTGGTGTGTGGCTGGTTGCGCAGTTCCCCGCGCCCCTTGAAGGCGGGGCTTCGCCCGCGCCTCCCCAGGTCGGTCACCCACCCCCGCAGGGCCCCCAGCGTCACCCGTGTGTTCCGTCCAAGGTCTCCCGTCCGTCACCCGACCGCACCTACGATCAGTCCCGCTTTGACAGGTGCAGGGCAGTATGCGGAGGAGCGCTCATGAGTACGCAGAGGACCCACGGGTCGCACGGGTCGCACGGACCGAACGACGGCCGGAGCGAAGAGCCGAACGCGGCCGGCGGCCCAGGACGGCGCGCCCTGCTCGGCGCCGCCGTACTGGGCGCCGGCGGAGCGGTCCTCGGCCTCCCGGCCACGGCGAGAGCCGGCGAGAAGCACGGCAGCGGCGGCTACAAGAGCCTGCCGAAGCCGACGATCATCGGGCACCGCGGAGCCAGCGGCTACCGCCCGGAGCACACCCTCGGCTCCTACCAGCTCGCCCTCGACCTGGGCGCGCACATCATCGAGGCTGGCGACCTCGTACCCACCAAGGACGGCCACCTCGTGTGCCGCCACGAACCCGAGATCGGCGGCACGACGGACGTCGCCACGCACGCCGAGTTCGCGGGCCGCAAGACCACCAAGCTCCTCGACGGCGTCTCCACGACCGGCTGGTTCACCGAGGACTTCACGCTCGCCGAGCTGAAGACCCTCCGCGCCAAGGAGCGCATCCCGGCCAACCGCCCGCACAACACGCTCTACGAGGGCCGCTGGGAGATCCCCACCTTCGAGGAGGTGCTGCGCTGGCGCGAGGAGCAGAGCAGGAAGCGCGGCAAGGAGGTCTGGATCTACCCGGAACTCAAGCACCCCACGTACTTCCGCAAGCTGGGCCTCGGCCTGGAGGAGCGGGTGGCCAAGGTGCTGCGCAGGCACGGCCTGGACAAGAAGAACTCGCCGGTCATCCTCCAGTCCTTCGAGCCCACCAGCATCCAGCGCCTGAACAAGCTGGTGGACAACCCGCTCGCGGTGCTCCTGTCGTCCGCGAACAGCCGCCCCTGGGACTTCGAGGAGACCGGAGACCCGCGTACGGTCGCCGACCTGGTCGCGCCGGCCGGTCTGAAGTGGATCGCCTCCTTCGCGCAGGGCATCGGACCGACCCTCGACCTGATCATCCTCAAGGACGCGGCCGGCAACCTCACCACGCCGACCACCCTGGTCCGGGACGCGCACGCGGAGGGCCTGGTTCTCCACCCGTACACGATGCGCAACGAGAACCCCTTCCTGCCCGCGAACTTCCGCAAGGGCACCGACGCGGACGCCTACGGTGACGCCTTCGGAGCCTTCGCGACGTACTTCGCGACGGGCATCGACGGGGTCTTCACCGACAACCCGGACACCGGCCTCCTGGCCCGCGAGGACTTCCTCAAGAAGAACTGAGAAGGCCGAGAGGCCGAGAGGACCGACAAGGGCGAGACGAACGTCAACAACTGACCCGCCCGTGAGCCCGGTCGGGTGACGGTGGGCCGCCCCGGCAACCTCGTTCCGGGGCGGCCGCGTCGTGCCGCATATGACCCCCGACATCGTTGCCGCGCTGCGTCCCCTGCTCGTCGCCGAGGCCTCGGCGGAGGCATATGTCTCCGGAACCGAGCCGAGCGACCTGGAACAGGACGTCTGGGTGCGGCTGTTGGAGCGACTCGGCACCGAAGGGCCGCCCGCCGATCCGGCCTCCTGGCTGCGCGGCGCCGTCCGCTCCGAGGCGCGGCGCGCCGGACGCACCGCGAGCGTCGAGCGGCCGTACGCGACGGAGCCCGCCGACGACGGCCGGCCGGGCCCCGAGCAACTCGCGCTGGGTGCCGCCCGCCGTCGCGCCCTGTACTCCGCCGTGCGACGGCTGCCGGGCCGCTGCCCGCGCCTCATGGCGGCGCTGCTGTCCCCGGAGGACCTCACGTACCGGGAGATCGCGGGTGAGTTGGGTATCTCACAGGGCAGTCTCGGTCCGGAACGCTCCAGATGTCTGGGATGTCTGCGCCGAATGCTCACGGTGGAGGTTGCGACGCGTGAACCGCGGGGATAGGAGTGAGGGACAACCGGCGGAACAGGTGAGCGGGAGGCATGCACACATGGGCATGAGCGTGACCATCTCGGCGGCGACCGAACAGGACGCCGAACAGATCCTCAAACTGCAGTTCCTCTGTTACCAGAGCGAGGCCGAGCTGTACGGCGACTACAGCATCGAGCCCCTCACCCAGCCCCTGGAGTCCCTCAAGGCGGAGCTGGCGGGCGGCACGGTCCTGGTGGCCCGGCTCGGCGACGAGGTGGTGGCCTCGGTGCGCGCGGCCGTGGACACGGACGGCACGGCCCGGATCGACAAGCTGATCGTCCATCCGCGGATGCAGCGGCACGGGCTGGGCGGCCGGTTGCTCGACGCGATCGAGTCGCGCCTCGCGGCGGACGCCGGGGCCAAGAGCTTCCAGCTGTTCACCGGGCACCGCAGCGACCGCAATCTGCGGTTGTACCGGAAGCACGGCTACGAGCCGGTGTCGACGGAGCGGGTGGACGAGCGGCTCAGCCTGGTGCGGCTGGCGAAGGGCGCGGCCGCGGGCGCGTTTGTGGCCAGCGCTTAGGCCGGTCGCCTGTCCGCGGCGCCTCGGTGGCCCGCTGCGCGGTTCCCCGCTCTCCCCTCACGGGGCCGTCCTGCTCCTGCGCAGCCAGAACAGCGCCGTGACCGGGAGCAGGACCGGGATGAACAAGTAGCCCATCCCGTAGTCCGACCAGACCGTGGCGTCGGGGAAGGCGGACGGGTCGGCCAGCGTCCAGGTGCCCACGATCAGGACGCCCGCGAGCTCGGCGGCGCAGCACACCAGCGCCGCCCTGCGGGCCCGTTCGCCGCCCCGCACGAGCGAGTACGTGATGAAGCCGTACACGAGCCCGGCGACCGCGGACAGCGAGTAGGCGAGCGGCGCCTTGTCGAACTCGGTCGCGATCTGCACGGCCGAGCGCGACACGGCGCCGACGACCATCACCCCGTACAGCCACACCAGCAGGATGCCCGGACCGCCGATGAGCCGCGTCCGCCCGGACTTCCCGGCTTCCTCGGCCGCCGCGCCCTTCCCCGGCCCCTCGGCGGGTACCGCCATCTCAGCCTCCCCAGATGTCGTAGAGCCGCACTTGAAGCACGGCGAGCACCACGCCGCCCGCCGCGACCGTGACGGAACCCCAGCGGGTGCGCTCCGCCAGCGACATGAAGCCCGCCGCCGGGACGCACGCGAAGGCGCCGACCAGATACGCCACGAAGATCGTCGTGCCCTGCTCCGGCTTCTCGCCGCGGGCCAGCTGGACGACGCCGACCACGAGCTGGACCAGCGCGAGCACGCTCACCACGGCCATGCCGATGAAGTGCCAGTCCTTGGTCGGCTGGTCCCGGTAGGCGGCCCAGCCGCACCAGGCGGCGAGCGCGAGCGCGGCGACGGCCGTGGCGACCGTCAGGGCATCAAGCATGCCGTGACCCTATTACGGGCCAAAAGGCCCGATGAGCTCGCCCCCGGGGTGCCCCGTAGGGTCGAGGGCATGAAGATCCGAGCCGATGCCCTGCTGTTCGACAACGACGGAACGCTCGTCTCGTCCCTGGAGTCGGTGTACCGATGCTGGAGCAGGTGGGCCGCGGAGTACGGGATCACCGCCGAGGAGTTCGCCCGGGTCGAACTGCACGGCCGTCCGGCCGCCGAGATAGCAGCCGACCTGCTGCCGGTCGCCAGGGTCGCCGAGGCCGTCGTGCGCATCGAGCAGCTGGAGGTGGAGGACGTCGTGGGCGGCGTGCACCTGCTGCCGGGCACGAAGGCGCTCCTCGACTCGCTGCCCGCCGACCGCTGGGCCGTCGTCACCTCCGCCACCCGGCGGCTGGCCGAGGCCCGGCTCGGTGAGGTCGGGGTCCACCCGAAGCACCTGGTCGCCGCCGACGACATCACGCGCGGCAAGCCCGACCCCCAGCCGTTCCTGCTGGCCGCCCGGCGGCTCGGCGTGGACCCGGCCCGCTGTGTCGTCTTCGAGGACGCGCCCGCGGGCCTGCGGGCGGGGCGCGCGGCCGGCATGACCACCGTGGCCTTGACCACAACCCACCGGGCCGCCGAGCTGACGGCGGACGTCGTCGTCGAGGACCTCTCGGCCGTGTCCGCACTGGTGACGGACGGGGGAGTGGAACTCTCCGTCCGGGACTGAGGGTGTCCACCGCTGTCCGTGATGTGGGACAGCGGTGCCCTGTCCGACGCAAAGATCTGCTTTACTTTTCTCATGACCACGACGAGCAGCCGCATCCTTGCGACCGAGGCGACAGTAACGCCCGGTGCTCGCTGTATGTGTCGAATGTGCGCCTTCTAGAGGGCCCCCGCACCACCCGCAGCCTCGCGCCCCGAAGCGAGAGCGCTCACGTCCGCCCGTACGTCCCCTTCGTACGCGACTGAGCCCGCCCCGCGCACGCAGTTCTGCCGAAGCCCGGTCCCCGACGCCACCGCGTGGACGACCGTGCCGCGTTCGACCGAATGCACCCGTGCCCGGCGCACACCCACGCCCTGCACTCGACAGTGACGGAAACCCCAGTGATCACGACAACAGGCCTGACGAAGGTTTATCGGGCGCACCGTTCGAGCGGCCGGGAGATCACCGCCCTGGACGGCGTCGATCTGCACGTCCGCGAAGGCGAGGTGTACGGCGTCATCGGACAGTCGGGCGCCGGCAAGTCCTCCCTCATCCGCTGCGTCAACCTGCTGGAGCGCCCCACCGCCGGCACGGTGACCGTCGACGGACAGGACCTCACGGCACTCGCCGGGCGCGGTCCGCGCGCCGGCCGGGAGCTGCGCAAGGCGCGCAGCCACATCGGCATGGTCTTCCAGCACTTCAACCTGCTGTCCTCGCGGACGGTCCAGGACAACGTCGAGCTGCCGCTGGAGATCCTCGGGAAGTCGGGCAAGGAGCGGTCCCGCAAGGCGCTGGAGCTGCTCGACCTCGTCGGGCTCACCGACAAGGCCAAGGCCTACCCGGCCCAGCTCTCCGGCGGCCAGAAGCAGCGCGTCGGTATCGCCCGCGCCCTGGCGGGCGACCCGAAGGTGCTCCTCTCGGACGAGGCGACCAGCGCCCTGGACCCCGAGACGACCCGCTCGATCCTCCACCTGCTGCGCGACCTGAACCGCCAGCTCGGTCTGACCGTGCTGCTCATCACGCACGAGATGGACGTCGTCAAGACCGTCTGCGACTCGGCCGCGCTGATGGAGAACGGCCGGATCGTCGAGTCCGGCACCGTCACCGAGCTGCTCGCCACCCCCGGCTCCGAGCTGGCCGCCGCGCTCTTCCCGGTGAGCGGCGACGCCTCGGGCGAGGACCGCACGGTGGTCGACGTCACCTTCCAGGGCGACGCCGCGACCCAGCCGGTCATCTCGCAGCTCTCCCGCACGTACAACATCGACATCTCGATCCTCGGCGCCGCGATGGACACCGTCGCCGGCAAGCAGGTCGGCCGCATGCGCATCGAACTGCCCGGACGGTACGAGGAGAACGTCGTGCCGATCGGCTTCCTGCGCGAGCGGGGCCTGCAGCTCGACGTCGTCGAACAGCCCGCCCGGACGTCCGTGCCGGTGAAGGATGGTGCCAAGTGACCTGGTCCGAGATGCAGCCGCTGCTGGAGCAGGCGTGTTGGGACACCCTCTACATGGTCGGCTGGTCGACGCTCATCGCCGTCGTCGGCGGTCTGCCGCTCGGCATCCTGCTGGTCCTCACGGACCGGGGCGGCCTGCTGCAGAACACCGTCCTGAACAAGGTGATCGGGCAGGTCGTGAACATCGCCCGCTCGATGCCGTTCATCATCCTGATGGTGGCGCTGATGGGCTTCACCCGCTCCATCACGGGCACCACCATCGGCCGTGAGGCCGCCATCGTGCCGCTCGCGATCGGGGCGATCCCGTTCTTCGCGCGGCTGGTCGAGACGGCCGTCCGGGAAGTGGACGGCGGGCTCGTCGAGGCCGTGCAGTCGATGGGCGGCAACACCTGGACCGTGGTCCGCCGGGTCCTCGTACCCGAGTCGCTCCCGTCGCTGATCTCCAGCACCACGACGACGATCGTCGCCCTCATCGGCTACTCCGCGATGGCCGGCACCGTCGGCGCGGGCGGCCTGGGCGACATCGCCATCCGGTACGGCTACCAGCGTTTCGAGACCGAACTGATGTGGATCACCGTCGGCATCCTGGCCGTGGTCATCTCCCTCATCCAGTTCGTCGGCGACTACGCCGCGCGCAGGCTGCACCGGCGCGGCGGCCAGTCGGGGGCCGGTCCGCGGCTCAGGCTGCTGAGGAACAGGCCCCGGACGGGGTCCGCCACTCAGGAGCCCGCCGCCACCGACTCCACGGACACGGCTGCCGCGACCGACACCGACACCGGCTCCGGTTCCGGCACCGGTTCCGGTTCCGGGGGCAGCTCCGCCGAGGTGTCCACGGCCGACGCCGGCAAGGTCGCCTGAGACCCGACCGGTCCCGGCGGCTTCCGGTACGTACGTCCTCACCCCACCCCACCCGCAGATGTCCCCGCACACCCTTCGCGGGGTCACCCAGCCCCAATGGAAAGGCACTTTTCGTGCGTAACACCGCAAAGATCGCCACTGCCGTCCTCGCCGCCGGAGCCCTCACCCTGGGCCTCACGGCCTGCGGCTCGGACAAGGACGACGCCTCCGACACCAGCGGTCCGCTGATCGTCGCCGCCAGCCCCGTGCCCCACGCGGAGATCCTCACCTATGTGAAGGACAACCTCGCGAAGGACGCCGGACTCGACCTCCAGGTCAAGGAGTTCACGGACTACGTCCTGCCGAACACCGCGACCGAGGACGGCTCGGTGGGCGCCAACTACTTCCAGAACCAGCCGTACCTCGACGACTTCAACAAGAAGAACGGCACGCACATCGTGCCCGTCGTCACGGTGCACCTGGAGCCGCTCGGCCTCTACTCCAGCAAGATAAAGAAGGCCGACGACCTCAAGAGCGGCGCGACGGTCGCCGTCCCGAACGACACGGTCAACGAGGCGCGGGCGCTCAAGCTCCTCGACGCCAACGGGATCATCACGCTCAAGGACGGCGCGGGCAACGACGCGACCCCCAAGGACATCGCGAAGAACCCGAAGAACCTCAAGTTCAAGGAGCTGGAGGCGGCCCAGACCCCGCGCTCCCTCGACGACGTCGACGCCGCGGTGATCAACGGCAACTACGCCATCGAGTCCGACCTGAAGCCCGCCGACGACGCCCTCGTGCTGGAGTCCGCCGACAACAACCCCTACGGCAACTTCCTCGCCGTCAAGGAGGGCCAGGAGGACGACCCGCGCGTCAAGAAGCTCGCCAAGCTCCTGACCTCCCCCGAGGTCAAGAAGTTCATCGAGGGCAAGTACGCCGGCTCCGTCATCGCGTCGTTCTGACCCGCTCGGCATCGCCCTGAGGAAACCTGAAGAAGCCTGAAGAAACCCGAGGAAAGCCGACGATGCGCAAGCCCGTCATCTCCGCGGCCGTCGCCGCACTGTCCCTCGCCCTCGCGCTGACCGCCTGTGGCGCGCAGGACAAGGGCTCCGGCGGCGGAGGTGACGACGGCGCGCTCGTCGTCGGCGCCACCGCCGTCCCGGCCGGCGAGGTCCTCGCGTACATCAAGAAGGACCTCGCCGCGAAGAACGGACTCGACCTGGAGATCAAGGAGTTCACGGACTACGTCCTGCCGAACACCGCGCTCCAGGAGGGCTCGCTCGACGCGAACCTCTACCAGAACGAGCCCTTCCTGGACGACTTCAACAAGTCCAAGGGCACCGACCTGGTCCCGGTCGTGGACGCGTACCTGCCGCCCATGGGCGTGTACTCCAAGAAGGTCCAGGACGTCGGCGAGCTCCCCGACGGAGCCACCGTCGCGGTGCCCAACGACACCACCAACGAGGGCCGCGCGCTGAAGCTCCTCGCGTCCGAGGGTGTCATCACGCTCAAGGAGGGCGCCGGCCCGACCGCGTCCCCCGCGGACATCGCGAAGAACCCGAAGAACCTCAGGTTCAAGGAGCTCGAACCGGCTCAGCTGCCGCGCTCCCTGGACGACGTGGCCGCCGCGGTGATCAACAACAACTACGCCCAGGACGCGGGCCTCAGCCCGGCCGACGACGCCGTGCTGCTGGAGTCCGTGAAGGACAACCCGTACGCGAACCTGCTCGCCGTGAAGAAGGGCGACGAGGACGACCCGCGCGTCGAGAAGCTGGCCAGGCTCCTGACCTCCGCCGAGGTGCGGAAGTTCATCGAGGACAAGTACAAGGGGTCGGTGCTGCCCGTCACCGCCGGCTGACGTCGTTTCAGCTGTGCCACGGTGTCGACTCGTCGACAAGGAGCCGACCCCGTGGTGCAGTTCGGCGCTCACATGCTGCATGCTGGGCAGTTCAGCAGGTCCGACGGTCCCTGATGGTTACGGAGCGGCGCATGACGAACACCTTCCCCGACATCTCCCTGAACACGGAGCGGTTGGTGCTGCGCCCTCTCGAGGACGAGGACATTCCTGCCTTCACGGAAATGATGAACGACGAGCAGGTCGCCGCCTGGACGTCCGTGCCGCAGCCCTTCACCGAGGCCGTCGCCCGCGACTGGCTCGACGAGCGCTCGCCCTCGACGCGCACCTCGGGCCGCGGACTCGACCTCGTCGTCACGGAGTTCCTCACGCAGCGGCTGGTCGGCATGATTCAGCTGGTCAATACGGATTGGCATGTCCGCTCCACAGAGCTCTCGTACATCATCGCCCCCTGGGCGCGCGGCGAGGGCTACGCGTCCGAGGCGTCGCTCGCCACCGCCCAGTGGCTCTTCGGCGACCAGAAGTTCGAGCGCCTGGAGCTGCGCACCGCGGCCGACAACACCGCCTCCCAGCAGGTCGCGCAGAAGATCGGCTGCATCAGCGAGGGCGTCCTGCGCGGTGCCTGTATAGCCCGCACCCGCACCGAGGACGGCCGCTGGGAGGACCTGCGCACCGACTTCATCGTGTGGGGCCTGCTTCCCGAGGACATCGAGGGCATAGCCGAGCAGCTCGCCGACACCGGTGGTTTCACCTCGTACTCCGACTGGAACTGAACCGGAGGGGCCCGCACCCCCACCCGCTCTCCGGGACGTCACGAGGTACGCTCGCGACGCTCCGCACGCCCGGCCCGACGGCCCGCGTCCCTCCACTTCCGAACCTCCGACCTGCGACCTGCGACGACTCGAAGACTTCAGGAGACTGACAACGATGGCCGACCGGGTCACGGTGATCGGCTGTGACGGCTCGCCGCTGACCGACGCGGCGCGCTCGGCGCTCGGCGCCGCCACGCTGGTGGCGGGCGCGGCACATCACCTGATCCTCCCCGAGGTCCCCGCCGCGGCCGAGCGCGTCCGGCTCGGCAGCGTCGCCCTCGCGGCCCGCCGCATCGCCGCCCATCGCGGCTCGGCCGTGGTGCTCGCCGACGGGGACCCCGGCTTCTTCGGAGTCGTACGCACCCTGCGCGCCCCCGAGTTCGGTCTGGAGGTCGAAGTCGTCCCCGCGGTCTCGGCCGTGGCCGACGCCTTCGCCCGCGCGGGCATGCCCTGGGACGACGCACAGGTGGTCGTCGCACACCGGCGCACCCTGCGCCGCGCGGTGAACGTGTGCCGCGCCCACACCAAGGTCGCCGTCCTCACCTCACCGGGCGCCGGACCCGCCGAACTCGGGCTGCTCCTCGAAGGGGTCCACCGCACCTTCGTGATCTGCGAGGAACTCGGCACCGAGCGCGAGCGGGTCACGGTCCTCACCTCCGACAAGGTCGCCGACCACACCTGGCGCGACCCGAACGTCGTCATCGTCCTGGGTGGCCCGGTCACGGCCTCCGAGGGCGGCGGCTGGATCGCCGGCCGCGACCCGGGCACCGGGCCGCGCGGCTGGGCGCTGCCCGACGACGTGTACGGCGACGCGCTCGGCGAGGGCGAGACCGAGGTGCTCCGCGCCGCCCAACTCGCCCGCCTGGGCCCGCGGATCGGCGACCTCGTGTGGGACATCGGAGCCGGCAGCGGCGCCTTCGCGACGGAGGCCGCGCGCCGCGGCGCCGCCGTCCTCGCCGTCGACCGCGACCCGGACGCCTGCGCCCGCACCATGGCCACCGCCCGCCGGTTCGGCGTCCAGCTCCAGATCACCCACGGCACCGCCCCGTACATCCTGGAGAACCTCCCCGAACCGGATGTCGTACGGGTCGGGGGCGGCGGCGCCGGGGTGGTCTCCGCGGTCGCCGACCGGCGCCCCGAGCGCATCGTCACGCACGCCGCGACCCGCGACGCCGCCGAACTCATCGGCAGGAACCTGACGGAGCACGGCTACCGGGTCGAATGCGCCCTCCTGCAGTCCGTGGAGCTGGACACCCGCGCCTGGACGGAGAAGGAGCGCAGCGTCGTCTTCCTGCTCTCGGGCGAGCTGGGACGGCGCGACGGGCCCCGCTGAGGTGCGGTGACCGCCGTGGGCGGGCAGCCCCGGGCCGGGTGGCCTGATCGCGCCCTGTGATCCTGTCAGCCTACCGCGCGCGGTAGGCTGAGCGATTGTTGTACTGCATTCGGGTTGTCCGATATTTCGCCGGTCAATGCCCGCAAAACACACCCATTTTGGGGTGTGTGTGGTACGGCAGAACCGGAGGACGCGCAACGTGGCGCAGTCCACAGCGGGCCGTGACGGATCACCCTGTCGCGGTGGCGGGCCGACCGCGACAATGCCAGTTAATGGCTTTGTCGACCGGCCGTTCGTGCCGCCCGGCCCGTGTGCTCGTTACTCATGACGGGTGGTCGGTGCGCCGCCCCGGACGAGCAGGTCGTAGGAGCACTAAACCGATGGGCGAGGGGTACGCATGACCGACACCGGCCAGGTCCCGGGCGAGGGACTGCCGGAGAGCGCAGGCATGGTGGAGCAGCCGGGCGCCCCCGCCCCCGACGCGTATGCCTACCTCTCCGAGTCGACCGCCGAGGACGAAGACCTGTTGCTGCTGCCGGGCGCCCAGAGCGCGTGGGGCAACGAAGTCGCCCCGCCGGCCCCGGCACCCGTCGTCGAGGCCGTCCACGAGCCCGGTCCGCACGAGACGTCGGGCCGCGACAGCGGTTCGGTCGACCTCAGCGCCGTCCGGATGTCGTCCTCCGCGCCGCAGCCGCCCGTCGCCCGCCGTCCGCTGCACCTCGGCCCGCCGACCCCGGACGGCGCGGGCAGCCCGGTGCGCTCGCTGGCCGACCGGGGTCCGGCGGGAGCGCCCGCCACCCCGTTCGCCGTACGGCAGGTCGCTCCGCTCACCTCCGGTCCCGAGTACCTCGACGTGCCGCGCGACGAGGTCGCGCTGCAGGGCGCGGCGCCCTGGGGAGCGCAGACGCAGGTCCAGGTGCAGGAGGTCGCGCCTCCGGTGGCGCAGGCCGCCCCCGAGGGCATGGCTGAGGCCATGGCCGCGGAACCGGTCTTCCCGGAAGGCGCCGGGGCGCACGCGAGCGACCCGGTGGCCGCCGGGGCCGAGTCCGTGCCGGTGCCGGTCGCACAGGTGTCGGACACGGTGTCCCAGACAGGGGACGGGTCGCTCGCCGGAAACCAGGGCCCCCTGGTCCCGCAGGAACCGGCCGAGGCGGCTGAGCAGGCCGAACCGGCTGAGCCGACCGAGGCGCCGGTCGCGGAACAGCCGGCCGGAGCCCCGCAGCCGCAGGACGCTTCGCCTGCCGAGCAGATCCCCGAGGTCCCGAGCCCTCAGGCAGTCGTGGAGCCGGTCGAGGCCATACACGTTCCTGAGGCCGCACTCGTTCCTGAGGCCGTACAGGTTTTCGACGAGGCGTACGCCCCGCCGCAGCAGCCGGAGGCGATGCGGCCTCCCGAGCAGCCTGCCGACCTCGGCCGGCCCGTCCCGGAGCCCGCCCAGGTCCCGGAACCGGTGGAACCGGTAGTGGTGCAGGACTACGCGCAGGCCCCCCAGCTCGCCGACGGTTCGCTGTTCCCGCAGGCACCGGAGGGCGGCCAGGGCCCCGAGTTCGTCCAGTCCGTCCCGGAGTTCGCGCCCGGTCAGCAGGCACCCGAGGCACAGGGCTTCGTGCAGGCCGCCCACCTGGCGGCGGACCCGCAGTCGGTGCACCCGACGGAGCCGCCGGAGCAGCCGCCGCAGCCGATGGCGGAAGCCGAGCCGGTCGTCGTCGCGGACGCCGCGCTGGCTGCCCCGCAGTTCCAGGACGCCCCCGAGGCCGCTCAGCCCCAGGACGTTCTCCCGCAGGTCGAGCAGGTCGAGCAGGTCGAGCTGATCGGGCAGGCCGAGCAGCCCGTCGGCCGGTTCGTACCCGTCGAGGGCACGGTTCCGACCACCCCGCACCTGGCTCCCACCCCGCCGCACGGCGTGACGCCGACGCCCCTCCCCGAGGTACCGGCCGAGGAGACGGCGGCCCCGGCCGCGGTGCCCGTCGAACAGCCCGCCGCCGAGCCCGAAGCGTTCGAAGCGGTTCCCGACGTCGGCATCGCGCCCGAAGAGGAACCCCTCCTCGTGCTGCCGGCCCCCAGGGAGCCCGAGCCGGTCCCCGAGGCCGCCGAACCCGCGGCGATCCCCGTACCGGAGACGCCTGCCGAAGCCGTCGAACCCGTCGAACCGGTCGAGCCCGCTGAGGGTGCCGAGGCCGTCGACATCGAGGCCCCGGAGCTCGCGGTCGTACAGCAGGCGGCGGACCTGGACACCCTGGCCGCGGCGGACCAGGAAGAGGGCACGGCCGCCGTGGACCGGCCGCGCGAGTCCACCGGTCCTGCCGCGCCCGCCTACGACGACGCCGAGCGCGAAGCGGTCCTGCGGGTGATGCGTGAGCGCCGTGACATCCGCAACGGCTTCCGCAGCGACCCCATCCCGCACGATGTGCTGCTCCGCGTCCTGGAGGCGGCCCACACGGCGCCGTCCGTCGGCCACTCCCAGCCCTGGGACTTCGTCGTCATCCGCTCGGCCGAGACCCGGCGCTCGATGCACGAACTGGCCGAGCGCCAGCGTGAGGCGTACGCGAAGTCGCTCCCCAAGGGCCGCGCCAAGCAGTTCAAGGAACTGAAGATCGAGGCCATCCTCGACACCCCGGTGAACATCGTCGTCACCGCCGACCCGACCCGGGGCGGCCGGCACACCCTGGGCCGCCACACCCAGCCGCAGATGGCGCCGTACTCCTCCGCCCTCGCGGTGGAGAACCTGTGGCTCGCGGCCCGTGCCGAGGGCCTGGGCGTGGGCTGGGTCAGCTTCTTCGACGAGCGGGAGATGGTCCGCGGCCTCGGCCTGCCCGAGCATCTGGAGGTCGTCGCCTACCTCTGCGTCGGATACGTCGACGAGTTCCCGGCCGAGCCCGAGCTGATGCAGTCGGGCTGGTCCAAGCGCCGCCCGCTGTCCTGGGTCGTCCACGAGGAGACGTACGGGCGGCGTGCCCTGCCCGGCGAGGCCCCGCACGACCTGCTCGCCGAGACGATCACCAACATCCGCCCGCTGGACGCCAAGGCGCTCGGCGAGGCGTGGGAGCGCCAGAAGCGCATGACCAAGCCGGCCGGGGCGCTCGGCATGCTGGAGATCATCTCCGCGCAGCTCTCCGGCCTCTCCCGGATGTGCCCGCCCCCGATCCCGGAACCGGCCGCCGTCGCGATCTTCGCGGGCGACCACGGCGTACACGCCCAGGGCGTCACCCCGTGGCCGCAGGAGGTCACGGGCCAGATGGTGGCCAACATCCTCGGCGGTGGCGCGGTCTGCAACGCGTTCGCCGCCCAGGTCGGCGCCGAGGTCTGCGTCATCGACGTGGGCGTGGCCTCCGACCTGCCCGCGACCCCCGGCCTGCTGCCGCGCAAGGTCCGGGCGGGCACGGCCGACATGACGACCGGTCCCGCGCTGACCCGCGAGGAGGTCAGGGCGGCCATCGAGGTGGGCATCGAGACCGCGCGCGACCTGGTGGCGGCCGGGAACAAGGCCCTGATCACGGGGGAGATGGGCATCGCCAACACCACCGCGTCGGCGGCCCTGATCTCCGTCTTCACCGGCAGCGACCCGGCCGAGGTCACGGGCCGGGGCACCGGCATCAACGACGAGACGCTGGCCCGCAAGACCGAGGTGGTGCGCCGCGCGCTGGAGCTCCACCAGCCGGACCCGACCGACCCGATCGGCGTCCTGGCGGCCGTCGGCGGTCTGGAGCACGCCGCGATGGTGGGCCTCCTCCTCGGCGGCGCCTCGCTGCGTACGCCGGTGATCCTGGACGGTGTCAGCGCCGGAGCCGCGGCGCTGGTCGCCCGCGCGATCGCCCCCGAGGTCCTCGCGGCCTGCATCGCGGGCCACCGCAGTGCCGAGCCCGGCCATGTGGCCGCCCTCAACAAGCTGGGCCTGCGCCCCCTGGTCGACCTCGACCTCCGCCTGGGCGAGGGCACCGGCGCGCTCCTGGCCCTGCCCGTGGTTCAGAGCGCGGCAAGGGCGATGCACGAGGTGGCGACGTTCGACTCGGCGGGGGTAACCGAGAAGTAGGCCGAGTTGGCGGTCCGTGGGCAGGCGTTCCGCACGGCGGAACGGGTGTGCACGGACCGCCAACGGACCGGCACGCCGCGGGGTCCGGGGCGCAGCCCCAGTTTCGGGAAGGGCCGGGCCGGGGGAAAGAACCCCCACCCACTCCGGCAGCCCCCCGCCCCGCACTCTAAAATCCGCACGTCAGGGCCGCTCCACCGCAGCAGCGCGCCCCCGCGCACCGCCCGCACGCCTGCATGAGGAGCCGCACCGCCATGGCCGAAAACCCCGCCTACCCCGTAGGCCTCCGCCTCTCCGGCCGCCGCGTCGTGGTGCTCGGCGGCGGCCAGGTGGCCCAGCGCCGTCTCCCCGCCCTCATCGCGGCGGGCGCGGACATCCACCTCGTCTCCCCGTCCGCGACCCCGTCGGTCGAGGCCATGGTGGACGCGGGCGAACTGACCTGGACCAGGCGCCGGTACGAACCGGGCGACCTCGCGGAGTCCTGGTACGTCCTGATCGCCACCCCCGACTCCACGGCGAACACCGCGGCCTCCGCCGAGGCGGAGGCACGCCGCGTGTGGTGCGTCCGCGCGGACGACGCGGACGAGGCCACGGCCTGGACCCCGGCGACGGGCCACAGCGAGGGGGTCACGGTGGCCGTCCTGACCACCGACGTCAAGGGCCGCGACCCCCGCCACACCGCCGCCATCCGCGACGCGGTGGTCGAAGGGCTCCGCGACGGCACCCTCGTCGCACGCCACCACCGCACCCGCACACCCGGCGTCGCCCTGGTCGGCGGCGGCCCCGGCGACCCGGACCTGATCACGGTCCGCGGCCGCAGGCTGCTCGCCGAGGCCGACGTGGTGATCGCCGACCGCCTGGGCCCCCGCGACCTGCTCGCCGAACTCCCGCCCCACGTCGAGGTGATCGACGCGGCGAAGATCCCGTACGGCCGCTTCATGGCCCAGGAGGCCATCAACAACGCGCTCATCGAACACGCCCAGCAGGGCAAGTCGGTGGTCCGGCTGAAGGGCGGCGACCCCTTCGTCTTCGGCCGCGGCATGGAGGAGGCCCAGGCACTGGCCGAGGCCGGCATCTCCTGCACGGTCGTACCCGGCATCTCCAGCTCGATCTCCGTCCCGGGCGCCGCGGGCATCCCGGTCACGCACCGCGGGGTCGCCCACGAGTTCACGGTCGTCAGCGGCCATGTCGCCCCCGACGACGAACGTTCCCTGGTCGACTGGGCCGCGCTCGCCAAGCTCCGCGGCACCCTGGTCGTCCTGATGGGCGTGGACAAGATCGGCGCCATCGCCCGGACGCTCATGGACAACGGCAAGGCGGCCGGTACCCCCGTGGCGCTGGTCCAGGAAGGCACGACCGCGGCGCAGCGCCGTGTCGACGCGACCCTCGCGACGGTCGCCGAGACGGTCCGTGCCCAGGAGGTGCGGCCCCCGGCGGTCATCGTCATCGGAGAGGTCGTGACCGTGGGTACGGACGGCTCGTTCGAGACAACTGAGTAACCCCGGGTAACCCACCCGTTCCCAGCCGTTGGCACCGCACTCAGGACAAGGCAGTATCACCCTGTGGCCGATCTCATCACCGTCGAGGACCCAGCCGACCCGCGCCTGCGTGACTACACGGGCCTGACCGACGTGGAGCTGCGCCGCAAACGCGAACCCGCCGAGGGACTGTTCATCGCCGAGGGCGAGAAGGTCATCAGACGGGCCAAGGACGCCGGTTACGAGATGCGCTCGATGCTGCTGTCCGCCAAGTGGGTCGACGTCATGCGGGACGTCATCGACGAACTCCCGGCTCCGGTGTACGCGGTCAGCCCGGACCTCGCCGAACAGGTCACCGGCTACCACGTGCACCGCGGCGCGCTCGCCTCCATGCAGCGCAAACCGCTGCCGACCCCCGACGACCTGCTCCGCACGGCCCGCCGGATCGTGGTCATGGAGTCGGTCAACGACCACACCAACATCGGCGCGATCTTCCGCTCGGCAGCAGCGCTCGGCATGGACGCGGTGCTGCTCTCACCGGACTGCGCGGACCCCCTGTACCGGCGTTCGGTGAAGGTCTCCATGGGCGCGGTCTTCGCGGTCCCGTACGCACGCCTCGACACCTGGCCCAAGGGCCTGGAGTCGGTCAGGGAGGCGGGTTTCGGTCTCCTCGCGCTCACCCCGGACGAGAAGGCCAAGTCCCTCGACGAGGTGGCCCCGCACCGGATGGACCGGGTCGCCCTGATGCTCGGCGCGGAGGGCGACGGCCTCTCCACCCAGGCCCTCGTGGCGGCCGACGAATGGGTCCGTATCCCCATGGCCCACGGAGTCGACTCCCTGAACGTCGGAGCGGCGGCAGCGGTCGCCTTCTACGCGGTGGCAACAGGCAGACCCCAGAACTAACCGACGAGCCGATACCGAACCGCCCCGTAAGGGGCGCGGGGAACTGCGCGCTCAGCCACGATCCACCCGCGGACGGCGGACGACGCTCACCCGCTCCGACGGATCCCGTTCGGTTGCCCGGACGCCTGTTCCTGCCGAACATCCACACCCGCGCCCCCACCCGCGCCCCCACGGTCAAGCCCCCGGGCAGGCCCCTGGCACCCCTGCGCCGCCGCGATGGCCAACGCCACCAGCAACGTCACCACCACGAACACGAACAGCCGCTGCCGCAACAGCCGAGGGTTGGCGGGCCGCCGCCCGGTCCCCGTGGTCCGTGGCCCCGGACGCCCCGTACCCCCACGCACCGGCCCGGACCGGCTGCCCGGCCCTCCAGGCCGCGTCGAGTTGCCCCGCGAGGGGGCCGGGCGCGCACCGGACCGCGGCGAGGCGCCGTTGCCACGCGGCGCGGCCGAACCCTGCGTACGCCGCTGGGTGCGCTGCTGCTCCGGATAGTCGTCGGCGAGGCGCCCGGTCGGCCGGTCGGCCTCCGCCGCCCGGGGCGCCGGCGGCCGGGCCTCACCCATGCCGTGCGCCTCCCGCGTCGCGATCTCCTTGAGCCGCAACGACAACTGCAGCGTGCTGGGCCGTTCCTCGGGGTCCTTCGCCAGGCACGCGCGCACGAGAGGGGCCAGCGAGTCCGGCACCCCGTGCAGCTGCGGCTCCTCGTGCACCACCCGGTAGAGCATGACCTCGGAACTGCCGTGCCCGAAGGGCGAGTCCTGCGTCGCCGCGTACGCCAGCGTGGCGCCGAGCGCGAACACGTCCGTGGCCGGGGTGACCGCGGCGCCCCGCACCTGCTCGGGCGCGAGGAAGCCGGGCGACCCCACGGCCGTACCGACGTGCGTGAGGGTGCTCGCGCCCGTCGCCCAGGCGATGCCGAAGTCGATGATGCGCGGTCCCTTGGGGGACAGCAGGATGTTGGACGGCTTCAGGTCCCGGTGGACGACCCCGGCCTCGTGCACGGCGACGAGCCCCTCGGAGAGCGCGGCGCCCACGGCCGCGACCTCGGACGCGAAGAGCGGACCGTCCTCGGCGACCTTGTCGTGGAGGGAGGGCCCCGGCACGTACTGCGTCGCGAACCAGGGCCGCTCGGCGTCCAGGTCCGCGGCGACGAGCCGCGCGGTGCACCCGCCCCGGATCCGCCGCGCCGCCGACACCTCGCGGGCGAAGCGCGACCGGAACTCCTGGTCCTCCGCGAGGTCGGGCCGGATCACCTTCAGCGCGACCCGCTGGCCACGCCGGTCGGAGCCCAGGTAGACAACGCCCATCCCGCCCGCGCCGAGCCGTCGGTGAAGCCTGAACGAGCCGACGACACGCGGGTCCTCGCGCCTCAGGCGCATCATCGCCATGTCCATCCCCGCTGCCCGGTCCGTTTGACGAGCCACAGCTTACGTTTCCGCGGCGGGGCGCGCGCAGAGGCCGCGCCCTCGCGACCCGACCGATTGTCAGTGCCGGGTGGGAAACTTGAGGGGTGGTCAGGGGACTGGGGGAGTCCGGCGGCGTCGAGCCGCGCGATTTCCCAACCGTTCGGCACAGAAGGGGGATTGGACCCGTGAAGGGTGATCGCGTGGAGATAGTGGTCGACGCGGGAGACACGACCCGTACGTACGAGGTGGTGGCCAGTCGTGCGGGTCGCCGGGTGGAGACGGCGGTCCGCAGGGGAGTGGTCGAAGTGAGCGAAGTCACCCGTAGTGGTTCAGTGGTCCGTACGGCCCGTTTCATGGCCACCCGGGTGCTCGCACTGGTCGAACAACCGGTCCCGAGGGAGGACACCTCGGAACAGACCGGACGTCCCCTCCGGGAAACCCCCGAGACCTAGGACCTCTTCTCCACCCAGGGGAGTACTCCGCAGGTCATCGCTCATCCTCCGGGAGGCCCGGCAATAGGTACGAGGGCATGACGACCCGTCGGGGCCTCCCGCCTAGATTTGTTGTCAAGCGGCGGGTGCAGCACTCGTCCCCCGAGGTCAGACACCCGCCGCTGCCAGAGCAGTACGGGCACCGGCGCGAGCAGCGGTCGCAATCGGCGGTCGCGAGCAGCGGTACAGACTTTTCAACAGAACGGTCAGGAGAGGGACCATGGCGGACACGGCACCGCGGACCATGATCCGCACGCAGGGACGCAAGGCGTACACCGCCGCGTTCGGTTCCAGCCGGTCCGGCCGACGTCACCCCTTGGTGGCGACGGCCATGGTCCTCCCCCTGGCCACCCTGCTCGTAGTCGTCTTCGGCGGCTGGGAAGCAGTGGTCACACAGGCGTCGTCCGTGGGCGTGATGCTGGGGCGCTGAGCGGCGCCCCAGGCCCGGAAGAGCGGTCCGGGCGGGGACATCCGGCCATGAAACCCCGTGGGGACGGGGGTGCGGCGGACGGCAAAAAGATGCGGGCGCAGCTGGGGAGCTGCGCCCGCATTGCTTTTGTACGTGAGGTTTTTGTGCGCGTGCTCTGTGTGTGCGTACGCTCCGGGGACCGCCGGTGCCGGACGACCCGGCGGGATCTGTGCCCCGAGGAGGCCCCGAGTGACCGCAGAGGGGCTGCTGCCAGCGCTCAGCGCGAAGGTGCGGGCCGCCGCCCATCCGGCGGCGGAAGTCTGCGTCTGCGGTACGGACACCTCCGTGCTGGCCGACCGCCCCGACGGCACCGTCGTCCGCCACGGCGGCACGGTGGCGAAGGCGCACGCCGCCGACACCGCCCCCGTCGGCCTCGCGGAGCGGCTGGCCGTGGCCGCGCACCCCGCGCTCGACGGCGTCCTCCTGGCGCCGCTGGGGCCGAGCGGGGTCGAACTGGACGGCCGGCCCGTCACTTTCTGGCCGTACGGAACCCCCGTGGACCGTGCCGACCCGGACGCCGCTCCGTGGGAGGAGGCCGCCACTCTCCTCGCGCGGCTCCACCGGACACCGGACGGGGTGCTCCCCTCCGGTCTGCCGCCCATGCGCGGCCCGGCGAAGGCGGCCCGCGCCGTCGCCCGCCTGCGCGCGGCCGGCCCGCACCCGGCGGCCGCCCCGGTCCTGGCGGCCTGGTCCGTCCTGCCGGCCTGGGCGCGGGACGAGGCCCCGATGCCAAACACCCGCACGCTGTGCCACGGAGACCTCCACCTGGGCCAGTTGGTGCGGGCGGGGAGCGGCGACTGGCTGCTCATAGACATCGACGACCTCGGCCGGGGAGATCCCGCCTGGGACCTGGCCCGCCCCGCGGCCTGGTTCGCCTGCGGTCTCCTGCCGCCCGACGAGTGGGACCGCTTTCTCACCGCCTACCGGAAGGCGGGCGGCCCGGCCGTCCCGGCGGACAGCGATCCCTGGCCGGCTCTCGATGTGGCGGCCCGCGCGCTGACCGTGCAGACCGCGGCCCTGGCGATCGCCAAGGCGGTCGCGGCAGGGCGCCCGTTGGACGAGGTCGAGACGTCCGTGATCGACGCGTGTGGCCGAATGGCCGCGCACCCGCCCGAGTTGGCGGAAGGTTTCGCGACGTAGGGTGCAACCGACGGAAGCCGGACGGAGTCTGTCCTGGCGGAAGCAGTACCGACCGGCGAGGAGTTGAGCCGAGCATGCAGTGTCCGAAGTGCCATGCGCCGATGCACACGTACAACCGCAATGGTGTCCAGATCGAGCAGTGCAGCGGCTGCCGCGGGATATTTCTCGACTACGGCGAGCTGGAGTCCCTGACACGTCTGGAAGGCCAGTGGTCGCAGCCCGGCCCGCCGCCCCCGGGCGCCCCGCAGGCCTACCCGTCCGCCCCCGCGCCGGCCTGGGGCGCCCCGCAGGGCGGTCACGGCGGTCACTACGGCCACGGTCACAAGCGTCAGAAGAGCTTCGGCCACATGCTCTTCTCCTCCTGAGCCCGCTGATCCTCCTGGGACCCTGAGGGGTCCCGGAGAGGTCCCGGAGGACGACGAAGCCCCCGACCGTACGAGACGGTCGGGGGCTTCGGGGTTGATACGTGGTGCGCGATACTGGGATTGAACCAGTGACCTCTTCCGTGTCAGGGAAGCGCTCTCCCGCTGAGCTAATCGCGCGGGACGGACCTGCGAGTGGTGCGAACTGCGTGCGCGATACTGGGATTGAACCAGTGACCTCTTCCGTGTCAGGGAAGCGCTCTCCCGCTGAGCTAATCGCGCGGGATCAGGATCTCGTCGTACGTACCGGCGGATCCAGTGGACGATACTGGGATTGAACCAGTGACCTCTTCCGTGTCAGGGAAGCGCTCTCCCGCTGAGCTAATCGTCCTTGGAGGTGGAGACGGGATTTGAACCCGTGTAGACGGCTTTGCAGGCCGTTGCCTCGCCTCTCGGCCACTCCACCAGGAGCGCGGGGGGTCGGGAAGATCCCCCACTTCCTGCGAGCGGACGACCAGGTTCGAACTGGCGACCTCAACCTTGGCAAGGTTGCGCTCTACCAACTGAGCTACGTCCGCTTGTCGTTTCCGGTCCGCTCTCGCGACCCGGCGACGTGTTGAACTCTAGCGGATACCGGGGCCAGCACAAAAACGCGTTTGCGCAGCGTGCTGCGGTACGTCCGCTCCAGGACATGGCCGAGGCACCCGCAGGTCACCCCACCATAGACTCACAACCGTGCAGGACTTCCCAGCTCTCGCCCGCTTCGGCGGCCTCGTCGCGACCGGCCTCCTCGACGTCACCGGCGACCCCGCGGCGCTCGACTCCAGTGGCTTCTGGGCCGTCAGCGCCGACTTCGAGGGGCGTGTCGTCTGTGCTCGTTTCGCGGACGTGCGGCGCGATTCCGTACCCGCGCCGGTGCCGGGCCGGTGGCGGGGACCCGCCACCGGTGACTGGACGTCGTCACTCGACCGCGGCGCGTACATGGCGGGCGTACGCCGTATCCGTGAGTACATCGCGGCCGGCGAGGTGTACCAGGCGAACCTCTGCCGGATCCTGTCGGCGCCCGTCTCGCCGGACGCCGACGTCGACGCGCTGACCGCTCTGCTGGCACGCGGCAACCCGGCACCGTACGCAGGAACGATTCGGCTCCCGGGACACGGGGTCGAGACGGCCACCGCGTCCCCGGAGCTCTTCCTGCGCAGGACCGGCCGTGTCGTCGAGTCAGGGCCGATCAAGGGCACCGGACGCACCGAGGCGGACCTGCTGGAGAAGGACCACGCGGAGAACGTGATGATCGTGGACCTGGTACGCAACGACCTGGGCCGGGTCTGTGCCACGGGCACCGTGACCGTGCCCGACCTGTGCGTCGTGGAGAAGCACCCGGGGCTCGTCCACCTCGTCTCCTCCGTCCGCGGCGAACTGCGCGCGGACGAAGAGGGTGGGGAAGGCGGAGGAGGCAGCGGAGGCGGGGTGGGCTGGCCGGAGCTGCTGGGCGCGGCCTTCCCGCCCGGATCCGTCACCGGCGCCCCCAAGTCCAGTGCCCTGCGGATCATCGAGGAACTGGAGACGGCGCCCCGGGGGCCGTACTGCGGCGGCATCGGCTGGGTCGACGCCGACCGCCGTACCGGGGAGCTGGCCGTCGGCATCCGCACCTTCTGGATCGACCGGGCCGCGGGCGAGCTGCGCTTCGGCACCGGCGCGGGCATCACCTGGGGTTCGGACCCCCGGCGCGAATGGGAGGAGACCGAGCTGAAGGCCGCCCGGCTGCTCGCTGTAGCGTCGGGGGCGTACCCAGGGGCGTACGACGTGGGGGGTGACACGGGGACCGCGGTCACCCCCGTGGACGCCCCCGGGGGCCCCGGCCGGAAAAGCACGTCGGGTCGGGAACCCGGCACGTTCTCGTGAGGTGAGATTCAGTGAAGATCTGGCTCGACGGCGGGCTGCAGGACAGCGAGTCGGCCCGTGTCTCCGTCTTCGACCACGGGCTGACCGTGGGCGACGGCATTTTCGAGACCGTGAAGGCGGTCGAGGGGCGGCCGTTCGCGCTCACCCGTCACCTCGACCGGCTGGCGCGCTCGGCGAGCGGTCTCGGACTGCCCGAGCCCGACCGCGAGGAGGTGCGCGCTGCCTGCGCGGCCGTCCTGGACGCCAACCCGATGCCGCTCGGCCGGCTGCGGATCACGTACACCGGAGGGCATGGGCCGCTCGGCTCGGACCGTGGTGAGCACGGGCCGACCCTGGTGGTGGCCCTGGCGGAGTCCGGCCGCCGCCCCGACTCCACCGCGGTGATCACCGTCCCCTGGACCCGCAACGAACGCGGCGCGCTGACGGGCCTGAAGACCACGTCGTACGCGGAGAACGTCGTCGCCCTCGCCCGTGCGCGCGAACAGGGCGGGTCCGAGGCGCTGTTCGCGAACACGGTCGGGCAGCTGTGCGAGGGCACGGGCTCCAATGTCTTCGTCGTCCTCGACGGCGAGATCCACACCCCGCCCGTCGCCTCCGGGTGCCTCGCCGGCATCACCCGCGCCCTCGCCGTCGAATGGACGGGCGCCAAGGAGACCGACCTGCCGCTGGACGTCCTGGAGCGGGCCGACGAGGTCTTCCTGACCTCGACGCTGCGTGACGTGCAGGCCGTGCACCGGGTCGACAGCCGTGAACTGCCCGGCGCGCCGGGCCCGGTGACCGCGAAGGCGATGCGGATCTTCGACGAGCGTGCGGGGGACGACCTCGATCCCTGAGACGGCCGGGGGTCGCGCCTGCCGGGTCCGTCCGGAGGGGTGCTTGTCGGGTCCTACGGTCGTCGGGATCGGCGGTCATCGGGTTCGGCGGTCGTCGGGTTCCCGTCGGGCGTCGGCCCCTTGGGTTCGGCGGGCGTCGGCTTCGTCCGGCGTCGGCCGTCGGTCGAAATCGGGAGCGTGAGTCCGTCCGGGCGGGTACAACATCCCTGATGACCACCACCCTGCGGCCGACCGAGCCGCTTCAGCGCGACGCCGACGGCGCGCTGTCACGCCGCTACGCGGTGTGCGTGAACAGCCGTCCCGTGGGCGCGATACACCTCGCCACGGATCCCGCCTTCGGGCCGTCCGTGGGCCAGATCCGTGAACTGAGCGTCGAGGAGCCGGACCGCGGCCGCGGCCGGGGCACCGTGGCCGCGCTCGCCGCCGAGGAGGTGGCGCGCGGCTGGGGCTGCCGACGGATCGAGGTGTCGGTCCCGGCCGGCGCGGCGACGGCCCTGCGCCTGGTGACCGCTCTCGGTTACGTGGCACGCAACCGCGCCATGGAGAAGCCGCTCCACGGCACCGCGCCCGAACTGCCCGCAGGGAGCGTCGGGCGTGCCATGACGGAGGCCGAGTTCGGGTCCTGGATCGCGCGGGCCAAGGAGAGCTACGCGCAGGAGTGGATCACCCGGGGAGTGCCCGAGGCCGAGGCCCGCGCGAAGGCCGACAAGGACCATGCCGCTTCGCTGCCGGCCGGACTCGGCAGCGCGGGCATGGACTTCGGTGTCCTGGAGCACGAGGGGATCCCGGTGGGCTCCCTGTGGCTGGGATCCCGCGAGGACTGGACGTTCGTGTACATGGTCGAGGCCGACGAGAGGTACCGGGGCCGGGGGCACGGCCGTTCGCTGATGCTCCTGGCGGAGATACGGGCGATCGCCGCCGGACGCACCGGTGTCCGCCTGAACGTCTTCGCCGGCAACACCCCGGCCGAGCGGCTCTACGAGGCACTCGGCTACGAGACGACCGCGCACCACTTCTACAAGGACCTGCGGTAGTAGAAGGGGATCCGACCTTGTGCGGTCGCTGCGGTCGCTGCGGTCGCTGCGGTCGCCGCGGTCGGTGCGGCCGCCGTCAGGCCTCCTGGCCGGCCAGCAACCGGTCCACGATCTTCTCGACGCGCTCGCGCAGGCCCTCCTGGCTCTTGCCGCCGTCGAGACGCTCACCGTCGATGACGTACGTCGGGGTCCCGGTGACCCCGATGGCCCTGCCCTCGGCCTCGTCGGCGTCCACGATCAGGATGTGCCGGCCGTCGATGAGAGCCGTGTCGAACTCCTCGGCGTCCAGGCCGAGGTCGCGGGCCACGTCCAGGAGGAGCGCCTCCCCCTCGCGGTCCAGCTCCTGTACGCGCTCCAGCACCGCCTCGACGTACGGCCAGGCCTTGCCCTGTTCCGCGGCCTCCTCGGCGGCCTGTGCCGCGGCGAACGCGTGCTTGTGCTTCTCCAGCGGGAAGTGCCTCAGCCGCAGCTCCAGGCGGTCGCCGTAGCGGGCACGCAGCGCGCGCAGGTCGTCGAGGGCGCTTCGGCAGTCCGGGCACTGGAGCTCGCACCAGATGTCCAGGACGGGGGCCGCGGGGCGGGCGGGGGAGGAGTCGCTCATGGGGCCAGTCTCCCAGCCGGGGGACGGGCCGCCCAACCGGGACCTCCGGCTGACCCGGTCCGGTCGGGTCCTCGGGGTGACCTGGCTCGACCTGGCTTCGGCCTGGCTTCGGCCTGGTCCGGGCCGGTCCGGGCCGGTCGGGACCGGCACCTCAGGAGGACGCGACCCGGAGATGTCCCTGAGGTCTCCCCGGACCATGGCATACCGGGCATGCGACGGTGCAGGATGGAAGGGACGAAGTACCCCTGCCCGAACTCGCTCGCCATGCCTGGAGGACCGGATGATTGCCGAGACCGTCTGTTCCGCTGTCGCCGCGGCAGGCCTGGGCATCGCCGCGGTCACCGCGTACCGCAAGCGTTTCCTCACGGCGGCTCGCCTCGCCGCGTACTCACTGGTCCCGCTTGGTCTGGTGATGACGGGTGCCGTCGAGTGGGCGGTCGACACCGCCTTCAGCCCGACGGCCTGGGCCGGCTTCGGTGTGCTGGGGGCGGCCTGGCTGCTGTTCATGACCACGCGCACCGTGGAGCGGCGTACCGGCGGGACCCGCAAGGAGCGAAGGGCGGCCAGGACCGCACAGCGCGAGGCGGTGGCCCCGGCGGCATCGGCACCCTCGCTGGGCCCGGCGGTCGGACGCCCCGCGGCCCGCCCCGCGGCCAAGCCCCGCAAGGCCGAGTCGGCGGACGACTTCAGCGACATCGAGGCCATCCTGAAGAAGCACGGGATATGAGGCCCGCGTGCTGCCGGCACGCGGGGATCATGACAAAACGCGGCTTGTGGTGAGCGCGGCTTGTGGCGACTGTCCGAAGCGGGATTTCGAATCCATCGGCGAGCCGGTTGGACATGCCATCGGCCCCGGCGAGGGTCTCTATCCCAGATCGTGGAACGCTGTGTCACGGATTCCGGCGAACTCCCCCATAATTCGGGCGTGTTGATCGCGTCCGGAGTCTCGGCTGAGTCATCATCGCCGCGAGATGCTGGACACAACCCAGAGCGACACCGCAGCTCCTCCCGAGGAGCGGCGAGGTTGTCTCTTCGCGCTTTCCCAGCCGCCGCTGATGATCTTCCTTGCGGTGATCGGCTGTCTGCTGCTCATGGCGTCGCTGCACGATCTGCTGCTGCTCTGAGCCGTACGCGGAGTCCCTGGCGCCACCCGCCGAGGACTCCGTCAGCCGGCAGCTTCCTTGCGCCGTGCCCGATAGGCGGCCACATGGAGGCGGTTTCCGCAGGTGCGACTGTCGCAGTAGCGGCGGGAGCGGTTGCGGGAGAGGTCGACGAAGGCGCGTCGGCAGTCCGGTGCCTCACAGCGGCGCAGCCGCTCCTGTTCACCCGCCACCACGAAGAAGGCCAGTGCCATCCCGCAGTCCGCGGCGAGGTGGTCGGCGACGGACGCGCCGGGCGCGAAGTAGTGCACGTGCCAGTCGTAGCTGTCGTGGTCCGTGAGGCGAGGCGTGGTGCCCGCGGCGGCGACCAGCTCGTTGATGAGCGTGGCTGCGGCGCGGGCGTCGGGAGCGGCGAAGACGGCGGCGAAGCGCCCCCGGATGCGGCGCACCGCCGAGAGATCGAGCTCGGACAGCGTCCCGACGTCGCTCATGTTGTGGTTTCGTACGAAATCGAGCAGCGTCGCCAGATCGGCGAGTCCGTCCGCGGTGTCGTCCTCCGGTGCGGTGTTCACCAGATCGACCACGGTGTCGAGTGCGCACCGGGTGTCGTGGGTGATCAGCACGTTTCGCTCCCTGCCTGCCGGGTCGGGCGAACGCCCGCCGATGCTGGCCGATGCTAGCGGCTCCCCGGCGGCGGGGGCTGACGTCGCCTACGCGGAGTGAAGGCGGAGGGAGGAGCGGGGGTGGTGGGGCCGGCGGGGGCGGCGCGGGCTGACGAGCTCGTGAGCCCGGCTCGTGAGCTGTGCGGGAGCCCCACGGGCTCGTGAGTCGCGCGGTAGTCGCTGCGTGAGTCGAGCAAGCGATCGCCGGTGTTCCCGTGTGTGTGTCACTGATGTGCTGTTCCGGGGTGTGCCCGGCCTCTGCCGCGCGCCCCCGGTGGCTGGGGGAGGGGGAGGGGGAGGGGGCGGCGCCGCGCCGTCCCCTCGTGCGCACGCACAGGCGCCGCCTCCGCGGGGTTCCGCGGGGACGGCGCCTGTGTGATCCATATGCGGTTGTCTGAGCCCGAGCCGTCACCCCGAGTGGACGGCGCCGGGCGGCTTGGTGCGGAGTCTCGTCCTAGCTTTCGGCCAGGATGTGTGAGAGCTCCGTATCGAGGTCGAAGTGCCGGTGTTCCGTGCCAGGGGGCACGGCGGCGTCGGTTCGCTTCAGGAACGACTCCAGGGCCCGCGCCGGGGCCTCGAGCAGTGCCTCGCCCTCCGGAGAGCTCAGGGCGATGCAGACGACGCCCTGACCGTGGCTGCGGGACGGCCAGACTCGGACGTCGCCGGTACCGGTGGGCCGGTGCAGGCCCTCGGCGAGAAGGTCGCGGGCGAACACCCACTCGACAGTCTCCTCGGCTCCGGTGTGGAAGGTGGCGTGCACGGCGTAGGGATCGGCCGTGTCGTACCGCAGGCCTGCGGGGACAGGCAGAGAGGACTCGCTCGACACAACGAGGCGCAGGTGCAGCTCGCAGCTGACCGTGGTGTTCATAAGCGCCAGGGCCTTTCGCTCAGTGTGCGCTCGGGGATTCGCACGTCGGCGAAATCGACATGCCACCTACGGTGCCGTTGTAAACCCCTCTGAGTGTTTTGCGTGTCTTTAGGTACCTCATCCGGCCGAGTGTCCGTTCGCGTAGTACGCCCATTCCGGTGACCGGTTTCCGTCCGGTAGGGTTTGGCCGTATGAATACGGGGAGTGACGGAACGGGGGAGGTCGCGATGGCGGCCGACGAAACGAAGAGCGAGCCGGAGCTCGGGTCCCGTGCGCCGCAATTCATCAAGGCGCGCCGCGTGCTGCATCTGAGCTGGCAGGTGGGCGTCTTCGTGGTGGGTCTCGCGGTCGTCGTGGCCGGTGTGATCATGCTGCCCCTGCCCGGTCCGGGCTGGCTGGTGATCTTCGGCGGCATGGCGATCTGGGCGACCGAGTTCGTCTGGGCGCAGCTGGTGCTGCGCTGGACGAAACGCAAAGTCACCGAGGCGACACAGAAGGCTCTGGACCCGAAGGTCCGCCGCCGCAACATCATCCTGACGACGATCGGGCTGGTGATCATCGCGGTGCTGGTCGGGGTGTACCTGTGGAAGTTCGGCATGGAGATGCCGTGGAACATCAAGGAGTAGCGACGGTGCCCCGCGCCCGCCCGGCCGCTCCCGGGGCGGTCGGAACCACCCTCTGACATGGGGTAATCTTCCTCATGCGCCCGGGCGATTAGCTCAGCGGGAGAGCGCTTCGTTCACACCGAAGAGGTCACTGGTTCGATCCCAGTATCGCCCACGTTGCCGACAGGCGGTTCGGGTCCACGAGTTCTGTGGACCTGGGCCGCCTGTCGTCGTTCTGTACGGCGGGACCGGCACCGCGACCGCGATCGTAGGCGGTCTGCGGTCTGCGGTCTGCGCGAGCGGGCTCCCGGCGTCCTGCTGGGCCCGTCGCCATCGGCCCCTCGCCCGGACTTCCGGCCCGCGCCTCTGTCCCCGCGCCTCTTCCCCCCCCGGCACCTCTGCGCCTCCGCGTCTCCGCCCCGCACCGCCGTTCGCGCTCCGCGGGCCGTGATTCAGGGTCCGTCCTGATGCCCCGCCTCTCGCCGCCACCCCCTGCTTTCGGCCCTCCTCTGTTCAACTACCGCCGTTCATATTTCCGTTCGACCGGCCGACCCACCCCGCACTACCTGCGCAGTCGTCCAACTCCCCGGTCAATTCGCCCCGGTTCACTCTGTCGCGTGGGCGACGTGCTTCACATCAATTCCTGTCCGAATCATTGACGCCCGCTTAGGGCCTCCGTACCTTGTGCCAGCAAGCGCTTACTTGAAACGATTCACGGCAGCGGACGGCGACGTCGCGGGGAGGCCCGACTGTGGGTAAAAACGGGAGTGTTGAGAGGCGGACGGTCCTCAAGGCGGCCGGTGCGTCACTGGCGACGGTGGGGCTGGCCGCGACGACCGGATGCGGGGGCGACAGCGGTGGGTCGGGCGACGGGACGGTCGAAATCCGCTTTGCCTGGTGGGGTGCGGAGGAGCGGGCCAAGCGCATCAATCAGTCCATCAAGCTCTTCGAGAAGAAGTACCCGAAGATCAAGGTGAAGACGGACTTCCAGGATTACGTGGCCTTTTGGGAGAAGTTCCAGACCCAGGCGGCGGGCGGGAATCCACCGGACGTATTCCAGAACGCGGTCGCGTTTCTCCGGAAGTACGACAAGAGAAGCGTTCTGCTCGACCTCAAGTCGCAAGTGGACGCGGGAAATCTGAGCCTCAAGAACTTCCGCTCCGGGGTGGAGAAGGTCGGCGAGGTCGACGGAAAGCTGCTCGGAATACCCGTCGGCTCCAACACCATGTCGCTCGTCATCGACGAGAAGGTCTTCGAAAAGGCCGGCGTCAAGCCCGAGCAGGGCTGGACCTGGGACGAGTACTTCGCGGCGCTCAAGAAGATCCACGACACCCAGAAGGTGGCGGGGGACACCGGCTACTTCTCGATCATGTACCTCTACGACCTCTATCTTCGGCAGAACGGCAAGGCGTTCTTCACCGAGGACGGACTCGGCTTCGACGAAGCCGATCTGACGGAGTGGTGGCAGGACGGCTACAACCGCGTGAAGGCCGGGATCGTCACCGACCCGAAGAAGGTCGAGCAGCTCAAGCCCAAGTCCGCGCTGGCCTCCGGTGACGGCGCGTCCGAGTTCACCTGGGACAACTTCACCGTGCGCTACACCACGGAGGGCGACAGCACCTACGGGCTGGCGCCGATCCCGACGACCGACGGCAAGGAGACGGGCCAGTACCTCGGCTCGCTCATGCTGAGCGGCTTCGCGCGGACCAAGCACCCCAAGGAAGTCGCCCAGTTCATCGACTTCATGGTGCACGACCCCGAGGTCGGCAAGATCATGGGCTACGACCGGGGGATCCTCTCCACCACGGAGCAGTTCGCCGCGTACAAGCCGGCCGACGCTCCCAACCAGGAGATCGCGCAGTACGAGGAGGACGTCGCCGCGGCCGGACTGCTCGGGACGATCACGCCGCACCCGGCAGGCGCCGACACCGTGGAAGCCGCGTTCCTGCGCATCGGTGCCGACATGTCGACGGGCAAGACCAAGGTCTCCGACGCGGTCAAGCAGTTCTTCTCCGAGGCGAAGACCGCCCTCGCCGCCTGATGGGAACAGCAGTGACGACGCTCATCAAGGACTCTCCGCCGGATGCCCCGGAGAAGCGTCCCGGTCCCCCCGCCGCCCTCAAGCGGCGGGGCCGCCGGGAGAACCTCGCCGGCTACCTCTTCATGTCCCCGTGGATCGCGGGCTTCCTGCTGCTGACCGCGGGCCCGATGGCTGCGTCCCTCTACTTCGCGTTCACCGACTACAACCTCTTCGACTCCCCGAAGTGGATCGGCTTCGACAACTTCACCAGGATGCTCGACGATCCCCGGTGGCAGAAGTCGGTGGAGGTGACGGCGAAGTACGTCATCATCGGCACGCCGCTGAAGCTGCTGCTCGCGCTGGGCGTCGCCCTGCTGCTCGCGCAGAGCAGGCGCGGGCAGGCCTTCTACCGGGCCGCGTTCTACGCCCCGTCGCTGATCGGCGCGAGCGTGTCCATCGGGTTCGTGTGGCGCGCGCTGTTCTCCGACGACGCCGCCGTGGACCGTACGCAGTCGTTCTTCGGCCTCGACGTCGGTGGCTGGGTCGGTAACCCGGACTGGGTGCTCTACAGCCTGGTGGCACTCACCGTCTGGCAGTTCGGGGCTCCCATGGTCATCTTCCTCGCCGGGCTGAAGCAGGTGCCGAGGGAGCTGTACGAGGCGGCCGAGGTGGACGGCGCGGGTCCGTTCAAGAGGTTCTGGAGCATCACCCTGCCGATGATTTCCCCGGTGCTGTTCTTCAACGTGCTGCTGGAGACCATCCACTCGTTCCAGATCTTCGGTTCGGCGTATGTCGTCTCCAACGCCACGTGCGGGCCGGCCGACGCCACGCTCGTCTACACCTGTTACCTGTACCAGAAGGGCTTCAAGGAGGCCCAGATGGGCTTCGCCTCCGCGATGGCCTGGATGCTGCTGCTCGCCGTGGCGCTGGTGACGGCGGTCCTCTTCTGGTCCCAGAAGCGATGGGTGCACTACGAGGAGGCCTCCCGATGAGCACCACCGGCACCACCGTCGGCACCACCGGCACGACCACCGCTCCTCCGCGCAGGTCTCTGGTGCTCGGACGCGGGCGCGGCGGATCACTCGGCTGGCACATCGGCGCCCTGCTCGTGCTCGCCGTCGTCCTCTATCCCGTCATCTGGGTCATCGGCGCCTCGTTCAAGCCCAGCCGGGAGATCATCGGCAGTCTGGAGCTCTTCCCGACCAGCCCGATCCTGCAGAACTTCAAGGGGCTCGCCGACGGCATCGCGGACATCTCGATCGCCACGTTCTTCCAGAACTCCCTCTTCTACGCGCTCGGCTCGGTCGTCGGCATCCTCGTCTCCTGCTCGCTGACGGCGTACGCCTTCGCCCGCATCCGGTTCGCCGGGCGCAACCTGATGTTCTCGCTGATGATCGGCACGCTGCTGCTGCCGTATCACGTCCTGCTCATCCCGCAGTACGTGATGTTCCAGAAGATGGAACTGATCAATACGTATGTGCCGCTCCTGATCGGCAAATACCTGGCCACCGAGGCGTTCTTCGTCTTCCTCATGGTGCAGTTCATGCGGAACCTGCCCAGGGAACTGGACGAGGCGGCGCGGCTCGACGGCTGCGGGCATCTGCGGATCTACTGGTCGATCGTGCTGCCGCTGTGCCGACCGGCTCTCATCACCAGCGCGATCTTCACGTTCATCAACGCCTGGAACGACTTCATGGGCCCGCTGATCTATCTCAACGAGCCCGGAAAGTACACCGTCTCCCTCGGCATGATGATGTTCCGTGACCAGGAGGGCGTGGCCAACTACGGCGGCATGATCGCCATGTCGCTGGTGGCGCTGCTGCCCGTGCTGGCCTTCTTCCTCGCCTTCCAGCGCTACCTGATCGACGGTATGGCGACCTCCGGTCTGAAGGGCTGAGCCGGTCATGACCCAGACGCGCACGAAGCCCCGCAAGGCCGCTGCCGCCGGGCGGGAGTCCGCCCTCGCGGAGCGGTTCGGGCTCTTCGCCGAGTGTCTGCTCACCGGGGTGTGGATCGCGGTGGCCTCGCTGCCCGTGGTCACCTACCCCGCCGCGTTCGCCGCCGGGTCCCGGCACCTTCGACGGCGTACGGGCCATGAGGCGGGCGGGTGGCGGGAGTTCGTCGCGGACTTCCGTTCGGCCGTGCGCGGCGGGTGGATCGCCGGACTCGCCGGCTGGGCCGCGGCCCTCGCCGTGTGGGTGGACGTCCAGGCGGTACGCGCCGGGATCCCCGGGGGCCCGTTCGTCGGGGCGGTGGGCATCTTCGCGCTGATCGGGCTGGCCGTCGCCGGGCTGCGGGCGGCGGCGGTCTGGGCGCCCGGCGCCTCCTGGCGCGTGCTGCTCGGCGCCGCCGGACGCCGTACCGTCCTCGACCCCGCCGGATCCTTCCTGCTGGTCGGCGGGCTGGCCGTCGTGGCCGTGTCCGCCTGGTTCGTGCCGCCGCTCGCGATCCCCGTCCTGGGGGCCGTCGCGGCGGCGGCGCTCGCCGTGGAGGAGCGCGGCAGGCACCGCCACCGCTGACCGGCCGCCGCGTGCGAACGAGGTGGGCGCCCCGGCGCGGTACCTCGCTCCGCCATGCGCCCGCACCGCACCGCACGCGTACCCATGCCCGTACATCTGCCTCTGCATCTGCACCTGTCATGCCCCTGACTTCCCGCCCCCGTAAGGAAAGGAAAGGCCATGTCCCCCATCCCTCGCAGGTCCCTCCTCAAGGCGGCCGCCGTCGCCGGAGCCGCCGCACAGTTCAGCTGGGCCCTGGGCGCGAAGGACGCGCAGGCCGCCCCGAGAGCCGAGGCCGCCGACGCGGACCCGGTGACTCTGGACTGGCTGGAGGACGGCGGCCTCGGCGAGGCGCCCGGTTCGACCGTGGGCGTGCCCTGGCCGAAGGGCGCGTACGCGAAGGACCAGACGTTCGCGCTGGCCGACGCCGACGGAAAGGAGGTGCCCGTCCAGTCGTGGCCGATCGGCTACTGGCCGGACGGCTCCCTGAAGTGGACCGCGCACGCGGTCGGCCCCGGCGCGGGAAGCGGGAAGCTTACCCTGGACGCCGGATCGCCCGCCGCGCCGGCGAAGAAGGTGACCGTCGCCAGGAGCGGCGGCGCCATCACCGTATCGACCGGCGTCGTCGCCGTGCGGGTCGGCAGGAGCGGCTCCAGCCTCGTCAAGTCCGTCACCCGTGGCTCGACCGAGATCGCCAAGGACGGCCGTCTCGTACTGCTGCGCCAGCCCGAGATCGAGGACGGCGACCAGGGCACCGAGAAGTACGAGCGGTTCGAGAGCGTGATCGCCGAGGCCGAGGTCGAGCAGGACGGACCGGTCCGCGCCGTCGTCCGCGTCGACGGCAAGCACCGCAAGGACAACCGGAGTTGGCTGCCCTTCTCGGTCCGGCTCTACTTCTACGCCGGTGCCGAGTCCTTCCGCATGGTGCACACCATCACGTTCGACGGCACGCAGGAGCCCGGCAAGGCCGGCGGCGACTTCATCCGCGGTATCGGCGTCCGGTTCACGGTGCCGATGCGTGACGCCGCGTACGACCGGCACATCCGGATCGGCGGGGAGGGGACCGGGCTGCTGCGCGAGGCGGTGAAGGGCGTCACCGGACTGCGGCGGGACCCGGGGGCGGCCGTGCGGACGGCTCAGTTCGCGGGCGAGAGGCTGCCCGACCCGTCGACCTGGGACCAGCGGGTGACCACCCGGCTCCAGTACATCCCCGAGTGGGGCGACTACACCCTCTCGCAGCTCTCCGCCGACGGCTTCACGGTCCGCAAGCGGACGAAGAAGGGGCACGGCTGGATCGGCGCGGGCGGCGGCCGGCGGGCGAGCGGCTTCGGGTACGTGGGCGGCGCGAGCGGTGGACTCGCCTTCGGGCTGCGGGACTTCTGGGAGAAGTTCCCCGCCCAGCTCGACATCCGCGACGCCCAGACCGACGAGGCCGAGGTCACCCTGTGGCTCTGGTCGCCCGAGTCGCAACCCATGGACCTGCGCTTCTACCACGACGGCATGGGCCAGGACACCTACCCCGAACAGCTCGAAGGCCTCAACATCACCTACGAGGACTACGAGCCCGGGTTCGGCACGCCGTACGGCATCGCCCGCACCAGCGAACTCCTCTTCTGGGCCCACGAGTCGACACCGAGCGCCGAGGCGATGGCGAAGCAGGTGGCCGCCGTACGCACTCCGGCGCAGCTCGCCGCCCCGCCCCGGCAGCTCATCGAGGCGGGCGTGTTCGGCGGGCTGTTCGCCGAACCGGACCGCTCCACCACCGCCAAGGCGAAGATCGAGGACCACCTCGACTTCCTCTTCACGTACTACAAGGACCAGGTGGAGATGCGTCGTTGGTACGGCTTCTGGGACTACGGCGACATCATGCACACGTACGACCCGAGCCGGCACCAGTGGTGCTACGACGTGGGCGGCTACGCCTGGGACAACTCCGAGCTCTCGCCCGACCTGTGGCTCTGGTTCGCCTACATGCGTTCGGGCCGCGCCGACATCTTCCGCTTCGCGGAGGCCATGACCCGGCACACCGGCGAGGTCGACGTCTACCACCTGGGCGAGTGGGCGGGCCTCGGCACCCGGCACGGCGTGCAGCACTACGCCGACAGCGCCAAGCAGCAGCGCATCGCGAACACCACCTACCGCCGCTACTACTACTTCCTCACGGGGGACGAACGCGTCGGCGACCTCATGCACGCCAACGTCGACTCCGACGAGACGTTCCTCGTGCTCGACCCGATCCGCAAGATCCGCACCGAGCCGTACGAGCCGGACCGTAACGCGCTCTCGATCGGCTTCGGCACCGACTGGAGCGGGCTCGTGTCCGCGTGGCTCACCGAGTGGGAGCGGCGCGGGCCCAAGTGGGAGAAGGCGAAGGCGCGGATCCTGTCGACGATGGAGACCATCGCCGCCCAGCCCAACGGGTTCGTCCAGGGCAGCGCCCTGTACGACCTGGACACCGGGAAGTTCGCTGTCGCGGACACGGCCGTGGTGGGGGTGTCGCACCTCTCGGCGATGTTCGGCCTGGTCGAGCTGAACGCCGAGCTGATCGGCCAGATCGACATGCCGGAGTTCAAGGAGGCGTGGCTCGACTACTGCCGTTACTTCAACGCGACGAAGGCCGAGCAGGCGGCGCGTTACGGGTCCGACTTCGGGACGCTGCTGCTGTTCCAGGGGCACTCGCGGCAGGACGCGTACGCCGCGGTGGAGTCGGGCGACGACGCGCTGGCCGCGCGGGCGTGGCGGCAGTTCTACGACAGTGCCGACACGTGGGACTACAAGGAGTCGACGGACTGGTCGACGAAGAAGGTGGAGGGGCCGGTCGGGCTGGTCGCCGGGAGCGAGGCCTCGTGGGTGTCCACCAACACGACGGCGTTGTACGGGTTGGCGGCCATCCAGAATCTGGCCCTGATCGGCGACCGCATGCCGTGACGCTCCGCTGGGTGCGGGGTGTTGCCGCGGGGCCGTCGAGCGGGCCCCGCCGTTTCCCGGGCTCCTTGGGGGCGTTGTGAAGCGGCGGGTCCGTCCTGGCCGGGCGCGCAGTTCCCCGCGCCCCTTGGAGGTGCCCTGCGAGGCGGCCTCGATCGGGGACGGTGGTGAAGCCGCGGGTTCGCTGTGGCCGGGCGCGCAGTTCCCCGCGCTCCTTGCGGGGCCGTCGTCACGGGGCCCCGCAAGGAGCGGGCGGGGGTCAGCGGAGTTTGGACAGGGCGTCCTTCACTCGGCGGGCGTCCCGTAGGCGTTGTTCGTAGGTGGCGCCCAGGGCCAGGAGGAGCAGGCCCGCCAGGGCCGGGGCCACCCAGCGGGGGAGTGCGCCCACCGCCTGGGCGATGTAGGGGGCCAGTTCGTGGAGTGCGACCACGATCAGGGTGCCGCCGCCCAGGACGAGCGGGGCCCGCAGGCGGTGGCGTACGCCCAGGAGGGTGATGGTGAGTGCCGCGGCGCCCAGCAGCAGGGGGCGCAGCCAGTGCGGGTCGCCCCACACCGCCAGCAGGCTCGGCACGAGGGTCACCGAGAGGCCGGGGCCGTACGCGGTCCAGGACGAGGCCTCGGCATCACGGCTCCTGCGGAGGTGTCCGACGATCAGCGCGGGCACGGTCACCGGCAGCGTGTACGCCTCCGGGGCGCCGGTCTCCCACGCCGCCAGCCGGACCCAGGCGGCCAGTACGAACAGCGCGGTCGCCGCGTAGCCGACCTGCCTGCGGTCCGGGCGAACCGCGACGCCCGCGGCGATGACGCCGCACAGGGCCAGTACGAGGGCGAGCGTGGGCGGTTCGGTGGCGGCGAGGCCGATCGCGAGCAGCCCCGCGACGGCTCCGGCGATCTCGACGGACGCCCGCAGCGTGGCGTCACCGAGCCGGGGCGCCAGCAGCGCGGCCGTGGCCGGCACCACCAGGACGAGCAGCGCGATGTGGTGCGGCTGCCAGCCGAGGGAGGCGCCCGTGGCGCAGGCGAGCGCCATGGCGTACGCGAGGGAGACGGCCGCCGCGACCGGCCGGACGCTCTCCAGCCTCTGCCAGAGGGCCGCCGCCGCGAACAGTGCCGTGAGACCGCCGAGGACGGTGAGCGTCGCGGTTTCCGCGGCCAGGGAGAGGGCCACGAGGTGGAGCGAGCCGATGAGCGCGAGGCAGAGCGCGGTCACGGTCACGGGGGAGAGCCGGCCGGCCGGCGCCGGGACGTCGGCCTTCGCGTCGGCATCCGCACGCGCGTCCGGTGCGTACGCCGCTGCCGCCAGTACCGCCACCGTCGTCGCGCCCAGCGCCGACAGGGCGGCCGGGTAGGGGAGTTCCACCGTCGGCGGCAGGATCTGGGCTGTCGCCCAGGCCAGGGCCAGCGTCCCGCTCAGCGCGAGGGGCCGGTGCGGGCTCCGCCGGAACGCCAGGGCCAGGACCACCGCGACCGCCGCCAGTACCAGCGGAGCGGTCTGCGTGCCGGACGGCCAGGTCGCGGAGACCGTCACCGCGTCACGGGCGTCCGCGGGCGCACCGGACCAGGCGCGTGCCGCCCAGTCGGCCGGACCCAGCAGGGACAGCGCGACGACGGGCAGGGCCCAGGTCAGCGCGAGGGCCTGCACCGTCACGGACGACCACCACAGGCCGCGGCCCACGGTCGCGGGCAGCCAGGTGCCGGGCACGGCCGACAGCGCGATGCCGCAGGCCAGGCAGGCCACGACCGTCCATGCCTCGGACAGGACCGGGGACAGCACGCCGCCCGCCGTGGCGACGGCGATCAGACCGCCGGCCGACGCCAGGCCCAGGGCGGCCCGCGCCTCGGGGGCGCGCCACGCGGCCCCCAGCGGGATCGCCGCGGCGAGGGCGAGGAGCGCCGCCGCACGGGCGACGGCGCTCGGACCGTGGGCATCCCACAGGAGCAGACCGGCCACCAGGGTGCTCCAGGCGCCGGTCCCGTACGCGCAGACGGCGGCGACGGTACGTACGGAGGAGGCGGACACCGTCAGCGCCAAGGCCGCGTCGAGCGCGGCCGTCACCAGCGTCGCCAGCGTGATCGTGTCATCGCTCGCGCCGGCCGCCACCGTCCAGAGCAGCAAGGGGAGTTGAGCCGACGCCACGGCCGACGGGAGCGGCAGCCGCAGTTCACCGAGGACACGGCCGTACGCCGTCCACAGCGCGGCCAGGAGTGCCGAGGCGGCGGCCGCGTAGCCGGTGCCGTCCACCCCGGGCAGCGCGGCCTCGTGCAGCGCGTAGGCGTCGAGCACGGTCAGCGCGAGGCCGAGGCTCGCCACCGCCTCCGCCGTCGAGCGCAGCCCGCGCTTCAGCAGTGTCACGGGCGCGGCGAGCGCGGCCGCGGTGACCGCGCCGAGGACGGCCGCCCGCCCGGCGATGCCCATGTCGCCCCAGCTCACCAGCGTGAACGCGATCGCCGCGACGGTCAGCAGGATGCCGCCGAGCACGAGCAGCACGTTCTGCACGCCGGGGGCCGTGGCCTCCGGCTGTCGGGGGCGGGGGAGGGGCGCGGGCGGTGGCGCCCAGCCGGCCGGGACCCCGGCCGGGGACGCGGACTGGGCCCGGGACCGGGCTGCTTGGGCGCCGGCCGACTGCAGCACATTGAGCAGCCACGCCCGGCGGGCCAGCAACTGGTTCCTTCGGAGGTCCAGTTGCCCCAGCTCGTGGTCGAGGATGCGCAACTCCTCGGCCGGGGGCGGAATGTTAGTCATACCGTGGAGTGTGGGCCAGGTCACGCCGGTGGGCATGAGCGCACGTACTCAGGTCGTACTCAGATCGTCGCGTCCCCCGCCACGGCCTTGCCGCTGACGGGTAGGGCTCGGATCATGGAACACATGAAGCGCACGAAGCCCATGGACTGGACGCACTACCGCTTCCGCAGTCTGTGGAGCCTCGCCGCCCCGCTCGACGACGTCTACGACGCGCTGGCCGACGTCGAGCGCTATCCGCGGTGGTGGCCGCAGGTGCGCGAGGTGGTGCCCGCCGACGAGGTCAGCGGTGTCGTCCGGATCCGCTCGGTGCTGCCGTACGACCTGGTGTTCACCGCCCGGGAGGTGCGCCGCGACCGGGCGGCCGGTGTCCTGGAGATCGTGATGACCGGTGACGTGGACGGCTGGGCCCGCTGGACCCTCGCCGCGGACGGACCGGGTACCCGCGCCCGTTACGACCAGGAGGTCCATGTCACCAAGCCGCTGCTGCGCCGGCTGGCCGTGCCGGGACGGGCCGCGTTCCGCGCCAACCACGCGCTGATGATGCGGGCGGGGCGGCGGGGGCTCGTCGCCCACCTTCGCCGGAACCGCGAAGCGGTTTGAAGGAAACGCACGAAGACCTGTATTGTTCGGTGCGTTCCCGGGCGATTAGCTCAGTGGGAGAGCGCTTCGTTCACACCGAAGAGGTCACTGGTTCGAACCCAGTATCGCCCACCGGGAAAGGCCGGTCCGTCACAGGCGGACCGACCTTTTTGTATGCCCGGATACCTCCGGACACCTGTCACCTGGTAGCTGGTAGCTGGTACCTGGTTCCTTGTCCGGTTCTCAGGCCGCGGCCGCCGGCAGTTCGGGCCGTAGCGGCCAGGCCGGATCCACCTCCACCTCCTCCTCCGAACCGCTGCGGGCGAACCACGCCTGGAGCCCGCGGGCCTGCGCGGCGTGCCAGACGGCCTGCAGCGTGTGCAGCTCGGCCGGCGAGAGCCGCTCCAGGCGGAGCGCGAAACGGCGCCCGACCGCCCGTACGACCTCCAGGGAGGCCAGTGCGTCCGCCGCCGCGTCATGGGCTCCCCGCAGCTCCACCTCGTAGTGCGCGCACAGGTCCGTGAGCGTGCGACGGCCCTTGCGGTAGCGGTCCAGGTGCTTGTCCAGGACCCGCGGATCGAGGACGCGCATCGGCACGGTCTCGAACCAGCGGTCCAGGGACGACGCCCGGTGCCTGCGCAACTCCCGGTCCAGGAGCGTCAGATCGAACGGCGCGTTCATCACCACGACAGGACGCCCCGCCGCGCTCTGCGCGGCCAGCTCCCGCACTATCTCGTCCATCACCGGCGACGGCCAGCGACCGCTGCGCCGCAGGATCTCGTCCGTCAGCCCGTGCACCGCCGTGGCGCCCTCGGGCACCGGCACGCCGGGATTCACCAGCCAGCGGCGCACCCGCGGGCGGCTGCCGGGATACTCCTGGACGACGACGGCGGCCGACACGATCCGGTCGTTCTCCACGTCGACACCCGTCGTCTCGGTGTCGAACGCGCTCAGAGGGCCCTCATACCAGCACGTCATACGCACACAACTCCTCGTTCACCTTCGGCAGTTGACGCGCCGTCCCCTGCCCCATTTGTGATACCCGCACTGTTTGCGCCGTACGCCGGAGGGAGACAACAGAGGTACGGGTCTTTGCAGTTCAGCGACCCGTCGTGGGAACACACAGGATTCGGAAGGCTGTTGGACATGGCGCTCGCGCAGCCCGAGCAGGGCGGGCTGCTGCCCGGACGGACGGCATCGCATCGCGGCTCACTGGCCACCACGGCATGCATGGAGACACTTCAGGTCGGCTATCTGCACGCGGTGGCGGCCGCCTCGGGATGCTCCCTGTCCCAGCCCTTTCCGGACAACGGCATCGACTGGCACGTCAGCCACAGCGCCCCCGGGCACACGGTCGACGACGAAGTCACCATCAAGGTGCAGCTCAAGTGCACCTACCAGATCCCGCCGAACCCCCCGGGCGCCGCCTTCTCCTTCACGCTCGACAACGCCCACCTGGAGAAGCTGGCCCGGACCCCGGTCTCGGTGCACAAAATACTGGTCGTGATGCTGGTGCCCAGGTCACAGGACGACTGGCTGCGTGCCGGTCACGACAGCCTCGACCTGCGGCACTGCTGCTACTGGATCAACCTGGCCGGACACCGGATCACGGGGCGGCGCAGGACCACCGTGCGGATACCGACCACGCGCGTCTTCGACGACAGGGCGCTCTGCGAGATCATGACGCGGGTCGGTACGGGAGGCAGACCGTGACCCACCGCCCCATCGACGAGCCCCTGCGCTCCGTCAGGCCCCACCCCGCCGAGACACCGGGTCCCTGGGACCGGCGGGACCGGCCGCCGCGGCCCGACCAGGTCGACCCGGCCGTCCTCGGCGCGTTGCTGCACCGGCACGGCTGGCAGCGCCGCGGCGGAGCACCCGGCCGCTACGGCCGCTGGACCCCACCCGGTTCGGGCGGATCCGGCGGGTCGGGCACGAGCCTGCTCGTGCCGGAGAGCCGGGCGTTCCCGGACAGCGAGGACCTGCTCGGGGAAGCCCTCGTCGCGCTGTCCCGCAGCGGCTCGCCCTCCGCCCGTGACGTCCTGGTCGCGCTCGCCGTGCCCAGCGACGAGATCAGCTGGTGGCGCGATGTGCCGACGGGCCCGGCCGGCGTCGCGCAGTGGACCGTCGAGGAGCGGTTGCGCACGGCGGCCCGGCAGATGCTCCTCGCGGGCGCCCTCGCCGCGCGTGCCCGGGCCGGCTACTACGGAGCCCGCCACCGCAGGCCCGCCGCCGCCTCCCTGGAGAACGTGCTCGTCGGAGCGGTCCCCGGCGGCCGGCGGCTCACCGCCTTCGTGCCGGTCGCCACCGGCCGCCCGCTCGCCGTCCGGCTCCACCAGGCGTTGTACGCGGCCCGCGAGGCGATCGACTACCGGCGGGCCACCGGTGGCATGGACGCCTTCGACGGGGCCGTCGAGGCAGGCGTGAGCCATGAGCTCACGGAAGCCCTGGTGGCGCTGGTGCGGGGCACGGAAGGAGCGAGGATCGCCGTCGAGTGGGCGCCCGCCGCCGGGGTCCCCGAAGGGTGCGCGGCGCCCGCGGAAGCCGTCGAGTTCTCGCCCGGCGACCTGCCCGCGCTGCGTGAGGCGGGGGCCCGCTATCTGCGCGAGGAGCCGTCCGTGCCCGTGCGCCTCACCGGAACCGTGGTGCGCATGCGCAGGTCGGGGCCGCGTGGCGACGGGACCGTACGGCTGCGGGTGATCGCCGGCGCCGAGGTGCCGCACGTGCGGATGACGCTCGACGAGGAGGCGTATCGGATCGCGGGGCACGCCCATCTGGTCGGGCTGCCGGTGCGGGTGCACGGGCGGCTGGAGAGCCGCGGGGGATTCCGGCGGCTGACCGGGGCCGCCGGGGTGGCGCCGGTGCAGGTGGACGACGCGGAGCGGGACCGGCTGATGAAGTCGCTGCAGGAGAATCTCGACTTCTTCGAGGAGGCGTGCAGCGAGGACTGAGGCGGTTCGCCCCGGGCGTACGGCGCGGTGCGTGGCGGCGAGGGCGGGAAGGGCGCGGGAAGGGGGCGGTGGATAACCGTTTCGCGGTCGGTGCCCCCGGCTCGGTACGATCCTTTCCATGACGCACGCAAGACAGCCTGCGCGCGTTCCCTTCAGTCAGGAGAGTCCGGTGTCAGACGTCCGTGTGGTCATCCAACGCGATTCCGAGCGGGAAGAGCGCGTGGTGACGACGGGCACTACGGCGGCCGAGCTCTTCGCCGGTGAGCGCACCGTCGTCGCGGCGCGGGTGGCAGGTGAGCTGAAGGACCTCGCGTACGAGGTGCGGGACGGCGAGAGCGTGGAGAGCGTCGAGATCTCCTCCGAGGACGGTCTCAACATCCTGCGGCACTCCGCCGCGCACGTGATGGCGCAGGCCGTGCAGGAGCTGTTCCCCGAGGCCAAGCTGGGTATCGGCCCGCCGGTCAAGGACGGCTTCTACTACGACTTCGACGTGGCCAGGCCCTTCACGCCCGAGGACCTCAAGGCCGTCGAGAAGAAGATGCAGGAGATCCAGAAGCGCGGCCAGCGCTTCTCGCGCCGCGTCGTCACGGACGAGGCCGCCCGCGAGGAGCTCGCCGACGAGCCGTACAAGCTGGAGCTGATCGGTCTCAAGGGCGCCGCCTCGACCGATGACGGCGCGGACGTCGAGGTGGGCGCCGGCGAGCTCACCATCTACGACAACCTCGACCCCAAGACCGGCGACCTGTGCTGGAAGGACCTCTGCCGCGGTCCACACCTGCCGACCACCCGGAACATCCCGGCGTTCAAGCTGATGCGCAACGCCGCCGCGTACTGGCGCGGCAGCGAGAAGAACCCGATGCTCCAGCGCATCTACGGCACCGCCTGGCCCTCCAAGGAGGAGCTGAAGGCGCACCTGGAGTTCCTCGCCGAGGCCGAGAAGCGCGACCACCGCAAGCTCGGCAGCGAGCTGGACCTGTTCTCCGTCCCGGAGCAGATCGGCTCCGGCCTCGCGGTCTTCCACCCCAAGGGCGGCATCGTCCGCCGGACCATGGAGGACTACTCGCGGCGCCGCCACGAGGAGGAGGGCTACGAGTTCGTCTACACCCCGCACGCCACCAAGGGGAAGCTCTTCGAGACCTCGGGCCACCTGGACTGGTACGCGGACGGCATGTACCCGCCCATGCAGCTCGACGAGGGCGTGGACTACTACCTCAAGCCCATGAACTGCCCGATGCACAACCTGATCTTCGACGCGCGCGGCCGCTCCTACCGCGAACTGCCGCTGCGCCTCTTCGAGTTCGGGACCGTGTACCGGTACGAGAAGTCGGGTGTCGTGCACGGTCTGACCCGTGCCCGGGGCTTCACGCAGGACGACGCGCACATCTACTGCACCCGTGAGCAGATGGCCGAGGAGCTCGACCGGACGCTGACCTTCGTGCTCGGGCTGCTGCGCGACTACGGCCTGGCCGACTTCTACCTGGAGCTGTCCACCAAGGACCCGGAGAAGTTCGTCGGCTCGGACGAGGCGTGGGAGGAGGCCACCGAGACGCTGCGGCAGGTGGCCGAGAAGCAGGGTCTCCCGCTCGTCCCGGACCCGGGTGGCGCGGCCTTCTACGGGCCGAAGATCTCGGTGCAGGCGCGCGACGCGATCGGCCGGACCTGGCAGATGTCGACGGTGCAGCTCGACTTCAACCTGCCGGAGCGGTTCGACCTGGAGTACACCGGTCCGGACGGCTCGAAGCAGCGGCCCGTGATGATCCACCGTGCGCTCTTCGGGTCGATCGAGCGGTTCTTCGCGGTCCTGCTCGAGCACTACGCGGGGGCGTTCCCGGCGTGGCTGGCGCCTGTGCAGGCGGTGGGCATCCCGATCGGTGACGGGCACATCGACTATCTGCAGAAGTTCGCCGCCGAGGCGAAGAGGAAGGGGCTGCGGGTCGAGGTCGACTCGTCGTCCGACCGGATGCAGAAGAAGATCCGCAACGCGCAGAAGCAGAAGGTGCCGTTCATGGTCATCGCGGGGGACGAGGACATGGCGAACGGGGCGGTTTCCTTCCGGTACCGCGATGGTTCGCAGGAGAACGGGATTCCGTTGGGCGAGGCCGTTGCGAAGATCGCGAAGGTGGTCGAGGAGCGGACGCAGATCTGATCCGCGTGCGTCCGGAGGCCGGTCGCGCAGTTCCCCGCGCCCCTGAGAGGCGGGGCTGCGCCCCGGCCTCCGCTTGTCGGTGCGTGCGGCGCCGTTGTGGTTGGGCGCGCAGTTCCTCGCGCCCCTGGGGGCGGGCTGCGCCCTGGTCCCCGATCTCCCTCGCGCCTCTGGGGGGCGGGGCTGCGCCCCGGTCCCCAGGTGTCCTCGCGCCCCAGGCTGTCGGTGGGGGCGGGGATTTCGTGAGGTACCCGGCGGCACTTCGTGTATGGGCGAAGCCATATGCTGCACCTCATGAAGAGTGAGCCGGAGCAGCAGATCGGAGTCGGCACACAGGACGCGTTCCAGCGCCTGTGGACGCCCCACCGGATGGCGTACATCCAGGGGGAGAACAAGCCCACCGGTCCCGGGGCCGACGACGGCTGTCCCTTCTGCTCGATCCCGGCGAAGTCCGACGAGGACGGCCTGGTCATCAAGCGCGGCGAGCAGGTCTACGCGGTGCTCAACCTGTACCCGTACAACGGCGGGCACCTGATGGTCGTGCCCTACCGGCACGTCGCGGACTACACCGACCTGACCGTCCCGGAGACCGCCGAGCTCGGTGAGCTGACCAAGCAGGCGATGGCCGCGCTGCGGACCGCCTCCGGTGCGCACGGCTTCAACATCGGGATGAACCAGGGCTCGGTCGCGGGCGCCGGCATCGCCGCGCACCTCCACCAGCACGTCGTGCCCCGCTGGGGCGGCGACACGAACTTCATGCCGGTGGTCGGGCACACCCGCGTACTGCCCCAGCTCCTCGCGGACACCAGGAAGATGCTCGCGGACGCCTGGCCCTCGGCCTGACGCCTGGCTCCTCGGACGTCTACGGGGCGCTGAGAGCGGCGCCCCGCAGGGTCTACCCCCGCCTGGACGCCTACGCGTCGTACACGTCCGCCTTGCGCGGTGAGGCGTCCTGGACGGCTCCGCTGAGCGCGGACGAACGGTTGCCGAACTTCGTGGTGTCCACGCCGTTGTCGTTCAGTACGCGGATCGCCGCCGCGTGCACCACCCGCAACACCGGCGTCGCGGCGCGCAGGGCGTCGTCGGCCATGAAGCGGTGCCGCCAGGGCTTGGCCGCCCAGGCGTGGCGCAGACCGAACGGCTCCGGCAGGGACAGCTTGCCGCCGAGCCAGTCGAGGATCGGCGGGTACCAGGTGAAGGGCGCGCGCACCGCGAGCCGTACGACCTCGTCGGCGTCGATCAGCGGCAGCTTCTGCGTCTTGGTCTCCCAGAACCTGATGGTCTTGGGGACCGTCTTCGTCTTGGCGGCGGGACCGCTGGTGAAGAGCGAGTGCACGGGCCCCAGGGCATGACCGGTGACCTCGATGCGCAGCGTCTCGTGCAGTACGGTCACGGTGATCAGCATCGTGATGATCAACTGGCCGTCCCAGAGCGTCCACTGGACCCCGAGGTAGTGGCGGTCACCGCTGCCGAACTGCTGCTTGTTGCAGATGTCCTGGATGGCGTGCGGCTTGATCTGGTACGCGTCCACGTCGGTGCCGCTGGGACGGGAGACCGAGCCCGCGTTCTCGTTGATCGGGGTGACCACCCAGTGCCGTATCGAAGGCGCCGGGAAACCACCGGTGTTGAGCGGGCCGCGCTCCAGCATGCGGAGCTGGTCGTGGATCGACCGGATGACGTCCCAGCTGCGGAACGGGTGGATCTCCTTGGTGGGGTCGGCCGCTACCAGGTCCTCGGCGAGCTGCCAGGTGCCCCAGCGCGTGCCCATGCCCAGTATTCCCTTGGGGCCCGCGTAGAAGACCGAGTTGGACTGCTGCTCGGCGCCGAGCCGGGCCAGGCCCTGGCGCAGCCGCTCGGCCGCCGTCTCGCCGGGGCTGCCCGGCACCGACTCGGGGATCTTGGCGCCGATGCCGCCGCCCGCCAGCAGACCGCTCCAGCGATCCCGCAGGTCATGGGCGGTGCGCTCGCAGATCTGCTTGGCCCAGAGCCAGCCGACCACGGGCGCGACGATCGCGGCGCGGGCGTACCAGGCCCAGAAGCCGGTGAAGGGCATCTTGATCAGGAAGAGCACCGCGAGAGCGCCCACGCCGATCAGGAGCGTGGTGGCGAGGGCGCCGGCCCGCTTGTCCGAGACCTTGGAGACCGACCGGCGGATCTGGAAGACCAGCAGCCAGATGAGCAGGCCCGGCAGGAAGATCAGGCCGGTCAGCACCATCACGGCGGTGAGCCAGCTGTCCCGCTCCTTGCGGATGTGGTTGGCCGCCAGGCAGTGCTCGACCACGACCTGCGGCTCCGTGCCGAAGGACTGGATGAGCGCGCCCCGGCCGCCGCCCAGCATCCGCAGCTGCACCGCTCTGGCGAAGGCCTCGCCCAGGTTCGGCTTGAAGATCGTGGCCCACTTGCGGCCCGGCGAGACACTCGACTTGTGCCACTCGCTGTTGGCGTCGAGGATCGCGTCGACGGGACTGTCCCGGTACGCCGCCGAGGCGAGGGCGTACGTCGCCGCCGTCTGTCCCGCGCCACCCGAGAGCGGGACCTGTGCTCCAGGCCTGAAATCGAATGCGTCGTCCGCCATCCCGCCCCCATCGCCGCCGTGCTCCGCTGCTGCGGCTCTTCCCGACTGGCTCTTCCCGACTTCCGTGCTCCGCACACCTGTTGATCAGGTCATCGTCTTGATCAGGTTCTCAGAGTATCGCCAAGGGCCGACAATCGTCGGCGGACGGCCGTGGCCGTCCGCCGAGGAGGGGGGAGGTCAACTAGACATTTCCCTGTGCCTGTTCGCGGATCTTGTCCGTCAACTGCGGTGGCATCGGCTCGTGCCGGGCGTAGACGCGGTCGAACCGTGCGGTGCCGTGCGACAGGGAGCGCAGATCGACCGCGTATCGGCCGATCTCGATCTCGGGCACCTCGGCCCGTACCAGGGTCCGGCCGCCGGCCGACTGCTCGGTGCCGACGACCCGCCCGCGCCGCCCCGACAGATCGCTCAGCACGGCACCCACGTACTCGTCGCCCACCAGGACGGTCACCTCGGCGACCGGCTCCAGGAGATGGATTCGCGCGTCGGCCGCGGCCTCCCGCAGCGCGAGCGCGCCGGCGGTCTGGAACGCCGCGTCCGACGAGTCCACGGAGTGCGCCTTGCCGTCGAGCAGCGTGACCCGCACGTCGATGAGCGGATACCCCGCGGCCACCCCTCTGGCGGCCTGGGCGCGCACCCCCTTCTCCACGGACGGGATGAACTGCCGGGGCACGGCCCCGCCGACCACCTTGTCGACGAACTCGACGCCCGAGCCGCCGGGCAGCGGCTCCACCTCGATCTCGCAGATCGCGTACTGCCCGTGCCCGCCGGACTGCTTCACATGACGGCCGCGCCCCGCCGACCTGGCCGCGAACGTCTCCCGCAGGGACACCTTGTGCGGTACGACGTCGACCTGGACGCCGTACCGGCTGCGCAGCCGTTCCAGGGCGACGTCCGCGTGGGCCTCGCCCAGGCACCACAGCACGACCTGGTGGGTGCTCTGGTTCTGTTCCAGGCGCATCGTCGGGTCCTCGGCGACCAGCCGGGCCAGGCCCTGCGAGAGCTTGTCCTCGTCGGCCTTGCTGTGCGCCTGGATGGCGAGCGGCAGCAGCGGGTCGGGCATCTGCCACGGCTCCATGAGGAGCGGGTCGTCCTTGGCGGAGAGCGTGTCACCGGTCTCCGCGCGGTTCAGCTTGGCCACGCACGCCAGATCTCCCGCGATCGCGTGCGTCAGGACCCGCTGCTGCTTGCCGAAGGGCGCGGACAGGGCGCCGATGCGCTCGTCGACGTCGTGGTCCTCGTGGCCGCGGTCGGCGAGCCCGTGCCCGGAGACGTGCACCGTCTCGTCGGGGCGCAGCGTCCCGGAGAACACCCGCACCATCGAGACCCGCCCCACGTACGGGTCGGACGCGGTCTTCACGACCTCGGCGACCAGCGGCCCGGCCGGGTCGCAGGCCTTGACCGGGCGGGCCCGCCCGTCCGGGGTGGTGACCGTCGGGGCCTCGCGCTCCATCGGGGTCGGGAAGCCGCCGGTGATCAGTTCGAGGAGCTCCACGGTGCCCAGCCCCTGCCGGGCGCCCTCGGCGGCGGGCGCGGCGGCCAGCACCGGGTGGAAGGCCCCGCGTGCGACGGCCCGCTCCAGGTCCTGCACGAGGGTGCCGAGTTCGATCTCCTCGCCGCCGAGATAGCGGTCCATGAGGGTCTCGTCCTCGCTCTCCGAGATGATCCCCTCGATCAGCCGGTTGCGGGCCGCCTCGATGCGCGGCAACTGCTCGGGACCGGGCTCGGACTCCTTGCGCTCCCCGGAGGAGTAGTCGAACAGCCGCCGCGAGAGCAGTCCGACCAGGCCGGTCACCGGCGCGTGCCCGTCGGGCCCCTGGGGGCCGTGCAGCGGCAGGTACAGGGGCAGTACGGCGTCGGGGTCGTCCGCGCCGAAGGCCTCCGCGCAGATCCGCGTCATGCCGTCGAAGTCGGCGCGGGCCGACTCCAGGTGCGTCACCACGATGGCCCGCGGCATACCGACCGCCGCGCACTCCTCCCACAGCATGCGCGTCGAGCCGTCCACGCCGTCCGAGGCCGAGACGACGAAGAGGGCCGCGTCCGCCGCTCGCAGACCGGCCCTCAACTCGCCGACGAAATCGGCGTATCCGGGAGTGTCCAGCACATTTATCTTGTATCCGTCCCAGTCGACCGGGACCAGGGACAGCTGCACCGAGCGCTGCTGCCGGTGCTCGATCTCGTCGTAGTCGGAGACGGTGCCGCCGTCCTCCACACGGCCCGCCCTGTTCACCGCTCCCGCCGTCAGCGCGAGAGCCTCCACCAGAGTGGTCTTGCCCGATCCGCTGTGGCCGACCAGCACCACATTCCGTACGGACGCGGGGTGGTCGGCCGCCGTAGCCCTGCCGGCGGCTCCGGGGTGTGCGTTCGCCTTGTCGCCCATGGAATTGCCTCCCGTGCACGGTGAGGTCACTGGGGCGCGGGCCTGCGGATCCGCGTACGGCGGCTCCGGTGACGCCCGCGGTGCCATCGAGCTTTGCACTCGGGTCACGGTGCGTCCATACGGCGGACGCGATCGTGCCGTCTCCCGGACGTCGCCCGGATGTCACCAGGACGTGACCCGGGGCGCGGGTGCCCGACCGTCGCACACGCACGCGCGTGACTACGATGGGCCAGCCGGTGGCCAGCAGGGGCCACCCGGCCACACCGACCGTCGGGAAGGCCATGCTGAACAAGTACGCGCGTGCATTCTTTACGCGTGTCCTCACACCGTTCGCCGCGTTTCTCATCCGGCGGGGGGTGAGCCCCGACACGGTCACCCTCCTGGGCACGGCCGGAGTGACGGCGGGAGCGCTGGTCTTCTTCCCCCGCGGACAGCTCTTCTGGGGCACGATCGTCATCACGCTCTTCGTGTTCTCGGACATGGTCGACGGCAACATGGCGCGCCAGCTGGGCCGTTCCAGCCGCTGGGGCGCTTTCCTCGACTCGACGCTCGACCGGGTCGCCGACAGCGCGATCTTCGGCGGCTTCGCGCTCTGGTACGCGGGCAACGGCGACAACAACGTCCTGTGCGCCGTCTCGATCTTCTGCCTGGCCAGTGGCCAGGTCGTGTCGTACACCAAGGCCAGGGGCGAGTCGATCGGGCTGCCCGTCGCCGTCAACGGCCTCGTCGAGCGGGCCGAACGCCTGGTGATCTCGCTGGTCGCGGCCGGCCTCGCGGGCTTCCACGAGACGTTCGGTGTGCCCGGCATCCAGGTGCTGCTGCCCATCGCGCTGTGGATCGTCGCCGTGGGCAGTGTCGTCACGCTGGTCCAGCGTGTGGTCACGGTGCGCCGGGAGTCCGCGGAGGCCGACGCGGCCGCCGCGTCGGCCGACGCCCCGCCGGAGAACACCCCGCGGAGCAGCGGGGCCCCCTCGTGAGCGGTCTGCGGGACCAGCTGACCTACGGTGCGTACGCCGCCGGCTGGGGGGCCGTCAAGAAGCTCCCCGAGCCCGTGGCCGTGCGCCTGGGCCGGACCATCGCCGACATCACCTGGAAGCGCCGCGGCAAGGGCGTACGGCGGCTCGAATCGAACTACGCGCGCGTGCTGCCCGACGCGTCCCCCGAGCGGCTCGCGGAGCTCTCCCGCGCGGGCATGCGTTCGTACCTGCGGTACTGGATGGAGTCGTTCCGGCTGCCCGCCTGGAGCAAGGACCGCATCAGGAACGGTTTCGAGGCGACGGACCTCCACCATCTGACCGACGGGCTCGCGGCGGGCAAGGGCGTCATCCTCGCGCTGCCGCACCTGGGCAACTGGGACCTCGCGGGGGCCTGGGTCACCACCCGGCTGGAGACGCCGTTCACGACGGTCGCCGAGCGGCTCAAGCCGGAGAAGCTGTACGACCGGTTCGTTTCGTACCGCGAGGGCCTCGGCATGGAGGTGCTGCCGCACAGCGGCGGCACGGCGTTCGGCACGCTGGCCCGGCGGCTGCGGGACGGCGGCCTGGTCTGCCTGGTCGCCGAGCGCGACCTGTCCGCCAACGGGGTCGAGGTCACCTTCTTCGGCGACACGACCCGGATGCCCGCGGGCCCCGCGCTGCTCGCCCAGCAGACCGGCGCGCTGCTGCTGCCCGTGACGCTCTGGTACGACGACTCGCCCGTGATGCGCGGCCGGGTCCATCCCCCCGTCGAGGTCCCCGAGTCAGGTACCCGGGCCGAGAAGACGTCTGTCATGACACAGGCGCTGGCCGACGCCTTCGCCACGGGGATCGCCGACCACCCGGAGGACTGGCACATGCTGCAACGCTTGTGGCTCGCCGACCTTGAACCCCGCCCGGTCCCGACCGAGGGGGAGCCCCGTCCGGGGGAGCCTGAGGGGGGAGGACCCACCGGAGAGGCCCCGGCCGGGGAACCCGCCACGGGGCCGGCCGGCGGAGAGTCTCTTGGGGAGGGGCCTGACGGCGGGTCGACCGCGGAAGGGTCCGGTGGTGAGTCCGCACGGGAAGGCGCCGGTGGAAGCACCTCCGCGCAGGTGTCCGGTGGGCCGGGCCGGAGCGGGGAGCGGTTGTGAGGATCGGGATCGTCTGCCCGTACTCCTGGGACGTGCCCGGGGGAGTCCAGTTCCACATCCGCGACCTCGCAGACCACCTCATCGCGCTCGGGCACCACGTGTCCGTGCTCGCCCCCGCCGACGACGAGACACCGCTCCCGCCGTACGTCGTCTCGGCGGGCCGCGCCGTGCCGGTGCCGTACAACGGCTCGGTCGCGCGCCTCAACTTCGGGTTCCTGTCGGCCGCGCGGGTACGCCGCTGGCTGCACGACGGCACGTTCGACGTGATCCACATCCACGAGCCCGCGTCCCCCTCCCTCGGACTGCTCGCCTGCTGGGCGGCGCAGGGGCCGATCGTCGCCACCTTCCACACGTCGAACCCGCGCTCCCGGGCGATGATCGCCGCGTATCCGATCCTGCAGCCCGCCCTGGAGAAGATCAGCGCGCGGATCGCGGTGAGCGAGTACGCGCGGCGCACCCTCGTCGAGCACCTGGGCGGTGACGCCGTGGTCATCCCGAACGGCGTCGACGTGGACTTCTTCGCCGAGGCCGAGCCCGAACCGGCGTGGCAGGGCGGCACGATCGGCTTCGTCGGCCGTATCGACGAGCCCCGCAAGGGACTGCCGGTCCTGATGAAGGCGCTGCCGAAGATCCTCGCCGAGCTGCCGGAGACGCGGCTCCTGGTCGCCGGACGCGGTGACGAGAAGGAGGCCGTGGAGAAACTGCCGGCCGAGCTGCGCCCGCGCGTCGAGTTCCTCGGCATGGTCAGCGACGAGGACAAGGCCCGGTTCCTGCGCAGCGTCGACGTGTACGTCGCGCCCAACACCGGCGGCGAGAGCTTCGGGATCATCCTGGTCGAGGCCATGTCGGCGGGCGCGCCCGTGCTCGCCTCCGACCTCGACGCGTTCGCACAGGTCCTCGACCAGGGCGCCGCGGGCGAGCTGTTCGCCAACGAGGACGCGGACGCGCTGGCCCGCGCGGCGGTACGCCTCCTCGGGGATCCCGCGCGGCGCGCGGAACTCCGTGCGCGGGGGAGTGCGCACGTGCGGCGCTTCGACTGGTCGACGGTCGGGGCGGACATCCTGTCCGTGTACGAGACGGTCACCGACGGCGCGGCGGCGGTCGCGGCGGCCGACGAGCCGACCGAACCGGGCGGCCTGCTGTCCCGCTTCGGCCTCGCCCGAGACTGAGAGGCGCCCGAACCCCCACCTCGTCCTCAAACGCCGGACAGGCTGAAACCGAAAGCAGGGCGCAGCCCGCTTCCCAGGGGCGCGGGGAACGGCGCGCTCAGCCACACGCAACCCGCACCCGGCGACTGGGCTCGGGGGGCGTGGGCGGAGCCCCGCCTTCAGGGGGCGCGGGGAACGGCGCGCTCAGCCACACGCAACCTGCACCCGGCGACTGGGCGCGGGGGGCGTGGGCGGAGCCCCGCCTTCAGGGGGCGCGGGGAACGGCGCGACCAGCCACCCCCGACCCGCACCCGAACACGGACCCCGCCGGCCCCGCGGACCCCGCGGGCCGTATCGGGGGCGACGCCCCGTCAGGCGGCGTCACCCCCACCGATAGATTGCGCCCGTGACCTCCACACTGATCTGGATCGTGGTCGCCCTCGTGGCGATCGGCCTCTACCTGAGCTGGACCGCCGGCCGCCTCGACCGCCTGCACTCACGCATCGACGCCGCCCGCGCCGCACTCGACGCACAGCTCCTGCGGCGCGCCTCCGTCGCGCAGGAACTGGCCACCGCCGGAGTGCTCGACCCCGCCGCGTCGATGGTGCTCTACGAGGCGGCACACGCGGCCCGGCAGGCCGAGGAGGACCACAGGGAGGTCGCCGAGAGCGACCTCAGCCAGGCGCTGCGGGCCGTCTTCGGAGCGACCGAGCAGGTCGAGGCCGTCCGGGCGGCCCCGGGCGGCGAGGACGCGGCCCGCGAACTCGCCCAGGCGGTCCGCCGCGTACCGATGGCCAGACGCTTCCACAACGACGCCGTACGGGCGGCCCGCGCGCTGCGCCGCCACCGCACGGCGCGCTGGTTCCGGCTGGCCGGACACGCGCCGTTCCCCCTCGCCTTCGAGATGGACGACGAGCCCCCCACGGCACTGGCGGACCGCCCGGGAACCTAGAACCCGGCGTGGAGGGCGCACACGCGCGTGCGGGGGGACACGGCCCTGACCACCGCAAACGCACACCAGCGCCAGGAAAATGAGCCACCGCCTGTCCATTGGCCCTTGCTGTGGCCTGGTCCCCGGGCGTTTCCTCGGTGAGCGCAGCAGCCCTCTTCCACCGACTTTCACCGAGTGAGGTCAACCCGTGTCCAGCACGCTCTCCCACCCCGTCCAGCCCACCGACACCCCGGCCACCGGCACCGCGCGCGTGAAGCGCGGCATGGCCGAGCAGCTCAAGGGCGGTGTGATCATGGACGTCGTCACCCCCGAGCAGGCGAAGATCGCCGAGGACGCGGGCGCGGTGGCCGTCATGGCCCTGGAGCGGGTCCCGGCCGACATCCGCAAGGACGGCGGCGTGGCGCGCATGTCCGACCCGGACATGATCGAGGGCATCATCGCGGCCGTCTCGATCCCGGTGATGGCCAAGTCGCGCATCGGCCACTTCGTGGAGGCCCAGGTCCTGCAGTCCCTCGGCGTCGACTACGTCGACGAGTCCGAGGTCCTCACCCCCGCCGACGAGGTCAACCACTCCGACAAGTGGGCCTTCACGACCCCCTTCGTCTGTGGCGCCACCAACCTGGGCGAGGCCCTGCGCCGGATCGCCGAGGGCGCCGCCATGATCCGCTCCAAGGGCGAGGCCGGCACCGGCAACGTCGTCGAGGCCGTCCGCCACCTGCGCCAGATCAAGAACGAGATCGCCCGGCTGCGCGGCTACGACAACAACGAGCTGTACGCCGCCGCCAAGGAGCTGCGCGCCCCGTACGAGCTGGTCAAGGAGGTCTCCGAACTCGGCAGGCTCCCCGTCGTCCTCTTCTCCGCCGGTGGCGTCGCCACCCCGGCCGACGCGGCCCTGATGCGTCAGCTCGGCGCCGAGGGCGTCTTCGTCGGCTCCGGCATCTTCAAGTCCGGCGACCCCGCCAAGCGCGCCGCCGCCATCGTGAAGGCCACCACCTTCTACGACGACCCGAAGATCATCGCGGACGCCTCCCGCGACCTCGGCGAGGCCATGGTCGGCATCAACTGCGACACCCTCCCCGAGTCCGAGCGGTACGCCAACCGCGGCTGGTGACCACCCTCGCCCACCGCCCCGGGGCGCCCCTTCCACCCGTTCTCACAAGGCAGGCACTGCGTAGATGAGCGACACCCCCGTCATAGGCGTCCTGGCCCTCCAGGGCGACGTCCGGGAGCACCTCGTCGCCCTGGCCGCGGCGGACACCGTGGCCAGGCCGGTGCGGCGCCCCGAGGAACTCGCGGAGGTGGACGGCCTGGTCGTCCCCGGCGGTGAGTCCACCACCATCTCCAAACTGGCCGTCCTCTTCGGCCTGATGGAGCCCCTCCGCGCGCGCGTGCGCGCCGGTCTGCCCGTCTACGGCACCTGCGCGGGCATGATCATGCTCGCCGACAAGATCCTCGACCCCCGCTCGGGCCAGGAGACCATCGGCGGCATCGACATGATCGTGCGCCGCAACGCCTTCGGACGGCAGAACGAGTCCTTCGAGGCGCAGGTCGAGGTGCGGGGCGTCGAGGGCGGTGCCGTGGAGGGCCTCTTCATCCGCGCGCCCTGGGTGGAGTCGGTGGGGGCCCAGGCCGAGGTGCTGGCCGAGCACGGCGGTCACATCGTCGCGGTACGCCAGGGCAACGCGCTCGCCACGTCGTTCCACCCGGAACTCACCGGCGACCACCGCGTGCACGGTCTCTTCGCCGACATGGTGCGCGCGAACCGGGCAGCGCCGTCCTAGTAGGATCTGGGGGTCCCCCGAGGCTCTCGACGTCGCGGGGAGTTCGTACTGGTTGGGTTACGCGAAGGAGACAGGCAGATGTCCGGCCACTCTAAATGGGCCACGACGAAGCACAAGAAGGCCGTGATCGACGCCAAGCGCGGCAAGCTCTTCGCGAAGCTGATCAAGAACATCGAGGTCGCGGCTCGCATGGGCGGCGTCGACCTGGACGGCAATCCGACGCTGTATGACGCCGTGCAGAAGGCCAAGAAGTCCTCGGTTCCGAACAAGAACATCGACTCCGCGATCAAGCGCGGCGGTGGTCTTGAGGCCGGCGGCGCCGAATACGAGACGATCATGTACGAGGGGTACGGTCCCAACGGTGTCGCGGTGCTCATCGAGTGCCTCACCGACAACCGCAACCGCGCCGCCTCGGACGTCCGCGTGGCCATGACCCGCAACGGCGGCAACATGGCCGACCCGGGTTCCGTCTCGTACCTCTTCAACCGCAAGGGCGTCGTCATCGTCGCCAAGGGCGAGCTGGCCGAGGACGACGTCCTGGGCGCCGTGCTCGACGCGGGCGCCGAGGAGGTCAACGACCTCGGTGAGTCCTTCGAGGTCATCTCCGAGGCCACCGACCTCGTCGCGGTGCGCACCGCGCTCCAGGACGCCGGCATCGACTACGACTCGGCCGACGCCAACTTCGTCCCGACCATGCAGGTCGAGCTGGACGAGGACGGCGCCAGGAAGATCTTCAAGCTCATCGACGCCCTCGAGGACAGCGACGACGTGCAGAACGTCTTCGCCAACTTCGACGTGAGCGACGAGGTCATGGAGAAGGTCGACGCGTAGCGGGACGTCCGACGCGTACACCGCCGCGAGCGGTACGGGCTCAACGGGCCGACGGGGCATGCCCCGTCGGCCCGTCGTCGTGATCGGCCCGCCGTCCGGGGCCTGCCGCTCGGGCCCGTCGCCCGGCCGGGGCGTCGCCGACCTGCGTTGTCGGTGGCACCCGATAGCCTGCACGAACCGGGGCGGCCGCTCCCAGTGGTGCCCGGTGGACCGAGGCAGCCGGATCCGAGGACATCGGATCCGCAGGAATCGAACGAACCGAAGGAGGGGGCCGGGTGCGGGTGCTGGGCGTTGACCCCGGATTGACCCGGTGCGGTGTCGGTGTCGTCGAGGGCACGGCGGGCCGCCCGCTCACCATGATCGCCGTCGGTGTCGTACGCACCTCGGCGGACGCGGAGTTGGGACAGCGCCTCGTCGCCGTGGAGCGGGGCATCGAACAGTGGCTCGACGAGCACCGGCCCGAATTCGTCGCCGTGGAGCGGGTGTTCAGCCAGCACAACGTCCGTACGGTGATGGGCACGGCCCAGGCCAGCGCCGTCGCGATGCTCTGCGCGGCCCGCCGTGGCATCCCCGTCGCGCTGCACACCCCCAGTGAGGTCAAGGCGGCCGTCACCGGCAGCGGCCGCGCCGACAAGGCCCAGGTCGGCGCCATGGTCACCCGCCTGCTCCGGCTCGACGCGCCCCCGAAGCCGGCCGACGCCGCCGACGCCCTCGCCCTCGCCATCTGCCACATCTGGCGCGCCCCCGCCCTGAACCGCCTCCAGCAGGCCCAGGCGGCGCACCGCCAGGCTCAGGGATCCACCGTCCCCACCGTCTCCACCCGGAAGGTCACCCGATGATCGCCTTCGTCAGCGGCACGGTCGCCGCCCTCGCCCCCGACTCCGCGGTGGTCGAGGTCGGCGGTATCGGCATTGCCGTCCAGTGCGCCCCCCACACGCTCTCCGGACTGCGGATGGGCAAGGAGGCCAGGCTCGCCACCTCCCTGGTCGTACGGGAGGACTCGCTGACGCTGTACGGCTTCGTGGACGACGACGAGCGCCAGACCTTCGAGCTGCTGCAGACCGCCAGCGGGGTGGGCCCGCGCCTGGCCCAGGCCATGCTCGCCGTGCACAGCCCCGACACCCTGCGCCTGGCGGTGTCCACCGGTGACGAGAAGACCCTCACCGCCGTGCCCGGCATCGGCAAGAAGGGCGCCCAGAAGCTCCTCCTGGAACTGAAGGACCGCCTCGGCGAGCCCCTGGGCACCGGCGGGGCGGCCATCGGCAGGCCCGTCGCCACCGGCTGGCGCGAGCAGCTGCACGCGGCGCTCATCGGACTCGGGTACGCGACGCGGGAGGCCGACGAGGCCGTCTCCGCGGTGGCGCCGCAGGCGGAGGCCGCCGGCGGGGTGCCGCAGGTCGGGCCGTTGCTGAAGGCCGCGCTGCAGACGCTCAACCGCACGCGTTGACCCTTCGGGGGGAGGCCGTCGTGAAACCGGCGGGCCCGTTGTGCCGGGTCGCGCAGTTCCCCGCGCCCCCGAGCGGCGCGGCGACGGCTGGGCCCACCTCTGTACGAACCCGATCCACTACACCGTGAGGCACACCGAATGAACTGGGACGACACGACCGACGACGCCACCGCCGAGCGGCTCGTCGGCGCGTCCACCGACCGCGAGGAGCAGGCCGTCGAGGCCGCGCTGCGCCCCAAGGACCTCGGCGAGTTCATCGGTCAGGAGAAGGTCCGCGAACAGCTCGACCTCGTCCTGCGCGCCGCACGCGCGCGGGGCGCCACCGCCGACCACGTCCTGCTCTCCGGCGCCCCGGGCCTGGGCAAGACCACCCTCTCGATGATCATCGCCGCCGAGATGGAAGCCCCGATCCGCATCACCAGCGGCCCCGCCATCCAGCACGCGGGCGACCTCGCGGCGATCCTCTCCTCCCTCCAGGAGGGCGAGGTGCTCTTCCTCGACGAGATCCACCGCATGTCGCGGCCCGCCGAGGAGATGCTCTACATGGCGATGGAGGACTTCCGCGTCGACGTCATCGTCGGCAAGGGGCCCGGCGCCACCGCCATCCCCCTCGAACTGCCGCCCTTCACCCTCGTCGGCGCCACCACGCGCGCGGGCCTGCTGCCGCCCCCGCTGCGCGACCGCTTCGGCTTCACCGCGCACATGGAGTTCTACGAACCCGCCGAGCTGGAGCGGGTCATCCACCGCTCCGCGAACCTCCTCGACCTGGAGATCGGCGCGGCGGGCGCCGCCGAGATCGCGGGACGCTCGCGCGGCACGCCCCGGATCGCCAACCGCCTGCTGCGCCGCGTCCGCGACTACGCCCAGGTCAAGGCCGACGGCATCATCACCCAGGACATCGCCAACGCCGCCCTCGCCGTGTACGAGGTGGACAGCCGCGGCCTCGACCGCCTCGACCGAGGGGTCCTCGAAGCCCTCATCAAGCTCTTCGGCGGCGGCCCCGTCGGCCTCTCCACGCTCGCCGTGGCCGTGGGGGAGGAGCGCGAGACCGTCGAAGAGGTCGCCGAGCCCTTCCTCGTACGCGAGGGACTGCTGGCCCGTACGCCCCGCGGGCGGGTGGCGACACCCGCGGCGTGGGCCCACCTCGGCCTCGCGCCACCCCCCGCGTCAACCGGTGGAAACGGACAACAGGACCTGTTCGGGACGTGAGGACGAGGAGCTAGGCGAGGTCAGGAACCCCGGTGTCATGCTGAGCGTTGTTCCTTGACGGCGGACTCGCCTAGACTCCGCCGATGCCGCCTTTGTCGGCGGTGCACACACCCCCATCCATCAGGCCGCTCAGCATCGCGGTCGAATGAAGGAAGTTCCGTCCCGTGAGTCTCGTGACCCTCCTCCCGTTCATCGTGCTCATCGGGGCCATGTTCCTGATGACCCGGTCGGCCAAGAAGAAGCAGAATGCGGCCGCGCAGATGCGCAACGACATGCAGCCGGGCTCCGGCGTCCGCACCATCGGCGGCATGTACGCGACGGTGAAGGAGGTCAACGAGGAGACGGTCCTCCTTGACGCGGCCCCGGGCGTCGACCTGCTCTTCGCGAAGAACGCCATCGGCGCCGTCCTCGGCGACGACGAGTACAACCGCATCGTCCACGGCATCGAGCACGACCTGAAGTCCGACGAGTCGGTCGTACCGGACGACGCCTCCTCCCTCACCGAGACGGACGAGCACGCCGACGCCTCCGACGACCAGGCCGTCGACCTCGGCAAGAAGGCGGACGACGAGCCCGCCGACCAGCTCGCCGACGAGCCGGCGGACAAGCCCGCCGACAAGTCCGACGAGCCGGCCGAGTCCGTCGTCGTGGAGCCGAAGAAGACCGATGGGGCAGACCTGAAGAAGTCCGACGGCGAGTCCGAGGCGAAGTAGTCACGACCGGGGACCGCGGAGCGCGCCGCTCGCGCCCCGCGCTCCCCGTAACGTACGGCTTCGCGCGGAACCTCGACACCATTTGACGCCCGTCCGCGACGGTACCCAGATACCGGGCGGACGAAGAGGGAGAACGAGAAGGTGGCAGCACCTAAGAAGGGCCGACAGGGCACCCAGGGCAGGCCGGGGCGCACCTTGGCCCTGATCCTGATCGCCATCGTGGCGCTCACCGGGGGCATGTTCGCCTCCGGGCACACGACACCGCGACTGGGCATCGACCTCGCCGGCGGTACGAGCATCACGCTCCAGGCGAAGAACGAGCCCGGTCAGAAGAACGCGATCAACAAGACCAACATGGACACCGCGGTCGACATCATGAACCGCCGTGTCAACGGTCTGGGCGTCAGCGAAGCGGAGGTGCAGACCCAGGGTTCGAGCAACATCATCGTCAACATCCCCAAGGGTACGAACTCCAAGCAGGCCCGGGAGCAGGTCGGTACCACCGCCAAGCTCTACTTCCGTCCCGTTCTGACGACCGAGGTCTCAGGCGCCGATCCCGCGGCGACCCCCTCGTCGAGCGCCTCCGGCAGCCCGTCCGGCAGCCCCTCCGCCGGATCGGACAAGGAGAGCGAGAAGGCCACCTCGTCCTCGTCGCCCTCCGCCTCCGCCACCTCGCAGGGCCGGGCGGTCACCGACGCGCTGAAGGCCGACCCCACTCCCTCGGCGAGCGCCGAGAACTCCTCCGACCCCGCCGCCTCGCCGTCCGCGAGCGCCGACCCGGCGACCGCCAAGCTGCAGTCGGAGTACACGGCGCTGGACTGCTCCAAGAAGACCGCCCGCGCGAAGGCCGGCGACGGCACCAAGGCCTCGGACCCGACGGTGGCCTGCGGCCAGAACTCCGACGGGGCCTGGCAGAAGTACATCCTCGGCCCGGCCGAGGTCGAGGGCACCGACGTCGACAAGGCCTCCGCCGTGTTCGACACCCAGGGTGCCGCGGGCTGGAAGGTCACCATGGACTTCACGTCCAAGGGTGGCAAGAAGTTCGCGAGCATCACGGGCAAGCTGGCGAAGAACCAGTCCCCGCAGAACCAGTTCGCCATCGTCCTCGACGGTGAGGTCGTCTCCGACCCGTACGTCAGCCAGGCGCTGACCGGCGGCACCGCGGAGATCTCGGGCAGCTTCGACCAGCAGGAGGCGCAGGACCTCTCCAACATGCTGTCGTACGGCGCCCTGCCGCTCACCTTCACCGAGGCGAGCGTCACCACCGTCACCGCCGCGCTCGGCGGCGAGCAGCTGGAGGCCGGCCTCATCGCCGGCGCCATCGGCCTGGCCCTGGTCATCGTCTACCTGGTGCTCTACTACCGCGGTCTGTCGCTGATCGCCATCGCCTCACTGATGGTCTCCGCGGTCATGACGTACGTGATCATGGCGCTGCTCGGCCCGACCATCGGCTTCGCGCTGAACCTGCCGGCGGTCTGCGGCGCCATCGTGGCCATCGGGATCACCGCGGACTCGTTCATCGTGTTCTTCGAACGCATCCGTGACGAGATCCGCGAAGGCCGCTCCATGCGCCCCGCGGTCGAGCGTGCCTGGCCGCGCGCCCGGCGCACCATCCTGGTCTCCGACTTCGTGTCGTTCCTCGCCGCCGCCGTGCTCTTCGTCGTCACCGTCGGCAAGGTCCAGGGCTTCGCCTTCACCCTGGGTCTGACCACCCTGCTCGACGTGGTCGTCGTCTTCACCTTCACCAAGCCGCTGATGACGCTCCTGGCCCGCAGGAAGTTCTTCGGGGAGGGCCACAGCTGGTCCGGCCTCGACCCGAAGCGCCTCGGCGTCCAGCCGCCGCTGCGCCGCACTCGTCGTGTGTCCGCCCCCGTCGACACGAAGGAGGCGTGAGATGTCGAAACTCGGCACCCTCGGCGCCCGGCTCCACCGCGGCGAGATCGGCTACGACTTCGTCGGCAAGCGCAAGATCTGGTACGGCGTCTCGATCCTGATCACCATCACGGCCATCCTCGGCCTGGCGGTGCGCGGCCTGAACATGGGCATCGAGTTCCAGGGCGGCGCCGTCTTCACCACCGAGCGCACCAGCGTCTCGGTGAGCCAGGCCGAGACGTACGCGGAAGAGGCCTCGGGGCACGACGCGATCGTCCAGAAGCTCGGCAACGGCGGACTGCGCATCCAGGTGGCCGGTGTCGACACCGGCAAGTCCGACCAGATCAAGGAAACGCTCGCCAAGGACCTGAAGGTCGACGCGGAGAAGATCAACGCCGACCTGGTCGGGCCCAGTTGGGGTGAACAGGTCGCCAACAAGGCCTGGCAGGGCCTGGCGATCTTCATGGTCCTCGTCGTGATCTATCTGGCGATCGCCTTCGAGCTGCGGATGGCGGTGGCCGCGCTCGTGGCCCTCATCCACGACATCACCATCACGGTCGGTGTCTACGCCCTGGTCGGCTTCGAGGTCACACCGGGCACCGTGATCGGTCTGCTCACGATCCTCGGTTACTCGCTGTACGACACGGTGGTCGTCTTCGACAGCCTCAAGGAACAGACGAAGGACATCACCAAACAGACCCGCTGGACCTACAGCGAGATCGCCGACCGGTCCATCAACGGCACCCTGGTGCGGTCCATCAACACCACGGTGGTCGCGCTCCTCCCGGTGGCCGGTCTGCTCTTCATCGGCGGCGGTGTCCTCGGCGCCGGCATGCTGAACGACATCTCGCTGTCGCTGTTCGTCGGCCTCGCGGCCGGCGCGTACTCCTCGATCTTCATCGCCACGCCGCTCGTCGCCGACCTCAAGGAGCGCGAGCCGCAGATGAAGGCGCTGACGAAGCGCGTCCGGGCCAAGCGGGCCGCCGCCGCGGCGAAGGGCGAGTCCCTGGACGCCCCCGCCGTCGACCGGACGTACGACGAGGACGAGGAGCCGCAGGACGCGACCCCCGCCGTCGTCGGACCCCGTCCTCAGCGCGCTCAGCCGTCCTCCCGGGGCAGGGGCCGCGGCCGTCCCTCGGGGAAGCGCCGATGACCGGCGTCACGGACACCACGGCGCTGCTGCTCAGCCGCATCCGCGACGTGCCGGACCACCCGGAGCCCGGCGTGATGTTCAAGGACATCACGCCGCTCCTGGCGGACCCGCTGGCGTTCACGGTGCTCACCGACGCGCTGGCCGAGATCAGCGTCCGGCACGGCGCGACGAAGATCGTCGGCCTGGAGGCCCGGGGCTTCATCCTGGGCGCACCCGTCGCGGTCCGCGCCGGGCTGGGCTTCATCCCCGTACGCAAGGCGGGCAAGCTCCCCGGAGCGACCCTCAGCCAGGCGTACGACCTGGAGTACGGCTCCGCCGAGATCGAGGTGCACGCCGAGGACCTGGCGCCCGGCGACCACGTCATGATCGTCGACGACGTCCTGGCCACCGGTGGCACCGCCGAGGCCTCGCTCCGGCTGATCCGCCGGGCGGGCGCGAGCGTGGCGGGTGTCGCCGTCCTCATGGAGCTCGGTTTCCTGGGCGGCCGCGCCCGTCTGGAGCCGGTCCTGGAGGGTGCTCCGCTGGAGGCACTGCTGAAGGTCTGAGCACCCGGACGACACCCGTCCGAATCCCCGGACGGACACCCGTCCGACACCGCTCAGCACCCCGTACGACACCGCGTGGGCGGGTCCCGGAGGAATCCGGGACCCGCCTCTCGTGTCTCTCCCGTGGAAGGCCGTCCCACCGGCCCGAGGCGAGACCCGAGCCCAGGATCGCTACCATGGGGTTTCCGGAGCCTGACCGGGGACCCGGATCGCGCACGAGGAGCCCTCTTGCCAGACGAGGCCCAGCCACTCGCCCCCAGGGCCGACCGCCCGGGAGCAACCCCAGCCGCCGAGCCCACTGCGTCCGCGGCGTCCGCAGCCACGCCCGCGCCCGCCGAGAAGGCCTCCGCGAAGGACGCGTCGGCGAAGAACGGGTCGGCCGACCGGGCGGCGGGGACCGGGGCGGCCGGTCAGGCACGCCCCGAGCCGGCTGCGGCTCCCGAGCGCCAGGCACCCGCGCCCGCCGCCCGTCCGGCGTCGGCGGCTCGTCCCGGGGCCGGTCAGCCCACGCGCTCCGGCGGCTCCTCCAACCGCGTGCGCGCCCGGCTCGCGCGGCTGGGCGTCCAGCGGTCCAACCCGTACAACCCGGTCCTGGAGCCCCTGCTGCGGATAGTGCGCAGCAACGACCCGAAGATCGAGGCGGCCACGCTCCGCCAGGTCGAGCGCGCCTACCAGGTCGCCGAGCGCTGGCACCGCGGCCAGAAGCGCAAGAGCGGCGACCCGTACATCACGCACCCGCTCGCGGTGACGACGATCCTCGCCGAGCTGGGCATGGACCCGGCCACGCTGATGGCGGGACTCCTGCACGACACGGTCGAGGACACCGAGTACGGCCTCGACACCCTCCGCAAGGACTTCGGCGACCAGGTCGCCCTCCTCGTCGACGGCGTCACCAAGCTCGACAAGGTCAAGTTCGGCGAGGCCGCGCAGGCCGAGACCGTCCGCAAGATGGTCGTCGCCATGGCCAAGGACCCGCGCGTCCTGGTCATCAAGCTCGCCGACCGGCTGCACAACATGCGCACCATGCGCTACCTCAAGCGCGAGAAGCAGGAGAAGAAGGCGCGCGAGACCCTGGAGATCTACGCGCCGCTCGCCCACCGCCTGGGCATGAACACCATCAAGTGGGAGCTGGAGGACCTCGCCTTCGCGATCCTCTACCCCAAGATGTACGACGAGATTGTCCGCCTGGTCGCCGAGCGCGCCCCCAAGCGCGACGAGTACCTCGCCATAGTGACCGACGAGGTCCAGTCCGACCTGCGCGCGGCCCGCATCAAGGCGACCGTCACCGGCCGCCCGAAGCACTACTACAGCGTCTACCAGAAGATGATCGTCCGCGGCCGCGACTTCGCGGAGATCTACGACCTGGTGGGCATCCGCGTCCTGGTCGACACCGTCCGGGACTGCTACGCGGCCCTGGGCACCGTGCACGCGCGATGGAACCCGGTCCCCGGCCGGTTCAAGGACTACATCGCGATGCCCAAGTTCAACATGTACCAGTCGCTGCACACGACGGTCATCGGGCCCAACGGCAAGCCGGTCGAACTCCAGATCCGTACGTTCGACATGCACCGCCGCGCCGAGTACGGCATCGCCGCCCACTGGAAGTACAAGCAGGAGGCCGTCGCCGGCGCCTCCAAGGTGCGCTCCGACCAGCCGAGGACCACCGGCAAGGACGACCACCTCAACGACATGGCGTGGCTGCGTCAGCTCCTCGACTGGCAGAAGGAGACCGAGGACCCCGGCGAGTTCCTGGAGTCCCTGCGCTTCGACCTGTCCCGCAACGAGGTCTTCGTCTTCACGCCGAAGGGCGACGTGATAGCGCTGCCGGCCGGGGCCACACCCGTCGACTTCTCCTACGCGGTGCACACGGAGGTGGGCCACCGCACCATAGGAGCACGGGTCAACGGACGCCTCGTACCGCTCGAATCGACCCTCGACAACGGCGACCTGGTGGAGGTCTTCACCTCCAAGGCGGCCGGGGCCGGACCGTCCCGGGACTGGCTGGGCTTCGTCAAGTCGCCCCGCGCCCGCAACAAGATCCGCGCCTGGTTCTCCAAGGAACGCCGCGACGAGGCCATCGAGCAGGGCAAGGACGCCATCGCGCGCGCCATGCGCAAGCAGAACCTGCCGATCCAGCGCATCCTCACCGGTGACTCGCTGGTCACGCTCGCGCACGAGATGCGCTACCCCGACATCTCGTCCCTGTACGCGGCCATCGGCGAGGGGCATGTGGCGGCGCAGGGCGTCGTGCAGAAGCTCGTCCAGGCGCTGGGCGGCGAGGAGGCCGCCTCCGAGGAGATCGACGAGAGCGTCCCGCCCGCCCGCGGCCGGGGCCGCAAGCGGCGCGCCAACGCCGACCCCGGGGTCGTCGTCAAGGGCGTCGACGACGTATGGGTCAAGCTGGCCCGCTGCTGTACGCCCGTACCCGGCGACCCCATCATGGGCTTCGTCACCCGCGGGAGCGGAGTGTCGGTCCACCGCACCGACTGCGTCAACGTCGACTCGCTGTCCCGTGAGCCCGAGCGCATCCTCGAGGTCGAGTGGGCGCCCACCCAGTCCTCGGTCTTCCTCGTCGCCATCCAGGTCGAGGCACTGGACCGCTCACGGCTCCTGTCGGACGTCACGAGGATCCTGTCCGACCAGCACGTCAACATCCTGTCGGCAGCCGTCCAGACGTCCCGCGACCGGGTGGCCACGTCCCGCTTCACCTTCGAGATGGGCGACCCCAAACACCTGGGCCACGTCCTGAAGGCGGTCAGGGGAGTGGAAGGCGTGTACGACGTCTACCGCGTGACCTCGGCCCGCAGACCCTCCGACACCTGAGGACAGCCCCTTAAACGCGGTGCGGCCCGCACCCCGTCAGGGGGCGCGGGCCCGTCAGGGGCGCGGGGAACCGCGCGCCCGGCCACGACGCACCCGCGGACGACGACCGACCGTCCAGCGGGGCGTCAAGGCGGAGCTAGCCGCCGAACTCGTGCAAGCCCTTCAGCGCCTGGTCCAGCAGCGCCTGCCGGCCGTCGAGCTCCCGCTGGAGCTTGTCGGCCTTCGCGTTGTTCCCCGCGGAGCGAGCCGTCTCGATCTGCCCCTGGAGCTTGTCCACGGCCGCCTGCAACTGACCTGTCAGACCCTCGGCACGCGCGCGTGCCTCCGGGTTCGTCCGGCGCCACTCGGTCTCCTCGGAGTCCTGGAGCGCCCGCTCCACCGCGTGCATCCGGCCCTCGACCTTCGGGCGGGCGTCGCGCGGCACATGGCCGATGGCCTCCCAGCGCTCGTTGATCGAGCGGAAAGCGGCCCTGGCCGCCTTGAGATCCTGCACCGGGACGAGCTTCTCGGCCTCCTCGGCCAGCTCCTCCTTGAGCTTCAGGTTCTCCGACTGCTCCGCGTCCCGCTCGGCGAAGACCGAGCCGCGCGCCGCGAAGAACACGTCCTGGGCGCCGCGGAAGCGGTTCCACAGGTCGTCCTCGTGCTCGCGCTGGGCACGGCCGGCGGCCTTCCAGTCCGCCATCAGCTCGCGGTAACGGGCCGCCGTCGGACCCCAGTCGGCCGATGCGGAGAGCGACTCGGCCTCCGCGACCAGCTTCTCCTTGGTCTTGCGGGCCTCCTCGCGCTGCGCGTCCAGCGCCGCGAAGTGCGCCTTGCGCCGCTTGGAGAACGCCGAGCGCGCGTGCGAGAAGCGGTGCCACAGCTCGTCGTCGGACTTCCGGTCGAGCCGGGGAAGGCCCTTCCAGGTGTCCACGAGGGCGCGCAGCCGCTCACCGGCGGCCCGCCACTGGTCGGACTGGGCCAGCTCCTCCGCCTCGACGACCAGCGCCTCCTTGGCGTGCCGTGCCTCGTCGGACTGCTTCGCCCGCTGTGCCTTGCGCTCCTCACGGCGGGCGTCGACCGTCTCGACGAGCTTGTCCAACCGCACCTTCAGCGCGTCCAGATCCCCGACCGCGTGGTGGGCGTCCACCTGTTCGCGGATGTGATCGATGGCGATCTGGGCGTCCTTCGAGGACAGGTCGGTGGTCCTGACCCGCTTCTCCAGGAGGCCGATCTCCACAACGAGGCCCTCGTACTTGCGCTCGAAGTAGGCCAGTGCCTCGTCGGGAGTACCGGCCTGCCAGGAACCGACGACCTGCTCGCCGTCGGCCGTACGCACGTACACGGTCCCCGTCTCGTCGACGCGGCCCCACGGGTCGCTGCTCACAGCGCCTCCTCCACATGATGCCTGCGTGGGGCGGCTGCGCCCCCGGGCATCGTCCACAGTTTCGTCACGGCCAACATAGGCGACCGGCGGGGCGGCTGTCCGCATCCCGCGCGACCGAAATTTCGCTGCTGGAGGTCAGGATTTCGTCACGGTCGCCTTGTCGATCACGACCGTCGCGTTGGGTGCGCCGTCGCCCTGACCGGTGCTCTCGCCCGCACCGGCGATCTTCTTCAGCACCTTCATGCCCGACTCGGAAATCGTGCCGAACGGTGTGTAGTTGGCAGGCAACTGACTGTCCTGGTAGACGAGGAAGAACTGGCTGCCGCCGGTGTCGCGGCCTTCCTTCGTCTGCGCGTTGTACTGGTTGGCCATCGCCACCGTGCCCGCCGGATACACGTCGCCCTTGAGGCGCTTGTCCTTGAGGTTCTCGTCGGGGATCGTGTAGCCGGGATCGCCCATGCCGGTGCCCTTCGGGTCGCCGCACTGGAGCACGTAGATGCCGTTCGTCGTCAGACGGTGGCACTTGGTGTGGTCCAGGTAGCCCTTGCCCGTGAGGAAGTTGAACGAGTTCACGGTGTGCGGGGCCTTCGACGCCGGCATGTCGATGTCTATCGCGCCGCAGGTCGTCTGCAGCTTCATCGTGTAGTCCGCCGACTTGTCGATGGTCATCGCCGGCTCCTTCTTGTAGCTCAGCGACTTCACCTTGCCCTTGGCGGCCTTGTCGCAGGGGTCCGGGGCCTTGCTGGGGGAGGCGGAGGCACTGGGCGTGGCCTCCGCGGCCGCGTTGGACTTGTCGTCGTCGTCCTGCTTGAACACCCCGGTCGCGTACGACACGACGCTGCCCACGACGACCACGCCGAGGACGGACGCGATCACCGCGTTGCGAGCGTGGGCCTTGCGCCGAGCGGACGTACGCCGCTGCTGTTGCCGCAAGAACTTCTCCCGGGCGAGCTGACGCCGCCGCTGTTCCTGGGTGACCACCGGGTTATCTCCTCATGCGTCTCGTACGTCAGGTGGGACGCGTGCGTCTTGTGAGCCGACCGCCTGCGTGTGACCCGTACCGTATATGGGTTCGCTGTGGTTCCGGCAGCGCCGGTAGGCTCTGATCCGCAGCGAAGCCATTCCCCCGTACGACCTGACCGCCGACATACCGCCCGTACGAGATCCCCCCGTACGGCATACCCGAAGGACGAACGTGCTCATTGCCGGGTTCCCCGCCGGGGCCTGGGGCACCAACTGTTATGTGGTCGCCCCCGCCGCAGGTGAGGAGTGCGTGATCATCGACCCGGGCCATCAGGCGGCCCAGGGAGTCGAGGAAGCGCTCGCCAAGCATCGGCTCAAGCCCGTCGCCGTCGTCCTCACGCACGGCCACATCGACCATGTCGCCTCGGTGGTCCCGGTGTGCGGCGCGCACGGCGTACCCGCGTGGATCCACCCCGAGGACCGGTACATGATGAGCGACCCGGAGCGGGCGCTCGGCCGCTCGATCGGGATGCCGCTGATGGGCGAGCTCACGATCGGTGAACCGGACGACGTGAAGGAGCTCACGGACGGCGCCGCGCTGAAGCTGGCCGGCCTCGACTTCTCGGTCGCGCACGCGCCGGGCCATACGAAGGGGTCGGTGACCTTCCGGATGCCCGAGACCACGGAGATCCCCTCCGTGTTCTTCTCCGGGGATCTGCTGTTCGCCGGCTCCATCGGACGCACCGACCTGCCCGGCGGTGACATGGACGAGATGCTCGGCTCGCTGGCCCGCGTGTGCCTGCCGCTCGACGACTCGACCGTGGTGCTGTCCGGCCACGGCTCCCAGACGACCATCGGCCAGGAGCGCGCCACCAACCCGTATCTGCGGCAGGTGGCGGCGCCCGGCCAGGGAGCGGATCCCACCTCCGCTCCTCGACGAGGAATGTGACAAGAGAATTCCTGTGAGCACCTTCAAGGCCCCCAAGGGCACGTACGACCTGATCCCGCCGGACAGCGCGAAGTACCTCGCGGTGCGTGAGGCGATCTCCGCTCCGCTGCGCGACTCCGGTTACGGATACATCGAGACGCCCGGATTCGAGAGCGTCGAGCTGTTCGCGCGCGGCGTCGGTGAGTCCACCGACATCGTGACCAAGGAGATGTACGCCTTCGAGACCAAGGGCGGCGACCAGCTGGCGCTGCGCCCCGAGGGCACCGCGTCCGTGCTGCGCGCCGCGCTGGAGGCCAACCTCCACAAGCTCGGCAACCTGCCGGTGAAGCTCTGGTACTCGGGCTCCTACTACCGCTACGAGCGCCCCCAGAAGGGCCGTTACCGCCACTTCTCCCAGGTCGGCGCCGAGGCGATCGGTGCCGAGGACCCGGCCCTCGACGCCGAGTTGATCATCCTGGCCGACCAGGCGTACCGCTCGCTGGGACTGCGTGAGTTCCGGATCCTGCTCAACTCGCTGGGCGACAAGGAGTGCCGTCCCGTGTACCGGGCCGCGCTCCAGGACTTCCTGCGGGGCCTCGACCTGGACGAGGAGACCCTGCGCCGCGCCGACATCAACCCGCTGCGCGTCCTCGACGACAAGCGGGACGACGTGCAGAAGCAGCTGGTGGGCGCTCCGCTGCTGCGGGACTACCTCTGCGACGCGTGCAAGGCGTACCACGAGGAGGTGCGCGAGCTGATCACGGCGGCGGGTGTCTCCTTCGAGGACGACGCGAAGCTGGTCCGGGGGCTCGACTACTACACCCGGACCACGTTCGAGTTCGTGCACGACGGTCTGGGGTCGCAGTCCGCGGTCGGCGGCGGGGGGCGTTACGACGGCCTGTCCGAGATGATCGGCGGGCCCGCGCTGCCGTCCGTCGGCTGGGCCCTGGGTGTCGACCGTACGGTCCTCGCCCTTGAGGCGGAGGGTGTGTCCCTCCAGCTCCCCTCGGCCACCAGCGTGTTCGCGGTGCCGCTCGGGGACGAGGCGCGCCGGGTGCTGTTCGGCGTGGTGACCGAGCTGCGGCGGAACGGGGTGGCGGCGGACTTCTCGTACGGCGGGAAGGGTCTCAAGGGCGCGATGAAGAACGCGAACCGCAGTGGGGCGCGGTACACCGTCGTCGCCGGTGAGCGCGACCTCTCCGAGGGGGTCGTGCAGCTGAAGGACATGGAGTCCGGTGAGCAGGTGGCGGTCGCGGTGAACGAGATCGTGGCGGAACTGGAATCCCGGCTGAGCTGAGTCACAGGGCTTTTCTCGCCCCCGCCGCCCCTACCCGTTCCCGTCCCAGTCTCAGGGGCTCCGCCCCCGAACCCCCGTTGCGCAGTTCCCCGCGCCCCCAGGCACCTGGGGGCGCAGCCCCCAGGGACGGGAAGGGGCGGCGGGGGCGAGGAACCTACTCCAGCAAACCGAACCGCATCGCGCTCGTCACCGCCGCCGTCCGGTCGTCCACCCCCAGTTTTCCGAAGGCCCTCAGCAGGTGGGTCTTCACCGTGGACTCGCCGATGAACAGCCGGCGCCCGATCTCCGCGTTGGTGCACCCCTCCGCCACCAGCCGCAACACCGCCACCTCCCGCGAGGACAACCGCGGCCGCTCCGGCCTCGTACGCAGCTGGTCCACCAGCCGCGCGGCCACCGACGGAGCCAGCACCGTCTCCCCGCGAGCGGCGGCCCGTACCGCGTCCGCGAGCTCCCCGCGGGGCAGGTCCTTGAGCAGATACCCCGCCGCCCCGGCCTCGACGGCCCGCAGGATGTCGCGGTCGGTCTCATACGTGGTGAGCACCACGATCCGGCACGGCAGCCCCGCCTCGGTCATCCGCACGATCGAGTCGACACCCCCGCCACCGGGCATCCGCAGATCCATCAGCACGATGTCGGGCAGCAGTTCCGCCGCGAGGGCTTCCGCCTGGGGGCCGCTGGAGGCGTCGGCCACCACGTCGAGGTCGGGCTCCGCGCTGAGCATCGCGCGCAGCCCCTCACGCACGACGGGATGATCGTCGGCGAGGACGATCCGGATCACGGGGTACTCCCCTCAAGTGGTACGGGCGGTACGGGTAGGCGGACGGTGACGGTCGTGCCGTCGCCGGGCGCGCTGCGGACGACGGCCGTGCCGCCCACCTCGGCGGCCCGCGCCCGCAGCCCCGCGAGCCCGTAGCCCCCGGACGGCACCGAGGGATCGAAACCGCAGCCGTCGTCGCGTACGCACACCGTGAGCGACTCGCCCGCGTAGGTGAGCGCCACCCCGACGGCGGCCGAACTCCCCGCGTGCTTGCCGGCGTTGGACAGCGCCTCCTGACAGGCACGCAGGACCACCACCTCCGACCCGGCGGGCAGCGCCCGCGCGGGACCGGACACGGTCACCGCGGCGTCGTGCCGTGCCGCGAGCCGGCGCAGCGCGTCGGGCAGTGAAGCCCCGTCGAGGTCGGCGGGCGTACCGCCGGCGACCAGGGCCCGCGCCTCGGCGAGGTTCTGCCGTGCGGTGCCGTCCATCAGGGCCAGATGGCGGCGGGCCTCGGCCACATCGGCGCGGTCCAGCTCCGCCTCGACGACCTGGGTGAGCATCAGCAGACTCGTGAAGCCCTGCGCGAGCGTGTCATGGATCTCCCGGGAGAGGCGTTCGCGCTCGGCGAGCGCGCCGTGCGCGGCCGAGAGCCGCGAGAGTTCATGGCGGCTGGCGTCCAGCTCGGCGATCAGCACGGCCCGTTCCTGGCTCTGCTCGACGACCCGGATGATCCAGCTGCCGACGGCCGCCGAGAAGACGAGGGTGACCACGGCGAACACCGAGTTGAAGAAGACGGCGTGGTCGTCGGGCCACCACAGCAGGGCCCAGCCCACCACCGGCGCCAGGTTGATCACGGTGACCGCGACCAGGGCCCGGCGCAGGCGCAGCGCGATGAAGCACGGCGGGACGAGCGCGAAGGTCATCAGCCGGGTCTCGCCGACCAGGATCGCCGACGGCAGGAACAGTGCCAAGGCCCCGGCCAGGAAGCAGAGGGCCCGCCGCTCGTCGGGCGGTTCGCTCCGCAGGACCGGGCGCCCCACCAGCACGTACCAGGGCACCAGCGGGACGAGCAGGGCCGCGGCGACCAGCCGGGTGTGCCACCCCGGGAAGTCCGTGCCGAGCACGAACACCAGGGTGGCCGCCCACACGACGGCGAAGTACGAGTCCCAGAGCCGGAAGGAGCGGTCCCAGGCGTACGCGCCGGCGCCGTGTTCCTCGGACACGCCGGTCATCCGTCGCGGCGGTTCTTCCAGCGGAATGTCAGCAGGCACAGCAGCAATCCTCCGACGCACCAGGCTCCGAGCACCAGAGCGATCCGACCGAACTCCCAGCTGCCGGCCTGCTCCAGGACCTGCGCCGACTCCGGCAGGAACACTCCGCGCAGTCCCTGGCACATCCACTTCAGCGGGAACACCGCGCTGATGTCGAGCATCCAGTGCGGGATGGTGTCGATGGAGATGTAGACCCCGGAGACGAACTGCAGGACCAGGAAGGGCAGCACGACCACCGAGCTGGCGCTCTTGCTGCTCTTGGGCACCGAGCTGATCGCGATGCCGAGCATGGCGCACGCCGTCAGACCCAGCAGGAAGATCCAGCCGAAGTGCAGCCACGTCGTGGCGTCCGAGGGCAGCTCCACGTCGTAGAACGTGACGCCCACCCCGAGCAGGATCAGCGTCTCCAGGAAGCCGGTGACGAGGACCAGGCAGATCTTCCCGATGAAGTACGCGGCCGGTGGCATCGGGGTGCCGCGCAGCCGGCGCAGCACCTTCTCGTCCCGCTCGATCGCGATCGAGATGCCGAGCGACTGGAAACTGGTGCTCATGATGCCGGCGGCCATCATCGCCGGCACGTACAGCTGCGAGGCGGTGACGCCCGCGCCCCGCACGTCGTCACTGAAGATCGACGCGAACAGGAAGAGGAACACGATCGGGAAGGCGAAGGTGAAGACCACCTGGTCGCGCATCCGGAAGAACTGTTTGATCTCCAGGGCGCCCCGCTGGAGCCCGAGCCGCCAGGCCGACGGGAGGTGCGGTGCCCCGGTCCTGTCCGTACGTATCCGTGCCGTGGTGGTGGTCATCGCGCGTCCTCCTGTCCCGTGAGCCGCAGGTAGACGTCCTCCAGGGTCGGGCGGCTCACCCGTAGCCCCGGGATCTCCCCGTCGAACCGGTGCGTGAGCTCGGCGACCGTACGCGTGGGTGTCCCGGTGCGCTCCGTGCGGGGCGAGCCGTCGGACTCGGTCCAGTCGACGGTGGCCTCGGTGCCGAACCGCCCGCGCAGCGACGCGGGTTCGCCCTCGGCCACGACCCGCCCCCGTGCGATCACCGCGAGCCGGTCGGTGAGCGCCTCCGCCTCCTCCAGGTAGTGCGTGGTCAGCAGGATCGTCGTGCCCTCGTCCGCCAGCTTGCGGATCAGGTCCCAGAACTGGCGTCGGGCCGCCGGGTCGAACCCGGTCGTCGGTTCGTCCAGGAGCAGCAGGTCAGGACCGCCGATCACCCCGAGCGCCACATCGAGCCGGCGCCGCTGCCCGCCCGAGAGCGCCTTGATCCGGCTGCCCGCCTTCTCCTCGAGACCGACCAGGCCGATGACCTCCGCCGGGTCGCGCGGCCGGGGGTAGTAGCGCGCGAAATGCCGCACCGTCTCGCCCACCGTCAACTCGGCGGGTGCGGATTCGTCCTGCCAGACGATTCCGACACGTGATCGCCACGCGCGCGTGGCGTCGGCCGGATCCGTACCGAGCACCGAGACCTCTCCGGCGTCGCGCGACCTGTTGCCCTGAAGGATCTCCACCGTGGTGCTCTTGCCCGCGCCATTGGGTCCCAGCAGGCCGAACACCTCGCCCCGCCGGATACCGAGATCGATTCCGTCGACAGCGGTGACGTCTCCGTACTGTTTGCGCAGCCCCCGTACATCCACCGCGAGTTCGTTCACGTGTGCTGTCATACCGGCGATCATCCCGCCGGAACGAGCGTTCAGGGACGACCGCACGTACTTCCTTATGTCCATCGAACGGTGGACACACGCGCGTGTGCGGCACAATGACCGTGCCCCGAAGGCCCTCTCAAGCTACGGAAACGGCGTGATGAGCAAGACGACAGTCAGGGAAGGCGTCTCCACCGACCGGGAAGTCGCCGCAGCTCCACCGGCCGTGGGCGGTGGCCGTGTCCTCGCCCTTCTGCTGGTGATCACCGGCGCGGCCGGGCTGCTGGCCTCCTGGGTCATCACCATCGACAAGTTCAAGCTGCTGGAGGATCCGAACTTCACGCCGGGCTGCAGCCTGAACCCGGTCGTCTCCTGCGGCAACATCATGAAGAGCGACCAGGCGTCCGTCTTCGGGTTCCCCAACCCGATGATGGGCCTCGTCGCCTACGGCATCGTGATCGCCGTCGGAGCGAGCCTGCTCGGCCGGGCCACCTTCCCGCGCTGGTACTGGCTGACCTTCAACGCGGGCACGTTGTTCGGCGTCGGGTTCGTGACGTGGCTCCAGTACCAGTCGCTGTACAACATCAACTCGCTGTGCCTGTGGTGCTGTCTGGCCTGGGTCGCGACGATCATCATGTTCTGGTCCGTGACCGCGCACAACGTCCGCAACGGCCTGCTGCCGGCGCCCGGCTGGCTGAAGGGCTTCCTCGGCGAGTTCGCCTGGGTGCTGCCGGTCATGCACATCGGGATCATCGGCATGCTGATCCTGACCCGCTGGTGGGACTTCTGGACCAGCTGACCCGGCCGACGGGCCCGCGCGACGGCCGACGGCCCCCGCGCGACCAGGGCCCGGCCGCGCTGTCAGTGGCGTGACATAGGGTTTCGTACGTGGAGCCCGACCTGTTTACCGCCGCAGCCGAAGAACGCCAGGAGAAGGACCCGTCCGGCAGTCCCCTGGCCGTCCGGATGCGCCCGCGCACCCTCGACGAGGTCGAGGGCCAGCAGCATCTGCTGAAGCCGGGCTCGCCCCTGCGCAGACTCGTCGGCGAGGGCGGCGGAGGTCCGGCCGGACCCTCCTCGGTGATCCTCTGGGGCCCGCCGGGCACCGGCAAGACCACCCTGGCGTACGTCGTCTCCAAGGCGACCAACAAGCGCTTCGTGGAGCTCTCCGCGATCACCGCCGGTGTCAAGGAGGTGCGCGCGGTCATCGAGGGCGCCCGCCGGGCCACCGGGGGCTACGGCAAGGAGACCGTCCTCTTCCTCGACGAGATCCACCGTTTCAGCAAGGCCCAGCAGGACTCCCTGCTCCCGGCCGTGGAGAACCGCTGGGTGACCTTGATCGCGGCGACCACGGAGAACCCGTACTTCTCGGTGATCTCGCCCCTGCTGTCCCGCTCGCTCCTGCTGACCCTCGAACCGCTCACGGACGACGACCTGCGCGGACTGCTCGGCCGGGCCGTCGCGGACGAGCGCGGCCTCAAGGGCGCCGTCACCCTCCCCGCGGACACCGAGGAGCACCTCCTGCGGATCGCCGGGGGCGACGCCCGGCGCGCGCTGACGGCCCTGGAGGCGGCGGCCGGATCCGCGCTCGACAAGGGCGATCCGGAGATCACCCTCCAGACCCTGGAGGAGACCGTCGACCGGGCCGCGGTGACGTACGACCGCGACGGCGACCAGCACTACGACGTGGCCAGCGCCCTGATCAAGTCGATCCGGGGCTCGGACGTCGACGCCGCGCTGCACTATCTGGCCCGGATGATCGAAGCCGGTGAGGACCCCCGGTTCATCGCCCGCCGGCTGATGATCTCCGCCAGCGAGGACATCGGCCTCGCGGACCCGACCGCCCTGCCGACCGCCGTCGCCGCCGCCCAGGCCGTCGCCATGATCGGCTTCCCCGAGGCCGCGCTCACCCTCAGCCACGCCACCATCGCCCTGGCCCTGGCGCCCAAGTCGAACGCGGCGACGACGGCGATCGGCGCCGCCATGGAGGACGTACGCAAGGGCCACGCGGGCCCCGTACCGATGCATCTGCGCGACGGGCACTACAAGGGCGCGGCCAAGCTCGGCCACGCCCAGGGGTACGTGTACCCGCACGACCTGCCCGAAGGCATCGCCGCCCAGCAGTACGCGCCCGAGGAGCTCAAGGACCGCCGGTACTACACCCCCACCCGGCACGGCTCCGAGGCGCGCTACGCGGACGCGGTGGAGTGGACGAGGAAGCACCTCGGCCGAGGGCGGTCCTGACCGGCGGTCCAGACCGGCGGTCCTGATCACCCCGCGGACCCCTGTAGACTCCCTCAAGCGCTGCGTCCCGTGTCCGGCTCCGGTCGGCACCACCAGAACGGGACAAGCAGCCGGAGCCCCCGCCCTCGGGTGAGGATTCCAGGAGCGTCGCGCACCGTCGAAGGTGTCGCGGGCAGCCCATCACCCTCCCGGGAGGTCTCCGGGAACGGTCGGTGGGCCACTCGCGTGCTGCACATGTGCCCAGACCCGGGAGCGGCTGCCCCGCAGGTCCGTCAAGGACCCGCAGGGTTTCCCGAGCTGCGGATGCGACCTCCCCTAACCCTGGTGAAGCCGTATTCACATCAGAAAACACGAGGTGTTTGGTTCATGACGAACCAGTCCCGCCCCAAGGTCAAGAAGTCGCGTGCCCTCGGCATCGCGCTGACCCCGAAGGCCGTCAAGTACTTCGAGGCCCGCCCGTACCCGCCCGGCGAGCACGGCCGTGGCCGCAAGCAGAACTCGGACTACAAGGTCCGTCTGCTGGAGAAGCAGCGTCTGCGCGCGCAGTACGACGTGTCCGAGCGCCAGCTCGTCCGCGCCTACGAGCGTGCCGCCAAGACGCAGGGCAAGACCGGTGAGGCCCTGGTCATCGAGCTGGAGCGCCGTCTCGACGCGCTGGTTCTGCGTTCGGGCATCGCCCGCACGATCTACCAGGCCCGCCAGATGGTCGTGCACGGCCACATCGAGGTCAACGGCCAGAAGGTCGACAAGCCGTCCTTCCGCGTCAAGCCCGACGACGTCGTGATGGTCCGCGAGCGCAGCCGCAGCAAGACGCTGTTCGAGGTCTCCCGCGCCGGTGGCTTCGCCCCCGACGGCGAGACCCCGCGCTACCTCCAGGTGAACCTCGGCGCCCTGGCGTTCCGCCTGGACCGCGAGCCGAACCGCAAGGAGATCCCGGTGATCTGCGACGAGCAGCTCGTCGTCGAGTACTACGCCCGCTGATCAGGCGTACCTCGCACCACCGGCCTCGCGCCTGCCTCAGCCCGCCGCCTCGTCGTCCTCCTCGGACGGCGGGGCGGCGGGTTCTTGCATGTCCGAGGACGCTTCCGAGGACGCCTGGGGCGCCGACGACGCAGGCCCCTCGGGCGACGAGGGCGACGTGGGAGGCGTGGGAGGCGCGGGTGGCGTGCCGAGCACCTGCTGTCTGGCCCGCCCCAGCGCCCGGTCCACGGCCGCCTGCCGGCCCAGCCGCGCACCCTCCCGTACGCCCCCCTCGTACCGTTCGTCGCCCAGCCGCTCCCGGGCCATCGCCTCGCACTGCTCGTGCGACGCGTTGTAGTGGGCCGAGCCGAACAGCGGCAGGCCCACCGAGGGCCACATTCGGGACGCGGCGCCCTGGAGCACCGCGGCCTCGGCGGCGTCGCCCTCCGCCACGGTGACCAGCGCGAGCAGTTCCACCGCCAGGACCGTGCCGAGCAGATCGTGGAAGGCGTGGCCGATGCCCAGGCACTCCACCAGCAGCCGCCGGGCCCCGGGCAGATCACCCTCGGTCCAGGACGCGTACGCCAGCACGTACAGCGCGTACGCGAGGGACCAGCGCTCCCCGTGGTCCACGCAGATCCGGCGCACCTCCTCGCACAGCCGCACCGCGCCCGGCAGATCGCCCTGGAAGGCCAGCGTCATCGCCAGCTCGACCTGCCCCATCAGGACGTTGCTGTTCAGCTCGCCGATGTCGTGATAGCGGTCGAGCGCCGAACGCAGCAGCGTCTCGGCCCGCGGCAGGTCGTCGGTGACCAGGGCGAGACAGCCGGTGCGATGCTCGGCGTAGGCCAGCGCGGTGGCGTTCTGCGAGCGCTCCGCCCGTCGGCGGCACTCGTCGAGCGCGGCGAACGCGGACACCGTGTCGCCCTGGAGCACCGCCACGTAGCCGAGCACCCACAGCGCCTTCAGCCGTGAGCGCTCGTGCTCGCCGTCCAGCTCCACCGTCCGCTCCAGCCAGTGCCGCCCCTCCGACAGCCGGCCGCAGCCCACCCAGTAGAACCAGAGGGTCCCCGCGAGGTACTGGCCCAGATGCCCGCCGTCCGGCTCGCTCAGACAGTGTTCGAGGGCGCTCCGCAGATTCGGCAGGTCCGCCTCCACCCGCGCGGCCACCTCGTGCTGCCGGGGCGAGAACCAGTCCAGCTCGCCCCAGGTCGCCAGCCCCATGTACCAGTCGCGGTGCCGGCGCCGCAGCCGCGGCCCGTCGGCCGTGGCCTCCAGCCAGTCCGCGCCGTACGCCCGGAGGGTGTCCAGCATCCGGTAGCGCACCCCCGCCGGGGTCTCCTCACGGACGACCACCGACTGGGCCAGCAGCTCGCCCAGCACGTCGAGGATGTTGCCGGGGTGCAGCCCGTCGCCCCCGCACACGTACTCCACGGCCTCCAGGTCGAACTGCCCGGCGAACACCGAGAGGCGCGCCCACAGCAGCCGTTCCTGCGGTGTGCACAGCTCATGGCTCCAGCCGATCGCCGTACGCAGCGTCTGGTGCCGCGGCAGCGTGTCACGCCCCCCGCCGGTGAGGAGCTGGAAGCGGTCGTCGAGCCGGGCCAGCAACTGGGCGGGGGACAGTGCCCGCAGCCGCCCCGCGGCCAGTTCGACGGCGAGCGGGATCCCGTCGAGCCGCCGGCAGATCTCGTGCACGTGGGCGCGGTTGCCGTCGTCCAGCGTGAAACCCGGAGCACCGGACCCGGCACGGTCCGCGAACAGGTCGGCGGCCTCCCACTCGGTCAGCGGCGCCAGCGGGAACACCCGTTCGCCGTCCACCGAGAGCGGCCTGCGCCCCGCGGCGAGCACCCGCAGGCCTTCCGCCCGCCGCAGCAACTCCGCGGTCATCGACGCGCACGCGTCCACCAGATGCTCGAACCCGTCCAGCACGAGCAGCAGCCGGCGCTCCGCGAGATGGTCGAGCAGGATCTGGCGCGGCGAGCGCGACGTGTGGTCCGTCAGCCCCAGCGACTCCAGCACCGTGTACTCGACGAGTTCCGGTTCGCGCACCGCGGACAGCTCCACGAGCCACACCCCGTCACGCGCCCTGACCCGGGCCGCGGCATGCGCCGCCAGGCGTGACTTGCCGACCCCGCCCAGACCCGTCACCGTGACCAGGCGCGCCGTGTCAAGGGCCGTGCCCAGCTGCGTCAGTTCGGCCGAGCGGCCCACGAAGGCGTTGAGTTCCAGGGGCAGGTTGCCGGCCCGGTGACCGCCTGCCCCGGTCCCGGAACGCCGATGACCCTGAGAACGCCGCATGGGGCACGCAGCGTACTCAGTCATAAGCACTCCGTACAATCGCTGTGTGCGACGCGGGTTCGGGCGGACGGTAATCCGGTACGGACCCGCGGCCCCGGCGCGATAGGGTCACAGGACGACTTTTCGATGGTGAGACACGAATCCAGGGAGCGGGTGCGCGGTGTCCGGTGGTGAGGTGGCCGGGATCCTGGTGGCCGTCTTCTGGGCGATCCTGGTCTCCTTCCTCGCGGTGGCACTCGCGAGGCTGGCCCAGACGCTCAGGGCGACCACCAAGCTCGTGGCGGACGTGACCGAACAGACGGTCCCGCTTCTCGCCGACGCCTCCGCGGCCGTGCGCTCCGCACAGACCCAGATCGAGCGGGTCGACGCCATCGCGTCGGACGTCCAGGAGGTCACGTCGAACGCGTCGGCCCTCTCCACGACCGTCGCCTCGACCTTCGGCGGCCCCCTGGTGAAGGTGGCGGCGTTCGGCTACGGCGTCCGCCGGGCCATGGGCGTCCGCCGCGAGGACGAGCCCGCCAAGCCCACGCGGCGCACCGTGGTCGTGGGCCGCACCCTCCCGTCGGCGCGACGGGGAAAGCGGAAGAAGGACTGACGCAGCGATGTTCCGCCGTACGTTCTGGTTCACCGCGGGCGCAGCCGCCGGTGTGTGGGCCACCACCAAGGTCAACCGCAAGCTCAGGCAGCTGACGCCCGAGAGCCTCGCGGCCCAGGCAGCCGACAAGGCGGTCGCAGCGGGCCATCGCGTCAGGGACTTCGCACTCGACGTCCGTGACGGAATGGCCAAGCGCGAGGCGGAACTCGGCGAGGTCCTCGGACTGAACGCCGATCCCGAACTGCCCCCCGCGCGCCGCGTCGTCGCCATCGAGAGCGGCGACACGCCACAGCACGGCAAGAACCCGCAGCACGGCAAGAACCCGACGTATGTCGAGAGGTCGACGTACTCGTACAACCGGAATGAGGACCACTGATGGAGTCGGCCGAGATTCGTCGCCGCTGGTTGAGCTTCTTCGAGGAGCGCGGGCACACCGTCGTCCCTTCGGCGTCGCTCATCGCGGACGACCCGACTCTCCTCCTGGTCCCGGCCGGCATGGTCCCCTTCAAGCCGTACTTCCTCGGTGAGGTCAAGCCGCCGTTCGACCGCGCCACCAGCGTCCAGAAGTGCGTCAGGACGCCGGACATCGAAGAGGTCGGCAAGACCACCCGGCACGGCACGTTCTTCCAGATGTGCGGCAACTTCTCCTTCGGCGACTACTTCAAGGAAGACGCCATCAAGTACGCCTGGGAGCTGCTGACCAGCCCCCAGGACAAGGGCGGTTACGGCCTGGACCCGGAGAAGCTCTGGATCACCGTGTACCTGGAGGACGACGAGGCCGAGCGCATCTGGCACGAGGTCGTCGGCGTCCCCAAGGAGCGCATCCAGCGCCTCGGCAAGCAGGACAACTACTGGTCCATGGGCGTCCCGGGCCCCTGCGGCCCGTGTTCCGAGATCAACTACGACCGCGGCCCCGAGTTCGGCGTCGAGGGTGGCCCCGCCGTCAACGACGAGCGGTACGTGGAGATCTGGAACCTCGTCTTCATGCAGTACGAGCGCGGCGAGGGCACCTCGAAGGAGGACTTCGAGATCCTCGGCGACCTGCCGAGCCAGAACATCGACACCGGCCTCGGCCTGGAACGCCTCGCCATGATTCTGCAGGGCGTGCAGAACATGTACGAGATCGACACCTCCATGGCCGTCATCAGGAAGGCCACCGAGCTGACCGGTGTCGAGTACGGCGCCGCCCACTCCTCCGACGTCTCCCTGCGCGTGGTCACCGACCACATGCGGACGGCCGCCATGCTCATCGGCGACGGCGTCACCCCGGGCAACGAGGGCCGTGGCTACGTGCTGCGCCGCATCATGCGCCGCGCCATCCGCAACATGCGCCTCCTCGGCGCCACCGGGCCGGTCGTCCAGGACCTCATCGACGTCGTCATCGAGATGATGGGGCAGCAGTACCCGGAGCTCGTCTCCGACCGCAAGCGCATCGAGACCGTCGCCCTCGCCGAGGAGGCCGCCTTCCTCAAGGCGCTGAAGGGCGGCACCAACATCCTCGACACCGCCGTCACGGAGACCAAGGCCTCCGGTGGCACGGTCCTCTCCGGCGACAAGGCCTTCCTGCTCCACGACACCTGGGGCTTCCCGATCGACCTCACCCTGGAGATGGCCTCCGAGCAGGGCCTCTCGGTGGACGAGGACGGCTTCCGGCGCCTGATGAAGGAGCAGCGGGAGCGCGCCAAGGCCGACGCCAGGTCCAAGAAGACCGGGCACGCCGACCTGGGCGCCTACCGCGAGATCGCCGACGCCGCCGGTGAGACCGACTTCATCGGCTACACGAGCACCGAGGGCGAGTCCACGGTCGTCGGCATCCTCGTCGACGGCGCCTCCTCGCCGGCCGCCACCGAGGGCGACGAGGTCGAGATCGTCCTCGACCGCACCCCGTTCTACGCGGAGGGCGGCGGCCAGATCGGCGACACCGGCCGCATCAGGATCGACACCGGCGCCGTGATCGAGGTCCGGGACTGCCAGAAGCCGGTCCCCGGGGTCTACGTCCACAAGGGCGTCGTCCAGGTCGGCGAGGTGACCGTCGGCGCCAAGGCCCAGGCCGTCATCGACGTGCGCCGCCGCACGGCCATCGCCCGCGCCCACTCGGCCACCCACCTCACCCACCAGGCGCTGCGCGACGCCCTCGGCCCGACGGCCGCCCAGGCCGGTTCGGAGAACCAGCCAGGACGCTTCCGCTTCGACTTCGGCTCGCCGGCCGCCGTGCCCACGGCCGTCATGACGGACGTCGAGCAGAAGATCAACGAGGTGCTCGCCCGCGACCTGGACGTCCACGCCGAGATCCTGAGCATCGACGAGGCCAAGAAGCAGGGCGCCATCGCCGAGTTCGGCGAGAAGTACGGCGAGCGGGTCCGTGTCGTCACCATCGGCGACTTCTCCAAGGAGCTGTGCGGCGGCACGCACGTGCACAACACCGCCCAGCTCGGGCTGGTGAAGCTGCTCGGCGAGTCGTCGATCGGTTCGGGGGTACGCCGTATCGAGGCCCTGGTGGGCGTCGACGCGTACAACTTCCTCGCCCGTGAGCACACGGTCGTCGCCCAGCTCCAGGAGCTGATCAAGGGCCGCCCCGAGGAGCTTCCGGAGAAGGTCTCCGCCATGCTCGGCAAGCTGAAGGACGCCGAGAAGGAGATCGAGAAGTTCCGCGCGGAGAAGGTCCTCCAGGCCGCCGCCGGGCTCGCCGGATCCGCCAAGGACGTCCACGGCGTCGCCCTGGTCACCGGCCAGGTCCCGGACGGCACGAGCGCCGACGACCTGCGCAAGCTGGTCCTCGACGTACGCGGCCGGATCCAGGGCGGACGGGCCGCCGTGGTCGCCCTGTTCACCACTGTCAACGGCAAACCGCTGACGGTCATCGCCACCAACGAGGCCGCACGTGAGCGCGGTCTCAAGGCCGGTGACCTGGTGCGCGCCGCCGCCAAGACCCTCGGGGGCGGCGGTGGCGGCAAGCCCGACGTCGCCCAGGGCGGCGGCCAGGACCCGGCCGCCATCGGCGCGGCCACCGACGCCGTCGAGCGCCTCGTGGCCGAGACCGCCAAGTGAGTGACGGCGAGCGGGTCATGCGCCGTGGCCGCCGTCTCGCCATCGACGTCGGGGACGCCCGGATCGGGGTCGCCTCGTGCGACCCCGACGGGATCCTCGCCACTCCGGTGGAGACCGTGCCGGGGCGTGACGTCCCGGCCGCCCACCGGCGGCTGGGACAGCTGGTCGAGGAGTACGAACCGATCGAGGTTGTGGTCGGCCTCCCTCGCTCGCTCAAGGGCGGCGAGGGCCCGGCCGCGGTCAAGGTCCGGGCCTTCGCGCAGGACCTCGCACGGGGCATCGCACCCGTGCCGGTCCGGCTCGTGGACGAGCGGATGACCACGGTGACAGCCAGTCAGGGACTGCGCGCCTCGGGCGTGAAGTCCAAGAAGGGCAGATCGGTCATCGACCAGGTTGCGGCCGTGATCATTCTCCAGCAGGCACTGGAGTCCGAACGGGCGTCAGGTACCTCCCCCGGCGAGGGCGTCGAAGTGGTCATCTGATCGCGGTACGGTAACGTTCCGCGCGATGCGGTGGTGTTCGAATAGCTTCCGCACAGGAGAGAGGCGGACGGAAGCCCCGTCACCGCGCGACCACCGCCTCGCGGCTCTAGGGGATCGATGACCGAGTATGGCCGGGGCCCAGGCTCCGAACCGTGGCATCCCGAGGACCCGTTGTACGGGGACGGCGGATGGGGAGGACAGGAGGCCCAGGCGGCCCAGTCCCCCTACGGCGGCCAGCCGCAGCACCACCCGGAGCAGCCGCAGCAGCCGCAGTACGGCGACTGGGGCACGGGCCAGCAGGCCGGTTACGACCAGGGGCAGCAGCACTACGCCCAGGGCCAGCAGCAGTACGGCCAGGGCCAGCAGCAGTACGGCGGACCGTCCCCCCAGCAGTACAACGGCCAGGGCGGGCAGGAGTACCCCCACCAGGGCGGGCAGCAGTACGACCAGAACGGCCGGCCGTACGAGCACAACGGCCAGCAGTACGACCAGAACGGTCAGCCGTACAACGGCGGTGGCTGGGACCCGAACCAGCAGAATCAGCAGCACCAGCAGTACCACCCGCAGCAGCAGGTCCCTTACTCCGGCGACCCGAACGACCCCTACGGCGGCCAGGGCGTGCCGTACGGCGGCCAGCAGCCCGACTACTACGGGACCCCGGACGCGTACCCGCCGCCGGAGCCGCCGAGCCGCCGCCGCGCGGAACCGGAACCGGAGCGGACCGACTGGGATCCGGGCCCGGACCAGGGTGAGCACGCGTTCTTCTCGGGCGAGGACGCCGACGACGACACCGACGACGACCCTCAGAGCCGACGGCGCGGCAAAGGCGGCAAAGGCGCCAAAGGCGGTAACGGCAAGGGGAGCAAAGGCCAGGACAAAGGCGAGAAGAAGCGCCGGGGCGGCTGTTCCTGCCTGGCCGTCTCGCTCGTCATCGTCGCGGTGGCCGGTGGAGTCACCTATATGGGCTACCAGTTCTACCAGAGCCGTTTCGGCTCGGCTCCGGACTTCGCGGGCGACGGTACCGGCGAACAGGTGACCGTCGTGATTCCCAAGGGCGCCTTCGGATCGGTGATCGGTCAGAAACTGAAGGCGGCCGGCGTCGTCAAGAGCGTGGACGCCTTCGTGGCGGCCCAGTCGCAGAACTCGGACGGCGACAAGATCCAGGCGGGCTCCTATGTGCTGAACAAGCAGATGTCCGGAGAGAGCGCCGTCGCGCTGATGCTCGATCCCAAGAGCCAGAACAATCTGGTGGTCAGGGAGGGGCAGCGCAATGCCACGGTGTACGAGGCGATCGACAAGCAGCTGGAACTCTCCAAGGGCACCACGGCGAAGGTCGCCGAGAAGAAGTTCAAGAGCCTCGGACTGCCGGACTGGGCCAACGACGACACCGACATCAAGGACCCGCTGGAAGGATTCCTCTACCCGGCGACCTATCCCGCCGACAAGGACATGAAGCCCGAGGACGTCCTCAAGGAAATGGTGTCGCAGGCCAACAAGGAGTACGCCGAGTTCGACCTGGAGGCGAAGGCCAAGGGGCTCGGCCTGGAGAACCCGCTGGAGGTCGTCACGGTGGCGAGCCTCGTCCAGGCGGAGGGCATCACGCACGACGACTTCAGGAAGATGGCGTCCGTCGTCTACAACCGCCTCAAGCCGACGAACGACGTCACCAACCAGAAGCTCGAATTCGACTCGACGTACAACTACCTCAAGGGCCAGAGCAAGATCGATATCTCCGTCGCCGAGATCCGCAACTACGACGACCCGTACAACACGTACTTCTACAAGGGTCTGCCGCCCGGACCGATCGGAAATCCGGGCGAGGAAGCGCTGAAGGCGGCACTGGACCCGGACGGCGGTGCGTGGATCTTCTTCATCTCCATCGACGGCAAGAAGACGGACTTCACCAAGACCCTGGCCGAGCACGAGAAGTTGGTGCAGGAATTCAATGAGCGGCGCAACAAGGGCTGACGGGGAGCGGCGGCGCCGAGCCGCCGTTCTCGGTTCCCCGATCGAGCATTCCCTCTCCCCGGTGCTGCACCGCGCCGCCTACGAGGAACTGGGCCTGGCCGGCTGGTCGTACGACCGCTTCGAGATCGACGAGGCGGCGCTTGCCGGATTCGTCGGGAAACTCGGCCCCGAATGGGCCGGGCTCTCGCTGACGATGCCGCTGAAAAGGGCGGTCATTCCGCTGCTCGACGAGATCAGTGACACCGCGGCCTCCGTGGAGGCCGTGAACACGGTGGTGTTCACCCCGGACGGGCGCCGCCTCGGTGACAACACCGACATCCCCGGGATCGTCGCCGCCCTGCGCGAGCGCGGGATCGAACAAGTGGAATCCGCGGCGATCCTCGGCGCGGGCGCCACCGCCTCCTCCGCGCTGGCCGCCCTCGCCCGCGTCTGCACGGGCGAGGTCGTCGCGTACGTCCGCAGCGCGGCGCGCGCCGCCGAGATGCGGCAGTGGGGCGAGCGGCTCGACATCGAGGTGCGTACGGCCGACTGGGCGGACGCCGCACAGGCCTTGCGGGCCCCGCTGGTGATCGCGACCACCCCGGCGGGCGCCACCGACGCACTCGCCTCGGCCGTCCCCGAGCGGCCCGCCACCTTGTTCGACGTCCTGTACGACCCGTGGCCGACCGACCTCGCGGCCCGCTGGTCCGCCTACGGGGGCGCCGTCGTCAGCGGACTGGACCTGCTCGTACACCAGGCGGTCCTCCAGGTCGAGCAGATGACGGGCCGCACCCCGGGCCCGCTCGGCGTCATGCGAACGGCTGGTGAGAAGTCCCTCGCGGCGCGCTGACCCGGGCCGCCAGGATCCGGCTCCCGGCTCCGCCGGCGCGGAGCCGGGGAGTCGGGGAGCGCGGGAATCGGGGGACTGATCCATGTACCTGACACAGTCGGCGTCCTGGAGCCAGGGACGGCCGTTCCGCGCGGCGGCACCGTACGGAGAGGGCCGCGGTGCCGGCCACCTGGGCGGTTACGCCCCACAGCCCCGGCGGGACGACACCACGATGTCCCCCGGCACACCGTCCGCCTGATGGACCTGCGGCCGGGCGGCGCGCGCGGACGTGGGAGGATCGAAGGCGGCGGGCCAGGGCCGCGCACCCGGTCGCGCCGTCGCCGTACGCGAGGACGCGCGTACGCACAGAGGCCGTTACGCAGTACCAGGGCGCGAGCATGAGGAGCACCGTTGAGCAGGTTGCGCTGGCTGACCGCCGGGGAGTCCCACGGTCCCGCACTCGTGGCGACGCTGGAGGGCCTTCCCGCCGGCGTGCCGATCACCACGGAGATGGTGGCCGACCACCTGGCCCGGCGACGGCTGGGCTACGGCCGCGGTGCCCGGATGAAGTTCGAGCAGGACGAGGTCACCTTCCTGGGCGGTGTCCGCCACGGCCTCACCCTCGGCTCGCCGGTCGCGGTGATGGTCGGCAACACCGAGTGGCCCAAGTGGGAACAGGTGATGGCGGCCGACCCGGTCGACCCGCAGATCCTCGGCGAGCTGGCGCGCAACGCCCCGCTGACCCGGCCCAGGCCCGGCCACGCCGACCTCGCCGGCATGCAGAAGTACGGGTTCGACGAGGCACGGCCGATCCTGGAGCGGGCCTCCGCGCGGGAGACCGCGGCGCGGGTGGCGCTGGGCGCGGTGGCGCGTTCGTACCTCAAGGAGACCGCCGGTATCGAGGTGGTCTCGCACGTGGTGGAGCTGGCGGCGGCGAAGGCCCCCTACGGTGTCTACCCGACCCCCTCCGACGTCGAGAAGCTGGACGCGGACCCGGTGCGCTGCCTGGACGCGGACACCTCGAAGGCGATGGTCGCGGAGATCGACCAGGCCCACAAGGACGGCGACACGCTGGGCGGTGTGGTCGAGGTCCTGGCGTACGGGGTGCCGGTGGGCCTCGGTTCGCACGTCCACTGGGACCGGCGCCTCGACGCCCGGCTGGCGGCGGCGCTGATGGGCATCCAGGCGATCAAGGGCGTGGAGGTCGGTGACGGCTTCGACCTCGCCCGGGTGCCGGGCTCGAAGGCCCACGACGAGATCGTCAACACGGACGAGGGCATCCGGCGCTCCTCCGGCCGCTCCGGCGGTACCGAGGGCGGCCTGACGACGGGTGAGCTGCTGCGCGTACGGGCGGCGATGAAGCCCATCGCCACCGTGCCGCGGGCACTGGCGACCATCGACGTGGTGACCGGCGAGGCGACCAAGGCGCACCACCAGCGCTCGGACGTGTGCGCGGTGCCGGCGGCGGGGATCGTCGCCGAGGCGATGGTCGCCCTGGTCCTGGCGGACGCGGTCGCGGAGAAGTTCGGCGGCGACAGCGTGCCGGAGACCCGGCGCAACGTGGCGTCCTACCTCAAGCACCTGGTCGTACGGTGACCGGCCTCAGGGTCGTCCTGGTCGGCCCCATGGGGGTCGGCAAGTCCACGGTCGGCGCGCTGCTCGCCGAGCGGCTCGGCTGCCGCTACCGGGACACCGACGAGGACATCGTGACCGAGCGGCAGCGCACCATCGCGGACATCTTCGTGGACGAGGGCGAAGGGGCCTTCCGCGCCCTGGAGAAGGAGGCCGTGCGCCGCGCGCTCGCGGAGCACGACGGGGTCCTGGCGCTGGGCGGCGGCTCGATCCTCGACGCGGACACCCGGGAGCTGCTCGCCGGACAGCCCGTCGTGTACCTCTCGATGGACGTCGAGGAAGCGGTGCAGCGCACCGGCCTGAACGCGGCCCGGCCACTGCTCGCGGTCAACCCGCGCCGGCAGTGGCGCGAGCTGATGGAGGCCCGCCGTCACCTGTACACGGAGGTCGCGAGGGCCGTGGTGGCCACCGACGGCCGTACCCCCGAAGAGGTCGCAGGAGCGGTCCTCGACGCACTGGAACTGAAGGCAGCATCGTCCGGGGAACAGTCCCAGGACCCCCGGCAGGAGGACACATGGCGGACCAGGTGACACGGATCCACGTCGGCGGCACTGCGGGCAGCGAGCCGTACGAGGTCCTGGTCGGCCGCCAACTGCTCGGCGAGCTGGGTGCCTTGGTGGGGGAGCGGGCCAAGCGGGTCGCGGTGATCCATCCCGAGGCGCTCGCCGAGACCGGTGACGCGCTCCGCGCCGACCTGGCCGGGCAGGGCTTCGAGGCCGTCGCCATCCAGGTGCCCAACGCGGAGGAGGCCAAGACCGCCGAGGTCGCCGCCTACTGCTGGAAGGCGCTCGGGCAGTCCGGCTTCACCCGCACCGATGTGATCGTCGGTGTCGGCGGCGGGTCCACCACCGACCTGGCCGGGTTCGTCGCGGCGACCTGGCTGCGCGGCGTGCGCTGGATCGCGGTCCCCACCACCGTGCTGGGCATGGTGGACGCGGCCGTCGGCGGCAAGACCGGCATCAACACCGCCGAGGGCAAGAACCTCGTCGGCGCCTTCCACCCGCCCGCCGGTGTGCTGTGCGACCTCGCCGCGCTCGACTCGCTGCCGGTCCACGACTTCGTGTCGGGGCTCGCGGAGATCATCAAGGCCGGTTTCATCGCCGACCCGGAGATCCTCGACCTCATCGAGGCCGACCCGCAGGGCGCCCGTACGCCCGGGGGGCCGCACACCGCCGAGCTCATCGAGCGCTCCATCAAGGTCAAGGCCGAGGTCGTCTCGTCCGACCTGAAGGAGGCCGGGCTGCGCGAGATCCTCAACTACGGGCACACGCTGGCCCACGCCATCGAGAAGAACGAACGCTACGAGTGGCGGCACGGCGCGGCGGTCGCGGTCGGGATGCACTTCGCGGCCGAACTGGGGCGGCTGGCGGGGCGCCTGGACGACGTGACGGCGGACCGGCACCGCACGATCCTGGAGTCCGTCGGGCTGCCGCTGAGCTACCGCTACGACCAGTGGCCCAAGCTCCTGGAGAACATGAAGGTCGACAAGAAGTCCCGCGGCAACCTGCTCCGCTTCATCGTCCTCGACGGACTGGCCAAGCCGACCGTCCTGGAGGGCCCCGACCCGGCGGTGCTGCTCGCCGCCTACGGCGAAGTGGGCGAATAGCTCCCGCAGGCGGCACTTGGGCCGGTTCGCCTTGTGCGCACGGGCACTTCGGACCGTCCCCGGCCGTTCACCAAACGGCGGCCGGGGACGGTACCGTTCGGTAGGAGAGCGGGGTAGGTGCCTCGCTGCCAGCGCCCATTGCCTGTACGAGACGGAGTGGCACCGGATGCAGCACCCAGTGGGGCCTCCGCTGCCGCCGCCCCATCAGCCGGGACACGGACCGGCCGCCGGCTGGTCGGGAGCCGCCGCACCGCATCCGGGACCGCACCGTCCCGGGCCGCACGCCGGCGTCCACCCGGGTACGGCGCCGGTCAATCCGCCCCCGGGGCCGCCGCCGGGCCCGCAGCCGGCTTTCGCCGGAGCGCAGACCGGACCCGCCGCCCCGCACCACTCGGTCCCGCAGCACGCTCCCGTGCCGCCGGCGCCGGACACCACGGGCCACGTACAGCTGCCGCCGGGCGGTCCGGTCCCGATGCCGAGCGTGCCGCCCGCGACCGGCACGGCCGACCCGACGTCCACGACGCTCGCCGTCCTGCTCATCGGCCCCGCGGGCGCCGGCAAGACCAGCGTCGCCAAGTACTGGGCCGACCACCGCAGGGTGCCCACCGCGCACATCAGCCTGGACGACGTCCGCGAATGGGTGCGCTCGGGCTTCGCCGACCCGCAGGCAGGGTGGAACGACCACTCGGAGGCGCAGTACCGTCTCGCCCGTCGCACCTGCGGCTTCGCGGCCCGCAACTTCCTGGCCAACAACATCTCCTGCATCCTCGACGACGCCGTCTTCCCGGACCGCCCCGTCGTCGGCCTCGGCGGCTGGAAGCGCCACGTGGGCCCCGGCCTGCTCCCGGTCGTCCTCCTGCCGGGCCTGGAGATAGTCCTGGAGCGCAACGCGGAGCGCTCCGGAAACCGCCGCCTGACCGACGAGGAAGTGGCCCGCATCCACGGCCGCATGGCCGGCTGGTACGGCTCGGGCCTGCCGATCATCGACAACTCCCAACTGGACGTCCCCCAAACGGCCAGAGTCCTGGACGACGTCCTGGCCCGCTCAATAGCAAGCCCACCCCAGTGGTGACTTAAGCCCCCACGAACCGGCACCCGACCCACGAGGGACGGCCCCCGGAAGGGGCGCGGGGAACGGCGCGCTCAACCCCCACCGACCCGCACCCGACCCACGAGGGACGCCCCCGGAAGGGGCGCGGGGAACGGCGCGCTCAACCCCCACGGACCGGCACCCGACCCACGAGGGACGCCCCCGGAAGGGGCGCGGGGAACGGCGCGCTCAACCCCCACCGACCCGCACCCGACCCACAACACCCACCCCCGCCCCCCTCACCCCCCGAGGCACGCCCACTCGGCCCCACCCACCCAGCGGCATCCCAGCGGAGCTCCTACGCTCGGATCATGTCCGAGGTGTACCAGACCCGCCGAGCCCGCCTACGCGAACGCTGCCACGCCGGCGGCAGCGCCTCCGCGCTGGTCTCCCGCCCGGCCAACGTCCGCTATCTCACCGGCGCGGCGCCGCACGGCGCGGTCCTCCTGCTGGGCAGCACCGAGGACCTGCTCGTCCACGGCGCTCCCCCCGAGACCACGTACGACGAGGGCCGCCCGCCCGAGGGACTGAGGGTCCACACCCTGCCGAGCCCCGGAGGGGACCCCGTCGTCGCCGCCGCGGACCTCGCCGTGGCCCAGGGCGCGGACTCCCTCGCCGTGGAGGAACACCACCTGACCGTGGGCCGCCACCGGGCGATCGGCTCGGTGGCCCCAGGACTGCGCCTCGCGGACATCGGCGGAGCCGTCGAACAGCTGCGGGTCATCAAGGACGAGGAGGAGATCTCCTGTCTGCGGATCGGCGCGGAGATCGCCGACCAGGCCCTGGGCGAGCTCCTGGAGTCGATCCTCGTCGGCCGCACCGAACGCCACCTCGCGCTGGAACTGGAACGCCGGCTCGTCGACCACGGCGCCGAGGGACCGGCCTTCAGAACCTCGGTCGGCACGGGCCCGCACTCCGGTCGCCGCGGGCACCGCCCCACCGACCGCCGGGTCGAGGAGGGAGATTTCCTCTCCGTCTGCCTCGGGGCGACCTACCGCGGATACCGCAGCGAGATCGGCCGCACCTTCGTCATCGGCACCTCGCCCGCCGACTGGCAGATCGAACTGTACGATCTCGTCTTCGCGTCCCAGCGGGCCGGCCGCGAGGCCCTGGCACCCGGCGCCGCCTGCCGTGACGTGGACCGCGCGGCCCGTCAGGTACTGGACTCCGCGGGGTACACGGAGGGCCTTCCCGCCTCCGTCGGACACGGTGTGGGGCTCGAAATCGACGAGGAGCCGCAGTTGGCCCCCGCGGCCATGGGTAAACTGGACGCTTGCGTGCCGGTCACCGTCGAACCGGGGGTCCACCTCCCGGGCCGGGGCGGTGTCCGGATCGATGACACGCTCGTCGTGCGCCCCGAGGCGGACGGCGGACCCGAGCTACTCACCATCACGACCAAGGAACTGCTCGCGCTCTAGTCTCGAACACTGGGAACACTTCGAACGCGCTTCGCTTCGAATACGTTTCGACTGCTCCGAGCTGTGGCGCGTGCCACCGTGGTCGTCCACGTCAGTCCAGGAGATTCCGCAACCGTGGCTTCCACGAACGACCTCAAGAACGGCCTGGTGCTCAAGCTCGACGGGGGCCAGCTCTGGTCCGTCGTCGAGTTCCAGCACGTCAAGCCCGGCAAGGGCCCCGCCTTCGTGCGCACCAAGCTGAAGAACGTGCTTTCCGGCAAGGTCGTCGACAAGACGTTCAACGCCGGCGTCAAGGTCGAGACGGCCACTGTCGACAAGCGCGACATGCAGTTCTCATACATGGACGGCGAGTACTTCGTCTTCATGGACATGCAGACCTACGACCAGCTCATGGTCGACCGCAAGGCCGTCGGCGACGCCGCCAACTTCCTGATCGAGGGCTTCACCGCCACCGTGGCGCAGCACGAGGGCGAGGTTCTCTTCGTCGAGATGCCGGCCGCCGTCGAGCTCGTCGTCCAGGAGACCGAGCCCGGCGTCCAGGGCGACCGCTCCACGGGCGGCACCAAGCCCGCCACCCTGGAGACCGGTCACCAGATCAACGTCCCGCTCTTCATCACCACCGGTGAGAAGATCAAGGTCGACACCCGCACGAGCGACTACCTCGGCCGGGTGAACAGCTAACCGTGGCTGCCCGCAATACGGCCCGCAAGCGCGCCTTCCAGATCCTCTTCGAGGGTGACCAGAGAGGCGTGGACGTCCAGACCGTCCTCGCCGACTGGATCCGGCACTCCAGGTCCGACACCCGGCAGCCGCCGGTGAGCGAGTACACGATGCAGCTGATCGAGGGCTACGCGGCCTACGCGAAGCGCGTCGACGAGCTGATCTCGCAGTACGCCGTCGGCTGGACGCTCGACAGGATGCCGGTCGTCGACCGCAACATCCTGCGCCTCGGCGCGTACGAACTGATCTGGGTGGACGAGACCCCGGACGCGGTCGTGCTCGACGAGGCGGTGCAGCTCGCCAAGGAGTTCTCCACCGACGAGTCGCCCGCCTTCGTGAACGGCCTGCTCGGCCGTTTCAAGGAGCTCAAGTCGTCACTGCGACGCGAGGACGTCTGAGCCCTGGCGCTCCACCCGGTCCGCTCGGCACGGTTGGGTCGTGTGCGGGTCGCCGGTGGCTGGTCGCGCCCATGTGGCGGGGCCGCGGATCGTCACAGCCCCGTGCCCCGAGGGGCGCGCGGTGCCGCGCAGGACACACGAACGCCGGAGGGCCCCAGCATCACGCTGGGGCCCTCCGGCGTTGCCTTGTACGGCTGAGGCCTCCGAGGCCCGCAGAAAGCCGTCGGGGTGGCCGGAACCATATGGTTCCGGCCACCCCGACGGCACGTTTCTGCTCAGGTCAGGTGCCGGTCAGCCCTCTTCGTGGGAGACCGCGCGGCGCGCGTCCGCGTCCAGGACGCCCCAGCTGATCAGCTGCTCGGTGAGGACCGAGGGCGACTGGTCGTAGATGACGGCGAGGGTGCGCAGGTCGTCCTGGCGGATCGACAGCACCTTGCCGTTGTAGTCGCCGCGCTGGGACTGGATCGTCGCCGCGTAGCGCTGCAGGGGTCCTGCCTTCTCGGCCGGCACGTGGGCCAGCCGCTCCAGGTCGAGGACCAGCTTCGGCGGCGGCTCGGCGGCTCCACCCGGCGTGGTGCCCGGCAGCAGCTCCTGCACGGGAACGCCGTAGAAGTCCGCCAGCTCCGCGAGACGCTGCACGGTCACTGCGCGGTCGCCGCGCTCGTACGAACCGACCACGACCGCCTTCCAGCGGCCCTGGGACTTCTCCTCGACGCCGTGGAGGGAAAGGCCCTGCTGGGTGCGGATGGCGCGGAGCTTGGCCCCGAGCTGTTTGGCGTATTCGCTGGACATATAGCTCCCCGGACACTGTGTCGACGTGCGGCTCGGCCGCGCGGCTGGTGACTCACTGTGAGGTTACGCAGCGTGACTCTGCCTCGTCAAGCCGAATGGTCCGGACCGGTCTCCCGGTGCGCGTGGGGCACGGTCGGGACCAGGGGGGTGATCAGGGGCATTGTCGTGCTGGTACCGTGGATGGCGCAATTCCGACGTCCTTTAATGATCCGTCCAGAGAGGCGGAGAAGGAGGTCCGTTTCGTATGGACACCGAACAGCAGAAACAGCAGTACGAGTCCGATGCGCGGCCCGTTCTGGAGGCCCCCGACATCGCGCGCGTCCTGACCCGCATCGCCCACGAGATCGTCGAACGCGCCAAGGGCGCCGACGACGTGGTGCTCCTCGGCATCCCGACCCGGGGCGTCCACCTGGCGCAGCGGCTCGCCGCCAAGCTCCAGGAGATCACCGACCGCAAGATCCCCGTCGGCTCGCTGGACATCACCATGTACCGCGACGACCTGCGCATGCACCCGCCGCGTGCGCTGGCCCGCACCGACATCCCCGGTGACGGCATCGACGGCCGGCTCGTCGTCCTCGTCGACGACGTGCTCTTCTCCGGCCGCACCATCCGGGCCGCACTCGACGCGCTGAACGACATCGGCCGCCCGCGCGCCGTACAGCTCGCGGTCCTCGTCGACCGCGGCCACCGCGAACTCCCGATCCGCGCCGACTACGTCGGCAAGAACCTCCCCACGTCCCTGCGCGAGACGGTCAAGGTCCAGCTCGCGGAGGAGGACGGCCGGGACACCGTGCTGCTCGGTGTGAAGCGGACGTCCCCCAGCGGCCAGCAGTAGCTCCCCGGCGTACGGCACGACCGCACGCCGCGCCCGCTCGCGCCGCCGCACGTCCGCGTGCGCTCCCCGAGCACCTCAGGAGTGCCTGCCTCCCGACCTGGACCCGCCGGCCCCCTGAACCTTCTGAACCGCCTGAACTGCCTTACGGAGCCTGAAAGATGCAGCGTCATCTCATCTCGGCCGCCGACCTCACCCGCGACGACGCCGTCCTGATCCTCGACACCGCCGAGGAGATGGCCCGGGTCGCCGACCGGCCGATCAAGAAGCTGCCGACCCTGCGCGGCCGCACCGTCGTCAACCTCTTCTTCGAGGACTCCACCCGGACCCGGATCTCCTTCGAGGCCGCCGAGAAGCGCCTGTCCGCGGACGTCATAAACTTCACCGCCAAGGGCTCCAGCGTCTCCAAGGGCGAGTCCCTGAAGGACACCGCCCAGACCCTGGAGGCGATGGGCGTCGACGCCGTCGTCATCCGGCACGGCGCCTCCGGAGCCCCCTACCGGCTCGCGACCTCCGACTGGATCGACGCCGCCGTCATCAACGCCGGTGACGGCACCCACCAGCACCCCACCCAGGCCCTCCTCGACGCCTTCACCATGCGGCGCCGGCTGGTCGGCCGGGACGCGGGCCTCGGCCAGGACCTGGCAGGCCGGCGCATCACGATCGTCGGCGACATCCTGCACAGCAGGGTCGCCCGCTCGAACGTCGATCTGCTGCACACCCTCGGCGCCCAGGTCACCCTCGTCGCCCCGCCGACCCTGGTGCCCGTCGGCGTCGAGGCCTGGCCCTGCGACATCTCGTACGACCTCGACAGCACGCTGGCCAAGTCCGACGCGGTGATGATGCTCCGCGTCCAGCGCGAGCGGATGAACGCGGCGTTCTTCCCCACCGAGCGCGAGTACTCGCGGCGCTACGGGCTCGACGGCGACCGCATGGCGCGGATGCCTGAGCACGCCATCGTGATGCACCCCGGCCCGATGGTCCGCGGGATGGAGATCACCGCCGAGGTCGCCGACTCCGACCGCTGCACCGTCATCGAGCAGGTCACCAACGGCGTCTCGATCCGGATGGCCGTCCTGTACCTGCTCCTGGGCGGCAACGAACCAGCAGTCACCCACACCCGTACCGAGGAGAAGTAAGACCATGAGCAAGACTCTTATCCGTGGTGCGAAGGTGCTCGGCGGCGAGCCGCAGGACGTGCTGATCGACGGCGACACGATCGCCGAGGTGGGCGCAGATCTCAGCGCCGAGGGCGCCGAGGTCGTGGAGGCCGGCGGCAAGGTGCTCCTGCCGGGGCTCGTCGACCTGCACACCCATCTGCGCGAGCCCGGCCGTGAGGACTCCGAGACGGTCCTGACCGGTACCCGGGCCGCCGCGAGCGGCGGCTACACCGCGGTGTTCGCCATGGCCAACACCTTCCCGGTGGCCGACACCGCCGGCGTCGTCGAGCAGGTCTACCGGCTCGGCCAGGAGCACGGCTACTGCGACGTGCAGCCCATCGGAGCCGTCACCGTCGGCCTGGAGGGCAAGCAGCTCGCCGAGCTGGGCGCGATGCACGAGTCCGCGGCCGGCGTCACCGTCTTCTCGGACGACGGCAAGTGCGTCGACGACGCCGTGATCATGCGCCGTGCCCTGGAGTACGTGAAGGCCTTCGGCGGCGTCGTCGCCCAGCACGCGCAGGAGCCCCGCCTCACCGAGGGCGCCCAGATGAACGAGGGCGTCGTCTCCGCCGAACTGGGACTCGGCGGCTGGCCCGCCGTCGCCGAGGAGTCGGTCATCGCCCGGGACGTCCTGCTCGCCGAGCACGTCGGCTCCCGCGTCCACATCTGCCACCTGTCGACCGCCGGCTCCGTCGAGATCGTCCGCTGGGCCAAGTCCCGCGGCATCGACGTCACCGCCGAGGTCACCCCGCACCACCTGCTCCTCACCGACGAGCTGGTGCGCTCGTACAACCCCGTCTACAAGGTCAACCCGCCGCTGCGCACCGAGCGCGACGTGCTGGCCCTGCGCGAGGCGCTCGCCGACGGCACGATCGACATCGTCGCCACCGATCACGCCCCGCACCCGCACGAGGACAAGGACTGCGAGTGGGCCGCCGCCGCCATGGGCATGGTGGGCCTGGAGACCGCGCTCTCGGTCGTCCAGGAGACGATGGTCGAGACCGGGCTCCTGGGCTGGGCCGCGGTCGCCGACCGCATGTCCTTCACGCCGGCCAGAATCGGCCGGGCCCAGGGCCACGGCCGCCCCGTCTCGGCAGGTGAGCCCGCCAACCTGACGCTGGTCGACACCGCATACCGTGGAGCGGTGGACCCCGCGGGCTTCGCATCCCGCAGCCGCAACACTCCGTACGAGGGTCGTGAGCTGCCGGGCCGTGTCACCCACACGTGGCTCCGGGGCAGGGCCACGCTCGTCGACGGGAAGCTCGCGTGACATCACTGCCGCACCAGACGTACATCGCCTCGTACCTCGCCGCCGAACAGAAGTCGGCGGAAGTGACCGACTGGGCCGCCCGGGTGGGCTGGCTGGTCGGCCTCGGGCTCTTCGTCGCGCTCATCTACTGGCTGATGCGCGAGGGCTGGAAGTGGCGCGGCACCCTCCAGGGCGACCTGCCCGAGCTGCCCACCGTGCCGGACGAGCCCGGCGCGGTGACACCGACCGTGCTGTCGATGAACGGGCGGTACCACGGCTCGACCACGGCCGGGCAGTGGCTCGACCGCATCGTGGCGCGCGGCCTGGGCACCCGCAGCAGGGTCGAGCTGACCCTGACGGACGCGGGACTGGAGGTCGTACGCCCCGGGGCGGCCGACTTCTTCGTGCCCCGTTCGCAGGTGCGTCAGGCCCGGCTCGACAAGGGCATCGCGGGCAAGGTCCTCTCCGAGGGCGGGCTGCTGGTCATCACCTGGGCGCACGGCGACCGGCTGATCGACTCCGGCTTCCGCTCCGACCGGGCGGCCGAGCACCACGCCTGGGTCGACACCCTGAACCACATGATCGAAAAGGTCGACGAGGTCGACAAGAGCACCGACACGGAAGGCGCACGATGACCACCTCCGACCAGGGGACCGCCTCAGCGAGGCAGCAGGCGGCTCCCGCCGTACTCGTCCTGGAGGACGGCCGGACCTTCCGCGGCCGTGCCTACGGGGCCGTGGGGGTGACCTTCGGCGAAGCGGTGTTCTCCACCGGCATGACCGGTTACCAGGAGACCCTCACCGACCCGTCGTACCACCGCCAGGTCGTCGTGATGACCGCCCCGCACGTCGGCAACACCGGCGTGAACGACGACGACCCCGAGTCGAAGCGCATCTGGGTCGCCGGTTACGTCGTACGCGACCCCGCGCGCGTGCCCTCCAACTGGCGCTCCAGGCGCTCGCTGGACGAGGAGCTGGAGCAGCAGGGCGTCGTGGGCATCAGCGGCGTCGACACCCGCGCGCTCACCCGCCATCTGCGCGAGCGCGGCGCCATGCGCGTCGGCATCTTCTCGGGCGCCGAGCTGCCCGACGAGGCCACCATGCTGACCGAGGTGCGCCGGGCCCCCGAGATGAAGGGCGCCAGCCTCTACGAGGAGGTGGCGACCAAGGAGACGTACGTCGTCCCGGCTCTGGGCCCCGACGGCGAGGCCGTCCCGATCGGCGCCGCGAAGTTCACCGTCGCCGCCGTGGACCTGGGCATCAAGGGCATGACCCCGCACCGCATGGCCGAGCGCGGCATCGAGGTGCACGTACTGCCCGCCACCGCGACGGTCGAGGAGATCTACGCGGTCGAGCCCGACGGCGTGTTCTTCTCGAACGGCCCCGGCGACCCGGAGCAGGCCGAGCAGCCGGTCGCCCTCATGCGGGCCGTGCTGGAGCGCGGGACGCCCCTGTTCGGCATCTGCTTCGGCAACCAGATCCTCGGCCGCGCCCTCGGCTTCGGCACGTACAAGCTCAAGTACGGGCACCGGGGCATCAACCAGCCCGTGCAGGACCGTACGACCGGCAAGGTCGAGGTGACCGCGCACAACCACGGGTTCGCCGTCGACGCGCCGCTCGACCGGGTCTCCGACACCCCCTACGGCCGGGCCGAGGTCAGCCACGTCTGTCTGAACGACCAGGTCGTCGAGGGGCTCCAGCTGCTCGACCGGCCCGCGTTCAGCGTCCAGTACCACCCCGAGGCGGCGGCCGGTCCGCACGACGCCGCCTACCTGTTCGACCGCTTCACGTCTTTGATGAACACAGCCCAGATGGAGGGCCAGCGTGCCTAAGCGCTCCGATATCCAGTCCGTCCTGGTCATCGGCTCCGGCCCGATCGTCATCGGCCAGGCCGCGGAGTTCGACTACTCCGGCACCCAGGCCTGCCGCGTCCTCAAGGCCGAGGGCCTGCGGGTGATCCTGGTCAACTCCAACCCGGCGACGATCATGACCGACCCGGAGATCGCCGACGCGACGTACGTCGAGCCGATCACCCCGGAGTTCGTCGAGAAGATCATCGCCAAGGAGCGGCCCGACACCCTGCTCCCGACCCTCGGCGGCCAGACCGCCCTCAACACCGCGATCTCCATGCACGAGCAGGGTGTGCTGGAGAAGTACGGCGTCGAACTGATCGGCGCCAACGTCGAGGCCATCAACAAGGGCGAGGACCGCGAGCTCTTCAAGGGCGTCGTCGAGGCCGTCCGCGAGAAGATCGGGCACGGCGAGTCCGCCCGCTCGGTCATCTGCCACTCCATGGACGACGTCATCCAGGGCGTGGACACGCTCGGCGGCTACCCCGTCGTCGTACGCCCCTCCTTCACCATGGGCGGCGCCGGCTCCGGCTTCGCGCACGACGAGGAGGAGCTGCGCCGCATCGCCGGACAGGGCCTCACGCTCTCCCCGACCACCGAGGTGCTCCTGGAGGAGTCCATCCTCGGCTGGAAGGAGTACGAGCTGGAGCTGATGCGCGACAAGCACGACAACGTCGTGGTCGTCTGCTCCATCGAGAACTTCGACCCGATGGGCGTGCACACCGGCGACTCGATCACCGTGGCGCCCTCGATGACGCTGACCGACCGCGAGTACCAGCGGCTGCGCGACATCGGCATCGCGATCATCCGCGAGGTCGGCGTCGACACCGGCGGCTGCAACATCCAGTTCGCGGTCAACCCCGACGACGGCCGCATCATCGTCATCGAGATGAACCCGCGCGTCTCGCGCTCCTCGGCCCTCGCGTCGAAGGCCACCGGCTTCCCGATCGCCAAGATCGCCGCCAAGCTGGCCGTCGGCTACACGCTCGACGAGATCCCGAACGACATCACCGAGAAGACCCCCGCGTCCTTCGAGCCGACCCTGGACTACGTGGTCGTCAAGGCACCGCGGTTCGCCTTCGAGAAGTTCCCGTCCGCCGACTCCACGCTGACCACGACCATGAAGTCGGTCGGCGAGGCCATGGCGATCGGCCGGAACTTCACCGAGGCGCTCCAGAAGGCGCTGCGGTCGCTGGAGAAGAAGGGCTCGCAGTTCACCTTCGTCGGCGAGCCCGGCGACAAGGCCGAGCTGCTGGCGGAGGCCGTCCGGCCCACCGACGGGCGCATCAACTCCGTCATGCAGGCCATCCGCGCGGGCGCCACGCCCGAGGAGGTCTTCGAGGCCACCAGGATCGACCCGTGGTTCGTGGACCAGCTGTTCCTGATCAAGGAGATCGCGGACGAGCTGGCCGCCGCCGACAAGCTGGACCCGTCGCTGCTCGCCGAGGCCAAGCGGCACGGCTTCTCCGACGTCCAGATCGGTGAGATCCGCGGGCTGCGCGAGGACGTCGTGCGCGAGGTGCGGCACGCGCTGGGCGTACGCCCCGTCTACAAGACGGTCGACACCTGCGCCGCCGAGTTCGCCGCGAAGACGCCGTACTTCTACTCCTCCTACGACGAGGAGACGGAGGTCGCCCCGCGCGAGAAGGCCGCGGTGATCATCCTCGGCTCCGGTCCGAACCGCATCGGCCAGGGCATCGAGTTCGACTACTCGTGCGTCCACGCCTCCTTCGCGCTGAGCGACGCCGGCTACGAGACCGTGATGGTCAACTGCAACCCCGAGACCGTCTCCACCGACTACGACACCTCCGACCGGCTGTACTTCGAGCCGCTCACCCTGGAGGACGTGCTGGAGATCGTGCACGCCGAGACGCTGGCCGGACCGGTCGCGGGCGTGATCGTCCAGCTCGGCGGCCAGACCCCGCTGGGCCTGTCGCAGGCCCTCAAGGACAACGGCGTCCCGGTCGTGGGCACCCCGCCCGAGGCCATCCACGCCGCCGAGGACCGCGGCGCCTTCGGCCGGGTGCTCGCCGAGGCCGGGCTGCCCGCGCCGAAGCACGGCACCGCCACGACCTTCGCCGGGGCCAAGGCCATCGCGGACGAGATCGGCTACCCCGTCCTGGTGCGGCCGTCGTACGTGCTCGGCGGGCGCGGCATGGAGATCGTGTACGACGAGACGCGGCTGTCCTCGTACATCGCCGAGTCGACCGAGATCAGCCCCTCCCGGCCGGTCCTCGTCGACCGCTTCCTGGACGACGCGATCGAGATCGACGTGGACGCCCTGTACGACGGCCACGAGCTGTACCTCGGCGGGGTCATGGAGCACATCGAGGAGGCCGGCATCCACTCCGGCGACTCGGCGTGCGCGCTGCCCCCGATCACGCTCGGCGGGTTCGACATCAAGCGGCTGCGCGCCTCCACGGAGGCCATCGCTCGCGGAGTGGGTGTGCGCGGACTGATCAACATCCAGTTCGCGCTCGCCGGGGACATCCTCTACGTCCTGGAGGCCAACCCGCGCGCGTCGCGCACGGTCCCCTTCACCTCGAAGGCGACCGCGGTGCCGCTCGCCAAGGCCGCCGCCCGGATCTCGCTGGGCGCCACGGTCGCCGAGCTGCGCGCCGAGGGGCTGCTGCCGGCCGTCGGCGACGGCGGTGAACTGCCGCTGGACGCGCCGATCTCCGTCAAGGAGGCCGTCATGCCGTGGTCGCGCTTCCGCGACATCCACGGCCGTGGCGTCGACACCATCCTCGGCCCGGAGATGCGCTCCACCGGTGAGGTCATGGGCATCGACTCGCTGTTCGGCACGGCCTACGCCAAGTCCCAGGCGGGCGCGTACGGTCCGCTGCCGACCAAGGGCCGCGCCTTCATCTCCGTCGCCAACCGCGACAAGCGCTCGATGATCTTCCCGGCGCGTGAACTGGTCGCCCACGGCTTCGAGTTGCTCGCCACGTCCGGCACGGCCGAGGTGCTCAGGCGCAACGGCATCAACGCCACCGTGGTGCGCAAGCAGTCCGAGGGCGAGGGCCCGAACGGCGAGAAGACGATCGTCCAGCTCATCCACGAGGGCGGGGTCGACCTCATCGTCAACACGCCGTACGGCACCGGGGGCCGCCTCGACGGCTACGACATCCGCACGGCCGCCGTGGCCCGGTCCGTGCCCTGCCTGACGACCGTCCAGGCGCTCGCCGCGGCCGTCCAGGGCATCGACGCGCTCAACCGCGGTGACGTGGGCGTGCGTTCGCTGCAGGAACACGCCGAACGTCTGACCGCGGCGCGGAACTAGCCGCCGACGAGGGGGACACCGGAAACGGTGTCCCCCTTTTCGCGAGGCCGCGAGGCCACGAAGCTCTTCCGTGAGGCTCTTCATGAGGACACCGAACATGTACAAGCTCTTCTTCCGGCTCGTGTTCCAGCGCATGGACCCCGAGCAGGCCCACCACCTCGCCTTCCGCTGGATCCGGCTGGCGGTCCGGATCCCCGTCCTGCGGACCTTCGTCGCCGCCGTCCTCGCGCCCCGTCACGAGGAGCTGCGGACGGAGGCGTTCGGGCTGCGGATGCACGGGCCGTTCGGGCTCGCGGCGGGCTTCGACAAGAACGCGGTCGCCGTCGACGGGATGTCGATGCTCGGCTTCGACCACGTCGAGATCGGCACGGTCACGGGGGAGCCGCAGCCGGGCAACCCCAAGAAGCGGCTGTTCCGCCTCGTGCCGGACCGCGCGCTCGTCAACCGCATGGGGTTCAACAACGAGGGCTCCGCGGCCGTGGCCGAGCGCCTGAGGACCCGTACGCCCGTCTTCAGGACCGTCGTGGGTGTCAACATCGGCAAGACCAAGGTCGTGCCGGAGGACGAGGCCGCCGCCGACTACGTGCGGTCCACCGAGCGGCTGGCCGCGTACGCCGACTACCTCGTGGTCAACGTCAGCTCGCCGAACACACCCGGACTGCGCAACCTCCAGGCGACCGAGTCGCTGCGGCCGCTGCTGACCGCCGTCCGCGAGGCCGCCGACCGGGCCGTGACCACGCGCCGCGTGCCGCTGCTCGTGAAGATCGCGCCGGACCTCGCCGACGAGGACGTCGACGCCGTCGCCGACCTCGCCGTCGAACTGGGCCTGGACGGGATCATCGCCACGAACACCACCGTCGCGCGCGAAGAGCTCGGTCTGCGGTCCGACCCCGCCCTGGCCGCGGAGACCGGCGGACTCTCCGGGGCGCCCCTGAAGGCACGCTCCCTGGAGGTCCTGCGCCGCCTCTACGCGCGCGTGGGGGACAGGATCACCCTGGTGGGCGTCGGCGGCGTGGAGAACGCCGAGGACGCCTGGCAGCGCATTCTGGCCGGCGCCACGCTGGTCCAGGGCTACAGCGCCTTCGTGTACGAGGGCCCCTTCTGGGGCCGCGCCATCCACAAGGGGCTCGCCGCGCGCCTTCGTACGAGCCCGTACGCCACTCTCGCCGACGCGGTCGGCGCCGACGTGAGGAGGACGGTATGAGCCCGCAGGACGGACTGGACCCGAACGGCGGCCCGGACCCGGAGGACGGTACGGGTCCGGAGCCCTTCGGGGCGCGGCTGCGCCGTGCCATGGACGAGCGCGGCCCGCTGTGCGTCGGCATCGACCCGCACGCCTCGCTGCTCGCCGACTGGGGCCTCGGCGACGACGTCGCGGGCCTGGAGCGGTTCAGCCGCACCGTCGTGGAGGCGCTGGCCGGCCGGGTCGCCGTGCTGAAGCCGCAGAGCGCGTTCTTCGAGCGGTTCGGGTCGCGCGGCATCGCCGTGCTGGAGAAGTCGGTCGCCGAGGCCCGTGAGGCCGGGGCCCTGGTCGTCATGGACGCCAAGCGCGGCGACATCGGCTCGACCATGGCCGCGTACGCCGCCGCCTTCCTGGAGAAGGGCTCGCCGCTGTTCTCGGACGCGCTGACCGTCTCGCCGTACCTCGGCTACGGATCGCTGGAGCCGGCCGTCGAGCTGGCCCGCGGGAGCGGCTCGGGACTGTTCGTGCTCGCGCTGACCTCCAACCCGGAGGGCGCCGAGGTGCAGCACGCGGTACGGCCCGGCCGCACCGACGCGGCCTCGCGGAGCGTGGGCGCGACCGTGCTGGCGCATCTCGCGCGGGAGAACGCGGGCCGGACCCCGATGGGCTCCTTCGGGGCGGTCGTCGGCGCGACCCTCGGCGATCTGTCCTCCTACGACCTCGGCATCAACGGGCCGCTCCTCGCTCCCGGTATCGGTGCCCAGGGCGCGACCCCGGCCGACCTTCCCCGGGTCTTCGGCGCGGCGGTCCACCGGGTGGTGCCGAGCGTCAGCCGGGGTGTCCTGCGTCACGGACCCGACGCCGGCGCGCTACGCGCGTCGGCGGACCGCTTCGCGGCGGAGATCGGGGCGGCGCTGGCGTCGGCCTAACGTCCTCGGCGTGAGCCGTCGCGACGTCCCGCGTCTGAATACATGCTCAAATCCGGGGAGTTTTGTCGGAAATGTCGGACTCGATAGAGGCTGACCAGGACTTTTCCGCTGTTCTCGCTGACTCCGGCGCACTTGCCCGCTAGTCTCCGACGAGTGGGGCCACCTCCCACACTTTCAAAGCAGTGGGGGAGAACGGGCAAGAGCGTTGCTCGTTGCTCCTCAGGTGTGGGGCGACTAGGTTCCTCACCGGTCCGTATCCGACAGTTCGACATCCGAGGTGACGTAGGCGTGGCTCTTCCGCCCCTTACCCCTGAACAGCGCGCAGCCGCGCTCGAAAAGGCCGCCGCGGCTCGCCGGGAGCGGGCCGAGGTCAAGAATCGACTCAAGCACTCCGGCGCCTCCCTCCACGAGGTCATCAAGCAGGGTCAGGAGAACGACGTCATCGGAAAGATGAAGGTCTCCGCCCTCCTGGAGTCCCTGCCGGGCGTGGGCAAGGTCCGCGCCAAGCAGATCATGGAACGGCTCGGGATCTCCGAGAGTCGTCGTGTGCGAGGTCTTGGCTCCAATCAGATCGCCTCCTTGGAGCGCGAGTTCGGCGGCGGTGCGGCCTGACGTTCTCAGGCACTCCTGAGAACCTGGATAATCGCCGCATGGCTGCAACACCCCGGGGGACGACCCCCGTACCCCCGGACGTACGTCCGCGGCTGACCGTGCTCTCCGGCCCCTCCGGGGTCGGCAAGAGCACGGTCGTCGCCCATATGCGCAAGAAACACCCCGAGGTCTGGCTCTCGGTATCGGCCACGACCCGCAGGCCGCGTCCCGGTGAGAAGCACGGCGTCCACTACTTCTTCGTCAGTGACGAGGAGATGGACAAGCTCATCGCCAACGGCGAGCTGCTCGAATGGGCGGAGTTCGCGGGCAACCGTTACGGGACCCCTCGCGCCGCCGTGGTCGAACGGCTGGAGTCCGGCAAGTCGGTCCTCCTGGAGATCGATCTCCAGGGCGCCCGGCAGGTCCGCGAGTCCATGTCCGACGCCCTGCTGGTGTTCCTGGCGCCTCCCTCCTGGGAGGAGCTGGTGCGCCGGCTCACCGGGCGGGGCACCGAGGCGCCCGAAGTGATCGAGCGCCGGCTGGAGGCCGCCAAGATCGAACTGGCGGCCGAGCCGGAGTTCGATGTGACCCTGGTCAACACCTCCGTCGAGGACGTGGCGCGTGAGCTGCTAGCCTTGGTGGAAGTTGTTTGATCTTTAAGATCACCTTGAGGGGTATTTTTCCCACCAAGGCCGATTTCCACCGTTCGGAAGGCAGAGCGTGTCCTCTTCCATCACAGCGCCCGAGGGCATCATCAACCCTCCGATCGACGAGCTCCTCGAGGCAACCGACTCGAAGTACAGCCTGGTGATCTACGCGGCCAAGCGTGCCCGCCAGATCAACGCGTACTACTCGCAGCTCGGTGAGGGCCTCCTCGAGTACGTCGGTCCCCTCGTGGACACGCACGTCCACGAGAAGCCGCTGTCGATCGCCCTCCGGGAGATCAACGCGGGCCTGCTGACGTCGGAAGCCATCGAGGGCCCGGCTCAGTAGTATTTTCTGCTTGCAGTGTGTTCCACCACAGGCCCGGCAGCGCGACTGCCGGGCCTGTGGTGTGTGATGGGGACGTACGGTTTCCAGGCGTACGTCTTCCGGTCCTACATTGTCCGGTCGTACGTTGTCCGAGGTCCGGGGCGAGACGGGGAGAGACGTGGACAAGCCGAAGGTCGTGCTGGGGGTCAGCGGTGGCATCGCCGCGTACAAGGCGTGCGAACTGCTGCGCCGACTGACCGAGTCAGGACACGACGTACGGGTGGTGCCGACCGAGTCGGCGCTGCACTTCGTCGGCGCCGCGACCTGGTCCGCCCTCTCCGGACACCCCGTCACGACCGAGGTCTGGTCGGACGTGCACGAGGTGCCGCACGTGCGGATCGGCCAGGAAGCCGACCTGGTGGTCGTCGCGCCCGCCACCGCCGACCTGCTGGCGAAGGCCGCCCACGGCCTGGCCGGCGACCTCCTCACGAACACGCTGCTGACCGCCCGCTGTCCGGTCGTCTTCGCGCCCGCCATGCACACCGAGATGTGGGAACACCCGGCCACCCAGGAGAACGTGGCGACGCTGCGCCGCCGCGGCGCCGTCGTCATCGAGCCCGCCGTGGGACGTCTGACCGGCGTGGACACCGGCAAGGGGCGGCTGCCCGAACCGTCGGAGATCTTCGAGGCCTGCCGCCGGGTGCTCGCGCGGGGGGTGTCCGAGCCGGACCTCGTCGGCCGGCACGTCGTCGTCAGCGCGGGCGGCACCCGCGAGCCGCTCGACCCGGTCCGCTTCCTCGGCAACCGTTCCTCCGGGAAGCAGGGGTACGCCCTCGCGCGCACCGCCGCCGCCCGGGGAGCCAGGGTCACCCTGATCGCCGCGAACACCGGGATGCCGGACCCGGCGGGAGTCGACGTCGTCCAGGTCGGCACCGCGGTGCAGTTGCGGGAGGCCGTGCTCAAGGCCGTACCGGACGCCGACGCCGTGGTGATGGCGGCGGCGGTGGCGGACTTCCGGCCCGCCGCATACGCGTCGGGAAAGATCAAGAAGAAGGACGGACAGGAACCGGAGCCCATCGTTCTTGTGCGGAATCCGGACATCCTCGCGGAGATCTCCGCCGACCGCGCCCGCCCGGGACAGGTCGTCGTCGGTTTCGCCGCCGAGACGGACGACGTCCTGGTCAACGGCCGGTCGAAGCTCCTGCGCAAGGGCTGCGACCTCCTCGTCGTCAACGAGGTCGGGGAGCGCAAGACCTTCGGGTCCGAGGAGAACGAGGCCGTCGTGCTCGGCGCCGACGGAAGCGAGACCCCGGTGCCGTACGGGCCCAAGGAAGCACTGGCCGAAACCGTGTGGGACCTGGTGGCGCGCCGACTGGTGTGATGTCCGGTGTGACGTCTGTGAACGTCTCAATAAGCTTCAGGACACCACTTTCAACCGGCGCATATGGGTGTGGGAGCCTGGCGCGGACGGTTCTTCGTGTCGCAGAATGCCCGTGCCGCAGGTCACAGAGCTTCCGAGAGGCGAGACAGTAGCCCTGCGGCGGAGTGCGACCGATAAACTGTTCTCGGACGATGCCGGGCGCAGCTCCCGGCCGTCCGCCAATGATCAGCCAGCAGCCGCTGCAACCACAGGGAGCGTTGTGTCCCGTCGCCTGTTCACCTCGGAGTCCGTGACCGAGGGTCACCCCGACAAGATCGCTGACCAGATCAGCGACACCATTCTCGACGCGCTTCTGCGCGAGGACCCGACGTCCCGGGTCGCCGTCGAGACTCTGATCACGACCGGCCAGGTCCACGTGGCCGGCGAGGTCACGACCAAGGCCTACGCGCCGATCGCGCAGCTCGTGCGCGACAAGATCCTCGAAATCGGCTACGACTCCTCGAAAAAGGGCTTCGACGGCGCGTCCTGTGGCGTGTCCGTGTCGATCGGCTCGCAGTCCCCGGACATCGCGCAGGGCGTCGACACCGCGTACGAGAAGCGGGTCGAGGGCGACGAGGACGAGCTCGACAAGCAGGGCGCCGGCGACCAGGGCCTGATGTTCGGCTACGCGACGGACGAGACCCCGGAGCTCATGCCGCTCCCGATCCACCTCGCGCACCGCCTCGCGCGACGGCTGTCCGAGGTCCGCAAGAACGGCACGATCCCGTACCTGCGCCCCGACGGCAAGACCCAGGTCACCATCGAGTACGACGGCGACAAGGCGGTGCGCCTGGACACGGTCGTCGTCTCCTCGCAGCACGCGTCGGACATCGACCTGGACTCGCTGCTCGCGCCCGACATCCGCGAGTTCGTGGTGGAGCCCGAGCTGAAGGCGCTCCTGGACGACGGCATCAAGCTGGAGACCGAGAACTACCGCCTGCTGGTCAACCCCACCGGCCGCTTCGAGATCGGCGGCCCGATGGGCGACGCCGGCCTGACCGGCCGAAAGATCATCATCGACACCTACGGCGGCATGGCCCGCCACGGCGGCGGCGCGTTCTCCGGCAAGGACCCCTCCAAGGTGGACCGTTCGGCGGCGTACGCGATGCGCTGGGTCGCCAAGAACGTGGTGGCGGCGGGCCTCGCCACCCGCTGCGAGGTCCAGGTCGCCTACGCGATCGGCAAGGCCGAGCCCGTCGGCCTCTTCGTCGAGACCTTCGGCACCGCGAAGGTCGACGCGGAGAAGATCGAGGCGGCCATCTCCGAGGTCTTCGACCTCCGCCCGGCCGCGATCATCCGCGACCTCGACCTGCTGCGCCCGATCTACTCGAAGACCGCCGCGTACGGCCACTTCGGCCGCGCGCTGCCCGAGTTCACCTGGGAGAAGACGGACCGCGTGGACGCACTGCGCAAGGCCGCGGGGCTCTGACCTCGCCGGCCCCCGGCGCAGCGCCTCCGTCCCCGGCGTAGCACCCCCGCTTCTCGTCCATCTCGGCGAGGCCCGGCATCCCGCGATCCGCGAGGGTGCCGGGCCTCGGTGTTTTCCGTGCTCGCGCTTCGTGGCCGGGGGTGGCTCGGGCGTGGGGTGGTGTCGGTGGGGTCTGGTAGGAATGCAGCTGTGAGCAGCGAGGACGGGCAGGGGGGCGGCGGGGGCGAGGGGGCGCCGCCCGAGCAGTTGGCGTTGATCCGGGATGCCGTGCGCAAGGCGCCGCGGGCCAAGCCGCGGACCTGGCGCGGGGCCGCGGTCGCGGGGCGGCTGCCCGTCGCGCGGGTGCTCGTCGACAAGGGTGTGCTGCATCTGGACCGCTACTTCGACTACGCCGTGCCCGAGGAGCTCGACGCCGACGCGCAGCCCGGCGTGCGGGTGCGGGTGCGGTTCGGGGCCGGGCGGCACCGGGTGCGGGAGGGGCGGCGTGAGGGCGGCGGGCTGATCGACGGGTTCCTCGTCGAGCGGCTGGCCGAGTCCGACTACGCGGGACCCCTCGCCGCGCTCGCCCAGGTCGTGTCGCCGGAGCCCGTGCTGAGCGAGGAGTTGCTCGGGCTCGCGCGAGCCGTCGCCGACCGGTATGCCGGAAGTCTGGCCGATGTGCTGCAACTGGCGATCCCGCCGCGCAACGCGCGCGCCGAGGGGAAGCCGTCGCCCGAGCCGCTGCCCGCTCCCGAGGCGCCCGCGGTGGGGTCCTGGGCCAGGTATCCGCGCGGGGCCGCCTTCGTCGAGTCGCTCGCGGGCGGCGGGGCGCCCCGGGCCGTGTGGAACGCGCTGCCGGGACCGGGCTGGGCCGAGGAGCTGGCTCGGGCCGTGGCGGCGACGCTCGCCTCGGGGCGCGGCGCACTCGTCGTCGTGCCGGACGGGCGGGTCGTCAGCCGGGTCGACGCCGCGCTGACCTCGGTACTGGGGGAGGGCCGGCACGCCGTGCTCACCGCCGAGGCCGGGCCCGAGAAGCGCTACCGGCAGTGGCTGGCCGTACGGCGGGGTTCCGTACGGGCCGTGGTGGGGACCAGGGCCGCCATGTTCGCGCCCGTGCGGGATCTGGGCCTGGTGGCCCTCTGGGACGACGGGGACGGCAGTCACAGCGAGCCGCACGCGCCGCAGCCGCATGCCAGGGAAGTGCTGCTGCTGCGGGCCGCCCACGACAAGTGCGCCTTCCTGCTGGGAAGTTGGAGCTGCACGGTGGAGGCCGCACAGCTCGTCGAGAGCGGCTGGGCGGCGCCGCTCGTCGCCGAGCGGGAGCAGGTGAGGGCGGCGGCTCCACTCGTCCGCACCGTCGGGGACGGGGACCTCGCCCGGGACGAGGCGGCACGGGCCGCGCGACTGCCCACCCTCGCGTGGAACGCCGTACGGGAAGGGCTGAAGCAGGGCCCCGTACTGGTGCAGGTGCCCCGGCGGGGTTACGTACCGCGGATGGCCTGTGCCCAGTGCCGGGCGCCCGCGCGGTGCCGGCGCTGCGCGGGGCCGTTGGAGGGGCAGGACGCCGGGGGGCTGCGATGCGGGTGGTGCGGGCGGGAGGAGAGCGGCTGGAACTGCCCCGAGTGCGGCGGGTTCCGGCTGCGGGCGCAGGTCGTGGGGGCGCGGCGGACCGCCGAGGAGCTGGGGCGGGCGTTCCCCGCCGTGCCCGTGCGGACCTCGGGGCGCGAACAGGTGCTGGACACGGTGCCCGGCTCGCCCGCGCTCGTCGTCAGCACACCGGGCGCCGAACCGGTGGCCGACGGCGGTTACGCGGCGGCGCTGCTGCTCGACGGCTGGGCGATGCTCGGCCGGCCCGATCTGCGCGCCGGAGAAGAGGCGCTGCGCCGGTGGATCGAGGCGGCCGCGCTGGTCCGGGGACAGCCCGACGGCGGGACGGTGGTCGTCGTCGCCGAGCCGACCCTGCGGCCCGTACAGGCGCTGGTGCGCTGGGATCCGGTCGGGCACGCGGTCCGTGAGCTGGCCGAGCGGGCCGAGCTGGGCTTCCCGCCGGTGTCGCGGATGGCTGCCGTGTCCGGGACCGCGGAGGCGCTCGCCGGATTCCTCGCCGCGGTCGAACTGCCCGCCGAGGCCGAGCTGTTGGGGCCGGTGCCGGTGTCCGCGGCGGACCCGGGACGGCCGCGGCGGGCGGGGGCGCCGCCCGTGGGCGAGCTGTGGGAGCGGGCGCTGCTCCGGGTGCCGCCGGGGAAGGGGGCCGCGTTGGCGTCCGCCCTCAAGCACGCGCAGGCGGCCCGGATGGCTCGTGGGGGGAGCGGGGGCAGCGGCGGGAGTGAGGCGGTACGGATCCGGATCGACCCGCCCGACATCGGGTGAGCACGTGCGCACGCATGTGGTCGTGCTGTGGGCGCGGCGCCGGATACGCGTCTGCCCCCGAGGTCTTCGGGGGCAGACTGGGGCGGTTCGGTGGGTGCTTCGTGGGTGCTCCGGGGGTGGTGGATGAGAGCCTCAGCCGTTGCGCGGGCCCGGGAAAGCGCTCGGCCTGACCTCCTCGCGAAGGGTGGGGCTGCCTGCCATCGGTTGGGTCGGCAGGGGCGCGGGCATCGGCATGGAGCGGGCGGCCGGGACCGTGGGGATCCCGGTGTTGACGGCGACCGTGCGGGCTCCTGACGGCTCGGTCGCGCGCTCCGCCTCGGCGGCGGCCTGTGCGGTCGCCCGGCGGGCGCCGTAACGGCGGTGCACCGCCTGCTTCGTGACGCCGAGAGCCGAGCCCACCGCGTCCCACGAGAAGCCGAGTGAGCGGTCGAAGTCCACGGCGGCCGTGACCAGGGTCTCGACACTGTCCCGCAGTTCCTGGGCGAGGCGGACGGTCGGAGCGGGAGCGCGTCCGTAGACGACGAATCCCGTGGAGGGGCCGGAGCGGCGCGGGCGGTAGACGTTGCCCAACTGGGCTGTCAGGGTGCGCAGTGCGTCCACCTGCCGGCGGACCCGCTCGATGTCCCGCACCAGCAAGTGCAGGCTGGCCCGAGCCTGGGCGTCGTGGGTTGCGTGGTCGGCCATGAACAAGCCTCTCGAACCGGCGTTGAAAAGGACCGGGCCACGATTGCGGCCCGTTTTGGTCAACTCTTTCTTGACCAACGCGTTTCACGGTGACTGGTCACGCATCAGGGGCGCGGGGGCGTATGCGTACGCCCCCGGCGGTCCGACGGGCGCTCGCTTCGGCCACCGCTCTGACGAGGGCGTTTACCGTTCACCCCGGTCGGACGCCGGCCTTCTCGGGCGGTCGGAACCGGTCGGTGGCAGTCGGGCGGCGGGTAGGCCGGACGAGGGCGCGAACCGGCTCGGTCGTCGTTGTGGGTTGCCGTTCGGCGCCCCGCGGAGGCGACCCATAGACTGGTGCGCTGCCCGTTGTGAACCCGCCCGAGAGGCCGACTGCCACCCATGAAGCTCGTCTTCGCCGGTACCCCCGAGGTCGCCGTTCCCGCTCTGGACGCCCTGATCGCCTCCGGGCGGCACGAGGTGGCCGCCGTCGTCACGCGGCCCGACGCGCCGGCCGGGCGAGGGCGCAGGCTCGTCGCGAGCCCCGTCGCGCAGCGCGCCGAGGAGGCCGGGATCGAGGTGCTCAAGCCGGCGCGGCCGCGGGACGAGGACTTCCTCGCCCGGCTGAGGGAGATCGCCCCGGACTGCTGCCCCGTGGTCGCCTACGGCGCGCTGCTGCCCCGGGTCGCGCTCGACATCCCCGCCCACGGGTGGGTCAACCTGCACTTCTCGCTGCTGCCGGCCTGGCGCGGCGCGGCGCCCGTACAGCACGCGGTCATGGCCGGGGACGAGATCACCGGCGCGTCCACCTTCCTCATCGAGGAGGGGCTCGACTCCGGGCCCGTCTACGGGACCGTCACCGAGGAGGTGCGGGTCACCGACACCAGCGGGGATCTGCTGACACGGCTGGCGTTCGCCGGGTCCGGGCTGCTCGCGGCGACCATGGACGGGATCGAGGACGGCACGCTGAAGGCCGTTCCGCAGCCGGGCGACGGTGTCACCCTGGCTCCGAAGATCAGCGTCGAGGACGCCCATGTGGACTGGGCGGCGCCGGCGCTGCGGGTCGACCGGGTCGTACGGGGGTGCACGCCCTCGCCCGGGTCGTGGACCGTGTTCCGCGGGGAGCGGTTGAAGCTGATCCAGGTCGTGCCGGTGCCCGAGCGGACGGATCTGGCGCCGGGGGCGTTGGCGGTCGCGAAGAACAACGTGTACGTGGGTACCGGGTCGTACGCCGTGGAGCTGTTGTGGGTGCAGGCGCAGGGGAAGAAGCCGATGCGGGCGGCGGACTGGGCCCGGGGGGTTCGGATCGCCTCCGGCGAGGTGGTCGGAGGGTGAGTGGCATGCCGGGTGCGCCTGGTGCGCTGGGTGTGCCGGGTGTGAGGTGACGTGCGGGTGGGTGGGTGGGTGGGGGCTGGTCGCGCAGTTCCCCGCGCCCCTGAGCGGTTCGGGGATCCGCGTGCCTGAAGGTGTGGACCCCCGTCCGTGCGAAGGATGCGCAGTTCCCCGCGTCCCTGCAAGAGCCTGCCGAAGGGTGCGCAGGCCCGTGGGACCGGGAGGAACGGGGTGGCGGCGTACGCTGGGGTTCTCTCTCTTCCATCAAGCCGGAGCACCTTTTACGTGAACGAGCAGTCTCGTCGGCCCCGTCAGCAGGGCAAGCCCTATCGCCGTCCGAAGAAGGACCCGGTGCGGATGCTCGCCTTCGATGCTCTGCGGGCGGTGGACGAGAGGGACGCGTACGCGAATCTCGTGCTGCCGCCCCTGCTGCGGAAGGCCCGGGAGCAGGGCGACTTCGACGGGCGCGACGCGGCCCTGGCGACGGAGCTGGTGTACGGGACACTGCGCCGGCAGGGGACGTACGACGCCGTCATCGCGGCCTGTGTGGACCGGCCGCTGCGCGAGGTCGACCCGCCGGTCCTCGACGTGCTGAGCCTGGGCGCGCATCAACTGCTGGGGACGCGGATCCCCACGCACGCCGCCGTGTCCGCCACCGTCGACCTCGCGCGGATCGTGCTCGGGGACGGGCGGGCCAAGTTCGTCAACGCCGTGCTGCGGAAGATCTCGCAGCACGATCTGGACAGCTGGATCGAGAAGGTCGCACCGCCCTACGACGAGGACGCCGAGGACCATCTCGCCGTCGTGCACTCGCATCCGCGCTGGATCGTCTCGGCGCTGTGGGACTCGCTGGGCGGCGGCCGCGCAGGCATCGAGGATCTCCTGGAGGCCGACAACGAGCGGCCCGAGGTGACCCTGGTCGCCAGGCCCGGCCGCGCGACCGCCGACGAGATCCTCGGCGCCATCGGTGAGGAGTCCGCGCTGCCGGGGCGCTGGTCCCCGTACTCCGTGCGGCTGTCCGAGGGCGGTGAGCCGGGTGCCATCGACGCCGTACGCGAGGGCCGTGCCGGTGTCCAGGACGAGGGCAGCCAGCTCGTGGCGATCGCCCTCGCGAACGCGCCCCTCGACGGGCCGGACAAGGCGTGGCTCGACGGGTGCGCGGGTCCCGGCGGCAAGGCGGCCATGCTCGCCGGGCTCGCCGCCGGACGCGGGGCCGTGCTGCTCGCCTCCGAGAAGCAGCCGCACCGGGCCGGCCTGGTCGCGAGGTCGCTCGCCGGGAACCCCGGGCCGTACCAGGTCATCGCCGCGGACGGCACACGGCCGCCGTGGCGGTCGGGAACCTTCGACCGGGTCCTGATGGACGTGCCCTGCACCGGGCTCGGCGCCCTGCGGCGGCGGCCCGAGGCCCGCTGGCGGCGGCGGCCCGAGGACCTGGACGGGTTCGCGCCGTTGCAGCGCGGGCTGCTGCGTACCGCGCTCGACTCGGTGCGGGTCGGCGGTGTCGTCGGGTACGCCACGTGCTCGCCGCACCTCGCCGAGACCCGGGCCGTGGTCGACGACGTACTCAAGCAGCACAAGGGCGAACTCCTCGACGCCCGGCCGCTCCTCCCCGGCGTCCCGGCCCTGGGTGACGGCCCGGACATCCAGCTGTGGCCGCATCTGCACGGCACGGACGCGATGTATCTGGCGCTGATCCGGCGCACCGGCTGACCGGCGGCTGACCAGCCGACCGCGCCTACTCCGGCGGGCCGCCCGGCACGCCGCTCGACGGACCACTCGGTCGCGACGCTGATTCCGGGGATTCCGGCGGGTCTGAGGGGGTTGAGGGGGCCGTCGGCGCCGGAGGATCTGGGGGCTCCGGGGTCCGTTGAGGCTCCGCGTCGGTCGCCGAGGGCGTCGGCGGCGGCGTCGGTTCGGCGGTGTGGTCTGGTTCGGCCTCGTCCCCGGCGCTGCCCCCGGCAGGGTCCTCGTGGGCCAGCCGGTGAGGCCACCAGACCTTCGGGCCGACGTCCAGGAACAGGGACGTCACCAGGACCGAGCGCACGACGAACGTGTCGAGCAGTACGCCCAGGGCCACCGCGAACCCGATCTCGGCGAAGGCGACCATCGGGAGCGTCGCCAGCGCGGCGAAGGTGCCCGCGAGGACCAGGCCCGCCGAGGTGATGACCGCGCCCGTGGTGGCGAGGCCCGTGACCACGCCCTTGCGCGTGCCCTGCTGGGCGGTCTCCTCGCGGATACGGGTGGTCAGGAAGATGTTGTAGTCGATGCCCAGTGCCACCAGGAAGACGAAGACGAACAGCGGGAAGTCCGTCGACTCGCCCGCGTAGTCGAACAGGTGGCGGAACGCGAGCGCGCTGACGCCGAGCGCGGCGGCGAAGGACAGCACCACCGTCCCGATCAGGAGGAGCGGTGCGACCAGGGCGCGGAGCAGGGCGCAGAGGATCAGCAGCACCACGGCCAGCACCAGCGGGATGATCAGCACGTTGTCGTGGGTCGTCGCCGCGTCCATGTCGAGCAGTGCCGCCGTGCCGCCGCCCACCTGGGCGTCCGCGTCCGGTACCGCGTGCACGGCGTCCCGTACCCGCTCCACCGTCCGTTTGGCGGCCTCGCTGTCCGCCGGGGCGGTCATGGTGGCCTCGAAGAGGACCCTGCCCTCGAACTCCGGCTTCGTGCCCGGTGGCAGCCCGAGGGATTCCGGTACGACACCGCGGGTGTCCGCGACCGCCCGGCCGACCTCCTCGGCCCGGTCGCGGTCGCCGACGACGACCAGCGGATCGCCGCTGCCCGCGGGGAAGTACCGCGCGGACACCTCCTGGCCGACGATCGAGTCGGGTTCGCCGGTGAAGGCGTCGGCGTTGCCGATGCCCTCCGCGCGCAACTGGAGGAGCCCCAGCGACAGCAGCGCGAGCGCCGCCGCCGTGACGCCCCAGACCAGCCGTGGACGGCGCGAGAAGCGGTGGCCCGTGCGGGCCCAGACACCGCGCTCGGTCGGATCGGCGGAGCCGAAGTGCGGGACCACCGGCCAGAAGATCCAGCGGCCGAAGATCACCAGCAGGGCCGGGAAGAGCGTCAGCATCGCGATCAGTGCCACGGCGACGCCGATCGCGGCGACCGGGCCCAGGCCGCGCGTCGAGTTCATCTCGGCGGCGAGCAGCACCAGCATGCTCAGGACCACGGTGGCGCCGGACGCGACCACGGCCGGGCCCGCCCGGTGCAGGGCCAGCGCCATGGCCTCGTGGCGGTCCTCGTGGCGGCGCAGCTCCTCCCGGTAGCGGGCCACCAGGAGCAGGGCGTAGTCCGTCCCCGCGCCGAAGACGAGCACCGTGAGGATGCCCGCGCTCTGGCCGTTGACGGTCAGCCCCGCGTGCTCCGCGAGCAGATAGATCAACGCCTGCGCGGTGAACAGCGCGGCGACCACGCCGAGCAGCGGGACCAGCAGCAGGGTCGGGCTGCGGTAGGTGAGCAGCAGCATCACGACGACGACGGTCATCGCCGAGAACAGCAGGGTGGAGTCGATGCCCTCGAACGCCTCGGAGAAGTCGGCGGAGGTACCGCCAGGACCCGTGATGTGCACGGCGAGCCCGTCCCCGCCCTCGCCGACGTCGTCCCGGATCGCGTCGACCGCGGGGCCGATGCGCTCCCAGCCCTTCTCGTCCATCGTGATCGGCACGAAGACCTGGGCCGCCCGGGGAGCCGTCTTCCGGTCGAACACCGGGCCGCGGGTCTCCGCGCCCCGCAGACCGTGCGCACGCAGCGCCTTGAGCTCCCGTACGTCCTCGGAGATCCGGGCCCGGTCCTGGGCGGTGAGGCCGTCCGCGCGGGCGTACACGACGATCGTGGGGATCTGTTCCGGCCTGAAGTCCTCAGAAGCCTCCAGGACTTGGGTGGACTCGGCGGAACCCGGCAGCCAGGAGGCCGCGTCGTTGTCCTGGGCGTCGGTGAGCTTCTGGGCGAAGGGCGCCGTCAGGACGAGCAGCACCAGCCACAGTCCCACCACGAGCCACTTGGACCGCCGTCCGCAGACCAGTCGGCCGACACCCCGTCGTCGGGTTCCCCGCGCTTGCGTCATGGCCACCCCCGTAGCCGCCGCCTGTGGAGCCGGTGGGGCGACAAGGATGGCACGGGGCGTTCGGCCGGTGCAGCCCCTCGGTTCGAACGAGTCGGTACATACCGACCGGTCCGCGCCGGGACCGGGAGAGCAACCTGCTCCGGGCATGGCAGGCTTGTGGCATGGCCGCGCAGATCAACCCCAGCATCCTGTCCGCCGACTTCGCACGCCTCGCCGAGGAGGCAAAGGCGGTGGAAGGCGCCGACTGGCTGCATGTCGACGTGATGGACAACCATTTCGTCCCGAACCTCACACTCGGTGTGCCGGTCGTAGAATCCCTGGCGCGTGCGACGGACACGCCGCTGGACTGCCATCTGATGATCGAGGACGCCGATCGATGGGCGCCCCGGTACGTCGAGGCGGGTGCAGGTTCCGTCACCTTCCACGCCGAGGCGGCCGCGGCGCCCGTGCGGCTCGCCCGCGAGATCCGGGCCAAGGGCGCCCGCGCCTCGATGGCGCTCCGGCCGGCGACCCCCGTCGAGCCGTACGCGGATCTGCTTCCCGAGCTCGACATGCTGCTGATCATGACCGTCGAGCCGGGCTTCGGTGGCCAGGCGTTCCTCGACATCATGCTTCCGAAGATCCGCCGTACCCGCGAGTTGATCAGCAAGCACGGTCTCGAACTGTGGCTGCAGGTCGACGGCGGCGTCTCGGCCTCCACCATCGAGCGCTGCGCGGAGGCGGGGGCCGACGTCTTCGTCGCCGGTTCGGCCGTCTACGGGGCCGCCGACCCCGCCCAGGCGGTACGTGCACTGCGCACGCAGGCGGAGGGGGCGACGGCCCAGGCGGCATGGGCATGCGGCCACTGAACCAAGGGAACGTGAACGCCGCCCCTCAGGGCTGATCAAGTACGCCGGATCTGCAAGGATGAACGGCGAATCCAGAGTGTGAACAGCAGTGAGGAGATCGCCGTGTCGGGTATGTCGGCGGGCCGGTCGGCCATGCGGATGGGACCCGCTGAGCTGGTGCAGGCGGCGGCCATGGCCCGCCGCTTCTACCTAGAGGGCAAATCCAAGATCCAGATCGCCGAGGAGTTCGGCGTCAGCCGCTTCAAGGTGGCCCGGGTCCTGGAGACCGCTCTCGAACGGGATCTCGTGAGGATCGAGATCCGCGTCCCCGCCGAGCTGGACGCGGAGCGCTCCGACGCGCTGCGCGGCCGCTACGGCCTGCGGCACGCCGTCGTCGTGGAGTCCCCGGCCGAGGCCGAGGAATCGCCCGACCCGGAGAACCTCGGCGAGGTGGCCGCCGATCTGCTCGGTGAGCTGGTCGCGGAGGGCGATGTGCTCGGCCTCGCCTGGGGCCGTTCCACCATCCACATGGCCGCGGCGCTCGACCGGCTGCCGCCGTGCACGGTGGTGCAGTTGACAGGGGTCTACGACGCAGGGACGGCCGAGCGCGGCTCCGTCGAGGCGGTCCGCCGGGCCGCCCAGGTGTCCGGCGGCGACGCCCACCCCATCTACGCGCCGATGCTGCTGCCGGACGTGGCCACCGCGACGGCGCTGCGCAGCCAGACGGGGATCGCGCGGGCCTTCGAGTACTTCGACAAGGTCACGGTGGCCTGTGTGTCCATCGGGTCCTGGGAGGCCGGCATCTCGACGGTGCACGACATGCTCTCCGAGGAGGAGCGCGCCCACTACGCGTCCCTCGGGGTCGAGGCCGAGATGTCCGCGCACCTCTTCGACGCCGACGGCCGCCGGGTCGGGCGGGACCTGGGGGAGCGGTGCATCACCGTCGAGGCGGACCGGCTGCGGCGCATTCCCGAGGTCGTCGCGATCGCCGGCGGACAGCGGAAGGCCGCGGCGATCGACGCGGTGCTGCGGTCCGGCCTCGTCACCAGCCTGGTGACGGACACGGCCGCGGCGGACGCGCTGATGACGGCGGGGTCGACGCCGCGGCCGGCGCTGGACCGGGCGGACCCCGACGGGCTCTGACGGGCTCCGTCGGACCCTGACCGGTCGGCCCTGACCGGTCGACCCACCTGCGGGCCGGGTGGGGGTCCGGTCGCGCAGTTCCCCGCGCCCCTGAAGGGCGGGGGCTGCGCATCCGCGGACTCGAATGGCGCTCCAGCGGCGGTCGCGCGGGAGCGGCTGTGGCAGCATCGGCGGCATGCCGCCGCGGTCCGTCCCCCGTCTCTTCGCCGGACTGTTGCTCTGCCTGGTGGCCCTGCTGCCGGTCGGCTGCTCGTCGTCGGACACGGCCGGAGGCAAGGAGACCGGCGGGGACACGGGCACCGGGGCGGTCGCCCCGTCCACGACCCCCGGCTGGGCCGCCGGAATGGACACGGTCCCGGCGGCCGAACTGCCCGCCGAGGCCCGCCGCACGCTCACCCTCATCGACGCGGACGGACCCTTCCCGTACGCCAAGGACGGCTCCGTCTTCGGGAACTTCGAGCGTGAACTGCCGCGGCACGAGCGGGGCTACTACCACGAGTACACGGTGCGGACGCCCGGTGAGCGGGACCGCGGAGCACGCCGCATTGTCACCGGGCGGGACGACGAGGTCTACTACACCGATGATCATTACGATTCGTTCAGGGCGGTGCTGAGATGACGCACGACGTGTCGGGCCGCCACCTGGTGACGCTGGACCTCGACGGGGTCGCGGACAAGGCGGGCCTCATGGAGCGCTGTGCCCGCGCCCTGGAGCTGCCGGACTGGTTCGGCCGCAACTGGGACGCGCTCGCCGACAGCCTCACCGACCCGTCCGTCTGGCCTCCGGCAGCCGCGGAGGCAGGACTGCTGGTCGTCGTCACCGGCTGGCGGGGGTACGCGGCCACCCGGCCCGACGAGTGGGCGATCGCCGAGGACGTCTTCGCCCAGGCGGCGGACCGCGCCCCGGAACACCTGCTGACCGTGGCGCTGGCCCTCGGGGCGCCGCAGGAGCCTTTCGACCGGCCGTGACCTGACCTCCGGCCGCCCTCGCGCGAACCCGTCCGCTCGCTGCCGTCTCCGCGCTCAGGTAACGTTTTTTCGTAAGGCAGGTTCCTGCCCGGCACCGGAGCCCTCGTACCTCTTTGGAGGAGTATCTGATCGCGGGGGCGTTCTCCTGTGTCTTCAGTGGAGTGACCTGCGCCGATACACGTGAAAATGTGGGTCCATGCGTTTCATCGAGCCCGGCAGCGGTCGCTACGTCACAGCACCTCCGGTTCCCTACGACCTGACGTACGACGACGTCTTCATGGTCCCGAGCCGGTCCGCCGTCGGTTCGCGGCAGGGCGTCGACCTGGCGTCGCCGGACGGCACCGGCACCACGATCCCCCTGGTGGTCGCCAACATGACGGCGATCGCTGGCCGCCGGATGGCCGAGACCCTGGCCCGTCGCGGCGGGCTCGTCGTCATCCCGCAGGACATCCCGATCGAGGTCGTCACCGAGGTCGTCTCCTGGGTCAAGAGCCGTCATCTGGTGCTGGACACCCCGATCGTCCTCGCCCCCCACCAGACCGTCGCCGACGCGTTGTCGCTGCTGCCCAAGCGCGCGCACAACGCCGGGGTCGTGGTGGACGGCGAGGGCAGGCCCGTCGGTGTGGTCACCGACGCCGACCTGAGCGGTGTCGACCGCTTCACCCAGCTGTCCGAGGTCATGTCCCGGGACCTGCTGCTGCTCGACGCGGACATCGAGCCGGGCGAGGCGTTCAACAGGCTCGACCACGCCAACCGCCGGTACGCCCCTGCCGTGGACGAGGACGGCAGGCTCGCCGGCATCCTGACCCGCAAGGGCGCCCTGCGCGCCACGCTCTACACGCCGGCCACCGACAAGGACGGCAGGCTGCGCATCGCGGCGGCCGTCGGTATCAACGGCGATGTCGCGGGCAAGGCCAAGCAGTTGCTGGCGGCGGGCATCGACACGCTCGTCGTGGACACCGCCCACGGCCACCAGGAGTCGATGATCTCCGCCGTCAGGGCCGTGCGCGGGATCGACCCCCAGGTGCCGATCGTCGCGGGCAACATCGTCACCGCCGAGGGCGTACGCGATCTGATCGAGGCCGGCGCGGACATCATCAAGGTCGGTGTCGGACCGGGCGCCATGTGCACCACCCGCATGATGACCGGAGTGGGCCGCCCGCAGTTCTCGGCCGTCCTGGAGTGTGCGGCGGAGGCGAAGAAGCACGGCAAGCACGTGTGGGCCGACGGCGGTGTGCGGCACCCGCGCGACGTCGCGATGGCGCTGGCCGCGGGCGCGTCGAACGTCATGGTCGGCTCGTGGTTCGCCGGTACGTACGAGTCGCCCGGCGACCTTCAGCAGGACGCCGACGGCCGCCTCTACAAGGAGTCGTTCGGCATGGCGTCCGCGCGCGCGGTGCGCAACCGTACGTCGGAGGAGTCGGCGTACGACCGGGCCCGCAAGGCGCTCTTCGAGGAGGGGATCTCGACCTCCCGGATGTTCCTCGACCCGTCCCGCCCCGGCGTCGAGGACCTGATCGACTCGATCATCGCGGGCGTGCGCTCCTCGTGCACCTACGCGGGAGCCAACTCCCTGGAGGAGTTCGCGGAGCGGGCCCTCGTCGGGGTCCAGAGCGCCGCGGGGTACGCGGAGGGCAAGCCGTTGCACGCCAGCTGGATCTGACGGCCGGGTTCGGGCCCTGGTGGGGGCGGGGCGAGTTGCTCGAACCGCTCGTGCCGCCGGGGCCTCCTGGTCGCGGATCGGTGCCGCGCTCGGCGCCGGCAGGCAGGCCGCCCGGTCCCTGAGCACTCGTGTTCTACTTCAGTCACGGCTGTCGGTGAGGTGCTCGTGCGTCTCGGGACCGGGCCGCGGTTTCCGGCGGTTCCCGAAGAGAAGTGATCCACCCGCAGTGCTGAACGACCTCGACGAACGTATCGTGCTCGCCCTTGCCGAGGACGCCCGACGCTCCTACGCCGACATCGGTCAGGAGGTCGGGCTGTCCGCGCCCGCCGTGAAACGCCGGGTCGACCGGCTGCGGTCCAGCGGGGCCATCACCGGGTTCACCGTTCGGGTGGACCCGGCGGCGCTCGGGTGGCGGACCGAGGGGTTCGTCGAGATCTACTGCCGCCGGAACACTTCGCCCGAGACCATTCAGCGGGGGCTCGAGCGGTATCAGGAGGTCGTGGCCGCGTCCACCGTCACCGGGGAGGCGGATGCTGTCGTGCAGGTCTTCGCCTCCGACATGCGGCACTTCGAGCGGGTGCTGGAGCGGATCGCCGGGGAGCCGTTCGTGGAGCGGACGAAGTCCGTGCTGGTGCTTTCGCCGTTGCTGCGGAGGGTTTCTTCCGGGGCGCCGCGTGCCGTGTAGGGCGCGGTGGGGGTACGTAGGCGGCTGAGTGAGTGGGTGCGGGCCGGTGGGGGCTGGGTGCGCAGTTCCCCGCGCCCCTGGTGGGGTGGGCGTTGTTGGGTGGGTGCGGGTCGGTGGGGGTTTAGCGCGCAGTTCCTCGCGCCCCTGAGGGGGTGATCGCGGGTGGGTGCGTGCGGGTCGGTGGGGGCTGGGTGCGCAGTTCCTCGCGCCCCTCAAGAGTGGTGGGTTAGTGTCTTGCGTATGACCTGGCGACATTGATTCACCAGCCGTGCCTCCTCCCGAGGGCCGCCTCGGATGTCGTATCTCCGGCGTCCGACATCTCCTCGCGGTCCCCTCGGGAAGGCCTCATGACACTCTCACCCGCACGTGTGTCCGGCGTCGCTGTGCGGCGGCTGACGGTCACGTTGTACGGCTACGCGTTCCTCGACGACTTCGTGCTGCTCTACCCGGTGTACGCGCTGCTGTTCGCCGACACCGGGCTCACCGTCTGGCAGATCTCCTCCCTCTTCGCCCTGTGGTCGCTCACCGGTGTGCTGCTGGAGATACCTTCCGGCGTCTGGGCCGACGCCGTCTCACGGCGGATGCTCCTGTGGGCCGGGCCCCTGCTCACCGCCGTCGGATTCACGCTCTGGGTGCTCGTCCCGTCGTACTGGGCGTTCGCCCTCGGCTTCGTGCTCTGGGGCGTCAAAGGGGCGCTCGGCTCCGGCTCCCTGGAGGCGCTGGTCTACGAGGAACTGGACCGGCTCGGCGCGGCCGACCGCTACGCACATGTCATGGGCCGGACCCGTGCGGCGGGGCTCGTGGCCGTGATGGCCTCGATGGCCGTCGCCGGACCCGTCTTCGCGTTCGGCGGCTACCCGGCCGTCGGGCTCGCCAGTGTGCTGGCCTGCCTGCTGACGGCGGCCACCGCGACGGGGTTCCCCGAGCACCGGGAACCGGCCACCGCGGCCGGAACCGGCGACGGATGGGCCAGGCCGCTGCGAGCCGGTCTCGCCGAGGCCCGCGCGGACCGGTCCGTCCGCGCCGCCCTGCTGCTCGTACCGGCCGTCACCGCCGTATGGGGCGCGCTCGACGAGTACACGCCCCTGCTTGTCCGGGACACCGGCGTCGCGGAGGACTCCGTACCGCACTGGCTGTTGCTCGTCTGGGCGGGCGCGACGGTCGGCGGGCTGCTGGCCGGTCCGGGGCAGCGGCTGGGCAGGGGAGGGTTCGCCGGGGTGCTGGCGGGCTCGGCGCTGGCGCTCGCCGTGGGTGCGGCGGCGCGGACCCCGGCCGGGGTAGCCCTGGTGGCCCTCGCCTTCTGCGGGTTCCAGCTGGCCACCGTCCTGGCCGACGTCCGGCTCCAGGAGAGCATCGGCTCGGCCGGCCGGGCCACCCTGACCTCGGTGGCTGGCGTGGGCACCGATCTGGCCACCGTCGCCGCGTTCGGCGCCTACGCGGCGGTCGGGTCGGCGACCACCCACGCCACTGCCTTCGCCCTGTCCGCCGTGCCCTACCTCCTGACGGCGCTGATCGTGGCCGGCGGCAGGAGGCCGGCCGGCGGCTGACCTGCCCCACCCCGGGGCCCCGGGAGGCATGAGTTGCGCGCGCTAGGCCGCGTACACAACGAATCGCCGCCCGAGTGCCGGCGGACGCAACGAATCGTCCGTCGGCACGCAACGGCTCCTCCTTGTCCGCCCGAACCCCCGCCCGTAGCGTCTAACATGCCTGCCGTCCCCCTCCGGGGCTCTTCCGGCCTTCGGGCCCTCAGGCCACCCCCGCCCCCTCCGTCCCGGTGAGGAACACGCATGCGTACCGCCCTGCTCCAGAGTTCCGGACGCCCCGGCTCCGTCGTCGAGAACCTCACGGTCCTCGACGAGGCCGCCGGCCGGGCCGCCGCCGCGGGCGCCGGGCTGCTGATCACCCCGGAGCTGTTCCTCACCGGCTACGCGATCGGCGCCGACGTGCACCGGCTCGCCGAGCCGGCCGACGGGGACTCCGCCGACGAGGTCGCCGAGATCGCCGGCCGGCACGGCGTGGCCGTCGTCTACGGCTACCCGGAGCGCGCCTCGCGGGACCTCGTCTTCAACTCGGTCCAGCTGATCTCCTCCGACGGCCGCCGCCTCGCGAACTACCGCAAGACACACCTCTTCGGCCGCTTCGAGCAGGAGTGGTTCACCCCCGGCGAGGAGCCGGTCGTCCAGGCCGAGCTGGACGGCCTCCGCGTCGGCCTCATGATCTGCTACGACGTGGAGTTCCCGGAGAACGTCCGCGCGCACGCCCTGGCCGGCACTGATCTCCTCGTGGTGCCTACGGCCCAGATGCACCCGTTCCAGTTCGTCGCCGAGTCCGTCGTCCCCGTGCGGGCCTTCGAGAACCAGATGTACGTCGCGTACGTCAACCGGGTCGGTACGGAAGGGGAGTTCGAGTTCGTCGGGCTCTCCACGCTGGCGGGCCCCGACGGCGGCGCACGGGCCCGCGCGGGCCGCGGGGCGGAACTCGTCCTCGGTGACGTGGACCCCGCGTTCCTCGCCGCCTCGCGCGAGGCCAACCCGTACCTCAAGGACCGCCGCCCCGGCCTCTACGGGTCCCTCGTCTGACCCCGCCACCGGCCGCACCAGTTCCCTCTGTCACCCCCGCCCCACCAGAGCTTCGCGCAAGGAGTCCGTACCCCATGACGTCCACGGTGCCCCCCGCCGTCCCGCACACCGACGCGCAGCCGCAGATCACCATGTTCGGCCCGGACTTCCCGTACGCGTACGACGACTTCCTCGCGCATCCCGCGGGCCTGGGCCAGCTGCCGGCGACCGAGCTGGGCACCGAGGTGGCGGTGATCGGCGGCGGTCTCTCCGGCATCGTGGCCGCGTACGAACTGATGAAGATGGGCCTCAAGCCCGTCGTGTACGAGGCCGACCGGATCGGCGGCCGGCTGCGCACCGTCGGCTTCGACGGCTGTGACCCGTCGCTGACCGCCGAGATGGGCGCGATGCGCTTCCCGCCGTCCTCCACGGCGCTCCAGCACTACATCGACCTGGTGGGACTGCGGACCGAGCCGTTCCCCAACCCGCTCGCCGAGAACACGCCCTCGACCGTCGTCGACCTCAAGGGCGAGTCGCACTACGCCGAGACGCTCGCCGACCTGCCGCAGGTCTACCGCGACGTGGCGGCCGCCTGGCACGCCTGTCTGGAGGAGGGCGCGGACTTCTCCGCCATGAACCAGGCGATGCGCGAGCGCGACGTGCCCCGGATCCGCGAGATCTGGGCGAAGCTCGTCGCCGGGCTCGACGACCAGACGTTCTACGGGTTCCTCTGCGACTCCGAGGCGTTCAAGTCCTTCCGGCACCGCGAGATCTTCGGCCAGGTCGGCTTCGGCACGGGCGGCTGGGACACCGACTTCCCCAACTCCATCCTGGAGATCCTGCGCGTCGTCTACAGCGAGGCCGACGACCACCACCGCGGCATCGTCGGCGGCAGCCAGCAGCTCCCGCTGCGCCTGTGGGAGCGCGAGCCCGAGAAGCTCGTGCACTGGGCGTACGGGACCTCGCTGGCCACGCTGCACGGCGGGGAGCCCCGGCCCGCCGTGACCCGCCTGAACCGCACCGCGGGCAACCGGATCACCGTCACCGACGCCTCCGGCGACATCCGCACGTACCGGGCGGCGATCTTCACCGCGCAGTCCTGGATGCTGCTCTCCAAGGTCGCCTGCGACGACGCGCTGTTCCCGATCGACCACTGGACCGCGATCGAGCGCACCCACTACATGGAGAGCTCCAAGCTGTTCGTGCCGGTCGACCGGCCGTTCTGGCTCGACAAGGACGCGGACACCGGGCGGGACGTCATGTCGATGACGCTCACGGACCGTATGACGCGGGGCACCTACCTGCTCGACAACGGCCCGGACCGGCCCGCCGTCATCTGTCTCTCCTACACGTGGTGCGACGACAGTCTGAAGTGGCTGCCGCTGTCGGCGAACGAGCGGATGGAGGTGATGCTGAAGTCGCTCGGCGAGATCTACCCGAGGGTCGACATCAGGAAGCACGTCATCGGCAGTCCGGTCACCGTCTCCTGGGAGAATGAGCCGTACTTCATGGGCGCGTTCAAGGCGAACCTGCCCGGTCACTACCGGTACCAGCGGCGGCTGTTCACGCACTTCATGCAGGACCGGCTGCCCGCGGACAAGCGGGGCATCTTCCTCGCGGGGGACGACATCTCCTGGACGGCGGGGTGGGCGGAGGGCGCGGTGCAGACCGCGCTCAACGCGGTGTGGGGCGTGATGCACCACTTCGGTGGCGGGACCGATCCGGCCAACCCCGGCCCCGGGGACGTCTACGACGAGATCGCCCCGGTGGAACTCCCGGAGGACTGATCCGAGCGGGTCCCTCCGGGGGCGGGGCGGGTGCTGTCGGTCCGGTCTCGGCTGCGGGCCCGGTGGGGGCTTGTGGCGCAGTTCCCCGCGCCCCTGGCTCTTTAGGGGCGCGGGGAACTGCGCGGTCAACCCCCACCGGGCGCGCGGGCAAGCGACTGCCGGGCCCCGTCAGGGGGCGCGAGGAACTGCGCGACCAGCCCCCACCGGGGCCGCAGACGGTTCACCGTCCCGGCCGCGCAGCGTACGGCGAACCCAACGGAGTGAGCAGGCAGCGGCCGACCAGGCCCACCGCCGCGTCCAGGCGGTCCGTGAACTCCTCGGCCAGTTCGGGGAGTTCACGCAGCGCCCACAGCCCCCGCGCAGCGGACCACGCCGCGTCCCGGGCCCGCTCAAGACTCCACGCACCCAGCAGATGCGTCAGCGGATCGGCGATCTGGAGGAGGTCCGGCCCCGGCATCAGATCCTCCCGGATCCGCTCCTCCAGCGTGACGAGGACATCGCCCACCCGGTCGAACTCGTCCTCCAGCTCCGCCGGTTCGCAGCCGAGCGTACGACAGGTGTCCACCACCGCGAGCGCGAGATCGTGCCCGATGTGCGCGTTGATACCGGCAAGGGCGAACTGCAGCGGACGTACCCCGGGATGGCCCCGCAACTGGAACAGCGGCCGCCAGCAGGCGGGTGTCCCACGCTCCTCCGCGACCGCCTCGACGGCCCTGAGATAGCGCTCCGCGAACAGCGCGTCGAGGGTGCTCGCGGCCCGTGCGTCCACGAAGTGCCCCGTGTGCAGGCGTCTGCCGACCTCCTCGGTGACGGCGAGATAGACACGGTTGAACACCGCCACACCGTCACGCTCCGGCCACCCCGCGCCGAGCGCGCGCATCCGGCGCACCACCGCGTCCAGGCCGTGGACCTGAACCGTGTCTTCTCCCGAGCGTTCCCACCGCACCATGAGGGCAGGGTCCCAGCCCTAGGGTGTGTTCAGGGCCGCCGGGCCGAGCGCTTCCCCAGAACGGGGGACACGCGGGACCCGGAGGAGGAGGGGGAGCACCACGTGTCAGGCCGACGTGCCGAACGCCTGGCCGCACGGAGGGCGGAGCGCCGACGCGCCGCCCGGCGCGCCGTCATGGTGGCGGCGGCCTCCGCCGTCGTCGTGGTCGGCACGGTGACGGGGATGATCTCCGCGCTGGACGACGGCCGGGGGAGCGACGAGGCGCGCCCCGACGTGACCGGCTCACCGTTCCTGCAGCCGCTGCCCGCCGTGCCCACGCCCTCGGCCGCACCCCCGACGGCCTCCGGCTCCCCGTCGGCCTCCCCCTCGGCGTCCGCGTCGCAGCGGGGCCCGCAGCCCTCGAAGTCCGCCTCGGCGAAGCCGCGGACCGAGCCGGTGTCCGTACGGCTGTACCGCCATCCCGGCTCCCAGGTCCTGGACTGGGTCCGGGCCAACCGTGACGACCCGCGCCGCCCGGTCATCGAGTCCCGGATAGCCGACCGGCCGGCCGCGGTCTGGTTCGCGGACTACACGCCCTCGGACATCACCGCCCGGGTCAGGGCGGTCACCTCGGCCGGCGCCGCGAGGGGCAGCGTGCCCGTCGTCGTGCCGTACGCGATACCGGACCGCGACTGCGGCGGGGCCTCGCAGGGCGGCGCGCCCGACCTCGGCGCGTACGAGCGGTGGATCGGGAAGTTCGCGGCGGGCCTCGGCTCCGGTGAGGTCGTCGTGGTCCTGGAGCCCGACGCGATCGCCCAGTCCGACTGCCTGTCCGAAGAGCGGCGGACGGCCCGGTTCGAGGCGCTGGCCCGCGCGGGCCGCGTCCTCAAGGCGGCGAACCCGAAGGCGCGGGTGTACTTCGACGCGGGGCACTCGGAGTGGAACTCGCCGCGGAAGCAGGCCGGACTGCTGCGCCGGGCCGGTGCCGCGTCCGCCGCCTCCTCGGACGGGATCTTCAGCAACGTCTCCAACTTCAACCGCACGGGCGCCGAGATCGCGTACGTCCGCCGTACCCTCGACGCGCTCGGCGGCCCCGCGAGCCTGGGCGCCGTGATCGACACCAGCCGCAACGGCAACGGCGCCCCGGCCGACGGCGCGTGGTGCGACCCCGCGGGCCGCAAGCTCGGGCAGCCGCCGACCCTGAGGACCGGGGAGGCGCGGATCGACGCCTATCTGTGGGTGAAGCTGCCGGGCGAGTCCGACGGGTGCAGGGGCGAGCCGGGGACGTTCACACCGGACTACGCCTACGACTTGGCGCGCTGATCGTTCGCGCCCTTCGTATCCTTCGCGCCGGTCGCGGAGTCGGACTCGGAGTCGGGGCCGTACGAGGACGTGCCCTCGTCGAGCAGCGGTTCCTGGGACTTGAGGTGTGCCGGGGCCATCGCCCGCAGCGCGTGGTAGCCGGTGATGACGACGAGCGTGCCGAGCGCGATACCGCTCAGCGAGAAGGTGTCGGTGAACTTCATCGTGACGTTGCCGACGCCGATGATGATGCCCGCCGCGGCCGGCACCAGGTTCAGCGGATTGCGCAGGTCCACCCCGGCGTTGAGCCAGATCTGCGCACCCAGCAGGCCGATCATGCCGTACAGGATGACGGTGATCCCGCCGAGCACACCGCCCGGGACGGCGGCCACCACCGCGCCGAACTTGGGGCAGAGGCCGAAGAGCAGCGCGAAGCCGGCGGCGGCCCAGTAGGCGGCCGTCGAATAGACCCGGGTCGCCGCCATGACGCCGATGTTCTCCGAGTACGTGGTGTTCGGCGGGCCGCCCACGGCGGTGGAGAGCATCGAGCCGACCCCGTCCGCGGAGATCGCCGTACCCAGCTTGTCGTCCAGCGAGTCGCCGGTCATCTCGCCGACGGCCTTCACATGGCCCGCGTTCTCCGCGACCAGCGCGATCACGACGGGCAGGGCCACCAGGATCGCCGACCACTCGAAGGACGGACCGTGGAAGGCGGGCAGCCCGATCCAGTCCGCCGTGCCGACACCGGAGAGGTCCAGCCGCCAGTGGTCGGTGATGTCGCCGCTCGCGTCGGCCGAGTGGATCCGCCCGAACACGAGGTCGAAGACCCAGGAGATCCCGTACCCGAAGACCAGGCCGAGGAAGATCGCGATCCGGGACCAGAAACCGCGCAGGCACACCACGGCCAGACCGGTGAACAGCATCACGAGCAGAGCCGTCCACTGGTCCTGCGGCCAGTAGGTGGCGGCGGTGACCGGTGCCAGGTTGAAGCCGATGAGCATGACGACCGCGCCCGTGACGATCGGCGGCATCGCGGCATGGATGATCCGCGCCCCGAACCGCCGCACCGCCAGACCGACCAGGAACAGCACGACGCCCACGACGAACACGGCGCCGGTCACGGTCGCGCTGGAGCCGCCCTGCGCACGGATCACCGCGGCGACGCCCACGAAGGAGAGCGAGCAGCCCAGATAGCTGGGCACCCGGCCGCGGGTCGCGAGCAGGAAGATCACCGTCGAGACGCCCGACATCATGATCGCGAGGTTCGGGTCCAGGCCCATCAGGACCGGAGCGACGAAGGACGCCCCGAACATGGCGACCACGTGCTGGGCACCGAGCCCGGCCGTACGCGGCCACGAGAGCCGTTCGTCGGGGCGGACGACCGCTCCGGGTGCGGGCGTACGCCCGTCACCGTGCAGCTTCCAGCGCACGCCGAGGTCCATGTGGGGGTTCGCTTTCTCTGTACCTGGGGTTCCGTACCTGAGATTCACGGAGGTGAAGTTCCGTACGTGAAGATCAGCGCCATGGTAGGGCGGAGCCGGGAGCGCGGCAGCGTCAGGGCCGACGATCCGGAATCTTCGCCTCCGACGCGCCGGCCGCGCCGGCCGCGTCGCCCGTACCGCCCGCACCAGCCGTATCGCCCGCGTCGCCCGTACCGGTCGGCGTGCGGCCGCTGGCGCGCAGGACGCCCGCGAGCGCGGCGAGTCCGAAGGTCAGCACGGTCACCAGGACGAAGGACGTCACCAGGCTCGTCGCGTCCGCGACGGTACCGATCGCGGACGGCGCGATCAGACCCGAGGTGTACGTGATGGTGGCGACGCCCGCGATGGCCTGGGCCGGGTTGGGGCCGCTGCGCCCCGCCGCGGCGAAGCAGAGCGGCACGACCACGGCGATGCCGAGGCCGAGGAGCGCGAAGCCGGTCATCGCCAGGGCCGCGTTCTGCGCCAGCACGACGAGCAGCGCTCCGACGGTGGCGAGGAGCCCGCAGGCCCGCACGGTACGCACCGGTCCGAACCGGTCCACCACCGCGTCGCCCGCGAACCGCGCGAGTGCCATGGTGAGCGTGAACCCCGTCGTGCACGCGGCGGCGAGCCCCGCGGAACTGCCGAGGACGTCCCGCAGGTAGACCGCCGACCAGTCCAGGCTCGCCCCCTCCGCGAACACCGCGCAGAAGCCGATCGCGCCGATGAGCAGCGCCGACTTCGGAGGCAGCGCGAACCGCGGGGGCGCCTGCTCGTCCTCGGTGGCGCGCAGGTCCAGTACGCCCTGGCAGGCGACGGCGCCGAGCACGGTGAGCGTCGCCGCGGCGAGCGCGTGGTGCACCCGGGCGTCCGTACCGAGGTGGGCGGCGACCGTGCCCGCGGCCGAGCCGATCAGGGCGCCCGCGCTCCACATGCCGTGCAGCCCGGACATGATCGATTTGTTCAGCCGGTTCTCCACCTCGACGCCCAGGGCGTTCATCGCCACATCGGACATGCCCGCCGTGGCGCCGTAGACGAACAGGGCCAGACACAGGGTGAGGAGGTTCGGGGAGAGGGCGGGCAGGACGAGTGCGAGTGTCCACAGGGACAGGAGCCCGCGCAGGGCCGCGCGGGCTCCGAAGCGATGGCTGACACTGCCCGCGAGCGGCATCGACACGGAGGCGCCGATCGCGGGGAAGGCGAGCGCCAGGCCGAGTTGCCCCGCGCTCACCGACGCGTGGTCCTGGATCCACGGCACGCGCGTCGCGAACGAGCCGGTGACAGCGCCGTGCACGGCGAACACCGCCGCCACCGCGTACCGCGAGCGCTTCACCTCGCGCAGCTCGTAGACCACACCACTCATTTTCCCGGCCCCTGCCCGTCGACTCCCGCTTCGACGGCGTAAACTATCAGGCAGGTTGCCTGATAGATAGATGTTTTCGTCAACGCTGGGCGGCCGTCGCGGCCTTCGGGGTCGTCGCGGTCCCGACGGCCCCGATCTGGAAGGATCCCGGCATGCCCGCATCCCCGAGCACCGCCCGGGCCATCAACGACCGGCTCGCCCTGCGTCTGCTGCAGCAGGAAGGCCCTTTGACGGCAGGACAGTTGAAGCAGTTGACCGGCCTGTCCCGGCCCTCGGTCGCCGACCTCGTCGAACGCCTCGCCGCGGGCGGGCTGATCGGCGTGGTGGGGGAGTCGGGCGAGCAGCGCCGCGGCCCGAACGCCCGGCTGTACGGCATCGTCGCCGACCGGGCCCACCTCGCCGCCCTCGACGTGCGCACCGAGGGCGTGGCCGTGGTCGTCGCCGATCTGCTCGGCGCGGTGCTGGCCGAGGCGTCGGTGCCGATCGCGGACGAGACGGCCACCGTGCCCGCCGTCGAGCAGGCGCTCGCCCTGGTCCAGCGCACGGCCGAGGAGGCGGGTGTCGAGCGGCTGCACACCGTCGGGATCGGGGTACCCGGTCTGATCGACCCTGCCACCGGTGAACTCCGCGACTCCACCGGCCTGCCCGAATGGCACCGCCGCCTCACCGCGGTCCTCCAGGAACGGCTCGGGGCCCGTGTGGTCGTCGAGAACGAGACCAACCTCGCGGCCCTGGCCGAGCAGCGCGAAGGGGTGGCCCGCGACCGCGACACGTTCGTCCTGCTCTGGCTCGGACACGGGATCGGGGCCGCCGTGGTCCTCGACGGGGTCCTGCGCCGGGGTGCCTCCGGCGGCACCGGCGAGATCGGCTTCCTGCCGGTGCCGGGCACGGGCGGCCTGCCGTCCGCGACGGACTGCGAGGGCGGCTTCCACTCCCTCGCGGGCGCCGCGGCGATCGCCGAACTGGCGCACCGGTACGGCCTCGTGGCGCCCGTCGTGTCCCATGAACCGCATGCGGCGGCCCTGGTGAGGGAGGCGGTCTCACGCGCCGGATCGGGCTCCGCCGACGCCGACGCCGACGCCGACGCCGACACCGCCACCTCCGCCTCGGCCTCCGCCGCCTCGGAATTCCTCGACGTGCTCGCCGACCGTGTCGCGCTCGGCGCCGCGTCCGTGATCGCCGTACTGGACCCCGGCTGCGTGGTTCTCGCGGGCGAGGTCGGCCGGGCGGGCGGCGCGGAGCTGTCGGCCCGGGTGCGGGACCGGCTCGGCCGGATGGCGCCGCTGCCCACCGAGGTGCGGGCCGGCGCGCTGGGCGGCGGTGCCGTTCTGCGCGGAGCCCTGCTGATGGCGCGGGACGGCGCCCAGGACGAGGTCTTCGCACCACCGGAGAAGTGACTGCCGGGAAGGAGACCCGGCGGCGGGGCAAGGGCCACCGTCACCGCCGCCGGGTCGATCTGGGGCGGGTCGGCGAACGCGGACCCGGAGAGGCGCCGGTGCACGCAGACCCTAGAGAGGACTAGACCAAAGCGTCAATAGGTGTGGACCACCGCGAGACGCCCTGCTCATGGGAACGGACGGGCACGGCAGGCGCCGTTCCCATGGGAGAGCCGACGCGTCACGAGTGTCCCGTGAAGTCCATCGGTACACCTTGTGAGCCAGCCCACAGAATTCACCCGCATGGGCGTCGATCAGGCGTGGCACACTGAGTCTGTACCAGAAGCAGCGCACTCCGGGGTCGGTGAAAGTCCGAACCGGCGGTTACAGTCCGCGACCCGGTCGCTTCCAGCGGCCGGTTGACCAGGTGAAATTCCTGGACCGACGGTTAAAGTCCGGATGGGAGGCAGTGCGCGGCGGGCGGGCATTCGTGCGCGCCGCCGTCTGTTTCGACGTGATCCATGGACACATGGACACGCCGTCCCACGCGGCGTCGCCCCCGGTGTTCCCGCTCGTTTCACCTCTGTCGTCATCGACAGGCCCCGGAGTCCGTGCCCTATGAGGCAGGAGGACCCGGGAAGTGTTCACCGGAATCGTTGAAGAGCTGGGTGAGGTCACCGCCGTCGAGAAGCTCGGCGACGCCTCGCGTTTCCGGCTCCGTGGCCCCGTGGTCACCGAAGGTGCGCGTCACGGTGACTCCATCGCGGTCAACGGCGTCTGTCTGACGGTCGTCGACCACGAAGCCGGCGAGTTCACCGCCGACGTGATGGCGGAGACCCTGAACCGCTCCAGCCTCGGCGCCCTCGCGGTCGGCTCCCGCGTCAACCTCGAACGGCCCATGGCCGTGGGCGAGCGGCTCGGCGGACACATCGTGCAGGGCCACGTGGACGGCACCGGCGAGGTCGTCGAGCGCACGCCGTCCGAGCACTGGGAGATCGTGAAGATCTCGCTCCCCGCGGACCTCTCGCGCTACGTCGTCGAGAAGGGCTCCATCACCGTCGACGGCATCAGCCTGACCGTCGTCGACGCGGGTCCGGACCACTTCACCGTCAGCCTCATCCCGACCACCCTCGACCTGACCACCCTGGGCCGCAAACAGCCCGGTGACCCGGTCAACCTGGAGGTCGACGTGATCGCCAAGTACGTCGAGCGGCTGCTCGGCGCGCGGGGCGAGCAGCCCGCCGGGCTGCCCGGCACTTTGGGAGCGACCCCGTGAACTGGCTCAACTCCGAGGCGTTCACGCTCTTCGGCCAGCACATCAAGTGGTCCGACATGACCGGCAACGTGATCGGTCTGGTCGGCCTCGCGCTCGGCTGGCGCCGCTCCATCTGGACCTGGCCCGTCCAGTTCCTGTCCGGCGCCATCCTCCTCACGGCCTTCGCGACCGCCCACCTCTCGGGCAGCGCGGGCAAGCAACTGGTGGTCATGGCCGTCGCCCTGTGGGGCTGGTGGCAGTGGAACCGCGGGAAGGGCGGCGCCCAGGACGGCTCGATCGCCGTCCGGTTCGCCACCTGGCACGAACGCGCGTACCTGCTCGGCGGCGCGGCCGTGGGCACCGTCGCGGTGGCGAACCTGTTCACCGCGTACCCGTCGCTCTCCTGGGACCCCTGGCCCGACGCCTACATCTTCGTCGGCACCGTCGTCGCGATGTACGCCCAGGCCCGCGGCATGGTCGAGTTCTGGTTCGCCTGGCTGCTCGTCGACCTGGTGGGCGTGCCGCTCAACTTCGCCAACGGCTTCGCCTTCTCCGGATTCGTCTACATCATCTACGGCGCGCTCGTCCTGTGGGGCATGCGCGACTGGTGGCTGCGCTCCCGCAAGGCCGGGCAGCCCCTCCTGGAAGGAGCCCCGGTATGACAAGCGCGCCGGTCTGGTACAGCACCGGACACGACCAGGACACCTCGGACTTCGCCCTCGACCCGGTGGAGAAGGCCGTCGCGGACATCGCCGCGGGCCGTCCCGTCGTGGTCGTCGACGACGAGGACCGCGAGAACGAGGGCGACCTCGTCATCGCCGCCGAGAAGGCGACGCCCGAGATCATCGCCTTCATGATGAGCGAGTGCCGCGGTCTGATCTGCGCGCCCATGGAGGGCGACGAGCTCGACCGCCTCCAGCTCCCGCAGATGGTCGAGAACAACACCGAGTCGATGCGGACGGCCTTCACGGTCTCCGTCGACGCGGGCCCCGCCTACGGCGTGACCACCGGCATCTCCGCCGCCGACCGCGCCACCACCCTGCGACTGCTCGCGCAGGGAGAGGCCGGGCCGGCCGACTTCGTACGCCCCGGACACATCTTCCCGCTGCGCGCCAAGCCCGGCGGCGTCCTCGTGCGCAACGGCCACACCGAGGCGGCCGTCGACCTCGCCCGGCTCGCGGGCCTGCGCCCGGCCGGCGCCATCGTCGAGATCGCGGGCGAGGACGGGCGGATGCTGCGCCTGCCCGAGCTGATCCCGTTCGCCCGCAAGCACGGACTGACGATCATCTCCATCGAGGACCTGATTGCCTACCGCCGCACCGCCGAGCCCACGGTCCGCCGTGAGGCCAGGACCCGACTGCCCACCGCCTTCGGTGAGTTCACGGCCTACGGCTACCGCTCCACCGTGGACGGCGTCGAGCATGTCGCGCTGGTGCACGGCGAGATCGGCGCCGGCGACGACGTCCTCGTACGGCTGCACTCCGAATGCCTCACCGGCGACGTCTTCCACTCGCTGCGCTGCGACTGCGGCCCCCAGCTCGAAGCCTCACTGGAGCGCATCCAGACCGAGGGCCGCGGCGTCGTGGTCTACCTCCGCGGCCACGAGGGCCGCGGCATCGGGCTCCTGTCCAAGCTGCGCGCGTACGAGCTCCAGGAGCGCGGCCGCGACACCCTCGACGCCAACCTCGAACTCGGCCTGCCCGCCGACGCCAGGGACTACGCGGCCGGCGCGCAGATCCTGGAGGACCTCGGCGTGCGCAGCCTGCGGCTGATGACCAACAACCCCGACAAGACCGCCGCGCTCGTCCGGCACGGCCTCGACGTCACCGACCGCGAGCCGATGCCCGTCACCGCGGGCGAGCACAACCTCCGGTATCTGCGCACCAAGCGGGACCGGATGGGGCACGACCTGCCCTGGCTGGACACGACCACCGTGTCCGCCTGCGGCAACCAGTGACCCGTAACCCGTATCCGTAACCCGTATCCGGTATCGAGCAATCAGCAATCAGCAATCAGCAATCAGCAATCAGTAATCAAGCAGTCAGCAACGGCACAGCACGGCACGAGGAGACACAGACGTGAGCGGCAAGGGCGCACCCGAACTGTCCGTACGCAACTGCGGTGACCTGAGGGTCGCCGTCATCGCGGCGCAGTGGCACGAGAAGGTGATGGACGGACTCGTCGACGGGGCCCTGCGCGCCCTGCGCGAGCTGGGCATCGACGAGCCGACCCTCCTGAGGGTCCCCGGCAGCTTCGAGCTGCCGGTCGTCGCGAAGGTCCTCGCGGGCCGCGGCTACGACGCGATCGTCGCGCTCGGCGTCGTCATCCGCGGCGGCACCCCCCACTTCGAGTACGTGTGCCAGGGCGTCACCCAGGGCCTCACCCAGGTCTCCGTCGACACCGGCGTCCCCGTCGGCTTCGGCGTGCTGACCGTCGACACCGAGGAGCAGGCCCTGGACCGCGCCGGCATCGAGGGCTCGAACGAGGACAAGGGGCACGAGGCGGTGACGGCGGCCGTGGCGACCGCGGCCACCCTGCGCTCGGTATCCGAACCCTGGCGCTGACGCGGGCCCGTGAGCGCGTAGGGTGAGGACCACCATGTCCAAGAAGACTTTCGAGGAGCTCTTCACCGAGCTCCAGCACAAGGCAGCCACCGGCGACCCCGCCACCTCCCGCACCGCTGAGCTGGTCGGCAAGGGGGTCCATGCCATCGGCAAGAAGGTCGTCGAAGAGGCCGCCGAGGTATGGATGGCCGCGGAGCACGAGGGCAAGGAAGCAGCCGCCGAGGAGATCTCGCAGCTGCTCTACCACGTCCAGGTGATGATGGTCGCTCGCGGCATCACCCTGGACGACGTGTACGCCCACCTCTGAGCCGTCGCGCGCCCACGCGCTGCCCGCACCCGCAATCCCCCGCAACCCGCACGAACGAAGGAAGCCGACCTCATGCTGCGCATCGCCGTCCCCAACAAGGGTTCCCTGTCAGGTCCCGCGGGGGAGATGCTGCATGAGGCCGGCTACCAGCAGCGCCGGGAGGCCAAGGAGCTCAGGATCGTCGACCCGGAGAACGAGGTCGAGTTCTTCTACCTCCGCCCCCGCGACATCGCGATCTACGTCTCCTCCGGCAAGCTCGACATCGGCATCACCGGCCGCGACCTGCTCATCGACTCCGCGGCCGAGGCGGAGGAGATCCTGCCGCTCGGCTTCGCCCGCTCCACCTTCCGCTTCGCGACCAAGCCCGGCACGGCCACCGCCGTCGAGGACCTCGCCGGCAAGACCGTCGCCACCTCGTACGAGGGCATCGTCGCCAAGTACCTCGCAGACCAGGGCGTCGACGCGTCCGTCGTGCACCTCGACGGCGCCGTCGAGACGGCCATCGAACTCGGTGTCGCCGAGGTCATCGCGGACGTCGTCGAGACCGGCACCTCGCTGCGCAACGCGGGCCTGGAGGTCTTCGGCGACCCGATCATGAAGTCCGAGGCCACCGTCATCCGCCGCACCGGCGCGGAGAGCGCCGGGGACACCGACACCGAGCGCAAGGTCCAGCAGTTCCTGCGCCGCCTCCAGGGCGTCCTCGTCGCGCGGACCTACGTGATGATGGACTACGACTGCCGCGTCGAGCAGCTGGAGAAGGCCGTCGCGCTCACCCCGGGCCTGGAGTCGCCGACCGTCTCGCCGCTCCACAACGAGGGCTGGGTCGCCGTACGCGCCATGGTCCCGTCGAAGGAAGCCCAGCGGATCATGGACGACCTGTACGACATCGGCGCGCGGGCCATCCTGACCACTGCCATCCACGCCTGCCGCCTCTGAGCGCCCGCGGCACCACCGGGAACCCGGGACCACCGTCAGACGCAGCCCACCGGAAACGCTAGGAACAGCTTCGCCATGCCGGACGCACCGGACGCACCAGAGCCGCCCGCCCTCCCCGTGACCTTCAGGCCCGGCCGTACCCGCGCCGTGCTGCTGACCGCGGGCGCCGCGATCTTTGTGGTCATCACCACGGTCGCGCTGCTGCTGGAGAAGCTGGGCCCGGGGGAGCGGCTGAGCTTCGTCTTCACCGGGGCGCTGCTCTTCGGGGTGCTCGTGCTGCTGGCCCGTCCGAAGGTCGTCGCCGACGAGGCCGGGGTCACCGTCGTCAACATCGTCAGCGGGCGCCGGCTGGCCTGGGAGGAGATCCTGCAGGTCAACCTGCGTCCCGGGGACGCCTGGGTCTTCCTGGACCTCAGCGACGGCACCAGCCTGCCCGCGCTCGGCATCCAGCCGGGCATCGCCAAGGCGCGCGCGATCAGCGACGCCCGTGCCCTGCGCGCCCTCGCTGCGGCCCGCTCCCTCGGCGGCCGGGAGGGGCAGGACGGGCGCGGCGACGGGCCGCACGACGAACATCACGACTGACTCTCGGCCTTCCACCCTTGCCGCATGCACCCATGTCTTGATTAATCTGTTGGCGGAAGCGTTTTCGTTGCGCTTCCGCCGCTGACTTCCCACCCGGAACTCAGCGGCCCCCTGCTATTCGAGGAGTGACTCCCTCCAGCGATGGACGGATCGTCCTGTAGTACCTGCGCCGCCCCCTCCCGACATATCGAGGCGGCGGCATGACCATCCCCCTGCTGCTCCTCGGGGCGGCGTTCCTGTTGATCCTCGCCAACGGCTTCTTCGTGGCGGCCGAGTTCGGCCTCGTCACGGTGGAGCGCCCCGACGCCGAGAAGGCCGCCGCCGAGGGTGACCGACGGGCCCGTACCGTCGTCAACTCCCTCAAGGAGCTGTCCTTCCAACTGTCCGGCACGCAGCTCGGCATCACCATCACCTCGCTGGTCGTCGGCATGCTCGCCGAACCGGCGCTCGCCGAGCTGCTGCACGGCCCGTTCACCGCCCTCGGCATCCCGGAAGGCGCCGTACCCGGTGTCGCCGTGGTCGTCGGCATGCTGCTGGCCTCGGCCGTGCAGATGGTGATCGGCGAGCTCGTGCCCAAGAACTGGGCGGTGTCCAAGCCCATGCAGGTCGCGCGGTTCGTCGCCGGTCCGCAGCACGCCTTCTCGACCCTGTTCCGGCCGGTGATCGCCGCGCTGAACTCCGTCGCCAACCGGCTCGTCCGCGCACTGGGCGTCGAGCCCGCCGTGGAACTGGCCTCGGCCCGTACCCCCGGCGAGCTCGTCTCGCTCGCCCGGCACTCGGCCGAGGCCGGCGCGCTGGAGCAGGACACCGCGGACCTGTTCGTACGGACACTGTCCCTGGCCGGCCTCACCGCCCAGCACGTCATGACCCCCCGGGTGAAGGTCAGCGCACTCCAGTCCTCCGCGACCGCCGAGGACGTCGTCAACCTCACCCGCGCCACCGGTCTCTCCCGCTTCCCCGTCTACCGGGAGCGGATCGACGAGATCGTCGGCATGGTGCACCTCAAGGACGCCCTCGCGGTGTCCGCGCACGACCGGCTGCGCACGTCGGTCACCCGGATCGCCCAGGCGCCGCTGCTCGTCCCGGAGACCCTGCCCGTGCAGCCCCTCCTGGAGCGGCTGCGCAACGAGCAGCCCATCGCCGTGGTCGTCGACGAGTACGGCGGCACCGCCGGGGTCGTCACCCTGGAGGACATCGTCGAGGAACTCGTCGGCGAGGTCCGCGACGAACACGACGGACAGGACGTGCCGGAACTCGCCGCGGCGCCGCCCGAGGACGGCAGGCCCGCCTGGGACGCCGACGGCAGCTGCCGCGTCGACCTCCTCCTGCGCATCGGCCTGGACGTCCCCGAGGGCCCGTACGAGACGGTCGCGGGCCTCGTCGCCGACCTGCTGGGACGTATCCCGGCACCCGGTGACCGGGCCGAACTCCCCGGCTGGCGCCTTTCGGTGCGCCAGGTCGGGCACTACCGGGCCGAACGGGTCCGGCTGGTGAGGACCGCCGGGGCCGGGGCGCCCGAAACGGATCCGCCCGAGACAGGGTCCGGGCCGGGGTCCGGTCCGGGGCCCGGGGCCGCTTCCGTCACCGTTCCGGGCCCGGCTTCCGCCACCGCGGTGGAGGCGGTCCGATGAGCGTGCTCCAACTCCTGTTCGCCGGGCTCCTCGTGCTGGCCAACGGGTTCTTCGTCGGCGCCGAGTTCGCTCTGGTCTCCGTACGGCGCAGCCAGATCGAACCGCTCGGCACGGCACGGGCCCGGCAGGTCATGTACGGCCTGGAGAACCTGCCGCACATGATGGCCGCCGCGCAGTTCGGCATCACGATCTGCTCGCTGACACTGGGCGCGGTCGCCGAACCCACCGTGGCGCATCTCCTGGAGCCGGTCTTCCACGCCGTGCACCTGCCCGAGGGCATGATCCACCCGCTCGGGTACGTCATCGCCCTCGCCGCGATCGTCTTTCTCCACCTGGTGGTGGGCGAGATGCTGCCGAAGAACCTGGCGATGGCCGCCCCCGAGAAGACCGCGCTGTGGCTCAGCCCCGGTCTGGTCGCCTTCGCCCGGCTCTGCAAGCCGGTCACCGTGGGCCTCGGTGCCTGCGCCCGGGTCATCCTGAAGCTCTTCGGTGTCGAGCCCAGGGACGAGGTCGAGGCGGTCTTCACCAGCGAGCAGCTCAACCGGCTCGTGGAGGACGCCGGGCAGGCCGGCTTCCTCGACCCGGGGGAGCAGGAGCGCCTGGAGGACGCCCTGGAGCTGGGCTCCCGCCCGGTCACCGACGTCCTCCTCGACCGGGAGTCCCTGGTCAGCGTGGGGCCCTCGGTCACCCCGGGGCAGGTCGTCGAACTCACCGCCCGCACCGGGTTCTCACGGTTCCCGGTGGTCGCGGAGAACGGCGCCTTCATGGGCTATCTGCACGTGAAGGACGTACTCGACGTGGAGGAGTCCGAGCGGGCCGTGCCGCAGCAGGTCTGGCGCCCCATGACGACCCTCAGCGCCGAGCTGCCGCTGGACGACGCCCTGACCGTGATGCGCCGCGCCGCGACGCACCTCGCGCAGGTCGCCGACGCCTCGGGCCGGGTCCTCGGCCTGGTCGCCATGGAGGACGTACTGGAACTCCTGGTGGGCGAGGTCCGAGACCCGGCCCACCGCACACCCACCACGGTCCGCGTGACCGACCCCCGCAAGGAAACCCCGGACCAGGCCCTGGCCAGCTGACCCAGCCCCCGCGCCCCTGCCGACCCGCACCAGTGGGCTTACAGGGCCGTGGGGGCTGCAGCATGCGCGACGCCGCTGCGACGGGCTTTTTTTGGGGGCGCGGGGAACTGCGCGCCAAGCCACGACGAACCCGCACGGGTGTGGCCATGTGCGGATCTGCCGCGGGCTGTGCCAAGCCGCACCGGCGGGTTTTTAGGGGCGCGGGGAACTGCGCGCCAAGCCACGACGAACCCGCACGGGTGTGGCCATGTGCGGATCCGCTGCGGGCTGTGCCAAGCCGCACCGGTGGGCTTTTGGGGGCGCGGGGAACTGCGCGCCAAGCCACGATGAACCCGCACGGGTGTGGCTTTGCGGGGCTCTGCCGCGTGGCGTGCCAAGGCCGCACCGGCGGGCTTTTGGGGGCGCGGGGAACTCCGCGCCAAGCCACGATGAACCCGCACGGGTGTGGCTCTGTGCGACTCCGCTGCGGGCTGTGCCAAGCCGCACCGGCGGGTTTTTAGGGGCGCGAGGAACTGCGCGCCGAGCCACGACGGACCCGCACCCGTGGCTTTCGGGGTCGCGGGGGCTGGGCCATGTGCGGCTCCGCCGCGGTCCGCCGCGGGCACACCGGGCCGGCCACCGGTCTCGTCGCCGTCAAACCCCCGGAGGGGCCTGCGGACCCCGCCCCGACAGCACCTCCCCGTACGCCTGCATCAGATCAGCCAGCCGAAGCGTGGACAGATCGTCCCGGGTGAGATGCCCCGGATACCCCGACAACCGCAGATCCCGGTACGCACAGCTCTTCTCGTACAGCGTCCGCAGGAACCGCCCGTTCCCGAGCTCGTCGATCCACCCCTGATCGACCACGTGCCCACTGATGGACCGCAGCTCGTCCAGCGCCTCCTCGTCCCACACGTCACCGTTCTCCGCGGCCAGCACCTCACCGATCGAGGTGAGTTCGAGCGGACGGTACGAGGGAAAGTCCACGCGGGTCGTGAAGCGGGACGACAGCCCGGGGTTGGCGGCCAGCAGCCGGTCCATGCCCTCCGGATAGCCCGCCAGGATCACCACCAGGTGGTCCCGGTTGTCCTCGGCCCGCTTCAGCAGGACCTGCAACGCCTCGTCGCCGTACGCGTCACCCTTGCCGTACCCCGAGTTGGAGAGCGAGTACGCCTCGTCCACGAAGAGCACCCCGCCGATCGCGGAGTCGATCAGCTCGTTGGCCTTCACGGCGGTCTGGCCGAGATACTCGCCCACCAGGTCGGCCCGCTGGGCCTCGACGAGATGGTCGCCGCCGAGCAGCCCCAGCGCGTAGAAGACCCGGCCGAGGATGCGGGCCACCGTGGTCTTGCCGGTGCCGGAGGGCCCGGAGAACACGAAATGCCGTTTCGGCGGCTGGACCGGCAGCCCCTGGCCGGCCCGCAGCCGCGCCATGTTCAGCTGCGCCGAGAGCGCCTTGACCTGGCGCTTCACCGGTTCGAGACCGACCATGCCCTCCAGCTCGGACAGCGCCTCCTCAAGGAGCGCGGGATCGGTGGGCCCGGTCGGCAGATGCGGCGGCAGCACCGGCACGATCGCCTTCTCACGGGCCCGGTCCGACTCGGACGGCAGCCCGCCGGGAGGCGGCAGGTCGGGCTCCGACAGCTTCAGGTCCCGGCCCTCGGCGCCGAACAGCGGGTCGACGCCGTCGGGGCCGTCCAGGATGTCCTGCCCGACCCCGGTGAGCGTGATCGCCGCGAGGTCGGCCGTCTCGTCGTACCCGTCGCCCTCGGAGATCGCGGCGAGCCGGGCCGAGGTGTCCATGAACGCCGGGTCGACCCGGTGCACCGCCCGGTACAGCGGGAGAGCCGCCGCGGAGCGGCCCGTGCCCTCGTGCGCCCGCGCCAGCCAGTACCGCAGCTCCTTGCGCTGCGGCTGCTCGCTGCGACAGCGCATCAGCGCGGACGACAGCAACGGCTCGGCCTGCCCGTACATCTCCAGGCGTACGCGGGCCATCCCGCCGAACAGACCCGCCTCGATGCCCAGCATCGCGTCGTCGATCAGCGGGTCCGTGTGCCGGACCAACTGCTCCCAGTCCTTGACGAGATAGGCCCGGCAGGCGTGCAGGAACCGGACCTGCGGGTCCGTGTCCACCGGGGGCAGACCCGCCAACGCCCGGTCCAGCTCCGGCACATGGCGTCCGTCGAGCCAGTGCGAGGAGTGCGCGAGCAGCAGATCGCGAGGCGACTCGAGGACCGGCTGTACCCACCAGCCCAGCCAGTACCAGGAGTTGAGCGTGCGCCGGTGCCGGGTGCGCTGCTCCCCGAAGCGGTCGCGGTGCCGGAACATCCGCAGCAGAGCCGTCGTCGTGTCGACGCGCAGCGCGTGCAGTCCGAGCCAGCCGTCCGCCATGCCCGGATCCATCCGGACCGCGGCGCGGAACTCCTCCTCCGCCTGGGGGTAGGCCCCCATCGTGTATGCATCCACACCTCGCAGCCAGGCGAGGTCGGCCGGGGCCTCGGGGCCCTGCGTGCCGAAGTCCATCACGTCCCCCACAAACCGTGCCCCCGTTGATCACCGGGCGGGCCGGTGCCCGTCGGCAGTCTTCGTCGAACCGCTCGAACCGCTGTGCCGCGGACGGGAGTTGCGTGCGGTGCGGAGAGCAACCGTCCGAAGGTCGCACCAAGAGGCATCGTACCTGCGGGGGAGCGCCGGGCCGTAGGGTGCCGCACGACGTGTTCTTCGAGGTGGGAGCCGAGGGGACGCACTCAGGACGGTCACTGAGGGTGAGCGAACAGCGCCTCGGAGCATCCGCGGAACGGCTGCGGGCAGAACGAAGCCCCCGATCACGGGGGAACAACCGGGGGCTTCGCGTCGACGGGGCGGCCTTGGAGGGCCGCACATTGAGAACGTAAGACCTGTACGGCCCCTCGGTCAAGCCGAGTTGGAGCACTCAGGCAACTTCTCGGACAGCGGTCTTCACAAGTTCAGCACACAGACGTCGGCCCGTCACGGTCTGTCATGAGAAGCCTCCTCGCCGACGTCCCAGCAGGTCCCGGCAGTACCTCATATCCGTCTGAACACTGCCGTACCCGAAGGTCGGCGAACGGTTCGGAGGGGTCCTCGGTGAAATGCCGCCGCTCGGCGGGAACCCACTGTGCCCAGAAGTCGCCCTGTGCCGCGCCGTCCCGCAGGCGCCCGCGCGCCCATGCGTCCTCCGGGGACACCTCCATCCACAGCAGCCCCGCCAGCCGGGGCCGCAGCGCTCGGCGGCCCGCGCCGACCCCCTCGACGAGGACCACGGGCGCGGGCGGCAGGGTCCGGCCCGGCCCGAAGGCGCGCACCTGCCAGTCGTACGGCTGGTAGCGCGCCGGCTCCCCGCGCTCCAGCGGCTCGACGACCTCCCGGAGCAGCCGCCCGGTCCACGCGAAGAGCTCCTCGTGGGTGGCGATGTCGTCCAGGTGCAGCACGGGAGCGCCGTCCAGCGCCTCGGCCAGGTGCCGCGTGAACGTGGTCTTTCCTGAGCCCGCGTGGCCGTCGACGCCGACGAGCCGGACGGGTCCGCAGGACGGCGGCAGCCGTCGCAGCCGGCGGGCGAGCGTCTGGAGGCGGATGGGAGTTCCTTTCCGGAGAAACACGGACACCCTACCGAGACCTCCGCGGCGGCCCCGGCCGAGACCGGGCGGGTACGGGCGGGTGCGGGCGGGCATAGGCGTGTCAGTGGTCTCGACCAATATTGGTCGGCGGCGCGACGCCGGAAGTGCTGGCAGAAGCCGTGATCGCGTTCCATAGTTGGCGCACACCCACACATCGCCCGTACATGTGACCAGCCCGTTTCCGGACACCAGGGGGTCCCGTCCATGACCAGCGCCGAACAGCCGACCCGTAGAACCGTCCTGGCCGCGGCGGTGGCGGCGGCCACCGCCGGAGTGGCGAGCCCGGCAGCCGCCGCGGACGGGAGGAGCCGCCCCGCCGGGGCCCCGCCCGCCGCCCCGTCGAAAGCGCCCTCCGGCCTCGTGGACAACCATGCCTGGACCTCGTACGGCGACTGGCGCGACGGCACCGCGGCGGGGACCCGTGCCGTGGCGGGGGCCCGACCGGGGCTGGAGATCGCGACCCCCGAGGGCCGCAGCGACTACCGGGACCCGCACACCGGCACGACCACCACCTGGGAGTACGCGCGCTGGACCTCACCGGTCCACCGGCTCGGCGTCCCCGCCGCCGAGGCCATCGCCTCCTGGAACGCGCGCACCCCGGCGGGCACCTGGCTCCAGATCGAGCTGACCGGCGCGTACTCCGACGGCACGGACACCCCCTGGTACGTGATGGGCCGCTGGGCGGCCGGCGACCAGGACATCCGGCGGACCTCGGTCGACGACCAGAGCGACGGGAGGAGCAGCGTCTGGACGGACACCTTCGCCATCGACGACGCGGCCTCGGGGCTGCGCCTGGTGTCCTACCGGCTGCGGCTGACCCTCTACCGCAAGCCCGGTACGAAGGTCACACCGACCGTGTGGCGGCTGGGCGCGATGGGCTCCGACGTGCCGGACCGCTTCACCGTCCCGGCGTCGGCGCCGGGTGTCGCGCGGGAGCTGACGGTGCCGCGCTACTCGCAGGAGATCCACGTGGGGCAGTACCCGGAGTACGACAACGGCGGCGAGGCCTGGTGCAGCCCCACCTCCTCACAGATGATCATCGAGTACTGGGGGCGCAGGCCCACGGCCGAGGCGCTGGCCTGGGTCAAGCCCGAGTACGCGGACCCGCAGGTGTGCCACGCGGCCCGGTACACGTTCGACTACCAGTACGAAGGGTGCGGCAACTGGCCCTTCAACGCCGCGTACGCCGCGACGTACAAGGATCTCCAGGGCGTGGTGACCAGGCTCGGCTCGCTCACCGACCTGGAGACGCTGATCGCCGCCGGTGTCCCGGCCATCACCTCCCAGTCGTTCCTGGCGTCCGAGCTGACCGGCGCGGGGTACGGCACCTCGGGGCATCTGATGACGGTCGTCGGCTTCACCGCCGACGGCGACGTGATCGCCAACGACCCGGCCGCGCCCGACAACGACGCGGTACGGCGCGTCTACCGGCGGCGCGAGTGGGAGAACATCTGGCTCCGTACGAAGAGGTACAACGCCGCCGGGACCGTGGTCTCCGGCACCGGCGGGGTCTGCTACCTCTACTTCCCGGCCCGCCCCACGGCCCGCCAGCGCCAGGCCCTGGCGGCCGTGGGCGTTCGCTAGCTCCGGTCCGGGGCGGCTCCTCGCGCGACGAGGGGCCGCCCCGCGTGACCAAGCTCTCCCCCGCAAATGCCCGATTCGGTGGCAAGGTGGACGGATCAGCGGGGGGATCCATCCGAAGTCGATCGTGAGCGAGCCGCCATGACCACGAACTCTGTCACCGCAGGACGCGTCCGTGCCCGTACGGGCGGCCCCAAGGACGACGGGCCGAACATCTTCGAGCACGTCATGGGCTGGACCTTCGTGCTGGTGCTCGCGATGTTCGTGACGCAGCTCGGCCTGGTCTGACGCCAGGGCCCGTCCGGTCCGCCGCCGGGGCGCCCGCAGGCCGGTGCACGGCGAGGGCGGGATCGAACGGGCCGATCGTACGGCTCTGCCATACTGCGCATGTCTTGCTCGCAGTTGGAGACCAGGTCCGGAATTGAGTAACAGCCCACAGCGCGACGTCGACCGCCCAGGAGTGCGCGGCACCGACCGCTCCATGGCGCGCCGAGCCGAACTCATCGCCATCGGACGGAAGTTGTTCGCCGACACGTCCTACGACGCGCTGTCGATGGACGACATCGCCAAACAGGCGCATGTGGCCAAGGGGTTGATCTACTACTACTTCCGGTCCAAGCGGGGCTACTACCTGGCGATCGTCGAGGACTCGGTGGCGGATCTGATCTCCCGGGCGGCCGGCGGTCTCGAACTGCCCCCCGAGGAACGGGTGCACCGCACCATCGACGGGTATCTCCGCTACGCCGAGCACAACCAGGCCGCGTACCGGACCATCATCAGCGGCGGCGTCGGATTCGACGCCGAGGTGCACGCCATACGGGAGGGCGTGCGGGAAGCCATCGTCGAGACCATCGCCGAAGGGGCGTACGGGCGACGGAAGGTGGGCCCGCTGCCCCGGATGGCGCTGCTCGGCTGGCTGTGCAGCGTGGAGGGGACCACCCTCGACTGGATCGACCACTGCGGCCTGTCACGCGACCTCATGCGCGAGTTGCTGGTGAAGATGCTCGGCGGCACGATGCGCGCCGTCGAGGAGCTGGACGTCTCCTATCCGGCCCCGCGGGCCGCCCGCCGGGACACCTGAACACCCCGACACGTGAATGCCCCGACACGTGAACACCCCGGTACGCGAACGGGGGCGGGGGCCCACTGGTGGACCCCCGCCCCGACGTCCTGCCGCCGCTGTGGCTAGTTGATCGCCTTGATCAGCTCGCCGTCCGACGTGTCACCGCTCAGCTCCCAGAAGAACGTGCCGCCCAGGTCCTGCGCGTTCTTGTAGCTCATCTTCTCGGCGATGGTCGCCGGGGTGTCGTAACTCCACCAGTCGCCACCGCACTTGGCGTACGCCGTGCCGCCCACCGTGCCGGTGGCCGGGCACTTCGTCTTGAGCACCTTGTAGTCGTCGATGCCCTGCTCGTACGTTCCGGCCGCCGGGCCGGTCGCCGTGCCGCCGGGTGTGTCCTGGGTGACGCCGGTCCAGCCGCGGCCGTAGAAGCCGATGCCGAGCAGCAGCTTCGAGGCCGGTACGCCCAGGTCCTTGAGCTTGGCGATCGTGGCGGCGGTGTTGAACTCCTCCTTCGGGATGCCCGGGTAGGAGTTCAGCGCGGAGTGCGGAGCCGTGGGCCCTGTCGCGTCCCAGGCGCCGAAGAAGTCGTACGTCATCGGGTTGTACCAGTCGACGTACTGGGCGGCGCCGGCGTAGTCCGTCGCCTCCAGCTTGCCGCCTGCGGTGGCGTCGGCCGGGATCGCCGAGGTGACCAGCGCGGAGCCGCCGAACTTGGCGCGGACCGCCGACATCAGCTTCGTGTACGCGTCCCGTCCGCTGGTGTCACAGGTGAGGCCGCAGGCGTTGGGGTACTCCCAGTCGATGTCGATCCCGTCGAAGACGTCCGCCCACTTCGAGTTCTCGACCAGGTCGTAGCAGGACTGGGCGAAGGCCGCGGGGTCCTTGGCGGCCTCCGTGAAGCCCCCGGACCAGGTCCAGCCGCCGAAGGACCACAGGACCTTGAGGTTCGGGTTCTTGGCCTTCAGCTCGCGCAGCTGGTTGAAGTTGCCGCGCAGGGGCTGGTCCCAGGTGTCGGCGACCCCGTCGACCGACTCGTCGGCGGTGTGGGTCCGCTCGGTGGCCGCGTAGGAGTCGCCCATCGCGCACTTGCCGCCGGTGACGTTGCCGAAGGCGTAGTTGATGTGGGTCAGCTTGGCCGCGGAGCCGGATGTCTGGACGTTCTTGACCAGGTACTTCCGGTCGTACGTGCCCCATTCGGTGAAGTATCCGACGACCTTGGAGCCGGCGGCCGTGGGCGTGTCCGCCGTCGTGGAGCCGGCCGCTGTGGGGGCGGCCTTCTCGGTCGTACCGGCCGTACCGGCGGCGGTCGCCGTGCCCGCGCCGGCGAGCAGGCCGGCGCCGAGGGCGGCGCAACACGCGGCGGACAGGAGCGCCCGGAGCCGGACGCGGGGGCGGAGTGAGGTGAGCATCGGGTCTCCTCGTGGGGGAGAGGGGAACAGGCGCCGATTGGCATGAACGCGGTTAAGCGTTTGCAGCGGAACAGTAGGAGGACTAGACCAGTTGGTCAATGGTTCGGACCATCCCTGTTCCGAGTCGGCCCGGCCGGGCTCCGGGCGGTCCTGTCCGGCCCGGGAATTCTTTACTCTTGAGTAAGCGGTCGTTAACTGGTGACTCGATGCCCCGGATCGGGCATACTCACTGCGCACAGCCGCTGATCAGCCGCTTCCGTGACCCGGGGGCGCGAGCACCGGCCGTGTCCAGTGAGACCAGGCGGGGCAGCCCCACCCAGGTGTGCGATCGCCGAAGTGCCCGACAGGGAGGAGAGCGTCGCCATGCCTGACCGCGCCCCGCAGCCGGTGGACCGTCAGCTGCCCACGGACGAGGCCCGGGATCTGATCTCGCTCGTCCGCGACATCGCGCAGCGTGAGATCGCCCCGAAGGCGGCCGAGGAGGAGGACGACGGAAGCTTCCCGCGGGAGGTCTTCACACTGCTCTCGGAGTCGGGACTGCTCGGCCTTCCCTACGACTCCGAGTACGGCGGCGGGGACCAGCCGTACGAGGTCTACCTCCAGGTCCTCGAAGAGCTCGCGGCGGTCCGCCTCACCGTGGGTCTCGGCGTCAGCGTGCACTCGCTCGCCTGCCACGCCCTCGCCAACTACGGCACCGAGGAGCAGCGGGCCGAGCACCTCCCGAAGATGCTCGGTGGCGGCCTCCTGGGCGCCTACTGCCTCTCGGAGCCGGCCTCCGGTTCGGACGCGGCGTCACTGCGGACGAAGGCCGTGCGGGACGAGACGTCGGCCGGCCGGCCGTGGGTGCTGACCGGCACCAAGGCGTGGATCACGCACGGCGGGGTCGCGGACTTCTGCACGGTGCTCGCGCGGACCGGCGGCGAGGGGCCCCGGGGCATCACGGCGTTCCTGGTGCCCGGTGACGCCGAGGGGCTGAGCGCCGCGGCGCCCGAGAAGAAGATGGGAATGAAGGGCTCGCCGACCGCGCAGGTCCACTTCGACGGGGTGCGGGTCCTCGACGACCGGCGCGTCGGCGAGGAGGGGCAGGGCTTCGCGATCGCCCTGTCCGCGCTGGACTCCGGGCGGCTCGGTATCGCGGCGTGCGCCGTCGGAGTCGCCCAGGCCGCGTTGGACGAGGCGGTCGCCTACGCCACGGGGCGCGAGCAGTTCGGCCGGCCGATCGCGGACTTCCAGGGCCTGCGCTTCATGCTCGCGGACATGGCGACCCGGATCGAGGCGGGCCGCTCGCTGTATCTCGCGGCGGCCCGGCTGCGTGACGCGGGACGGCCCTTCGCCCGGCAGGCGGCCATGGCGAAACTGTTCTGCACCGACACCGCGATGCAGGTCACCGTCGACGCCGTCCAGGTACTCGGCGGGTACGGCTACACCGCGGACTTCCCGGTCGAGCGGTACATGCGCGAGGCCAAGGTGCTGCAGATCGTCGAGGGCACCAATCAGATCCAGCGGATGGTCATCGCCCGTCACCTCGCGGGTCCCGAGTCGCGCTGAACCGCCGGTACGCGTACATGGGCGAGGGGGCCACGAGCCTGGCCCACTCCGGGTCGTGGCAGCCCGGCAGGGTGCGGCCCCGGTCGGCCCAGGCGCGGACCATCGCACGGTAGATGGGCGGGTCCGGGGGCTGGTGGGCCACATGTGGTTCCTGTGACTCCTGCGGCGCCTGGGCCACGCGCGTCCACTGGGGTTCCTGGGGGCGCTGGTTCGCCTGGTCCCTGTGGGGTCCATGGGTCTCCTGAGCCCCTTGCGTCCCCTGGGGAACCGATTCTGCGGGGAGGAGAAGCAGTCGGCGGCGGCTCGGCTCCGTGTAGGTATGGCCCGGTTCTGCGTATGTGGGGGTCATACCGGGCCAACGCCTCCCGGGCCGGGCAGGTCACCGACTCCCGAATTCGTCCGTGAGTTCGCGGCGGCCCCTGGGAGGGGCCTTCCTCTCACGGGATCATGTCCGTACGGGATCCTGCCCGTCACGAGGATTTTGCCCGGCGGATCCGGACGCACCGAACCCGCACCACGGCAGCGCGTCATGGCGCGGGGCAGATGTGTGAAGCGCGACAGGAACTGCGGCTCCGCGGCGGGGGCCGGGCGGCGGAGGGGCGCTCAGGCGGCCTCGTGCCGCATCTCCGGCACCCGCAGGGGCCGCGAACCGGGGCCGCCGACGTGCGAGAAGGGCTGGGTCCGCCAGTCGAGTCCCTGAGGGAGCGTCAACAGCAGGGCGGTGTGCTGCTCCTGGACCTTCGCCGTCTCGTCGGCGGGCCGGGCGTCGCCCGCCGCGCGGCCCGTACCGGCGCAGACCGTGAGGCCGAAGGGGTTCCACGGCGACGCGCAGAGCGCGTGCTCGGGGAGGCTCGCCTCGTCCGCGAGGAGAGCGATGGGCTGTGCGCAGTCCGGGCAGATCACCCGGTACATCTCGAAGGTGTCGTACGCGTCGAGCTCCTCACCGTCCAGTGCGTCCGGTTCGACGCCCTCCGGTACGGACTCGACGACCGGCTGCCGCCGCTTGGGCGCGGTACGACCAGGACGCTTCAGACTCTGCATGGGCTACTCCCCCTCGGGTGGGCCGACAAGGCACTGCGACCTCGGCCACAGCAAGCACTTCCCGTCCCGTCTCCGCGGTAATCACGAGAACATCACGGAAGACACCGCTGTCATGTGGCGTTCGTCACACGACGTCCGCGGGTGCCCGACCCGACTGGTTTGTCCCCGGGCGCTCGGCCCGTCGGTCCCGCCCGCGTCACGAAGCGGGTATGACCTGCGCTGCTGAGTACCCCGAGGGATCAAGGGCACTGTAGGTTCTCCGCCATGGAGGAGCTGGACCGCCACATCGTGCAGCTGCTCGTCGAAGACGGGCGGATGAGCTACACCGACCTGGGCAAGGCCACGGGTCTGTCCACGTCGGCCGTGCACCAGCGGGTGCGCCGGCTGGAGCAGCGCGGCGTCATCCGGGGTTATGCCGCGGTCGTCGACCCGGAGTCCGTGGGACTGCCGTTGACGGCCTTCATCTCGGTGAAACCGTTCGACCCCAGCGCCCCGGACGACATCGCCGAACGCCTGGCCGACGTCCCGGAGATCGAGGCCTGCCACAGCGTCGCCGGCGACGAGAACTACATCCTCAAGGTCCGCGTCGCCACACCGCACGAGCTGGAGGAACTCCTCGCGCGCCTGCGCTCGCTGGCAGGAGTGTCCACCCGGACGACGGTGGTCCTCTCGACGCCGTACGAGGCACGCCCGCCGAAGCTCTGACGGCCGCCCCGCACACCGCGGGCCGCCGCTCGTGCTGCCGGGCCCCGCGCACGAGGGCGCACCGCCGAGGGGCGAGACTGTTCCCATGAGTGACAGCGCCACCGATCCCGAGCCGAACCGCGCCCCGCGCACGACACCAGCCGGCTCCGCCGGCCGGGCGGGACCGGACACGGGCGGCCCCCACCGCCAGGACGACGACCGCTCCCGCGCGGCGCGGACCGTGCTGCTGCGCGGCGGTGAAGTCCACAGCCCCGCCGACCCGTTCGCCACCGCCATGGTCGTGGAGCGCGGACAGGTCGCCTGGGTCGGTTCGGAGGGCGCCGCCGACGCGTTCTCGGACGGCGTCGACGAGGTGGTGGACCTCGAAGGGGCGCTCGTCACCCCGGCGTTCACCGACGCCCACGTGCACACCACGGCCACCGGCCTGGCCCTCACCGGGCTCGACCTCTCCGACGCCCGTACCCTCGGCGACGCGCTCGCCCGCGTACGGGACTTCGCCGCCGCCCGTCCCGCCGACCGGGTGCTCCTCGGCCACGGCTGGGACGCCTCCCGCTGGCCCGAGCGGCGGCCCCCGCGGCGGGCGGAGCTGGACGAGGCCACCGGCGGCCGCCCGCTCTACCTCAGCCGCATCGACGTCCACTCCGCCGTCGCCACCACGGCCCTGCTGGACCTGACGCCGGGCGTCCGCGGGGCGGCCGGGTTCCAGGACGGCGAACCGCTCACCCGCGACGCCCATCACGCCGTACGCGCCGCCGCGTTCACCGCCGTGACCCCGGAGCAGCGTACGGAGGCCCAGCGCGCCGCCCTCCGGCACGCGGCCTCGCTCGGGATCGGCTCCGTGCACGAGTGCGGGGGCCCGGAGATCTCCTCCGAGGACGACTTCACCGGGCTGCTGCGGCTCGCCGCCGAGGAGACGGGACCCCGGGTCGTCGGCTACTGGGCGGAGCAGGACGTCACCAGGGCCCGCGCACTGGGAGCGGCCGGCGCCGCGGGCGACCTCTTCGTGGACGGCGCCCTCGGCTCGCACACGGCCTGTCTGGCGCACCCGTACACCGACGCCGATCACACGGGTACCGCCTACCTGGACGCCGCGGCCGTCGCCGCCCATGTGGTGGCGTGCACCGAGGAAGGGCTCCAGGCGGGCTTCCACGCCATCGGGGACGCCGCCGTGACCTCGGTGGTCGACGGTGTGCGCGCGGCCGCCGAGAAGGTCGGTCCGGCCCGGGTACGGGGTGCCAGGCACCGGATCGAGCACGCCGAGATGCTGACCGCCGACACGATCGCCGCCTTCGCCGACCTCGGCCTCACCGCCTCCGTCCAGCCGGCCTTCGACGCCCTGTGGGGCGGCGAGGAGGGGATGTACGCCGAGCGCCTGGGCGCCGAGCGGGCCCGGACGCTCAATCCCTTCGCCGCCCTGCTGCGCGCCGGAGTGCCGCTCGCCTTCGGTTCGGACAGCCCGGTCACGCCGTTCGACCCGTGGGGCACCGTCCGCGCCGCGGCCTTCCACCGAACGCCCGAGCACCGGGTGTCCGTACGCGCCGCTTTCACGGCGCACACGCGGGGCGGCTGGCGGGCGGCCGGACGGGACGACGCGGGGGCCCTGGTGCCGGGCGCGCCCGCGGACTACGCGGTGTGGCGCACCGACGAACTCGTGGTCCAGGCCCCGGACGACCGGGTGGCCCGCTGGTCGACCGACCCGCGCTCCGGCACGCCGGGGCTGCCCGACCTGTCACCCGGCGTACCGCTGCCCGTCTGTCTGCGCACCGTGGTGGGCGGCCGAACCGTATTCGTACGGCCGGACGAGTGATGTCCCGGGGTGGCGCGGTGCCGATCATGGCCCGGCGCTCTGTCGCGCGACCTGCGCATCCTCCGCGCTGACCAGGCATTTGGCGGAAAAACCGCAGGTGGAGGGGCTGTTGACAGTGAGCGGCAGGTGGCCGGTAGGTTCGGCCGGGTCCACCACCGGACGTCCGACCGGTGAACTTCCGCGCAGTCGCCGCAGCGCAGTTGGGTCAGGGGTGGTGTGCCGCACCGGCGCACCACCACTGGGAGCCAGGCCCAGCGCCCGCGCCACGGGGCGAGGGAACGTTCCGGCCGGATGGTGTGACCCGGGTGGGGCCCGGACGCTCAGTAGACAACGGCTTTCGGTCGACCCGCAGCCAGCGGGTCCCAGGTCGGCCCGAAGGGCGCCGGGCCCCGATCCGCAGTTCCGATACCCCTTGTGGGACTTTCAAGTCGGTGCCTTGGCGGCGGGACGAGCAGCGCTCGCTAAGGTGGAGCACCTCTCGCACGGAAGTCTTTAAGGGGAAGCTGTGAACGACGGCGTTGAGCGACGGTTCGGTCCGCTCGGCACGACCTTGGTGATCATTCCGACCTTCAACGAGGTGGAGAACATCAAGAAGATCGTCGGCCGGGTCCGGGCGGCCGTGCCCGCGGCTCACGTCCTGATCGCCGATGACAACAGCCCCGACGGCACGGGCAAGCTCGCCGACGAGTTGACCGTCGAGGACGACCACGTCCACGTGCTGCACCGCAAGGGCAAGGAAGGCCTGGGCGCCGCCTACCTGGCGGGCTTCGGCTGGGGCCTGGAGAACGGGTACGGCGTCCTCGTCGAGATGGACGCCGACGGCTCGCACCAGCCCGAGGAACTGCCCCGGCTGCTGACCGCGCTCAAGAGCGCCGACCTGGTGCTCGGGTCCCGCTGGGTGCCGGGCGGCCGGGTGGTCAACTGGCCCAAGTCCCGCGAGTTCATCTCCCGCGGCGGGAGCCTCTACTCACGTGTCCTGCTCGACGTGCCGATCCGTGACGTCACCGGCGGCTACCGGGCCTTCCGGGCCGAGACCTTGGAGCGGCTCGGCCTCGGTGAGGTCTCCTCGCAGGGCTACTGCTTCCAGGTCGACCTGGCCCGCCGGGCCGTCAAGGCGGGCTGCCATGTGGTCGAGGTGCCCATCACGTTCGTGGAACGGGAGCTGGGCGACTCCAAGATGAGCCGCGACATCCTGGTGGAGGCGCTGTGGCGGGTCACCACGTGGGGCGTGGGGGAGCGGGCCGGGCGCGTCATGGGGCGCGGGAAGTCCTGAGCGGGCGTTCTGTAGATTTATGCCGTGTTTTGTCGCGTTCCGTCGTCCTCACAGGCAGAGCTGATCATCTGTTTATGCCGTACTGAGCCGGGGCCAGGCACACTGGAGGCATGACGACTGGCGCACCGATCCCGCCCACCTCCTCCGGCCGGCCACGGCGCTCCCGGCTGCTGAGGTTCCTGCCGCTGGGCATCGCCGTGTGGCTCGTGCTGGAGATCTGGCTGCTGACGGTGGTGGCGGGCGCGGCGAGCGGCTTCGCGGTGCTTCTGCTGCTGGTCGTCGGCTTCCTGCTCGGCTCCGTGGTCATCAAGCGGGCCGGCCGCCGGGCCTTCCGCGCGCTCAGCGAGACGCTGCAACAGCAGCAGAGCGGCGCGCTGCCACAGGGCAGGGCCAACTCCGAGGGCAACGGCCTGATGATGCTCGGCGGGCTGCTCCTGATGCTGCCGGGGCTGATCTCCGACGCCCTCGGGCTGCTCCTGCTGGTGCCGCCGGTCCAGAAGGCCCTCAGCCGGTACGCGGAGCGGACGTTCGAGCGCAAGGTGCGCGAGGCGACGGGCGGTCTCGGCGACGCCTTCCAGCAGGCGCGCATCCACCGCCCGGACGGCAAGGTCGTACCGGGCGAGGTGATCCGCGACGAGGACGCTCCACGAGGCCGTCAGGACGACGCGGGCGCACGGCCCCCACTGACCGGCTGACCCGAAGGATTTCGCCCCCGCCGCCTCTACCCATTCCCATCAACACTCGGGGGCTCCGCCCCCGAACCCCCGCTCCTCAAACGCCGGAGGGGCTGAAGACGCGCCGGCGAGGGCTGAAAGGCAGGGGCGAAGCCCCGCTTTTCAGGGGCGCGGGGAACTGCGCGACCAGCCACGACGCGCCCGCGCCTTCATCAGCACCCCTACCCCCTACTCACATCTGCAGCGCCGAGAGCCCGGTAGATGGCCGTGACGTAGGCCGCGGCCCGCCGCGAACCGAGTAGGTCGGCGCCCATGTTGTTCATGACGTAGCTGATCGTCATGCGCCGGTCGAGGTCGACGATCGCCATCGAGCCGCCCCAGCCGCCCCAGAACGCGACCCGGCCGTCAGGGATCCAGGGCAGGGTGCGCCGGTCGGGCAGCGCGTACCCGATGCCCCATCGCAGATGCAGCCCGTTGACGAGGTCCGTGCCGTTGGACTGCTCGTCGAAGATGAGCCCGATGGTGTCGGGCTTGAGCAGCCGACCGTGGGCCGAGGCTCCCGCACGGGCGAGGGGCGCGAGGATCTCGGCGACCGCCAGAGCGTTCCCGTGCCCGTTGGCCGCGCCCAGGTCGGCCGCGCGCCAGCCCGGGGTGTTGGCCGCACCGGCGCTGAACGACGGCCCGGTGAAGGTCCGGTACGCGGCGGTGTCGTGATCGAGCGCGGCGGGATCGAAGTCGAGCGCCGGCGCGATGACGTCGGCGACCCGTTCGGCGTCGGCGTCCCGCAGCCCGATCTGGAAGTCGGCGCCGAGAGGCCGGACGATGTGCTGGTCCACGAAGTCGCGCAGGGACAGACCGGTCAGGCGGTGAACCAGCTCGCCGACCAGATGGCCGTAGCTGAGGACGTGGTAGCCGGACGCCGTGCCGGGCTCCCACCAGGGCCGCTGAGAAGCCATCCGGGCGGCCGCCGCGCGTACGTCGTACAGGTCGTCGAGCCGCGCGGGGTGCTCCAGACCGGACACACCCGAGGTGTGGGACAGCAGATGCCGCACCTCGACGTCCTGCTTGCCGTTCGCGGCGAACTCGGGCCAGTAACGGGCGACCGGCGCGTACACGTCCAGTTCCCCGGCGTCGACGAGGAGCAGGGCAGCCAGGCTGGTCACGGTCTTCGTGATCGACCACACGTTGGTGATCGTGTCGCGCTGCCAGGGCCGCGTGCGTGCCGCATCGCGATGGCCGCCCCACAGGTCCACCGTCCGCCGGCCGTCGATGTCGACGACCAGCGACAGGCCCACCTCGGCGCCGCTGCGCAACTGGTCCGCCACGGCGTCGCGGACGGGTTCGAACGACGTGCTGACAGTTCCGTTCAGTTCGCTCATACCGACAGCTTCAAACCTTGACGCCGGTGTCAAGGTCAAGCGGTAGCCTGCTGATATGCGGATCGGTGAGCTGGCCGCCCAAGCGGGTGCCTCGGCGCGACAGGTGCGGTTCTACGAGGCGAAGGGCTTGATCACCTCGACCCGTGGGCCCAACAACTATCGCGACTACAGCGAGACGACCCTGGGCCGCGTCCGGCAGATCCGCGAACTGCTGAACGCCGGCCTGTCGACACAGGCGATCCGCGGGATCCTGCCCTGTCTGGAATCGCCCCGCGACCCGATCGTCTTCGAAGGCGTCACGTCCGAGACGGTGGCGGCCCTCGAACACGAACGCGACAGGCTGACCGAACGCATCCACGTCCTCGCCCGCAACCGTGACGCGATCGCCGACTACCTCGTCGAACTCCGAGAGCGTGCGCACTGATCCGCCGCGCGCCGCGCCGCACGTACGCACGTCGTACGTACACGCACACGCACAAAACCGCGGGCGCCGTACCCAGAGGTACGGCGCCCGCGGTTGCGTGCTGTGCGTTGTATGCCGCCCGGCCCCCGGAGGGGCTACGCGGACTTGCGGCTGTCCCGAGGGTGGACCGCGATGTTCATGGCTCCGGATCGAAGCACGGCCAGGCGCTCTTCGAGGACCTCTTCGAGCTCCTCTCGCGTACGCCGTTCCATCAGCATGTCCCAATGCGTACGCGCGGGCTTGGCCTTCTTCTCTTCAGGGCCGTCGCCGTCCACCAGGAGTGCCTGGGCCCCGCAGACCTTGCACTCCCACTCCGGCGGGATCTCCGCCTCCACCGAGAAGGGCATCTCGAATCGATGGCCCTTCTCGCATGCGTACTCCACGGCCTGGCGCGGGGCCAGGTCGATGCCGCGGTCCGTCTCGTAGCTAGTCACCACGAGGCGCGTGCCGCGAAGAGCTCGCTCACTCATGAATCGTGCCTCCCGGGCTTGTCGCCCACAGGACAGGTGTCGCTGTCGTCGTCATCCGGTCAACGTCCGGTCGGCGGTAAAGATTCCCGTTCCGGGCCATGCCTCGCCGTCGTAGCCGCCCCTTGTTGTACCCACATGCGCCCGGTTTGTCACATCTGACAGGAGATGTCACCCGGCGTTTCGTCATCTTTGACTCGCAGTAACGGTACGCCTGGCAGGCCAAACGCGTACACTACCGCCCTTTGGCTCCGAGTGCTAAATCCTTGCGGGAACCGGGTTCCCCGCGTCCCGTACGGCCCGACGTACCGGAACCCGCGCGAGCAGGGCGAACCCCAGCACGAAGAAGACCACGAGCGAGATGATCGCGTCGCGATAGCTTCCCGTCAGCTGGTACGTCAGGCCGAAGATGAGCGGGCCCAGCCAGCTCATGCCCCGGTCGCTCATCTCGTATGCCGAGAAGTACTCGGCTTCCTTGCCGGGCGGCACCAGATGCGAGAACAGAGACCTGGACAGCGCCTGGCTGCCGCCGAGGACGAGTCCGATGCCGGCCGCGAGGACGAAGAACCAGGCGGGGGATCCCGCCGGCAGGAAGTAACCGGCGCCCAGCATGACGGTCCAGGCGACCAGAGAACCGAGGATGGTCCGCTTGGCGCCGTACGTCCGGGCCAGCCGGCCCATGCCGAGGGCGCCGGCCACCGCGAGCACCTGGACCATCAGCACGGCGACGATCAGCGTCGACTGGTCGAGGCCCAGCTCCTCGGAGCCGTACACGGAGGCCTGCGAGACGACCGTCTGGATGCCGTCGTTGTAGACGAGGTACGCGAGGAGGAAGGCGAGCGTCAGCGGTTGGCGGCGCATGTCGCGCACGGTCGCCGCCAACTGCCGCCAGCCGCGCGTGGACTTGCCCGTAGTGCCCGTAGCGCCCGTCGTACCCGTGACGCTCGGCGAGTCCGGCGAGATCGAGGAGGGAGGCGTCCTGCGGCGGTCGCGCAGCCGCTTGAGCGGTATGAGGGTGAAGGCGCCCCACCACAGGCCCGCCGAGGCCAGGCAGATGCGGACCGCCATCGACTCCGAGAGGCCGAAGCTGTCGTGGGCGGTGTAGAGCACCAGGTTGCCCACCAGGGCCAGCGCGCCCGCCGCGTAGCCGAAGGCCCACCCCTTCGACGAGACCGCGTCGCGCTCCTCGGGCGGCGCGATCTGCGGCAGATAGGAGTTGTAGAGCATCATCGAGACGGCCAGCGAGGCATTGGCCACGACGAGCAGGAGGCCGCCCAGCAGATAGCGGTCGCCGTCCAGGAAGAACATGCCGGTGGTGGCCGCCGCACCCAGATAGGCGGCGAACGCCAGGAGCGGCTTCTTGCGGCCCGTACGGTCGGCCGCCGCGCCCGCCATGGGCATCACGACGATCGACAGGACCACGGACGCGGACACGCAGTAGGCGAAGAACGAGCCGGCGCGCAGGGGAATCCCCAGCGGGTGCACGAATCCGTCCACGTCCGCCGCCGCCTTGGCGACCGACGTCAGATAGGGGCCGAGGAACACGGTGAGCACGCTGGTCGCGTACACGGAGCAGGCCCAGTCGTAGAAGTACCAGCCGTGCTGTTCGCGCCGCCGCTCGGCGGCACCGTCGGCCACCTGTTCCCGCACGGTGTCGGTGCCCACCCGTGCCCTCGCTTCCCCGTCGTGTCCTCGTCGCGTTCCCGGATCCGGACACCGCGTGGCGCCAGGCCTCAGACCCAGGTGCCCCGGTCCTGAAGGACCCTGCGCAGCGTCTCGATGTGATCGGTTATGATGCCATCGACTCCCAGGTCCAGAAGCCGGTGCATCCGCTCGGGCTCGTTGACCGTCCACACGTGGACGTGCAGCCCGCGCGCGTGGGCGGCGCGCACGAAGCGGCGGTCGACGACCGGGACGCCCGACTGGGTCTCGGGGACCTGGGCGCAGACCGCCGAGCCCCGCAGCGCGGCCGGTACCCCCCACGACCGCAGGCGCAGCCCGAGGACGCCCCGGGTGCCGTACGAGGTGGCCAGGCGCGGGCCTGCCAGGTGCTGGGCGCGGGCGACCCGCGCCTCGGAGAAGGAGCCGACACAGACGCGGTCCCAGGAGCCGGTGCGGTCGATCAGGTCGAGGAGCGGCCGCAGCGCGGGCTCCGCCTTGACGTCCACGTTCCAGCGGACGTGCGGGAAGGTCTGCAGCAACTCCTCGAACAGGGGGACGGGTTCGGCGCCCGCCACGCGCGCGTGCCGTACGTCGTCCCAGGGGAGGTCCGCTATCCGGCCCGCACCGTCGGTCACCCGGTCCAGCGTCGCGTCGTGGAACGCGACGAGTCTCCCGTCCGCCGTGGCGTGCACATCGGTCTCGATGTACCGGTAGCCGGCCCCGACCGCGCGGCGGAACTGGACCACGGTGTTCTCCAGGCCGTCGGCGGCCCCGCCCCGGTGGGCGAAGGCGATGGGGCCGGGATGGTCGAGGTAGGGGTGGCGTATGTGCGAGATCACCCGCGCAGTATCGCCCGTTCCGATGGCCCGGTGGCAACGACCGTGCTGCCGCCCGGTGATGCGGAAGGTACGGCGAACACCCGCAGGAAGAGCTGGGCTAGCGGTCCGATGGCCAGCGCGTACAGGACCGTGCCCACGCCGACCGTGCCGCCGAGGGCGAAGCCCGTCGCGACCACCGCCGCCTCCAGGACCGTGCGCACCAGGCGGATCGAGCGGCCGGTGCGCCGGTGGAACCCCGTCATCAGGCCGTCGCGCGGGCCCGGCCCGAAGCGGGCCGCTATGTAGAGGCCCGTCGCCACGCCGTTGAGCCCGATGCCCGCCACCATGAGCGGTATCCGAACCGCGAGGGCGTGCGCGTCCGGGACGAGGGCGAGCGTGCCGTCCATCGCGAGGCCGACCACGAAGACGTTGGAGAGCGTGCCGAGGCCCGGACGCTGGCGCAGCGGGATCCACAGGAGGAGGACGGCGGCTCCCACGAAGATCGACACGACGCCGATCGTCAGCCCGGTCAGCTCGGCGAGTCCCTGATGCAGTACGCCCCAGGGCTCCAGGCCCAGGCCCGCCCGGACGAGCAGGGCCGAACTCACTCCGTACAGGGCCAGACCCGCGTACAGCTGAAGGAGTCGGCGGGTGAGGTGCCCCGGCGGTGGAGTGGACAAGGTGTGCCCCTTGGTGGTGGTAGGAGGTGGTGGATGGCCATGGATGGTGGTGGTGGACTGACTCGTGGCACTCTGTGGCGTGAGGAGAAACTTCTTCCATGGCCAATTCGAGGAAGGTGGACTGGAAAACATGGCGCAGTGGACTTCCGCGGTAGGGGCCGCGCAGCTCGCCCGGCTGCTCAACTCCCAGCAGGAGCGCCCGGCGGGCCCCGGCACGCGCCGTCCGCCCGCCTACCGTGCCCTCGCCGACGGCATCCGGCTGCTCGTCCTCGAAGGCCGGGTCCCCGTGGCCGCGCGGCTGCCGGCCGAGCGTGAGCTGGCGCTCTCCCTGTCCGTCAGCCGCACCACCGTGGCGGCCGCCTACGAGGCGATGCGGGCCGAGGGCTTCCTGGAGTCCCGCCGAGGGGCGGGCAGCTGGACCGCCGTACCGGCGGGCAACCCGCTGCCCGCGCGCGGCCTCGAACCGCTGCCGCCCGAGGCGCTCGGTTCCATGATCGACCTGGGCTGCGCTGCGCTGCCCGCACCCGAACCCTGGCTCACCCGCGCCGTCCAGGGCGCGCTGGAGGAGCTGCCGCCCTACGCCCACACGCACGGCGACTATCCGGCCGGGCTGCCCGCCCTGCGCCGCACGCTCGCCGAGCGGTACACCGCGCGTGGCATTCCCACCATGCCCGAGCAGATCATGGTGACCACCGGGGCCATGGGCGCCATCGACGCCATCTGCCACCTCTTCGCCGGGCGCGGGGAACGCATCGCGGTCGAGTCGCCCTCGTACGCCAACATCCTTCAGCTGATGCGCGAGGCCGGGGCGCGGCTGGTGCCCGTGGCCATGGCCGAGGGGCTGGCCGGCTGGGACACGGACCGGTGGCGGCAGGTGCTGCGCGACGCCGCGCCGCGCCTCGCCTATGTCGTCGCGGACTTCCACAACCCGACCGGTGCGCTCGCCGACGAGGACCAGCGCCGCCAGCTCGTCGACGCCGCGCGGTCGGCCGGGACGGTGCTGGTCGTGGACGAGACCATGAGCGAGCTGCATCTGGACGAGGGGCTCGAACTGCCGCGTCCCGTCTGCGGTTTCGACCCGGCGGGGTCCACGGTCGTCACCGTCGGGTCGGCCAGCAAGGCCTTCTGGGCGGGCATGCGGATCGGCTGGGTCCGCGCCGCGCCCGAGGTGATCCGCAGCCTGGTCTCGGCCCGCGCCTACGCCGACCTCGGCACCCCCGTCCTGGAGCAGCTCGCCGTGAACTGGCTGCTGAGCACGGGGGGCTGGGAGCGGGCGGTGGAGGTGCGGCGCGACCAGGCCCGCGAGAACCGGGACGCGCTGGTGTCGGCGCTGCGTCGTGAGCTGCCCGAGTGGGAGTTCGACGTGCCGGGCGGCGGGCTCACGCTGTGGGTGCGCACGGGGGGTCTGTCCGGCTCGCGGCTGGCGGAGGTCGGTGAGCGGGTGGGGGTACGCGTGCCGTCCGGGCCCCGTTTCGGTGTGGACGGGGCGTTCGAGGGCTATGTGCGACTGCCGTTCACCGTCAGCGGGGCGGTGGCCGACGAGGCGGCTGCGCGGTTGGCGGCGGCGGCGCGGCTGGTGGAGACGGGGGCGGTCGGGGGGCCGGAGGCGCCCCGCACGTTCGTGGCGTGACACCACCGCGGCGGTGCCCTCCGGTGCGGGTGGGTGGGGGCTGGTCGCGCAGTTCCCCGCGCCCCTATGAGCGGTTGCGGCTTTGGGGTCCCGAAGGTGTGCGGTCGGTCGTGGCGGACGGTGGGGAACGGTCGGTGGTGTGGGTGCGGGTGGGTGGGGGCTGGTCGCGCAGTTCCCCGCGCCCCTGAAAGCGCTGGCGGTTTCCGGGGCCCGAAGGGGCGCGGGGAACTGCGCGCTCAGCCACGATGGACGGTCGGACGAGGGCTGCCCAGGAGCGCCGCTCTTCAGGGGCGTGGCCGGGGCTGCGGCGTCAGGTCGGGGTCAGCTCTCTGCGATCGCGGCCACCGGGGTCGGTGTCGGTGTCGTGATGTGTACGGGGTCGGTCGGGGGCTCCGTCGTGGGGGGTGTGTCCGGTAGGAGGGCGAGGACCGCCTGGCGGTGGGTCTCGCTGGTGGCCTCGTCGTACGGGTCCGGGGTCGCCGGCACCTGGAGGCGATGGACCGGGCCCGTGCCGAGGCGCGCGTACCCGCGGCCGGCCGGTGCGTCGGGCGTGGGCGTCGTGTGCGGCGGAGCCCCGAGCACCGCTTCGAGCCGGCCCGCCGACGCCGGACCGAGGACGACCCGCGCGCGCGTGTGCGCCAGTACCGCCTCGCCGAGCGACTCCAGGGCGTCGAACTGCTCGGCCACCACGACCGTCACCCCGGCCGCGCGGCCGTGCCGCAACGGCACCTGGAGGAGAGCCCCCAGGTCCCTGCCGTCGTCGGCCGCCGCGAGATGGCCGAGCACGGTCGGGCGGTCAAGGAGGAGCCACAGTGGACGCTGTGTGTCCTGCGGCGGCGCGAGCCCCGCCTGCCGGGCGTCGTTCGCGGCGGCGAGGCGGCGCTCCGTCTCGTGCGCCGCCCATTCGAGACTGGCCGACGCGCGCGACGGACCGCATTCGATGCCCAGGACACCGGCGCGCCCCGCCAGGCACGCGAACTCGCCCGTGCCGCCGCCCTCGATGATCACCACGTCGCCGTGCTGGAGGGCCTGGAGCGCGATCGAGCGCAGCAGGGTGGTCGTACCGCTGCCGGGCCCGCCGACCGCGAGCAGATGCGGCTCGGTCGAGCGCGCGCCGGTGCGCCAGATCACCGGCGGCACGTCCCGCCGGTCCTCCCCGGACGAGACGGGGAGCGTGCGCGGGACACCGTCCGGGTCGGTGAAGCCGAGGACGGTCTCGCCCGGCGCCGTCACGAACCGCTGGGCGGCCACATCGGTGGGCAGCGGCGCCAGGACGGCGACCGTGAGCTGGTTGCCCTCCTCGTCCCACGCGAAGCGGTACTCCCGGCCGCGGCCCGACTTGGCGTGCAGCAACTGCTCGATCCGGGCCCGGGAGTCCGCCTCCCCGTCCGTGAAGTAGGCGGGGTAGCGAAGGGACAGGTGGCAGACCCGGCCGGTCTCGTCGAACGCGTACGAGTCGAAGGCGTCCTCCCAGTCGCCGCCGTGGGCGTAGAGGGGTGCCGGGTCCTCAGGGACGGAGAAGTACGGCACGAGCGCCTCGTAGAGGGACGCCAGACGCTTGCTCTGCGCCTCGTCGGCCCCGGTCGGCGCGGGCGGGGTGCGGTCCCGGCCCTGCCACGCGGCCGCCGCCATCAGGGTGATGACGGCCAGCAGCGGCCCGTACGGGACGAGGGCCACGGTCAGGAGGACCGAGGCCACCAGGAACAGCAGAGGACCGCGTCGGTCCTTGGGGGTGTCCGCCCATTTGCGCCGGCCGGCCGCTGCCAGCCGACGCAGTCCACGGCTGATGGTGATCAGTGGGTGGAGGACGTCGGTGGCGCTGTCAGCTGCCGTCCGGGCCAGGTCCCGGCTGCGGGCGATCTGCGCGCTGCCGGTACTCAGAATGCGGGGGAGGGGGCGCCGGGCCACTGCTGTCTCCTGACGGTGCGTGCGAACGGGTCGGTCGTCAGAACTTGATCCCGCCGAGCAGCCCGGCCAGGCTCGCGCCGCCGGCCGTGATGCTCGGCGCGATGGCCGTACCCGCGAGGTAGAACCCGAAGAGGGCGCAGACCATCGCGTGCGAGGCCTTGAGGCCGTCCTTGCGGAAGAAGAGGAAGACGATGATGCCGAGCAGGACCACACCTGAGATGGACAGGATCATGAGAGTTCTCCTGGTCGATGGGGACAGTCACCATGAGTACTTCCAGGCTCACAGCATGTATCCATACGATAAAAGGTGCAACTGGGTGAATTCCTGCTTATTTCACCCCGTTGGCTCCGCCCAGTGAGGCCTCCGGGTCGCCCTCCCGGCATTTTGTCGGTTTCGTGGTGATCTTTGCCTGCGGTGGCCCGGGTCATGTGCCCGCGAAGCCAGTACGCTGGCGAATCACTCGTACGGCCGCACCGCGACGGCCGCACGTCCTCCGTTCCCGCAGTGAGAGGCGGTCCCGTCGATGAGTGAAGCGCCCGACCCCGAGGTCGTGGAGCTGGCGACCAAGATCTTCGATCTGGCCCGGCAGGGGCGGACCGAGGCACTCGTGGCGTACGTCGACGCGGGTGTTCCGGCCAACCTCACCAACGACCGCGGCGACTCGCTCGTGATGCTGGCGGCCTACCACGGCCACGCCGACGCCGTGAGCGCCCTCCTGGCGCGCGGGGCGGAGGCGGACCGCATCAACGACAGAGGCCAGACCCCGCTCGCCGGGGCCGTCTTCAAGGGCGAGGACGCCGTCATCCGGGTCCTTCTGGACGCCGGCGCGGACCCCTCGGCGGGGACGCCCTCCGCCGTCGACACGGCCCGGATGTTCGCCAAGGCCGAACTGCTCGAGCTGTTCGGAGCACACTGAACCATCCGCCTTGACCAGGCGAAACAGCTTTTTTGGGGGAGGCGGAACGGGGCCGCCGGAAATGCGGTCGCGGCAGCGAGAACCGCTGGGTCATCATGACGTCGTGATTTACGGACGCGATGGCTGGGCAGGTGTTGCCGCACCGCGCGGACCGTGATGCGGCCCGCACGGGCCACCGACGAGAGGCAGAGGAAAATGGTCTACAGCAAGCAGGAAACGGCGGGCGCCCCGACGTGTTGTCACGCGGCCAGGTAAAGCAGGACCCCGGTTGCGTCGACGCTTGATGTGAGGCTGTTTCCCATGTTCGATCCGGTCATAGCGCCCAGCGGCACGCTGCTCGGCCTGCTCCAGAGGGGCCGCGGCGACGGCACGCTGCACGCGCTCACCGCACCGCGGGCCGAGGCGCTCGCGGCGCTCAACCACTGCGTGCTGAGCGACCCCCGCCACGACTGGCAGGTGGAGAACCGCTCTCTCTACTACGCGCGCCTCCACCTCGACCTGGGCGGAAGCCTCGACGAGATCGAGGCGCACCTCTTCGACACGGCGGACGTGCTCGACACGGACGAGTCACGCACGGGCCTCGCGCTCGCCGTCCTCGGCCATCTCGCCTCCTACGGCAGGCGGGACGCCCTGGAACTGCTGCGGCGGTACGCCGCCTGTGGCGCGAACTGGGCCTGGGCCCTCGACGAACTCGCGCTGCGCGACGACGACGCCGGTCTGCGCGCCCTGGCGGTCCCCGTTCTCGCCCGGTTCCCCACCGGTCCCGAGGGCGAGGCCGAGCTCGCGGCGGTCGTTCGGGACTCCTTCGAACCGCGGCCCTGGCGGCTGTGGGCCGACGATCCCCGCGAAGCGGTCGCCACGCGCGTGCGCGGCGCGCGGGAAGCCGGTTCCTTCGACCGGTGGCAGCAACAGATGCGACCCACCGGGCCACGCCCCGGGTGGAGTGTGCGGGCCGTCTTCGAGTGGGCTCAGCAGGGCATCGACCGCGGCGCCGCACTCCATGTGCCCGCCGCGCGCTGCCTCACGGCGGTCGCGGGACCCGAGGACCGCGCCGAGATCGTCGAGGCCGCGCGCAGCGGCGACGACGGCGCACGGTGCACGGCCCTGCGGTATCTCGCCGACAGCCACGATCCCGACGCGCTGGACCTGGTCGAGGCCGCCCAGGTCTCCGGCTCCCGGCTCGTCGTGGACGCCGCCGTGGACGCCTTCGAACGGATGCGGAGCGCCTCCGCGGTGGAACGGGCCCGCGGCTGGGTCCACCGGCCCGACGCCCTGGGAGACGCCGCGGGACGCGTCCTCGCCTGCCGGGGCGGCGCCCAGGACCGCGAACTCGTCCTGGAGGCCCTGCGTGAGGCCGTACGGGGCGAGGGGCCCGACGCGCAGACCCTGTGGACCCTCGTCGACGGCGCCGGACGGCTCGGCATCGCGGGCGCCGCCCCCGTCCTGCGGCACGTCTACCGCGAGACCGCCTCGTCCCATCTGCGCGGGCGGGCGGCACGCGCGCTGGCCGCCACCGATCCCTCCTTCGCCGCCGGGTTCGCCGTCGAGTGCCTCTGGGACTGCGAGGAGACCACCCGCGAAGTGGCCGCGCGGCATGCCGAGACCGGTGACGCCCGCGTGGTCGACCAGCTCCGCCGGCTCGCCGCCGATCCGGCCGAGGAGGCCGACGTGCAGACCGCGGTCCGCAGCCGCATCGGACCGGACGCGTCCGCCGTATGAGACCGCGAGGCGACCGACGGGCGTCGTAACCGACGAGCGGTTGCGACCGGCGAATGTCGCGACGGGTGAGCGTTGAGTCGGCGAGTGTCGCGACCGATGGGCGCAGGTGCCGACGGGAGAAGCGGTCGCGGGCGGCAGCGGAGGCGTGAGTGGCAGGGGAGGCGTGAGCGGGGCGAGCGCCGTGCGGGACCGGCGTGCGGAGGCCGGTGCGGGACCGGAGCGCGCGACGGCGTGCGGGCGTCGCGTCGTCGGCCCGTATCCCGCAGGTACGGGCCCGGACGCCGGAGCGTGACCGGTTCGTGATGCGGGGGCGTGCGGAGCACAACGCTCATGGGACGTTCCTCGTCCGGAAAGATCCACGTTGACGCGTCCACGTCCAGCACGACGACAACACCCGTATGCGTGTCGTCATCGTGACCGAATCCTTTCCCCCCGATGTGAACGGCGTGGCCCACTGCGCGCTCCAGACCGCCCGGCACCTCGTCGAGCGTGGTCACACCCCCGTTGTCGTCGCTCCGGCAACCTCCCCCAAGCTCTCGACTCCCGCAGAGCAGTCGGGCGCCTCCTTCGGGAACGGCGCCGACGCAGGCGCACCGTGCCCCGTCGTCCGCATCCCCTCCCTCCCGCTCCCCGGCTACCCCCAGGTCCGCGTTGCCCTCCCCAGCCGCCGCGTCGCCGCCGCGATCACCGCACACCGCGCGGACATCGTCCACCTGGCCAGCCCCTTCGTCCTCGGCGTCCGCGGCATGGCCGCCGCGGGCCGCCTCGGCATCCCCGCCGTGGCCGTATACCAGACCGACCTCGCCGGCTACGCCCGTACGTACATGGGCACGGGCGAGGCCACCGCCTGGCGCCGTATCCGCTCCGTCCACGCCGCCGCCGACCGCACGCTCGCCCCGTCCAGCGCCGCCCGGCACGACCTGGAGGCGCACGGCGTGCCCCGGGTGCGGCTGTGGCCGCGCGGCGTCGACACCGAACGCTTCCGGCCGCAGCTCCGGGACGACACCCTCCGCCGTGAACTCGCCCCGAACGGCGAACTGATCGTCGGCTACGTGGGCCGGCTCGCCCCCGAGAAGCAGATCGAACTCCTCGCCGGAGCCTGCGGTCTGGAGGGCGTACGCGTGGTCGTCGTCGGGGACGGCCCGAGCCGGCCGAGTCTGGGCCAGGCGCTGCCGGGAGCCGTCTTCCTGGGACGCCGCACCGGCGACGAACTCGCCCGGATCTTCGCCTCGCTGGACGTCTTCGTGCACACCGGACCGTTCGAGACCTTCTGCCAGACCGTCCAGGAGGCGATGGCCAGTGGCGTCCCGGTCGTCGCCCCCGCCGCGGGCGGTCCGCTGGACCTGGTGGCGCACGGGCGCACCGGACTGCTCGTCCCGCCGCGCGACGAGGCCGCCGTGCGCGACGCCGTGTGGTCGCTCGCCGGGGACCCCGCGCTGCGGGCCGCGTACGGAGCCGAGGCGCGGCGTACCGTCGAGGGCCGCACCTGGGCCGCCGTCGGGGACCAGCTCATCGGGCACTACACGGACGTCCTCGCCGGCCGCGCGGTGGTGGCGGCATGAGCGAGTCCCTGCGGATCGTCCGCCTCGCCAACTTCGTCGCCCCCACCTCGGGCGGCCTGCGCACCGCGCTGCGTGAACTGGGCGCGGGCTACCGGGCGGCCGGGCACCGGCCCGTACTGGTCGTGCCCGGCGAGCGCACCTCGGACCGCGAGACCGAGCAGGGGCGCGTCATCACTCTGCCGGGCCCGCTGCTGCCCGGCACCGGCGGCTACCGCGTCCTCACCGACAAACGGCGTGTGGCGGCGCTCCTGGAGTCGCTCGCCCCCGACCGGCTGGAGGTCTGCGACCGTACGACGCTGCGCTGGACCGGTGTCTGGGCGCGGCGCGCCCGGGTGCCCGCCGTGATGGTCTCCCACGAGACCGCCGACGGCGTGCTGCGCACCTGGGGCATGTCACCGGGCCTGGCCCGGCGGACCTCCGACGCCCTCAACCTCCGTACCGCGCACCACTACGCGCGGGTCGTGTGCACCACGGAGTTCGCGGAGCGCGAGTTCGTCCGCATCGGCGCCCGCAATGTCGTACGCGCCCCTCTGGGCGTCGACCTGGAGGGCAGGCATCCCGCGCTGCGGGACCCGGAGTTGCGGGCCCGGTACGCGCGCGCGGACGAGACGCTGCTGGTGATGTGCTCCAGGCTGTCCGTCGAGAAGCGGCCCGGGACGGCCCTGGACGCGCTGGAGGCGCTGCTGCGGAGCGGACGGCGCGCGGTGCTCGTCGTGGCCGGCGACGGACCGCTGCGGGCCCGGCTCGAACAGCGGGCGCGCGAACGGAGGCTGCCGGTCACCTTCCTCGGGCACGTCGGTGACCGTGTGCTCCTCGGCGGTCTGCAGGCCAGTGCCGACGTGTGCCTGGCGCCGGGGCCCGCCGAGACGTTCGGGCTCGCCGCCCTTGAGGCCATGGCCTGCGGTACGCCCGTCGTCGCCAGCGCCTCCTCCGCGCTCCCGGAGGTCATCGGCTCGGCCGGGGCCACCGCGGCGGACACCGGGACGGCCTTCGGCGCGGCGATCAGGATGCTCATGGACCAGCCGGAGGCCCAGCGGCGCGAGGCGGCACGCGCGCGTGCCGAGTGTTTCGCGTGGCCGGCCGCGGTCGCGGCGTTCCTCAGCGCGCACGACGCCGCGGTGCGCGTGGGTGCGCCGTGAGAGCCCGCCGGTTCGTGGCGCTGGGCGACTCCCTGACGGAAGGGGTGGGCGACCCCGTCGGCGAGGGGTGGCGCGGCTGGGCCGCGCTGCTCGCCGACGGACTGGCGCCGCCGGACGCGCCGGTGGAGTTCGCCAACTTCGCGGTCAGCGGCGCCCAGACGCGGGACGTCCTGGAACGCCAGACGCCGGCCGCGCTGGCCGGACGGCCGGACCTCGCGTCGGTCGTCATCGGTGTGAACGACACCCTGCGGTGCACGTTCGACATCCACGCCGTGGCCGGGCGGCTCGACGAGGTGTACGCGGCGTTCACCGGGCAGGGTGCCGTCCTGCTCACCGCGTGTCTGCCCGATCCCGGGGCGATGCTGGGGCTGCCGGGGGCGCTGGCCCGGCCGCTCGCGCGGCGTCAGCGGGCCGTGAACGCGGTCGTGCACGCGCTGTCCGAGCGGTACGGGGCGGTGCATCTGCACGCGGCGGAGGGGGACTGGGTCGACGACCGGGCCATGTGGAGTGCGGACCGGTTGCATCCGGGGGAGCGGGGGCATCGGCAGCTCGCGCGGCACTTCCACGCGCTGTTGGCGGGGGCGGGGCTCGCCACGGGGCCCGTGCCGGGGGCCGAGCCGGAGTTTCCCGGGCCCACTCGGTCGGCGAGCCTGTGGTGGCTGGCCACCGCCGGGACCGGGTGGGTGGCCCGGCGGTGTACGGATCTGCTGCCTCAGCTTCTGACGCTGGCCGCGTCCGAGGTGCGGCACCGGGTGCGGGGGACGAGTGCGCGGCTCGATCTTGGGGCGTCCCGGGCGGTGGCTGCGGCGTTGGCCGGGCTGGCGGGTGGCGGGGAGGGGGTGGGTGGTTGAGGTCGACTGTTCGTGCGGGTGCGTCGTGGCTGGTCGCGCAGTTCCCCGCGCCCCTTGAAAGATTCCTAGCGGGGGTGTGTCGGGGTGAATTTCACTGGGGTGCCCGGGGTGGCCTGGGCTGTGGTGGGGAGGTCCGTGGGGTGGACCACCGCGATCACCGGGTAGCCGCCCGTGGTGGGGTGGTCGGCCAGGAAGATCACGGGGCTGCCGTCCGGGGGTACCTGGACCGCGCCCAGGACCATGCCCTCGCTGGGCAGTTCGCCTCCGATCGCCCGCTCCAGGGCGGGCCCCTCCGTGCGCAGGCCGATGCGGTTGCTCGCCGAGGACACGCGGTAGGCGTGCGTGGTGAAGGTGCGCAGGGCCGCAGCCGTGAACCAGTCGTCGCGCGGGCCGAGCATCACCCGCAGGACGAGTTCCGTCGGAGGGGACGGCTGGGGGACCACGTCCACGCGCGCGTGGGGGGTGCCCGGCTTCCCCAGCGGCAGCACCGTCCCGTCGGTGAGGGGCGGCGGGCCCAGGCCCGACAGCAGGTCCGTCGACCGGCTGCCCAGCACCGGCTCGACGGTCACGCCGCCAGACACGGCCACGTAGGCGCGTACGCCGCGCAGCGCCGTGCCCACGGACAGCAGTGCCCCGGCGGGCACGTGCACCGGGGCACCCCAGGCGACCGGGCGGCCGTCCACGCGGACGGGGCTCGGGGCGCCTCCCACGGCCACCGTGACCGCCGAACGCGGCCGCAGGTCGCATCCGTCGAGCGTCGTCTCCAGGAGGGCCGCCTCGGGCGGATTGCCGACGAGCCGGTTCATCAGGGCGGCGGCGGGCGCGTCCAGCGCGCCGGAGCGCGGTACGCCGAGATGCGCGTGGCCGGGACGGCCCCGGTCCTGCACGGTGGTCAGCGCCCCGGCCCGTACGACGGCGAGTGCGCGGTCCGTCATCAGGAGTCCACCGGCACGAAGCGGACCGGTGTGCCCGGTGACAGGAGCGCGGCCGGCACGCGCGTGTGGTCCCACAGGACGGCGTCCGTCGTGCCGATCAGCCGCCAGCCGCCCGGCGAGGCGCGCGGGTACACCCCCGTGTACGGACCCGCCAGACCCACGGAGCCCGCCGGGACGGTCGTACGAGGGGTCGCGTGCCGGGGCACGCTGTAGCGGGCCGGGAGCCCGGTGAGATAGCCGAAGCCGGGCGCGAACCCGCAGAAGGCGACCCGGAACCCGGCCGCCGCGTGGATCCGGGCCACCTCCGCGGGGGACACGCCCCAGCGCTCGGCGACGTCCGCCAGATCGGGGCCGTCGTAGCGCACGGGGATCTCCACGGCCGCCTTCGCGGGCGGCGGGACGGGCGGAAGGCGGGTGCCGGACAGCTGCGCGGCCAGCCGGGCCGGCTCGTCGAGCCCGTCGAGCAGGACCGAGCGGGCGGCGGGGACGATCTCGCGCACAAAGAGGGAGCCCTCCGCACGGCGGCGGAGCAGCTCGGCGTGCAGGGCCTGTGCCTCCTCGTCCGTGGACACTTCGACGAGCAGGGCACGGCCGCCGACGGGCAGCGCCCTCATACGAACGCCTCCACGCGCACGCCGGCCTCCTCAAGACCCGCTCGGACCCGGCGGGCCAGGTCCACCGCACCGGGCGTGTCGCCGTGCAGGCACAGGGACCGGGCCCGTACCTCGATGTCACGCCCCGAGTGGGACCTGACGACACCAGAACGGGCGAGCCCGACCGAGCGTTCCACGACGGCGTCGGAATCGGTGATCACCGCGCCGTCCCGGCCGCGCGGCACGAGCGTGCCCGACTCGGTGTACGCGCGGTCCGCGAACGCCTCCGTGACGACCGGGAGCCCCGCTTGAGCGGCCATGTCGAGGAACCGTGAGCCGGGCAGGCCGAGCACCGGCAGCGTGGAGTCGGCCAGGAGCACCCCCGCCACCACCGCCCGCGCCTGCTCCGCGTCGTGCACGACGCGGTTGTAGAGCGCGCCGTGCGGTTTGACGTAGGCCACGCGCGCGCCCGCCGCGCGCGCGAAGATCTCCAGAGCGCCGATCTGGTACGCCACCTCGGCCGCCAGTTCGTCGGGCGGCACGTCCATCGCGCGTCGCCCGAAGCCCGCCAGGTCCCGGTAGGAGACCTGGGCGCCGATCCGTACACCGCGCTCGGCGGCGAGCGCGCACACCCGCCGCATGGTGGCGGGGTCCCCGGCGTGGAAGCCGCAGGCCACGTTGGCGCTGGTGACGACGGACAGCAGCTGTTCGTCGTCGGTCAGGTGCCAGCGGCCGAAGCCCTCGCCGAGATCGGCGTTGAGATCGATCGAGGTCATGACATGTCCGTTCTCCGGTCAGGCGACACGGTACTGCTCGTCACGGGCGTCGGTGAGGAACATCTGGCCCGGCGCGTGGGTGATCGCGAACGGCGGCCGCGAGGCCATCACCGCGGCCTGCGGCGTCACCCCGCAGGCCCAGAACACCGGGATGTCGTCCGGCTCGAAGTCCACCGGGTCGCCGAAGTCGGGGCGGCCCAGGTCCTCGATGCCGAGGGTGCCCGGGTCGCCGCAGTACACCGGGCTGCCGTGCACCGCGGGCAGCAGGCCGGTCTCCCGGATCGCCACGGACAGGTACTCGGGCGGCACCGGACGCATGGACACCACCATGGGCCCGTGCAGCCGCCCCGCCGGACGGCACTGCCGGCCGGTCACGTACATGGAGACGTTGCGCCCCTGCTCGATGTGGCGCATCGGTACGCCCGCCGCGGTCAGCGCCCACTCGAAGGTGAAACTGCACCCGATGAGGAACGACACCAGGTCGTCGCGCCAGTGCGCCACCACGTCCGTGGGCTCCGCCACCAGTTCGCCGTGCTCCCACACCCGGTAGCGAGGCAGATCGGTGCGCAGATCGGCGCCGTCGGCCAGGACGGTCGTCCAGGAACCGGCGTCGGTGACGTCCAGGACCGGGCAGGACTTCGGGTTGCGCTGGCAGAACAGCAGCATGTCGTAGGCCCAGTCGGCCGGCACCGAGATCAGGTTCGCCTGGGTGTGGCCCGCCGCGCAGCCCGCGGTGGAACCCGACACGCCCGAACGGAACCGGGAGCGTGCCTCTGCCGGGCTCCACGCGTGCGCGTGGTCGTCGAGAAGGTTCAGCGGGCGGTGCTGTGCGCTCGACGGCGCCCCCGGATGCCGGTGCCGGTTCACAGGAGCTCCTTCCCACGCGTCTCGGGCAGACCGATCAGGGCCAGGGCCGCGAGGCCGTAGCCGACGGCGCCGAAGACCAGCGCGCCCCCGACACCCCAGCTGTCGGCCAGGAAACCGACCACCGTCGGGAAGACCGCGCCCACGGCTCGGCCGGTGTTGTACGTGAAGCCCTGCCCCGTACCGCGTACGGCCGTCGGGTACAGCTCGCTGAGGAACGAGCCGAAGCCGCTGAAGATCGCCGACATGCAGAACCCGAGCGGGAAACCGAGCACCAGGACCAGGGTGTTGGCGCCGCTCGGGATGTTCGCGTACGCCAGGATGCAGACCGCCGAGAGGATCGCGAAGAGCAGGATGTTGCGTTTGCGGCCCAGTTTGTCGGTGAGGTAGCCGCCGGTCAGATAGCCGATGAAGGCCCCGGAGATCAGGAACGTGAGATAGCCGCCGGTGCCCACGACGGACAGCCCGCGGTCCGTCTTCAGGTACGTCGGGACCCAGGTGGCCAGCGTGTAGTAGCCGCCCTGGACGCCGGTGGAGAGCAGGACCGCGAAGACCGTCGTCTTCAGCAGTCCGGGCGCGGCGGCCGTGCCGGGCTTGAAGATCGCCGCGAAGGAACCCTTCTGGGGGCTCTCCTTGCGGCGCTCGGCCGCCTCCGGCGCGTCCTTCACCCGACGGCGCACCCAGACGACGAGCAGGGCGGGCAGCGCCCCGGTCCAGAACATCACGCGCCAGGCGAGGTCGTCGTCGAGGAACTGGAAGACCAGCGTGTAGACGAGCACGGCGAGTCCCCAGCCCACGGCCCAGGCGCTCTGGACCGCGCCGAGCGTACGGCCCCGGTGCCGGGGGCTCGCGTACTCGGCGACCAGGATCGCGCCGACCGCCCACTCACCGCCGAAACCGAGCCCCTGGAGCGCCCGGAAGACCAGCAGGGTCTCGTAGTTGGGCGCGAAGCCGCAGGCCACGGTGAAGACCGCGTACATGACGACGGTGATCATCAGCGCCTTGACGCGCCCGATCCGGTCCGCGACGACACCCGCGGCGGCTCCGCCGATCGCGGACACGACGAGCGTGACGGTCGTGAACAGCCCGGTCTGGCCGCTGTCGAGACCGAAGTACGCCGCCAGGGCCACCATGCTCAGCGGCAGCGTGAAGTAGTCGTACGAGTCCAGGCCGTAGCCGCCGAACGCGCCGCCGAAGGCGCGGCGGCCCTGCGGTCCCAGCGCCCGCAGCCAGGCGAACGCGCCCTCGTCGGCGGTGGGTTCGCCCGCTGTCGGGCGCGTCTCGGTGGGCGGGGCCTGCGGTGGAGGGGTCGTGCTCATGGGCACCTCGCAGATGAGGGACGGGAGGGTGCTTCGGGGACTGAGCCGTGCCGGGTCGTGCCGGGCATGTGCGGTTGCCTGATAAGCAAGGTAGAGGATCGTTGAACGATCCTTCAATACCCATGTTGTTTCGTTCTTGTATCTGCGATTGAATTCGACCGTGGCCGAACTGAACGGACTTGCGGACGACCGCGCGCTGCTGGGTCGCACCAGCACGGCCGAGCGGGTCTCGGACATCCTCAGGAGCCGGATCGCGGAGGGGTACTTCCCACCCGGCGCGCGCCTGTCCGAGGACAGCATCGGCAGCGCGCTCGGTGTCTCGCGCAACACCCTGCGCGAGGCCTTCCGGCTGCTCACGCACGAACGGCTGCTGGTCCATCAGCTCAACCGGGGTGTCTTCGTGCGGGTCCTCACAGTCGAGGACGTCGAGGACATCTACCGCACCCGCAGCCTCGTCGAATGCGCCGTCGTCCGCGGGCTCGGCAAGCCGCCGTACGCGGTGGACGGACTCGCCAGGGCGGTCGAGGACGGACGGCGGTCGACCCGCGACAGCGACTGGAAGGGCCTGGGCACGGCCAACATCCACTTCCACCGGGAGCTGGTCACGCTGGCCGGCAGTGCCCGCACCGACGAGCTGATGCGCAGCGTCTTCGCCGAACTCCGGCTCGCGTTCCACCTCGTGGACGACCCGAAGAGCCTGCACGAGCCCTACCTGGCCCGCAACGGCCAGATCCTGCAAGCCCTGCAGAACGGCGACCCCGAGAAGGCCGAGAGCCTCCTGGCGGTCTACCTCGACGACTCCCGCAGAAGGGTCGTGGAGGTGTACAGCCGTCGCGTGGCGGAGCCCCTCTAGGAGCGCGGGGAACGGCGCGCCCAGCCCCGTCCGGCCCGCACCCGGGGGAGCGATTTGGGTGGATGTCAGACCCAGGACCTAGTCTGTGCACCGTGACTTCGCCCGCACCGACAGACCGTGTTCCGCCCCAGCTCGGCGCAGCGTCCCGCCCCGCCCCCGGCCCGGCCGCCGACGAGGGCCTGGCGCGGCGGCTGCGCGCGCTCGCCTGCACCGCGCCCCTGCACGACCTCGACGTGCGCAAGGCGAACCTCGCGGGTGAGTACTCGGTGTACGGGATGGCGGAGGTGGCCCTCGCCTCCATCGACCTCATCACGCTGAACATGGACTTCGACACGGGCGCCGACCACGACCAGATAGTGGCCAGGCTCATCCCGCGCATCGCGGCCCAGGCCCCGCGGCGCCCCGTCACCGAGCACGAACGGGTGGCGCGCTGGGTCCTGGAGAACCTGATCAACGTAGGCAGCGTCGACCGCGGCTTCCGGGCCGTGTACGGAACGTTCGCGCCCGACGGTTCGTACGTGCGCCGCGACTACGACTTCAAGCTGATCGAGGAGGTCCCGGACCACGGAGGCAGTGTCTATCTCCGCACGACGGACGAAGCGGTCAACGTCCTCGTGGGCGCCCTGGACACCGACGTCACCAGCGCCCAGATCGCCGCCGAGGTCAAGCTGGAGGTCCTGATCAGCCGGGGCCGTCTCGCGGACGCCCAGCTCGCCGCCGAACAGGCCCGCTACCGCACCGTGCAGTACTCGGAGACGCTCCGCAGAGCCCTGGACGCCACCCGGCGCAACGTCCGGGCGGTGGACTGGATCCAGGCCGTGCCCGACATGATCGCCGAGGCCCTCGACCACGTGGCCGACCGCTACCGCCACGAGAACGCGATCCTCACCAACATCCGCAAGGCACGGGACGAGTCGGAGGACCCCGAGCAGAAGCGCCGCGCCGCCGAGCTCGTCGACATCGTCAAGGACTGCATCCGGCGCCACACGCAGTTGCAGTCCCGGCTCCTGGAGGCCGGGCCGCTGTTCCGCGCCGAGCAGGACCGCCAGGCCTTCGCGACCCCGATGACGACCTCGGGCATCGACCTCTACGGCCACCTCGTCGCCCCCGTGCTGCCGCTGCCCCTGGAGCAGGCGCTGCGCGTCACCGACGCCTTCTTCGCACGCGGGACGGGCCTGCGCACCCCCGCGTCCGTCCGGGTCGGTGACCTGGTCGATCTGCTGCTGACACCACCGGTCGAGCGGGAGCACTTGGGCGCCGAGATGCCCGAGCCGGATCTGATCGCCACACCGGACGACAGCCGGTTCAGCGAGGAACAGCTCGCCGCGGCCATGGAACTGCTCGACCTGCCGGCCGACGCGCCGCGCCGGCTGTCCGGGCTGCTCGCGGACGCGCGGCGCCAGGACCCCGAGCTGCCGTACCTGGTCGCCCTGCTGGCGGTGCACGCGGCTAGCCCGCCGGTCGGTACCGCCTACCGGCAGGGCGAGGAGAGGCTGTTGTTCGCGGTGGACGACGGGGTCGAGCTGGACGACGAGGAGTTCGGCGGGGCCGACCTGATCGTCGGCATGGCCTTGTTGGACGTCGCCGGGATGACGGCCGGCCGCACGGAGGCGGCGTGAGCAGTCCGGTGCCAGGGGTGGGGTCCCGCGGGTGCGTCGTGACCTGCGGGCCGGCCGTGGCTTGTCGCGCAGTTCCCCGCGCCCCTGAAGGAGCGCTTGTCCTCAGCCCCGCCATCAGTCGAAGGAGTGGCAGCAGTCGTGAGTGAGTACGTCGAGTGGAGTGAGCCTGAGGCGGTCGCGGGGCCGGTGGGCGTCGTCGTCACTCCCGCCGACACCGCCGACGCAGCGCGGCTCGTGGCCTTCGGGCTGCAGCCCAAGGTGCAGCCCGCACGGGACCAGGAGTACGCCGAGCTGCTGCGGCGCTACCGCGACGATCCGCCCTTCGCCCGGCTCGCCGACGCCGTGGCCACCGGGCTCGGCCTCGTCGTCATGGAGGTGTCCCCGCGGGCCGGCATGGCGGTCAGCGCCGCCGAGGACTCGGTGTTCGCCGTGCGCATGGGCGACTACGCGCGACGGGCGTCCGCCGACTCGGGCGACCGCTTCCTGCACGGGCTCGCCCACCTCGCCGTCGCCGCCATGGCCTTCCCGAGGCCCGAGGACCTCGCGGACGACGGGTACATCGGACGCGTGTCGGTCAACGGCGTCGACGCCTTCGTCCGACAGGCCTGCCGGCGGCTGGAGGAGCGGGCCGAGGAGCAGGGGGAGAACACCGACCCGGCGACGGACGCGCCGGGCCTCGAGACCGCCTGGCGGATCTGGGCGCGGCGCAGCTCCGCCGGGGCCACCAAGGACGCGCGAAGACTCGCCGGTTCGACCACCGGCATCGTCGGCAAGGCGGCCGCGTTCCTCACCGACTCCGGTTTCCTCCAGCGCACCGGGGACGACGCGGGAGGGACGTACCGCACGACCGCCCGCTACCAGCTCCAGGTCCGGGACATGGCGGGCAGCGCCGCCCTGGCCGAACTGCTGGAGCTGGGCGTCGTGCCGGTGACCGACGGCACCGCGAGCCTGCTGCCCGCCGAGGGCACCGACGACCTGGAACTGGCCGCGGACGCCGGACTGCCGTTCCACTCATGACCGGCCGCAGATCCCCGGCCGGCCCCCGACGGACCACCTGATCGACCCCGCAACTCCCCGCACCATCCCCCTCACGACTACGAGAGTCCGCCGCCATGTACGAGCTGTCCCGGGTCCGCCTCTACTCCATCGGGCCTGCCGGTGCGCGCTACGCCGACACGGTGCTGGACCTGCGCGGAGTCGGCGCGCCCGTGCCCGACCCCGCGCCCACCCAGGCGGAGTTCTTCGAGGAGGAGCCCGTCGGACCGCCGCGCCGCCCCGCACCCGCCGGTGTGCTCTTCCTGGAGAACGGCGGGGGCAAGTCCGTACTGCTCAAGCTGATCTTCTCGGTGATGCTGCCCGGCCATCGGAACACCCTGGGCGGCGCCAGCTCCGGCGTGCTGCGCAAGTTCCTGCTCGCGGACGACTGCGGACACGTGGCGCTGGAGTGGCAGCACACCCTCACCGGTGAGTGCGTCGTGGTCGGCAAGGTCAGCGAGTGGCGCGGACGGCAGGTCTCCAGCGACCCGCGGAAGTTCGCCGAGGCGTGGTACTCCTTCCGGCCGGGACCCGGGCTGAGCCTGGACAACCTGCCGGTCGCCGAGGCGACCTCCGTGCGGCCCAGCGCCGAGGGCGTGTCCGGCGCGCGGGGCCGGCGACGCACCATGAAGGGCTTCCGGGACGCCTTCACCGAGGCGGGCAAGGCGTACCCGCACCTCGAAGCGCACTGGGAGGAGATCCACGACCGGTGGATCGAACACCTCGGCGACCTTGGCCTCGACCCCGAACTCTTCCGCTACCAGCGCGAGATGAACGCCGACGAGGGCGAGGCCGCCGGTCTCTTCGCCGTCAAGAAGGACTCCGACTTCACCGACCTGCTGCTGCGCGCGGTCACCGACACCCGGGACACCGACGGCCTCGCCGACCTGGTGAGCGGCTTCGGCAACAAACTGGGGCGCCGGGCCGAACTCATCGCCGAGCGGGAGTTCACCGCGGGCTCCGTGGACCTGCTCGGCCGGATCGTCGAGGCGACCGGCGCGCGCTCCCACGCGCGGGAGATCCACACGGCCGCCGAACGGCGTACGCGCACACTCGCCAGGCGGCTCTCCGCACGCGCCGTGCTGGAGCGGGGCCGCACCGGCGACCTCGCCCAGCAGGTCACCGGCGCCGCGCACCGGGTCACCGAGGCCGAGGGCGCCAGGGAGCGCAGCGCGCTGATCGCGGCCGAACTGGCCTACCGGCACGCCTCCCTGGCCCTCGCCGGGGCCGAGAAGGCCGCGGCCGCGCAGAAGAAGGAGCTCGCCGACGCGCGCACCCTGCACTCCGCGTGGCAGGCGGCCGAAGCCGTCCTGCGGCACCGCGCGGCCGCCGACCGCTCCACGCGCGTGGCAGCGGCGATCCGCGAGGCCGAGCGGGACGCCGCACCCGCGCTCGCCGCTCGGGCGCGGGCCGCCGTCGACCTCGTACGCGCCCTGCACGCGGCCGCCGAAGGCGCCGAGTCCGTCGCCAACGAGGAGGAGGAGCGGTCGAGCGCGCTGCAGGAGGTCGGCGAGGCCGCCCACCGCGACGCGACCTCCGCCGCCACCGAGGCCCAGCGCGCCCGCAGCGAGGTCGGCCATCTGCGCCAGCGCCTCGGCGAGGTCGAGCAGGAGACCGCCGAGGCGGTGCGCGCGGGCTGGCTCGACGACAGCGCGCCCGACGCCGACCCGGCCCGCGCCGCGTTGGCCGCCAGTGACGCCGAGAAGAGCGCCGTCGCCGCGTGGGACACCGCGCGCGAGGCGTCCCGGCGCACCGCGGACCACGCGCGCGAGGCCGCGTCCGCCGAGTCCCGCGCCGAACTGACGGCGGCTCGCGCGGCCGACGCCTCGACGGCGGCCGGACACGCGTACGACGCCGAGCGGCGCACCGCCGAGGCACTGGCGACAGAGGAGCGGCTGGCCGAACTGCTCAGCCTGCCGGGCGGCACGGGGACCTCGGGAGGCACCGGACGTCCGTCGTTGCCGCAGCCCCGTCGCGCGACCGCCACGACGGACGCCGCCGACGGCGGGAACACCCCGGGTGCCGGCGACCGAGCCACCGACGACTCCGCGTCCGACGGCTCCCTCACACCCAGGGAGCTGGATCACTACGCCGACGAACTGCGGGAGCTCCTCGACGACACGGTCGCCTCCGCCGAACGACAGCTCTTCGACCTGCGGACCGCCGCGGCCGACGACTCCCGGATCCTCGGCGCGCTCGGCGACGGCGGACTGCTGCCGCCGGGACCCGACGTGCTGGCCACCGTGGAGTACCTGGGAGAGCACGGCATCCCCGCGCTGCCCGGCTGGCGCTACCTCGCCCAGGCCGTCGACCCCGTGGACCACGCGCGCGTGCTCGCCGCCCGGCCCGAACTGGTCGACGGCGTCATCATCACGGACCCGGACACCCACGCGCGGGCCAGGGAAGCCCTCACCGACGCCGCGCTCCTCCCGCGCTCCGCCGTGGCCGTCGGTACGGCCGCCGCGCTGCTGGCCCCGACCCCGGCTCCCGACGCGGCCGAAGCGGACCGGGCCGGCGTGTTCCTCGTCCCGCCGAACCCGGCGATGCACGACGAGCACGCCGCCGACGAGGAGCGCCGGACGCTGCGTACCCGCGCGGCCGAACGGGACGACGAGATCCGCGAGCTGGCCGCCCGGCTCGCCAAGGACCGGGAGCTGGCCGCCCGGCTCGCCTCCTGGCGCACGGGCTGCCCGGCGGGCCGGCTCACCGAACTGGCCACGGCCGCCGCCGACGCGCGGACGTTCGCCGAGGAGGCCGAGGCCGAGCTGGCCGAGGCACGGGCCGTGCGGACCGAGGCCGACGAGGCGGCCGCCGAGGCAGCCCTCGTACGGGACGAACGGCAGGAGGCCGCCCAGCGGGCCAGGCGCGCGGCCGACGCGCTCGCCGGACTCGCCTTCCGGCTCCGCGAGCGCGCCGGCTGGCAGGTCAAGCTGCGGGAACTCGCCGACGAGGCCGCCGAGTCGGAGGCCCGCGCCCAGTCCTGTGTTGAGCGGGCCCGTGCCGCCGACGAGGACCGGCGGGGCACCCAGCGCGCCGCCGACGACGCCCGCCGCACGGCCCGTGCGCTGCGTGCCGAGCGCGCGGAGATCGCGGGCGCCCCCGACGACCTGCCGCAGGAGGAGCCGACCGCCGCGAAGTCGTCGCTGCCCGCCCTGCGCGAGGCGTACCGGGCCGCCTCCCAGCTGTACGAGAAGGTCGGGGTCGGCGCCGACCTGCGCGCCGAGCAGGCGCGGGCCGAGAGCGACGAGAGCACGGCGCTCACGGAGCTGAACCGGCTGACCAACAAGGTGCGCACGCGGGCCGCCCAGCTCCTGGAGTCCACCGACGGCTCCGACGGCCCGTCCCGGCAGTCCGCCGTGGCCCGCGCCGAGGAACTGGTCCAGCTCCTCGAAGGCCGGGTGTCGACCGCGAGTGAACAGCTCGGGCGGCTGCGCGGCGAGGCGGAGCGCCACGCGCCCGAGGACGGCGACGCCCACACCGAGCTGCCCGAGGACCTCGTGCCGCGCGGCGCCGAGCACGCGCAGAGCCTGCTCCGCACCGCCACCGGCGAACTCGCCTCCCGCACCGACGCGTTGGGTCAGGCGCGCGCGGCGCACACCGAACTGCTCGACACCCACCGCGCCGCCGAGGACGCGGCCGGCGGCTTCGACGAGACGGCCGCCCTGCTCCGTGACCTCCTGCGCGAGCACACGGACGACGAGCAGGAGGAGCCGGAGCCCTACCCCGGCACCCTGGAGGAGGCCCGGCAGTCCGCCGTCGAGGCCCGCCGCTCCCTGCGCGGCTGCGCGGCCGACCTCTCCGCCGCCGAGGCCGCCGTGCGCGAGGCGAGCGACATCCTCGTACGGCACGCCAACTCCACCCGCTACGAGCAGGTACGCACCCCCGCGCGGCAGCAGATCCGGGAGCTGCCCGCCGCCGCCCTGCCCGAGCACGCGCAGAAGTGGGCGGACGCCTTCGCACCCCGGCTGCGGGTCCTCACCGACGAGCTGGCGCAGCTGGAGCGCAACCGCGACTCGATCGTGGACCGGCTGCGCGGGCTGGTCGAGTCGGCGCTCGCCACCCTCAGATCGGCCCAGCGGCTGTCCCGGCTGCCCGAAGGGCTGGGGGAGTGGTCGGGCCAGGAGTTCCTCCGTATCCGCTTCGAGGAGCCCGACCAGGCCACACTCGCCGAACGGCTCGGCGAGGTCGTCGACGAGGCGACCAGAGCGGCCGTCAAGAAGAACTCCGACCTGCGCCGCGACGGGATGTCCCTGCTGCTCAGAGCGGTCGCCGCGGCCCTTCAGCCCAAGGGCGTCGCGGTCGAGATCCTCAAGCCCGACGCCGTGCTGCGCGCCGAGCGCGTCCCCGTCGGACAGATGGGCGACGTGTTCTCGGGCGGCCAGCTGCTCACCGCGGCCATCGCGCTCTACTGCACGATGGCGGCCCTGCGTTCGAACGACCGGGGCCGCGACAAGCACCGCCACGCCGGCACGCTGTTCCTGGACAACCCCATCGGGCGCGCCAACGCGACGTACCTGCTGGAGCTGCAGCGGGCCGTGTCCGACGCCCTGGGCGTCCAGCTCCTCTACACCACGGGCCTGTTCGACACGACGGCGCTCGCCGAGTTCCCGCTGGTCATCCGGCTGCGCAACGACGCCGACCTGAGGGCGGGCCTGAAGTACATCAGCGTGGAGGAGCACCTCCGGCCGGGCCTCCCGAGGGAGGTCCCGGCCGGGGAGGCCGCACACACGGAGATCACGGCCACCCGTATGTACAAGAGGCCCACACAGAGCGCTCCTTAGGGGCGCGGGGAGCTGCGCGCCCAGCCACAAGGGACCCGCAGCTTCCCACCACCTCCTACGACCGGTCCTCTTTCAGGAGATCGGCGCACTTTTCGCCGATCATCATCGTCGTGACGCACGGATTGACGCTGACCAGATCCGGCATCACCGACCCGTCCGCGACCCGCAGCCGCTCCACCCCCTTGACCCGCAACCGCGGGTCGAGCGGCGCGGAGGCATCCCCGTGCGCGCCCATCTTCACCGTGCACGACGGGTGATAGACGGTGTTGTGGGTCTTGTGGATGTAGTCGAGCAACTCGTCGTCCGTGCGCACATCGGGCCCGGGGGCCAGCTCCGCCCCCGCCCACCCGCTCAGCGCGGGCCGTGCCGCGATACGCCGGGCCAGCTTCAGCCCGTACGTCATCACGCGCGCGTCGTGCTCGTGCGTGAAGTACCGCGGATCGACCCGGGGCTTGTCCCGGTAGTCGCGGGTCCGCAGCCGCACCGTGCCGCGTGACTTCGCGCGCGTGACGTTCGGCGTGAGACAGAACGCGTTCTCCGAGGTCGGATAGCCCCACCGCGCGGTGTTCATGTCGAACGGCACCGAGCCGTAGTGGAACATCAGGTCGGGCCGGTCGAGGCCCGGCTCGGTGTCGTAGAAGATGCCCGCCTCCCACCACTGGCTGGAGGTGGTCGGCATGGGCTGCTTCGCGTCCCACATGATGACGCCCTCGGGATGGTCCTGGAGGTTCTCGCCCACGCCGGCCGCGTCCACCACCACGTCGACGCCCACCTCGCGCAGATGCCCGGCGGGCCCGATGCCCGACAGCATCAGCAGCTTGGCGCTGTCGATCGAGCCGCAGGACACGATCACCTCGCGCCTGGCCCGTACCGTCCGGAGGTGGATCAGATCCGGGTCCAGGTACTCGGCGCCGGTGCAGCGCCGCCCGTCGAGCACGAGCTTCTTGGCGCGGACGCCGGTACGGACGTCGAGGTTGGGCCGCTTGCCGAGGACCGGGTGCAGATACGCGACCGACGAGGACTGCCGGATGTTGTTCTCGTCGGAGTTGATCTGGAACCAGTTGGCGCCCCGGACGACCGTCCTGCCCGTGTTGAAGGCGGTCGTCGGGATGCCCTCCTGGGCGCAGGCCGCCAGCAGGGCGGTGCCACAGGGGTCGTCGCTCTTCAGCGTACGGAGCTTCACCGGGCCGGTGCGGCCGTGGTGCTCGCCGGGAGCGTCGTTGTTCTCCAGCCGCCGGTAGAGCGGGAAGAGTTCGGCCGCGCTCCACCCCGTACAGCCCGCGGCGGCCCAGTCGTCCAGGTCCTCGGCCGGTGCCCAGAAGGCGATACAGGAGTTGTGCGAGGAACAGCCGCCGAGCACCCTGGCGCGGGCGTGCCGCATGAAGCTGTTGCCGCTGGCCTGCGGTTCGACCGGGTAGTCCCAGTCGTAGCCCGACTCCAGGAGCCCCATCCAGCGCTCCAGTTTCATCACGGCGTCGTCGCCGACGTCACTGGGCCCCGCTTCCAGGACGCACACCGTGACGGACGGGTCCTCGGAGAGCCGGGCGGCGACCACGTTGCCCGCGGTACCCCCGCCCACCACCACATAGTCGAACTCGTCTTCGTTCGTGGGGAGCTCGGCTGCGTTCATGGGGAGGTGACCTCCTGGGAGTCCTGGGACGGGGTGTCGGGGGACGCGTACCGGTGCTCGGCGAGCACCCCCGTGCGGTGCCGCTGCACGAACCAGTAGTAGGCGAAGCCGCCCCCCATCACGATGCCGACGAACAGGACGGCACCCCAGCGCAGATACCAGTGGTACGGAGCGGCCGCGTTGTAGACCGCGGCGCGCGGCCAGATCAGGTTGATCATCATGGCCGAGCCCCACACCACGGCGACGATGTTGACGAGCAGGCCCCAGCGGCCGAGCGAGAACTTGCCCTCGCCCGCGGGGCGCCAGGTGCCGCGCAGCCTGGCCACCAGCATGGGCCCGGTGACCAGCAGATACGCGAGATAGATGAGGATGATGCCGATACTGGTGACCACGGTGAAGATCTGCGGCTGGCGGATGTTGACCACGAGGATCGCCAGGGCGAGGACACCGATGATCACCGCGGGCAGGATCGGGGTCTGGAAGCGCGGATGGACCTTGGCCAGCTTGGCGGAGACGGGCAGGTTGTTGTCGCGGGCCATCGCGAAGGCCAGCCGGATCGCCGCCGTGTGCACGGCCAGCGCGCACACGGTGACCGCGATGAACACGCACCACAGCATGGCCTTGCCCGCGTCCTCACCGAGCACGTTGAGGACGACGTACTGCAGGCCGTCCGTGGACAGTTCCTCGCCCTTCAGGCTGGACACGCTCATCAGCGCGAGCAGCAGGATGAGTCCGCCGAGGAGGAAGGAGGCGACGATGGCCCGGATGATGGCGCGCGGCGCGTTGCGGGACGGGTCGAGGGACTCCTCGCCGAGCGAGGCGGCCGTGTCGAAGCCGTACATCACGTACGCGGACGCCAGCGACGCGACCAGGAACGCGCCGAGGTAGCCGCCGGGCTGGCCCGCTCCCGTGCCGTTGGTCTCCAGGACGACCCCGGGGCCGCGGGTGATGTGCACCGCGAACAGCACGATCAGGACGACGGTGGCGATCAGCTCGATGAAGACGCCCGCGGTGTTGATCCGCGCCATCAGCTTCACCCCGAGCGCGTTCACCAGGGTGGTGAAGACGATGAGCACGGAGGCCAGCAGTACGGCGTTGGTGGCGACGTCGTACTTGCCCGTGCCGTCGCCCACGAACTGGAACACGGAGGAGATCTGAGGAAGGGTCAGCTGGTAGGCGAGGGCCACGGCCGCGATCGACACGACCGAGGCGATCAGCATCGTCCAGCCCGCCAGCCAGCCGATGTGGGGATTGCCCACCTTCTTGGACCAGTTGTAGACGGACCCGGCCACGGGATAGCGGGCGGCGAGCTCGGCGAAGCAGAGCGCGACCATGAACTGGCCGACGAAGACCATGGGCCAGGACCACCAGTAGGCGGGGCCGCCGCTGCCGTAACCGAAGTAGAAGAGCTGGAAGGTGCCGGTGAGGATGGAGATGTAGCTGATGCCGGCGGCGAAGGTGTGGAAGTTGCCGAGCGTGCGCTTCAGCTCGGGCTTGTAACCGAACTCGGCGAGTTCCGAGTCGTCCAGACCGCGTTGGGCGGCCTGATCGTGTGGGTCCGACGGTGGCTTGGCGGTGGTCATGAGCGGCCTCCTGGGAAGGGGGAGTTCTCCCGGGCGGGAGGGGAGCGCGGCTCGTGCGGGAGCGAATCGGCGGACGCTGGACTCGTACGCCGGTCGGTGCGGTCTGGATCTTATGGCGCCGAGCGCCGGATACCACGGTGAAGTGCGGGGGATTCTGCGGTGGTTGCCGGGAGAAGACGCTTGCCGCGGCCGCCGGGGTGGGCGTCGGGGTGGGCGTCGTGGTGCGTGTGGTGCCGGCCGCCGTGCCGGCCGTCGTGGGTCACGAGAACCAGCCCTGCGGACGTGGATTCGTCGTGCGCCAGATGTGCTTGGTCTCGCGGTACTCGGCGAGACCGGCAGGTCCGAGTTCCCGCCCGAACCCGGACTGCTTGTAGCCTCCCCACTCGGCCTGCGGGACGTACGGGTGGTAGTCGTTGATCCAGACCGTTCCGATGCGCAGGGCCGACGCGACGCGCTGCGCCTTCGCCTCGTCGGACGTGAAGACGCCGCCGGCCAGCCCGTAGATCGTCGCGTTCGCCAGCCGCACCGCCTCGGCCTCGTCGGCGAACCGCTCCACGGTCAGCACCGGCCCGAACGACTCCTCCTGGACGACGGACATGTCTTGGGAGCACTCGTCGAGGACGGTCGGCGGGTAGTAGAAGCCGTCCGGGTGCGGAGGATCGGTGGGCCGCTCCCCTCCGCACCGCAGGACCGCACCCTCCTCAAGACCCTCGGCGACGTACGCCTCGACCTTCGCCCGGTGCGCCGCCGAGATCAGCGGCCCGGTCTGCGCCCGCTCGTCGAACGGCCCGCCCAGTCTGATCAGCCGGGCTCTGCGCACGACCTCGTCGACGAAACGGTCGTGCAGGGAGTCCTCCACCAGCAGCCGTGCCCCGGCCGAGCAGACCTGGCCGGAGTGCAGGAAGACGGCGGTCAGCGCCATGTCGACGGCCGTCTCGAAGTCGGCGTCGGCGAAGACGATGTTCGGGTTCTTGCCGCCCAGTTCGAGGGCGACCTTCTTCACCGTCCCGGCCGCCGCGGCCATCAGCCCGCGGCCGGTCCGCAGACCGCCGGTGAAGGAGACGAGGTCCACGTCGGGATGGTCGCCCAGCGGAGCGCCGGCCTCGGGACCCGCGCCGAGGATCAGGTTCGCCACCCCTGCGGGCACCCCGGCCTCCTCCAGGAGGCGCATCAGATGGATCGCGGTGTGCGGGGTCAGCTCGCTGGGCTTGAGGACGAAGGTGTTGCCCGCGGCCAGCGCCGGAGCGACCTTCCACGCCGTCTGGAGCAGCGGATAGTTCCACGGGGTGATGAGCGCGCACACACCGACCGGCTCGTGCACGACCCGGCTGTCGACGCCCTCCGTGCCCGTCTCCACGACCCGGCCCGACTCGCTCGCGACGAGCCGGCCGAAGTAGCGGAAGCAGTTCTCGATGTCGTCGATGTCGTACTCGCTCTCCACCAGGCGCTTGCCGGTGTCGAGGGACTCCGCCCTGGCGAGTACGTCCTTGTCGCGGGCGAGCAGGTCGGCGACCCGCAGCAGCAGGTCGCCGCGCTCGTTCGCGGGGGTCCGCGGCCAGGGGCCCTCGTCGAAGGCGCGGCGCGCGGCCGCGATCGCGTCGGCCGTGTCCTGGCCGCCCGCCTCGTCGACGACGGCCACGAGTGAGCCGTCGGCCGGACATCGGATCTCACGCGTGCGTTTCTCCCGCGCGGTCGTCCAGGTGCCGCCGATGTAGAGCTGAGCCATCCATGCCTCCCAGCATGCCGATGAGCCACTCGTGGAAGATCCCGATGTGGTGCTCGGTGGGCACCAGCACCCCGCCCCTTCGGTAGGCACGGGACGCCATCGCGGGCTGTGTGCGCTCGCAGGCCTCGAAGTCCTGGGTGTTGACCCGGTGGAACAGCTCCACGGACTTCGACACGTCGGCACCCGACTCGACGACCTCGGGCGCGTAGAGCCAGTCGCACTCCACGATCGTCCGGTCCTCGGCGAGAGGGAACATGCGGTGCAGGATGACATGGTCGGGGACGAGGTTGATGAAAACAGTGGGTTTGACTGTTATCGCATAGTAACGACGGTCCTGGTCCTCCGCGACCGCGGGCAGCCGCCCGAATCCCTCACTGCCGTCGACCGTGAAGCCCTTGACCTCCTCGCCGAACTCGGCGCCGTGGCCCACGTAGTACTGGGCGGCGTAGCCGTCCGCGAACTCCGGCAGTACGTCGGTGAGCTCGGGGTGGATCGTCGCGCAGTGGTAGCACTCCATGAAGTTCTCGACGATCAGTTTCCAGTTGGCCCGGACGTCGTAGGTGATGCGCCTTCCGAGGGCGAGGTCCTGTGTGCCGTAGTGCTCGACGGCCGCCACGTCCCCGAGCCGCTCGACGGCCGCGCCCGTCACCGTCTCCTCGAAGGACGGCGGCTCGTCGGCCAGACACACCCAGGCATATCCGAGCCACTCCCGCAGCGCGACCTTGACCAGGCCGTACTCCGTGCGGTCGACGTCGGGCATCCGCACCAGGTTCGGCGCCGCGATCAGCCTGCCGTCCAGGTCGTACGTCCAGGCGTGGTACGGGCACTGGAGGTTGCGCCGGACCTCGCCCGACTCCTCCGTGCAGAGCCGGGCCCCGCGGTGGCGGCAGACGTTGAGGAAGGCGCGCAGCTCACCGGTGCGGGACCGGGTGATCAGGACGCTCTCGCGGCCCACCTGGACGGTACGGAACGCGCCCGCCCGGTCCAGGTCGGCGCCGCGGACCGCGCAGAACCACATCGACTCGAAGAGGTGCTCCTGTTCCTGCCGGAAGATCTCCGGGTCGGTGTAGTAGTGCCCCGGCAGCGTGCTGACCAGGCTCGGTGGCAACGCGGGGACGGGGGCGGGCGCGGGGGACGCAAGGGCGGGGGAGACGGGGGTCGTCGTCACGAGGGGCTCCTCAGGCGGGCGCGGCGGCGAGGCGATGGGGGTCGAACAGGCCGATCGGGTGAGCGGTGGTGCCCGTCAGGGCCAGATCGGCGAGGATCTCGCCGACCACCGGCACGAACTTGAAGCCATGGCCGGAGAAACCGCAGGCCACGGTCACGGACTCGGGATGCGCGGGATGCCGGGCGATGACGAAGTGCTCGTCGGGGGTGTTGGAGTACATGCAGGTGGCGGCCTTGAGGAAGGTGCCGGGCAGACGGGGGACGCAGCGGGACATGTGGCCGGCCATCGCCTGGATCTCGTCCTCGTGGACCGTCCGGTCGATGGTCTCCGGGGTGCAGACCTGGCCCTTGCGGAAGAACGCGACCTTGGCACCGAGGTCCGGCCCGTCGATGGCCGGGAAGCCGTAGACCTGGACGTCGTCCGCGTCCTGCCAGATGTAGATGGGGTGGTTCTCCGGCAGGAAGGGCCGGACCCCGCCCACGGGCTGGAACCAGTACATGACCTGCCGCTCGATGGTGAACGGCACCCCGAGGTCGGTCAGCAGCCGCGGCGCCCAGGCACCCGGGCAGATCACCAGCCGGCCCGCGGTGTACGTGTTCTCGGCCGTGTGGACGCGTACACCGTCCCGGTACGGCTCCCAGCGGGTCATCGGCTCGTCGAAGTGCAGGTCGGCGCCCTGCCGGGTGGCGAGCTGAAGATGGGCCGCGACCATGTTCTCGGGGCGGACCAGGCCGGCCTTCTCCTCGTAGAGCCCCACCTCGTCGTCGCGCGGGGAGAGGGTGGGGAAACGGCGGCGGATCTCGGCCGCGTCGAGCATCTCGTGGGGCAGGTCCCACCGCGTGGCCGAGCGCAGCGAACCGGAGACGGTGAGCGAGTCGGGCCGGCCGATCATCACACCGCCGCACAGCGTCGCGATGTCCCGCCCGGTGGCCCGCTCCACGTCCTCGTACAGCTCGTACGCGCGCAGCAGCAGCGGCACGTACGCCGGGTCCTCGAAGTAGGACTGCCGGGTGATCCGCGAACCGCCGTGACTGGAACCGCGGTTGTGCACGGGGCCGAACTTCTCGAGCCCGAGCACCCGCACACCGCGCGAGGAGAGGTGATGGGCGGCGGCACTGCCCATACCGCCGAGACCGATGACGATGACGTCGTACGTGGGGGACACGGGGGACCTCCGTCTTTGTGGAGCGAGGGGCGCGGGACGCTGGTGCTCTTCACTCTCGTAGGGGCGCGGGGAACCGCACGCTCGGCCCCCACCGGGCCGCGGACTCGACCGCGCCTTCCCGCGGGGCGATCAACACCGGATGCGAGTCATCTTCGGATCGAACAGCGGCTCGTCCGCCACGGTGGCCCCCACCTTCTCGCCGAAGTACTCGACGGAGACCGCCGTGCCGGCAGGCAGTACCGGCAGCCACGCGTACGCCACGCACCGCCCCACCGTGTACCCGTACGCCGCGCTGGTGACGTACCCCGCGGGGGCGCCGTCGACGTACACCGGCTCCTTGCCGAGGACCACCGACGCCGGGTCGTCGAGCAGCAGCGGGGTGAGCCGGCGCCGAGGCTCGCCCCGCCCCGCCAGCGCCCGCATCCCGGTGAACTCCCCCTTGTCCAGCCGGACCGCGAAGCCGACCCCCGCCTCGTACGGGTCGTGCTCGTCGGTCATGTCGACGCCCCACGCGCGGTAGCCCTTCTCCAGGCGCAGGCTGTTGAACGCCGAGCGCCCGGCCGCGATCACACCGTGCTCCTGTCCCGCCGCCCAGAGCGTGTCCCAGAGGCGGAGCCCCAGGTCGGCGCTGGTGTACAGCTCCCAGCCCAGCTCGCCGACGTAACTCAGCCGCAGGGCGGTGACCGGCACATGGCCGAGATACGTCTCCTTGGCGCGGAAGTAGCCGAAACCCTCGTGCGAGAAGTCGTCGCGGGTGAGCGGCTGGACGAGGTCGCGGGCGAGCGGGCCCCAGACGCCGACGCAGCAGGTACCGGACGTGATGTCCCGGATGTGTACGTCGTGCGGGGCATGCCGGGTCAGCCAGTCCAGGTCCGCGGGGGAGTTGGCGCCCACCTGGAAGCGCTCGGGGCCGAGCCGCGCGACGGTGAGGTCGGAGCGGATGCCGCCCGTCTCGTCCAGGAGCAGGGTGTAGGTGACCGCGCCGGGCTTCTTGCGGAGGTTGTTGGTGGTCATGCCGTGCAGGAAGTCGAGGGCGCCGGGGCCGGTGACCTCCAGACGGCGCAGGGGAGTCATGTCGTAGAGCGCGACCTTCTCGCGGGTCGCCCGAGCCTCGGCCGCCGCGACGGGCGACCAGTGACGCGCGGACCAGGCGTCGCGTTCGGGGAGCGGGGCGGGGGAGGCGGCGAGGGGGGCGTTCGCCTCGTACCAGTGCGGACGCTCCCAGCCGCCGCCCTCCAGGAAGTACGCGCCCAGCTCCTGCTGCCGGGCGTGGAACGGGCTGACCCGCAGGGGGCGCGGCCGGTCCATCGGCTGGAGCGGGTGCAGGACGTCGTACACCTCGACGAACTGCTGCGCACCGCGCTCCCTCACGTACGCGGGGGAGCGCTGGGCGTCCTCGAAGCGTGTGAGGTCGCATTCGTGGACGTCGATCTCCGGGCGGCCGTCGACCATCCACTCGGCCACGGCCTTGGCGACACCGGCCGAGTGGGTCACCCACACGGCCTCCGCCAGCCAGAACCCCCGCAGCGCACGCGACTCGCCGAGCACCGGCATGCCGTCGGGGGTGAAGGAGAAGACGCCGTTGAAGCCCTCCTCGATCTCGCTCTCGCGCAGCGCGGGCAGCAGCCGGCGGCAGTCGTCCCAGCTCGGCGCCCAGTCCTCGGCCGTGAAGGGGAACGACGACGGCATCTCCAGGCCGTTCGCGCGCGCCTCGTCGTAGGCGAGGACCGCGAACGGGTCCACGGGGAGCGGCTGGTGGGCGTAACTGCCGATGCCGATGCGGTCGGTGTGCTCACGGAAGTACAGGTCGCGGTCCTGGAAACGGAGGATGGGCCTCGATGCCTCCGTGGTGGCGCCGGCCAGTTCGGGGAGGGGTCCGGTCTTCGCGTACTGGTGGGCGAGCGGTTGCAGGGGTACGTCGACACCGGCCATGCGGCCGATGACGGGCCCCCAGAATCCGGCCGCCGAGACCACGTGGTCGGCGGGGAAGACGCCCTGGTCGGTGACGACGCCGGTGACCCTGCCGTCCTCCTGCTCGATCCCGGTCACGGTGTGCCGGTCCAGGAAGCGGGCGCCGCGGCTCTCGGCCCGCTCCAGCTGGGCCCGGGACGCGAGCAGGGCGCGGGCCAGCCCGTCGCCGGGGGTGTGGAAGCCGCCGAGGACGACCGACTCGTCGATCAGGGGCCAGAGTTCCTTGCAGCGGGCGGCGCTCACGATCTCGCCGCGTACGCCCCAGGAGGCGGCGTAACCGGACCTGCGGTGCAGCTCGGCCAGCCGCTCGGGCGTCGTCGCGAGCTCCAGGCCGCCCACCGGGTCGAAGCACGGAACCCCGTCCACCTGAAGGGAGGCGAACTTCTCGACCGTGTACTGGGCGAACGCGGCGAGCGTCTTGGACGGGCTGGTCCGGAACACCAGACCCGGCGCGTGGGAGGTGGAGCCGCCGGGAGCGGGCAGCGGACCCTGTTCGAGGACGGTGACGTCGGTCCAGCCGCGGGCGGTGAGCTCGTCCGCGAGGGAGCAGCCGACGATGCCGGCGCCCACGACGACCACGCGGGGGTTGGTCCGGGGCGTGCTGGACATGTCTCTCCTCGTCGTCGCGGTGGGGCCGTTCACAGGACCACCACCGAGCGGAGCACCTCACCGCGGTGCATCTGCGTGAACGCCTCCTCGACCTGGTCGAGCGCGATGGTCCGGGAGACGAACGCGTTCAGGTCCAGCAGGCCGTAGAGGTACTGGTCGATGAGGAACGGGAAGTCGCGGCTGGGCAGGCAGTCGCCGTACCAGGACGACTTGATCGCGCCGCCGCGCGAGAACACGTCGATCAGCGGCAGTTCGACCGTCGTCCGCGGCGACGGGACGCCGACCTGCACCAGCAGGCCGGCGTGATCGCGCATGTAGAAGGCCTGTTTGAAGGTCTCGGGGTGGCCCACGGCGTCGATGGCGATGTCGACCCCGAAGCCGTCGGTGAGGGCGCGTACGGCCTCGACCGGGTCGGTGCCACGGGAGTTGACGGTGTGGGTGGCGCCGAACCGCTCCGCCCGGTCGAGCTTCTTGTCGTCGATGTCGATGGCGATGACCTTCATGGCGCCGTTGAGACAGGCCCCCGCGACGGCCGCGTCGCCGACACCGCCGCAGCCGATGACGGCGACCGTGTCACCGCGCCCGACGTTGCCGGTGTTCACGGCCGCGCCGTATCCGGCCATCACCCCGCAGCCGATCAGACCGGCTGCCTCGGGACGGGCCGCCGGATTGACCTTCACCGCCTGGCCCGCCGCGACCAGGGTCTTCTCGGCGAAGGCGCCGATGCCCAGCGCGTTGCTGAGCGGCGTGCCGTCCAGGAGGGTCATCGGCTGGGCGGCGTTGCGCGAGTCGAAGCAGTACCAGGGCCGGCCGCGGCGGCAGGAGCGGCAGGAACCGCAGGGGGCCCGCCAGGCGAGGACCACGTAGTCCCCGGCCTTGAGGTCGGTGACGCCCGCGCCGACCGCCTCGATCGTGCCGGCCGCCTCATGGCCCAGGAGGAACGGGAAGTCGTCGTTGATCGCGCCCTCCCGATAGTGCAGATCCGTGTGGCAGACCCCGCAGGCCTGCACGGCGACGAGCACCTCACCCGGACCGGGATCGGGAACGATGATCGTCTGCACCTCGACGGGTGCGCCCTTTTTCACAGCGACTACGGCACGGACCTCGTGTGGCACGACCAAGCTCCTCTGCTGTTGCGCAATGCACTATGGGTTGCGCGATGAGGAACATAGTGAGAACGCCCCGAGGGGGCCGTCAAGAGGTACGCGTTAACCCTTGGCAAAAGGAGCCGGGCGCCTGAAATCTGCCCGACACACAGGCCTGGCACGCGCGTCCCACGCACTCCGACGCGCTCCGACGCACGAGCGCGGGGCCAGGCGTTCCTGGCCCCGCGCCGGTGTCGGGTGTCGGGTGTCGGGTGTCGGTACGAAGCCCGACACGGTCCGGGTCCGCCGGGCCTCGGGCGGGCGGCGCGGCGCGAGCCGTCGACGACCGGTGCGGGAGTGGTGCGGGAGCGGTACGGGATCCGCGCGGGCCGTTGCCGGGACCGGGAAGCGGCCCGGAAGCCTGCCGGAAGCGATCCGAAAGCGGCCCGGAAGGGGTCCGGAAGTGGTCCGGAAACGGCCCACCGTCCGGTCCCGTCTCCGTCAGAAGCCGTACCCCATCCGGCGCGACAGGTCGGTCGCGGCCGCGGAGGTGCGTTTGGCGAGTTCCGGCAGGCGGTCCGAGTCCAGCCGGTACACCGGCCCGGAGACGCTGATCGCGCCGATCACCTTGCCGTCGTGGGCGCGCACCGGCGAGGCCGTGGCGGCAAGGCCCAGCTCCAGCTCCTCCAGGGCGAACGCGTACCCCTGCTCGACCACGGCCTCCAACTCGGCGCGCAGCGCGGCCGTCCCGGTGATCGTGCGTTCGGTGAACCGCGGCAGCGTCCTGGCCAGCAGGCCTTCGCGGAGCGTCGGCGGCAGATGGGCCAGCAGCACCTTGCCGCTGGAGGTGGCGTGCAGCGGGGTGCGTCTGCCCAGCCAGTTCTGCGCGGTGACGGACGCGGCCCCGCGGGCCTGCATGATGTTGACCGCCGCGTTGTCGTCGAGGACCGCGATGTTGACGGTCTCGCCCAGCTCGTCCGCGAGTTCGCGGCAGACGGGCACCCCCTCCTGCGAGATGTCCAGGCGCACTGCCGCCGCCCCCGCCAGGCGTAGTACGCCGGCGCCCAGGAAGTACTTCCCGCGGTCCTTGGCCTGGGCGACCAGGCCGCGGTTCTCCAGTACTCCGAGGAGCCGGAAGGCCGTGGACTTGTGCACCTCCAGCTCTTCGGCGATCTCGGTGACGCCCGCCTCGCCGAGCCGGGCGAGGATCTCCAGCACGCTCACCGCTCGGTCCACCGACTGGACGGCGCTCCCGGCGCCTCTGCCCTGCTTCTCCGGCGACTCCTCGGTACGGTCAGCCTGCTTCTGAGTGCGGGTCATAGCTCAACTCTCACCACCTGGCGGCCCTGTTTGAGCCGCATCTGCCGGAAGCCCTTGACGCGACGGGCATCCCGCGCGGATTCTGTTGCGCATAGCGCTCCCTCGTGCGCCATACGAAACATCATGTTACCGAAGCGTCCGAGACCGGGAAGGTCTCGGACCCGACCGGACCTGAGAGGTCCAGGACTGTGGGCCTGGACCGAGAGGGGGGCCCGTGATTCCCGTCTGCCGCCTTGATGACCTCCCCGCGGGTGAATCCGCCCGTGTCGACACCATGCCGCCCATCGCCGTGTTCAACGCCGACGGCGAGCTGTACGCCATCGACGACACCTGCTCCCACCAGGACGCGTCGCTCTCCGAGGGCTGGCTGGAGGGCTGTCTGGTGGAATGCCCGTTGCATGCCGCCTCATTCGATCTCCGTACGGGGCAGCCGACCTGCCTCCCCGCGCGCCGCCCCGTCCGCACCCACCGCGTCACCGTCGACGACGGCGTCATCCACGTCCATGTGGCAGCGAAGGAAGGCACGGCGGCATGACGATCCCTTCCACCACGGGCACGAGGGCATGTGCCCTCGGACTCCACCTTCCCATGGGCGCCTCCAGGCACGACGTCGCAAGACCCACGCCGTCCGCCGCCCTCGACCCCGCCCTCGCCCTCGACCCCGCCCGAGTCGCGGCCGCCCGATCGGCACCCGCTCTCCGGAAGGGGCCCCGCGCATGAGGACCGTGACCGTCGTCGGAGCCTCGCTGTCCGGGCTGTACGCGGCCCGCGAACTGCGCGCCCAGGGATTCGACGGGCGGCTGGTGATCGTCGGGGACGAGCCGCACCGCCCCTACGACCGCCCGCCCCTGTCCAAGGACTTCCTCACCGGCCGGTGTGACGAGGACCGGCTCGCCCTCAGCGACGCCGAGGAGAGCGCCGAACTCGACGCCGAGTGGCTGCTGGGCAGCCGAGCCCGTGGCCTCGACCTCCGCGGTCGCACCGTCCTGCTGGACGACGGCCGCACCGTCTCGGCCGACGGCGTCGTCATCGCCACGGGCGCCTGTGCCCGTCGGCTCCCGGGCCCCCGACTCACCGGCGTCCATACTCTGCGGACCCTCGACGACGCCCGTGCCCTGCGCGCCGAACTGACCGCGGGCCCCCGGCGTGTCGTCGTCATCGGCGGAGGCTTCATCGGGGCCGAGACCGCGTCCTCGTGCGCGGGACTCGGTCACGACGTCACCGTCGTCGAGGCGGCACCGCTGCCGCTGGTACCGCAACTGGGCCCGGAGATGGCGGCCCTGTGCGCGGCACTGCACCGTCGCGGAGGCGTCGGCCTGGTCACCGGCACGGGCGTCGCCGCACTGCGCGGCACCCGTGCGGTCACCGGAGTGGAACTCCGCGACGGCCGCCTCCTGCCCGCCGACGTGGTGATCGTCGGCATCGGAGCCACCCCCAACACCGGCTGGCTCGCGGGCTCGGCGCTCGCACTGCACGACGGCGTGCTGTGCGACGACGGCTGTGTGACGGCTCTGCCCCAGGTGGTCGCCGTCGGAGATGTGGCCCGTGTCGGCGGAACCCGCGCCGAACACTGGACCAGCGCCACCGAGCAGCCCCGGATCGCCGTGCGCAACCTCCTCGCCGGCTACACCGCGGAGACCGTACGCCCGCTGCCCTACTTCTGGTCCGACCAGTACGGAGCGCGGATCCAGTTCGCCGGACGGCGGCTCGACTCCGACACCGTCCGCGTCACGGAGGGCACCGTCACCGACGGGGCGCCCGGCGAAGGAGGCTTCCTCGCGGTGTACGAGAGGGCCGGCCGGACGACCGCGGTGCTCTCCGTCGACCGCCCACGCCCGTTCATGCGGGCCCGACGCGAACTCGGCCGCGAGGCGGACGCGATGGAGGCGGCAGCCTCTTAGGAGCAGGAGCAGGAGCAGGAGCAGGAGCAGGAGCAGGAGCAGGAGCAGGAGCACCGGACATCCTCACTCGCCAGAGCAGCCGGGCACTCCTCTGGAAGGAGCCCCTTCGGCGCACCCGCGGAGCGGCCTCGCCACGCCGGCCGGGCCGAGCCGCAGCCCTCCACGCCTCACCTCAGGAGTGCGACAACTGTCCCGCGCCGCCCCCACGGCGGCGTATCCGCTCCTTGGCCCGCTCCGCCGTCCGCTCCTGGCGCCGGGCCTTGCGCCGCTCACGCCGCAGGGCGCGGGCGGTGCTGCTCGGCTCCGACACCACGCCGTAGCGCTGGTTCCACACCTGGCGGGTCACCCAGACGTCCAGCGCGCCCCAGGTGGCCACCACCGTGCTCGCCACACTGCTCAGCACCATGGGGAACGCGAGCCAGGAGCCGGCCAGCGTGCACAGGAAGGCGACCATCGCCTGGATCAGGGTGACCGCGATGATGATCACGGCCCGCACCGCGGCCGTCCGAACGGGATCGGGCAGCCGACGCCTGTCCGCGGGCTCCTCGACCCACAGCGGCCGGTAGCGCACCCGGCCCTCGGTCCCGGCGCCGAACCGCTCTCCGGCATCCTCGAAGTCCTCGGTGTCTCCGGCCGCCGGGAGGGCAGGCCAGAGATCCGCCCCGCTCTCCCGCTCCGCCGCGGGCTCCCCGCCGGCTTCCCCCACAGGTGCTGTCCCGGGCTCCGTCACACGCTCCGTCCTCGCCGCGGTGTCCCTCGCCGGAATATCGGCCGGAATGCCGCGACGAGGGGACCGCGACTCCCGCTCCGCCTCCGCGATCGCCGAAACGCCCGTCCCCGGTGTCCCGTATCGCTCCGCCGTGCCCATCAACTTGTCACTCCCCACCGCCCGACAGCCGCTCGCTCCAAAGTCACGAGACTCCGGTCTCCCCATCGACTGCCCGGCTTGCGATGTTTTACGCCGCCTGGGCGCGGCATACGGCACCTGCAGCCGATTCCGCCTCCAACTTCCATACAGACAGACGCTCGACGTAAGCCGAAGATTCCCGACAACCGGAGAATTTCAGCCAACTGACGAGAGGCGCGGACCACATCACATCCGTTGTCCCGCGTCGGAACCCGGGAGGCAATCTCCCCCAATGAACGGACAACTGCGGATGTCCTGTTCCCGATGGGTGCGGGGTCCGCCCGGACGGGTCTTCGAGATACCCGTGCGTCGGTAGTAGGCTCACGCCGTTTGTTGACGTACATGTGTGCCCCCGTTCCGCGGGGGCCGAGCTGGGGGAGGCCATGCGCTTTCGCGGGAAGTCCATCCGCCGGAAGATCGTGGCGCTGCTTCTCGTGCCGCTGGTTTCCCTGACCGGGATCTGGGGCTTCGCCACCGTGCTGACCGGGCGCGAGGTCAACCGGCTGTTCGACACGACGTTCGTCGTCCAGGAGATCGGCTATCCCACCGAGGACGTCATCAGCGTGCTCCAGGACGAGCGCCGCCAGACCCTCGTCTATCTCGCGGACCCCCGGACCTCCGACGCCCTGACCGATCTGCGCCGTACCCGCACCGCCACCGACGAGGCCGTGTCGAAGATCCGCCGGAACGCCCGGGACGGCGACGTGCGGGACGAGATGGGTTCGGACTCCGCCGAGCGCCTCACCGCGATCCTGGACGCCTTCGACGGTGTCGGGTCGCTGCGCCAGAGCGTCGAGGACAACACGGTCACCCGCGCCCAGGCCCTCGACCTCTACAACCGCCTGGTGGACCCCTGTTACATCCTCCTGGCCAACCTCCAGGTCCTCGACGACGTCGGCGTGGACAAGGAGGGCCGTGCCCTCGTCAACACGTCGCGCGCCCGTGAACTGCTCGCCCGCGAGGACGCCCTGCTCGGCTCCGCGCTCGTCGTCGGCAAGGTCACCCGCATGGAGGCCCTCGACATCTCCGATCTCGTCGCCCAGCGCACGCTCATGTACGAGATCAACCTGCCGCAGCTGCCCTCCGCCGAGCGCGTCCGCTACGAGCGCTACTGGAAGAACGCGTCGACCGCGCCCCTGAGGGTGGCCGAGCAGTCCGTTCTCGCCTCCGCGCCGGGCAACCCCCGCGGAGTCACGGCGAAGAGCTGGGACGGCCTCGCCGACGAGGTCCTCGACGGCCTCGACAAGCTCGACGCCCAGGCGGGCGACCGCTTCCAGGACCGGGTCCGCCCCGTCGCGGTCGGTGTCATCGTCAAGGCCGCCATCGCCGGCGTACTGGGCCTGGCCGCGGTGCTGGTGTCCCTCTTCATGTCGGTACGCATCGGCCGCGGCCTCATCCGCGACCTGCGCCGGCTCCGCCAGGAGGCCCACGAGACCGCCGGGGTCCGGCTGCCCAGCGTGATGCGCCGCCTCTCCGCGGGCGAACACGTCGACGTGGAGACCGAGGTCCCGCGCCTGGAGTACGAGAAGAACGAGATCGGCGAGGTCAGCCAGGCGCTCAACAGCCTCCAGCGGTCGGCGGTCGAGGCCGCGGTCAAGCAGTCCGAACTGCGCAGCGGCGTCGCCGAGGTGTTCGTGAACCTCGCCCGCCGCAGCCAGGTCCTGCTGCACAAGCAGCTCACCCTGCTCGACACGATGGAGCGCAGGACCGAGGACACGGACGAACTCGCCGACCTCTTCCGCCTCGACCACCTCACGACCCGTATGCGCCGGCACGCGGAGGGCCTGGTCATCCTCTCCGGAGCGGCCCCCTCCCGGCAGTGGCGCAAGCCGGTCCAGCTGATGGACGTCGTACGCGCGGCCGTCGCCGAGGTCGAGGACTACGAGCGCATCGAGGTCAGGCGGCTGCCGCGGATGGCCGTCACCGGGTCCGCCGTCGCCGACCTCACCCACCTCGTGGCCGAACTCCTGGAGAACGCCACGGTGTTCTCGCCGCCGCACACGGCCGTACAGGTGCTCGGTGAGCGCGTCGCCAACGGCTTCACCCTGGAGATCCACGACCGCGGCCTCGGGATGGCCGCCGAGGCGCTCCTCGACGCCAACTTGCGCCTCGCCGAGACCCCCGAGTTCGAGCTGTCGGACACCGACCGGCTCGGGCTCTTCGTGGTCAGCCGGCTGGCCCAGCGGCAGAACGTACGCGTCTCCCTCCAGCCTTCCCCGTACGGCGGGACGACCGCGGTGGTCTTCGTGCCCGACGCGCTGCTTTCGGACGACGTGCCCGACACCAACGGCGTCGGGTTCCGGCTCGACCGGGCCCTTCCCGCCAAGGGCGCGAAGAGCTCCAGGAGCGAGGCCGACGAGGGCCGCAGGGCCGCCCTGTCCCAGGTGCCGGTCTCGCTGCCCGGCCTGTCCACGTCGATCCTCGACGGACCGGTCGAGCTGGAGGCGCCCGTCGACCTGGACGCCTTCGAGGGCTTCCCCGGCGCCCTCGACGACGAGGACAACGAACGCGGCGGCATCTTCCGCCCGCGCCGCTCCGTCGCCGGGTCCGCCGGGCCCGCGGGGTCACCGGGATCCGCGGGGGACGAGACACGCGAGCCGTCACGCCCCACCGAAGGCGACGATCGGGCCGAGGCCCGACTGGCGGGCCGCCGGGCTCCCAAGCTCGTCAGCTCCCACGGCCGCCCCGTGCCCCGGACCACGTCGCGGCGCGACGCAGCGACGGACCACGCGGAGTCCGGCGACGTGACGGAGCTGCCCCGGCCGGCCCAGGAGACGCCCGAGGGCTCCGGCGTCCTCGAAGAGCTGCCGAAGCGGTCGAGGGGTGTCAGGCGGGGACCGGCACACCTGGGGACCGAGGACTCGCTCGCCGCCCGCAGGGGCGCGACGGGCGACCGGCCCGCGGACCGCCCCGGCCGGCGCGTCGGTACGCAGGACGGGACGGCCGAGCCCGACGGACCGGTCACGCGCGGACCGTCAGGCGAAGAAGGCGGGGACGTGGACGCCCCGGCCCTGCCCCAGCGCGGTTCGCGTCGAGGGACCGGACCCAGCGGGATCGGGCAGAGCGGGAGCGAGCAGAGCGGGATCGGACAAGGCGGTGCCCGTCCCGGGAACCAGGCCGCCCCGGGCGGCACCCGCGCGCTGCCCCGCCGGGTACGCCAGGCCAATCTGGCCCCGCAGCTCAAGGAAGACCCCGACCGGCGCACCACGCGCGACCCGGCCCGTACGACGGACCCGACGGAGCGTGACGCCGACGAAGTACGCAGCCGTATGGCCTCGCTCCAGCGCGGCTGGCAGCGCGGCCGCGAGGAGAACGCCGTGGGGGACGAGACCCCGGACGGCACAGCACCAGGAACGACTAAGGGAGACGGCCGATGACCGCACCGAACGCCGCCGGCCACACCACGACCACCATGGCGACGGGGGAACTCAACTGGCTCCTCGACGACCTGGTGGCGCGTGTCGCCAGCATCCGCAAAGCACTCGTGCTCTCCGGAGACGGCCTCCCCACGGGGGTCTCCACCGATCTGACGAGGGAGGACAGCGAACACCTGGCCGCTGTCGCCTCCGGATTCCACAGCCTCGCCAAGGGCGTCGGCCGGCACTTCGACGCGGGCAGCGTCCGGCAGACCGTCGTCGAACTGGACGAGGCGTTCCTGTTCGTCACGGCGGCAGGTGACGGCAGCTGCCTCGCCGTCCTCTCGGACGCCGACTCCGACGTCGGGCAGGTCGCGTACGAGATGACCCTTCTGGTGAAGAGGGTCGGCGTGCATCTCGCGGCCGCCCCGCGCACCGAAGTCTCCTCGGGCGGGTAGTGGGATGGCATGAGCGGAGACGGTCAGGGGACACCCCACTGGTTCGACGACGAGGCCGGACCCGTGGTCCGTCCGTATGCCATGACGCGCGGCCGTACGACCAGTCCGGGCCAGCACCGCCTCGACCTGATCGCGGTGGTGGTGACGACGGAGTTCGCCGACGACCCCGAGGCGGACCGCTCCCTGTCCCCGGAGCACGTGGACATCGTCGAGCTCTGCCGTGACGCCCCCCAGTCGGTCGCCGAACTCGCCGCGGAACTCGACCTGCCCATCGGGGTCGTACGCGTCCTCATAGGCGACCTGGCGGAGGACGAACTGGTCCGTGTGACGCGTCCGGTGCCCCCGGCGGAACTGCCGGACGAGAGCATCCTGCGCGATGTGATCAGCGGCCTGCGGGCCCTGTGAACCACGGGTGCCGCCGACGCGGGCAGCCGGGGCCGGCGGGCGGGCCGGGCCCGCGGACGGAGGTCACCAACAGTGGGGCGGCGCGCCCGGGAGCGCCGTAACATGCGTCGTCTCCGAAGCACGCGGTACCACCGAAGCACGTGACACCACTGAAGCAGGAGAAGAGATCGATGATCTTCGGGCGCACTGAACGCGGCAAGGCACCGGTCGAGCCCGTCACTCTCAAGATCCTCGTGGCGGGCGGCTTCGGCGTGGGCAAGACCACCCTGGTCGGCGCCGTCAGCGAGATCAAGCCGCTGCGCACCGAGGAACTGCTGACCGAGGCCGGCCGTCCCGTGGACGACACCAGCGGTGTGGAGGGCAAGCACACCACCACGGTCGCCATGGACTTCGGCCGCATCACGCTCCGCGAGGACCTCGTGCTGTACGTCTTCGGCACACCGGGCCAGGACCGCTTCTGGTTCCTCTGGGACGAGCTCGCCACCGGCGCCCTGGGAGCCGTCGTGCTCGCCGACACCCGTCGCCTGGAGGACTGCTTCGCGGCGGTCGACTACTTCGAGCGGCGCTCCATACCCTTCGTGGTGGGTGTCAACTGCTTCGAGGGCGCCTCCCGTTACCCCGTCGAGGACGTCCGCCAGGCCCTCGACCTCGATCCCGCGGTCCCCGTGGTCCTGTGCGACGCGCGCGGCCGGGAGTCGGTCAAGCAGGTACTCATCGAGGTCGTCCAGCACGCGATGGTGTACGCGTCCGACGGCCGCCGCACCCTCACCACCTGACGCTTCCTGGGGCGGCCCGCACCCCCGCCGACCGGGGTACGGGCCGCGGTCCGCTCAGCTCGCGCCGTCCTCGTGCCAGCCGAAGCTCTTCTCCACCGCCCTGCGCCAGTTGTGGTACTCGGCGTCACGGACCGACGCCTCCATGGAGGGGGTCCACTCGACGTCCTTCTGCCAGTGCGACTTCAGCTCGTCGAGGTCGTTCCACACCCCGGTCGCCAGGCCGGCCGCGTACGCCGCGCCCAGACAGGTCGTCTCGGAGACCTTCGGGCGGATCACCGGCACGTCGAGCACATCGGCCTGGTGCTGCATGAGCAGGTTGTTCTTGGTCATGCCGCCGTCCACCTTCAGGGTCGTGATGTGCACCCCGGAGTCCTGGAACATGGCGTCCACGACCTCACGCGTCTGCCAGCTCGTCGCCTCGAGGACGGCCCGCGCCAGGTGCCCCTTCGTGACGTACCGGGTGAGACCGGTGACGACTCCGCGTGCGTCGGAGCGCCAGTAGGGCGCGAAGAGCCCCGAGAACGCGGGCACGATGTACGCGCCGCCGTTGTCGTCGACGCTGGCCGCCAGGGTCTCGATCTCGTCGGCGGTACGGATGATGCCGAGCTGGTCGCGGAACCACTGCACCAGCGCGCCGGTGATCGCGATGGACCCCTCCAGGCAGTAGACCGGTGCCTCTGTGCCGATCTTGTACCCCATGGTCGTCAACAGGCCGTTCTTCGAGGGCACGGGCCGGTTCCCGGTGTTGAGCAGCAGGAAACTGCCCGTCCCGTACGTGTTCTTGGCGGTGCCCACGTCGTAGCAGGCCTGCCCGAACACCGCGGCCTGCTGGTCGCCCAGCGCGGACGCCACCGGGACCCCGGCGAGCTGGCCCACGGCGGTCCCGTACACCTCGGACGAGGACTTGATCTCGGGGAGGACCGCCTCGGGGACGTTCATCGCGGAGAGGATGGACGGGTCCCACTCCAGGGTCTCCAGGTTCATCAGCATGGTGCGGCCTGCGTTGGTGACGTCGGTGACGTGCCGGCCGCCGTCCGTGCCGCCGGTCAGGTTCCAGATCAGCCAGGAGTCGATCGTGCCGAAGGCGATCTCGCCGCGCTCGGCGCGGGCCCGCAGCCCCGGCACGTTGTCGAGCAGCCAGGCCGCCTTGGGCCCGGAGAAGTAGCTGGCCAGCGGCAGCCCGGTCTGCTCACGGAACCGGTCCTGCCCGTCCGCGCCGCCGAGTTCGTTGCAGAGCGCCGAGGTACGGGTGTCCTGCCAGACGATCGCGTTGTGCACGGGCTTGCCGGTGGCGCGGTCCCACAGGACCGTCGTCTCGCGCTGGTTGGTGATGCCCAGCGCGCTGAGCTGGTCGGCGCGGAGCCCGGCCTTCGCGATCGCGCCCGCGACCACGGCCTGCACCTTCGACCAGATCTCGGTGGCGTCGTGCTCCACCCAGCCGGGCTTGGGAAAGATCTGGCGGTGCTCACGCTGGTCGACGGCGACGATCGCGCCGTCCTGGTTGAAGACGATGCAGCGGCTCGACGTGGTGCCCTGGTCGATCGCGGCGACGAACTTGTCCGGCATGGCGTCCCCTTCGTCGGATTCTGCGGAAGGTCGCGTGGAAAGGTCGCGTGGAAAGGTCACGGGGGGAGAGGCATGGGGGAGAAGCGCGTGGGAGAACCGGGTCGGTCAACGGCCCGGTCAGAAGGCCGCGTTGAAGATCAGCCCGGACAGCGCCCCGCCGATCAACGGCCCCGCCACCGGGATCCACGCGTAGCTCCAGTCCGAGGTGCCCTTGTTGGGGATCGGCAGGACGGCGTGGGCGATGCGCGGACCCAGGTCACGGGCCGGGTTGATGGCGTACCCCGTCGGACCGCCGAGCGACAGGCCGATGCCGACCACCAGGAACGAGACGACCAGGACACCGGTGCCGGACTGGCCGAGCCCCTCCGTGAGCCCGAAGGCGAGGATCGGCAGGACCAGACCGACGGTCGCGATGATCTCGGTGACCAGGTTCGCCACGGGATTGCGGATCTCGGGCGCGGTGGAGAAGATCCCGAGCGTCGGCTGCGCGATCTTGTCGTCGGCGTTGGCCTGGAACTGCGCGTAGTAGACGAGCCAGCAGAGCACCGCGCCGAGGAACGCGCCGACCATCTGCCCCGCGACGTAGATGTGGACCTGGTCCCAGTCCCCGGTGTCGATCGCGATACCGATGGTCACCGCGGGGTTGAGGTGCCCGCCGGACAGCGGCGCGGCGGTGTAGGCGCCGGCCATCACGCCGAAGCCCCAGCCGAAGGCGATGACGACCCAGCCGGCGTCCTTGGCCTTGGAGTAGTTGAGGACGACGGCGGCGACCACGCCGGCGCCGAAGAGGATCAGAATCGCTGTGCCGATGACCTCACCGACGAAGATGTCTCCGTTGCTCATGGCGGCTCCTAGGCCAGGCCCGGGGCGGTTCGCCCCGGCCATCGTGCAGGGTGCGTTCCCATGGGTGCTTCAGCCGAAGGCAGGGAGGTCCCGCGCCCCGCCCGGCGTCCGTGACGAGCGTGCCGTGGTAGTCGAATCGCCCGTGGGGGAGCCCCTGCCGGCGCGGGCGAGGACCCGCGCGACGCAGTGCCTGAACAGGCCGGAACGCGACGATGCCGACTGACACCGGAAGTGTTCACCGGCGCTGTGGGAGCGTCAAGGTCGCGGGCTGGAACGGTTGCCGGGGCCGGGCCGGTGCCCGCCCGTGCGCCCGCCGTCTCATCTGACGGCGATCACGGACGATCCGTGCCCGAACAGTCCCTGGTTCGCGGTGACTCCCACCCGGGCCCCCGCGACCTGCCGGTCACCCGCCGTACCGCGCAACTGCCACGTCAGCTCGCAGACCTGGGCGATGGCCTGTGCGGGCACGGCCTCACCGAACGAGGCCAGCCCACCGCTGACGTTGACCGGTGTGCGGCCGCCCAGCGCAGTCGTGCCGTCCCGCAGCAGCTTGGCCCCCTCGCCCTCGCCGCACAGCCCCAGATCCTCGTACCACTGCAGCTCCAGGGCCGTGGACAGGTCGTAGACCTCGGCGAGCGAGAGGTCCCGCGGACCGATCCCCGCCTCCTCGTACGCGGCCCGCGCGATCGACACGCGGAACGTGTCGGCGGCCGGCTCCGCCGCGACCGCCGAGTCCGTCGCGATGTCGGGCAGGTCGAGCACGGTGTTGGGATAGCGGGGAGTCACCGTGGACACCGCGCGGATCCGCACCGGATCCGGGGCCCCGTGCCGACGGGCGAACTCCATGCTGGACAGCACCAGCGCCGCCGCGCCGTCCGAGGTCGCGCAGATGTCGAGCAGCCGCAGCGGATCGGCGACCACGGCCGACGCGGCTACCTCCTCGGCCGTGACCCGCTTGCGGTAGCGGGCGTACGGATTCAGCGCCCCCATGGCCGCGTTCTTCACCTTGACCTGGCCGAAGTCCTCCACGGTGTCCCCGTGGACCGCCATCCGCCGACGCGCGTACAACCCGAAGTACGTCGGATTCGTCGCCCCCAGGACACGGAACCGCAGCCAGTCCGGATCATCGTGCCGGTCCCCGCCCGCGGGCCGGAAGAACCCCTTCGGCGCGGCGTCCGCTCCCACCACGAGCACCACGTCCGCGAGACCCGCCAGGATCTGCGCCCGCGCCGTGTCGACGGCCTGCGCCCCCGACGCGCACGCCGCGTACACGCTCGCGACCCGGGCGCCCTGCCAGCCCAGCGCCTTGGCGAACGTCGCCCCCGCCACGTACCCGGGGTAGCCGCCGCGGACCGTGTCCGCGCCGACGATCGAGCCGACCTGCCGCCAGTCGAGGCCCGCGTCGGACAGCGCCTCGCGCGCCGCGACCGTCCCGTACTCGACGAATCCCCGCCCCCACTTGCCCCAGGGGTGCATGCCCGCGCCGAGCACCGCCACGTCCCCCGTCATGCCCGCACCCCCGTCGGCCGCCAGTGCCAGGTGGTCCAGGTCGTCTCCGCGTCCTCGTCGAGCACGCCAGGGACCGCTTCCACCTCCATGCCCACCGCCAGATCGGCGGTACGGACCCCGGGAGCCGTCTGCCCGAGCACCACGAGGCGTTCGGACTCCAGCTCCACAGCGACCAACGCGTAGGGCCGCCATGCGAGTTCCGGATCGGACACGTACGGTGACGGCGGCCGGTACCGGCTGTCGGTGTACGACCAGACACGGCCCCGTCTCGACAGCGGCACCTCTTCCAGTTCGCCGCCCGGGCAACCCGGATTGCGGCAGAAGGCGTCCTCCCGGGGGAAGAACACGGACGCGCAGAGCGAGCAGCGCGTGCCGAGGAGGCGGAAGTCGTCCCCCTCACCGGCGAACCAGCCGGCGACCACGGGTGTGCGAGTACGTGACACGTTCCCTCCACGGCACTGGATCTGACGGACCGTCAGAAGTCTGCCACGGGCCACGCCGATTGGGCAGGGGCTCGGAGCGAGCGCGCGGCGGAGAACCGCCGGGGCCCGCAGTGCGTCCGACCATCGGTAGGGACGGCCGGGGCCCACGGGGGTGGCTCCGGCCGTCCCTCGCCCGGAATCACCCAGATCCCCCTCCCTCCCCGGCCCGGTCCGGCCGGCGGCGGGGCGCGCGGACTGTATCCGATCACTTCCCTCGGGGAACCCGCGCCTGATAGACGCATGGGTCATGACCCGATTCACCACAGCGGCACGCTCGCTCGTCACCGTGTTCGCCGCCCTGCTCGCCGTCACGGCCACCTCCGCCACGTCCGCCACCGCGGGAGCGGCCACCGGGCCCAAGGCCCCCGAGGACTTCGTGGCCCTCGCGTCCGTGGACCGCACGATCATCCAGGAGATCCGCTACCTCACCCCGCACAACTTCGTGGGCGAGCCCGTCGACGGCTACCGGCAACCGCTCTGCATCCTCACCCGGCCCGCCGCCGAGGCCCTCCACAAGGCCCAGCGGCAACTGCGGGCCCGGGGCTACTCCCTGAAGGTGTACGACTGCTACCGGCCCCAGCGCGCCGTCGACCACTTCGTCCGCTGGGCCGAGGACCTCGACGACCAGGGCATGAAGGGCGAGTTCTACCCGAACGTCGACAAGACCCGTCTGTTCGAGGACGGTTACATCGCCGAGAAGTCCGGTCACAGCCGGGGCTCGACCATGGACCTCACCCTCGTGAAGCTCCCGGCGACGCCGACCCGGCCGTACGTCCCCGGAGAGCCCCTCACGCCCTGCTTCGGGCCCCGGTCCGAGCGCTTCCCGGACAACTCCGTGGACATGGGTACGGGTTACGACTGCTTCGACACCCTGTCGCACACGCTCGACCCGCGCGTGCGGGGGCAGCAGCGCGTCAACAGGCTGCTCCTGAAGGACACCCTCGAGGGTCTCGGACTCGTGAACCTCGCCGAGGAGTGGTGGCATTTCACTCTTGGAAGTGAGGCGTACCCCGACACCTACTTCGACTTCCCGGTGTCGGCGGACTCCCTTGCCATGTCCGTCACGTCACAGTAGGACGGTCGGTCAAAACCTCCTTGTGATCATCGGATACAGTCCCGGGCGTGTCTCCATCCCAGATCCCTTCCGCCAACTCCGCTCCGGGCAGCCACTGTTCGAGTTGCGGCGCACCCTACGGAGAAGGCGACTCCGGCTGGCCCCGTACGTGCGCCGCCTGCGGCGACGTGGCCCACCGCAACCCGCTGCCGGTCGCGGTGGCCCTGCAGCCCGTGTACGACACCCAGGGCGCGGCCCTGGTCGTCATCACCCGGACCATCGAACCCGCGCGCGGGGGAGTGGCCCTTCCCGGAGGATTCATCGACCACAGGGAGGACTGGCGCCAGGCCGTCGTCCGTGAACTCAAGGAGGAGACGGGCATCGTCGCGGCCGGCCGAGACGTACGGCTGGTCGACGCGCTGAGCTCCCCCGACGGTCACCTGCTGCTCTTCGGCGCGCTCCCGGAGCGTCCCGTGACGGAGCTGCCGCCGTCCGCCGCGACGGACGAGACGGAGGGCTGGCACCTGCTGCGCAGAGCGACCGAACTCGCCTTCCCGCTGCACACCATGGCGGCCAAGGCGTGGTTCGACGGCCGGTACGTCTGACGCCCGGTACGTCTGAGGGGTCCCTCGCGAGGACCCGCGCGAAAGGGCCCGCCCGCTGATCCGTCAGCGGGCGGGCCCTCGTGCGCCGAGCCCCTCGCGGTTCAGCCGTCGGACCCCAGGCCCGGCCCCAGCCCTCGGACGCGTACGGGAGGAAGAGGCGGCTCGCCCGGTCCGCCCTCACCCTCCCGCTCCACGACCACACGCTCCCCCTGCCGGCGCGTCACATAGCGCTGGATCTCCGGCTCCTGCCGGCCGTCCCCGGAGTCGGTGGCCACCAGTCCGCCTCCGGTGCGTCCGTGGGCGGGCGCCCACACCTCAAGCTCCAGAGATCCGTCGTCGCCGCGTACGGGCAGCACGGCGCCCGCGCGGACCAGTACCGGAATCCGTGACAAGGGCGCGTCGATCAGCACCTGTCCGGGCCCCTCGTACGCCTCCTCGGTCACCGCGTCGTACCAGCGGCCCCGCGGCAGCCGGACCGCACGCCGGTCCGTGCCCGGATCCAGCACCGGAGCCACCAGGAGACAGTCACCGAGCAGGAAGGCGTCCTCGCAGTCACGCAGGGCCCTGTCCTCCGGAGCGCCCCACCACAGCGGCCGCACGTACGGCGCGCCCGTACGCCGTGCCAGGGCCGCCAGCGTGATGAAGTACGGCAGCAGCCGGCGCCGCTCGACGAGCGCCACGCGCGCGTGCCCGAGGACCTCGTCACCGAACTCCCAGGGCTCCCTGCGCCCCGCCCGCAGACTCGCGTGCGTACGGAACAGCGGCAGGTACGCGCCCAGCTGGAACCACCGCAGATACAGCTCGGGGGAGGGGCTCCCGTCGAAACCGCCCACGTCGGGCCCCGAGTACGGCACCCCGCACAGACCGAGCCCCATCACCAGCGACAGGGACGCCCGTAAGCCGGGCCACCCCGTGGCCACGTCCCCGGACCAGGTCCCCCCGTAGCGCTGCGTTCCGGCCCAGCCCGACCGCGAGAACAGGAAGGGCCGCTCCTGGGGAGCCAGTTCGCGCAGACCCTCGTGGGCCGCTCGGGCCATGCCGAGCGCGTACACGTTGTGCGCCTCACGATGGTCGCCCCCGCGGCCCTCCAGGTCGTGCCGTGCCGAACGGGGCAGCGTGGTCTCGCCGAAGGCGGTGAAGGACACGGGTTCGTTCATGTCGTGCCAGAAGCCGGCGAACCCCTGCGCGAGCCGCTCCTCGTAGAGGCCGCCCCACCACCGGCGCGTACGCGCGCGCGTGAAGTCCGGATAGACCACCTCGCCCGGCCAGGCCACCCCGCGCACGACCTCTCCGGCGGAGTCCCGCACGAAGGCGTCCTCGGCGCTCCCGCTGTCGTACACGGCGTTCCCCGGCTCGGCCCCGACCGCCGGATCCACGATCGACACCAGCCGGATGCCGTCCCTGCGCAGCTCCTCCGCGAGCACCGGCAGCTTCGGGAAGCGGTCCCGGTCGACGGTGAACACCCGGTGCGCGTCGAAGTGGTCGATGTCGAGGTGCACGGCGTCCAGCGGCAGCCCGCGCTCGTGGTACCCGCCCACGATCCGCCGCACCTCCTGCTCGCTCCCGAAACCCCACCGCGCGTGATGGTGCCCCAGGGCCCAGGCCGGCGGCAGCGCCGCGGCACCGGTCAAGGACGCCCAGGTCTGCAGCACGCGCGCGGGAGAGCCCACCGTCACCCAGCAGCGCAGCGGCCCGCCGTCCATGCGCAGCTCGCTCGCCCCGGCCCGGTCGTGTCCGGACCCGGCGCCCTCCTCACCCTCGCGCAGGGTCACGGCGCCGTCCCAGGAACTGTCGTGGAACACCAGGTGCGTGGCCGCGTCGGCCACCACCATCTGCACCGGCATGGTGAGGTACAGCGGGTCGTCACCGGGGCCGAAGGCGCGCCCGGGATCGGTGTTCCACAGCCGGTACGTCCCGTCGCGCAGCCGCAGCCCCGACGCGCGCCCGCCGAGGCCGAAGAAACGCGCGTCCGCGGCCACTTCGGACCGCTGCATCCACCGGGCCCGGCCGCCGCCGTCGGCCGGCTCCCACCACCGAGGCGGCAGCTCACGCCGCAGACTCACCCCGCCCGGGGTGCGCACCTCCACGGCGCCGTACCGGGAGACGATCACCGTCATCCGCTCCGCGACCAGCCGCCAGGCACCGTCCTTGTCCGGTTCGAGCACGGCCCGCGGGTCCGGTTCGGGAGTGCCGTCCGCGAGCGCGTACGACGGCTCGGGTCCCGCTCCGTCCCAGCCCCAGAAGACGGCTCCGTTGGCCATGACGGTGATCCGCAGCAAGGACCGGGCGAACCGGACGAGCCCGCCGCCGGGAGCGGGCTCCACCGACAGCACGGGCCCGGGAACCCGCGCGCGCTCGGCGCCCCGCGCCGGCAGCCCCGCGGCGTCGGTACGCCTCCTGCGCCACGCGGCCCGCACGGTGAGCAAGCGCTGGGCCGCCCCCGCCGAACCGATCACTTTCATGGAACGCACCAGGTCACGACCGTTCATGCTGCTCAGCCTGCCACCCGAATGGCCCCATGAACGCGTCGTTCAACTTCCGTTCACTCACTGCACGAGCACATGTTCACGAGCCGGACCATCTGGGCCCAACCCTGGTGCGGAAGTCGATCACATGGCATCGTCCGTCTCAGCCGCGTGACGCGCACACCCAAGTCCGTGCGCGGTACACGTACACGACGCGCGCAGTCCGGGAGCCGACCCATGACCTCTTCGAACCCCTCGCCGCTCTGGCAGCCCGACCGAGAACGCATCGACCGGGCACAGATCACCCGGTTCCAGGCCTGGGCCGCCGAGCACCACGGAGCCCCGGCCACGGGCGGCTACGCGGCCCTGCACCGCTGGTCCGTGGACGAACTGGACACGTTCTGGAAAGCCGTCACCGACTGGTTCGACGTACGGTTCTCCACCCCCTACGCGCGCGTGCTGGGCGACCGCTCCATGCCCGGGGCCCAGTGGTTCCCCGGAGCCACCCTCAACTACACCGAGCACGCCCTGCGGGCGGCCGACAGCAGGCCGGACGAACCGGCCCTCCTGTACGTCGACGAGACCCACGAACCCCGCCCCGTCAGCTGGGCCGAACTACGCCGACAGGTCGGCTCCCTGGCCGCCGAACTGCGTACCCTCGGCGTACGCCCGGGAGACCGCGTCAGCGGGTACGTCCCCAACGTCCCGCAGGCCGTGGTCGCACTCCTCGCCACCGCCGCGGTCGGCGGAGTGTGGACGTCCTGCGCCCCGGACTTCGGCGCCCGCAGCGTCCTCGACCGCTTCCAGCAGGTCGAGCCCGTCGTCCTCTTCGCGGTCGACGGCTACCGCTACGGGGGCAAGGAGCACGACCGCCGGGACACCGTCGCCGAACTGCGCCGCGAACTGCCCACCCTGCGCGCCGTCGTCCACATCCCGCTGCTCGGCACCGAGGCCCCCGAAGGCACCCTGGAATGGTCCGCCCTCACCTCGTCGGACGTCGCACCCGTCTACGAGCAGGTGCCTTTCGGCCACCCCCTGTGGGTGCTCTACTCCTCCGGCACGACCGGCCTGCCCAAGGCCATCGTCCAGTCCCAGGGCGGCATCCTCGTCGAGCACCTCAAACAGCTCGGCCTGCACTGCGACCTGGGGCCAGGGGACCGCTTCTTCTGGTACACGTCCACCGGCTGGATGATGTGGAACTTCCTCGTCTCCGGCCTCCTGACGGGCACCACGATCGTCCTCTACGACGGCAGCCCCGGCCATCCGGACATCGGCGCCCAGTGGCGCGTCGCCGAACGCACCGGCGCCACCCTGTACGGCACCTCGGCGGCGTACGTCATGGCCTGCCGCAAGGCGGACGTCCACCCCTCCCGCGACTTCGACCTCTCGCAGGTCCGGTGCGTCGCGACCACGGGCTCACCCCTGCCGCCCGACGGATTCCGCTGGCTGCACGACGAGGTGGGCGACGACCTGTGGATCGCCTCCGTGAGCGGCGGCACCGACGTGTGCTCCTGCTTCGCGGGAGCGGTGCCCACCCTCCCCGTGCACATCGGTGAACTCCAGGCCCCGGGCCTGGGCACCGACCTCCAGTCCTGGGACCCGAGCGGCAAAACCGTCACCGACGAGGTCGGCGAACTCGTCGTCACCAGCCCCATGCCGTCCATGCCGATCCGGTTCTGGAACGACCCCGACGGCAGCCGCTACCACGACAGCTACTTCGACACGTACCCCGGCGTGTGGCGGCACGGCGACTGGATCACCGTCACCTCGCGCGGCTCCGTCGTCATCCACGGCCGCTCGGACTCCACGCTCAACCGCCAGGGCGTACGCATGGGGTCGGCCGACATCTACGAGGCGGTCGAACGCCTTCCGGAGATCCGCGAGTCACTGGTCATCGGCGTCGAACAGCCCGACGGCGGCTACTGGATGCCGCTCTTCGTCCACCTCGCCCCGGGCGCCGTACTCGACGAGGCGCTCCTCGGCCGCATCAAGCAGACCATCCGGGAACAGCTCTCACCACGCCACATCCCCGACGAGGTCATCGAAGTACCCGGCGTGCCCCACACCCTGACCGGCAAGCGCATCGAGGTCCCGGTCAAACGCCTGCTCCAGGGCACCCCCCTCGACAAGGCGGTCAACCCCGGCTCCGTCGACGACCTCGACCTGCTGCACTTCTACGAAAAGCTGGCCCGCGACCGCGCCTGACCGTCCCGCGCCCGGCCTCCGAGAGGCGTTGTCAGTGCCGCCGGTTACGGTGAGTGAGCATTGATCGCTGCCTGCACACAGGGGGAAAGATGACACACGGCCGGCACCAGACCATGCGACGCGACCTGCGCCGCGAAATCGCCGGAACCATCGGCCTGCTGACCGACGAGCAGGACTTCACCGCGATGCGGCGGCGCTACCGCACCTTCGGCTACGACGACCACGCGACCTATCTCCAGCAGGTGGAAGGCCTGCTCCGGACCCTCGCCTCCCAGGGCGGCCACACCACGGTGGCCCTCTTCGACCCAGAGGAGTACGCGGAGTACTGCGCGGAGCACGGGCTGGCCCCCGACACCGCGTCCAGCCGCACGCGCTTCACGGCCGAGCTCGCCACGACAGGCGCGACCGTCCCCTACGAGGGCCAGCCGCTCGACGCCCTCGTCCCCCACCTCGTCGACGAGGCCGTCCGCCGGGCCACCTGGGAGTACGCGAACACGCTCCTGACCCGCATCGGCCGCTGCGCCTCCTGCGGCGAGGACATCGGCCGAGCGGCCTTCGTACGGGCGTACGAGCTGCTCGTCCGCGTCCTGGAGGTGTCGGGTCCGGGCGAGCGGCACCTCGTGTGCAGCGTCTCCACCGAGCCCGAGGCACTCGTGGCCGTCCTGCGCACCGACGACGACCACGGAACACCGCGCCTGGACGAGTCCGAGGCCATGGAATTCACCACGGTCCTCGCCGCCGGTATCGCCACCCGGAGCGCGGGCGGCCTCGTCATGCGCACCAGCACCTCCCACACGACCGACCGCGTCTACGGCTGGCGACTGCGGGGCGAGGCACTGGAACCCCTCACCGCCGGAGAGGTCTTCGACGCCTACTGCACGGACGCCGAGTCCGGCGACCTCGTCTCCCCGGAACCGGGCGTCGACTACTGCGCGCCACCGGACCTGGGCGACGACGGGCACACGACGGCGCACACGCACTGACGACGCGAAGGGCGCCCCACCCTTCGGTGGAGCGCCCCTCGATCACCACGGTCACTCGCCGGACAGCACCGCCTGCACCGCCGTGCGCGCCTCCTCGGCGCTGTCACAGGCGCGCGCGGCCGCCGCGGCCCGCTCGCACTGGGCCAGCGTGTACTTGGCCAACGTCGCGCGGACGTAGGGGATCGACGCCGCACCCATCGAAAGAGAGGTGACACCCAGACCGGTCAGCACACACGCGAGCAGCGGGTCCGAAGCGGCTTCGCCGCAGACGCCACAGCTCTTGTCCTCGGCGCGGGCCGCCTCGGCGGACATCGCGACCAGGTCGAGCAGCGCGGGCTGCCACGGATCCTGGAGCCGGGACACGGCCCCCACCTGGCGGTCGGCGGCGAAGGTGTACTGCGCGAGGTCATTGGTGCCCAGCGACAGGAACTCGACCTCCTTCAGGATCGAGCGCGCCCGCAGGGAGGCCGAGGGAATCTCGACCATGGCGCCGAACTTCGCCCGCAGACCGGCCTCGCGGCAGGCGTCGGCGAACGCCTTGGCGTCCGCACGGTCCGCGACCATCGGCGCCATGACCTCGAGGTGGACGGGCAGTCCCTCGGCAGCCTTCGACAGCGCCGTCAGCTGGGTACGCAGTACGTCGGGGTGGTCGAGCAGCGACCGCAGACCACGCACGCCCAGTGCGGGGTTCGGCTCGTCGGCCGGCGTCAGGAAGTCGAGGGGCTTGTCGGCGCCCGCGTCGAGCACGCGCACCACGACCCGCCCCTCGGGGAAGGCCTCCAGCACCTTGCGGTACGCCTCGACCTGCTTCTCCTCGGACGGCGCGTTCTTGCTGTCGTCGAGGAAGAGGAACTCGGTGCGGAACAGGCCCACGCCCTCGGCACCGGCCTCGACCGCCGCCGGAAGGTCGGCGGGGCCACCGATATTGGCCAGCAGCGGAACCTTGTGCCCGTCGGAGGTGGCACCGGGCCCGCTCGACGCGGCGAGCGCCGCCTTGCGCGCGGCGGCCGCGGCCTCCAGCTCGGCCTTCTTCTCCGCGCTCGGGTTCACGAAGATCTCACCGGTACCGCCGTTCACGGCGACCATCGTGCCCTCGGCCAGCTCACCGGCTCCGGGCAGCGCCACCACGGCGGGTACACCGAGAGCCCGTGCCAGGATCGCGCTGTGGCTCGTCGGTCCGCCCTCCTCGGTGACGAAACCGAGGACGAGCGCCGGGTCGAGCAGGGCCGTGTCGGCCGGCGCGAGGTCACGGGCGACCAGGACGTACGGCTCGTCGCTGTCGGGCACACCGGGCATCGGAACACCGAGCAGCCGCGCGACGATACGGTTCCGCACGTCGTCGAGGTCGGCCACCCGCCCCGCGAGGTAGTCACCGGCGTTCGCCAGGAGCGCCCGGTACGCGGCGAAGGCGTCGTACACCCCGCGCTCCGCGGTGCTCCCGACGGCGATACGTCGCTCGACGTCGGCCATGAGCTCCGGGTCCTGAGCCATCAGGGCCTGGGCCTCGAGAACGGCCTGGGCCTCGCCGCCGGCCAGGTTGCCGCGTGCCATGAGGTCGGCCGCCACGGCTTCCACGGCCTTGTGGGCGCGCCCCTGTTCGCGCTCCGCGTCCTGCACCGGTATCTGCTTGGCCGGCGGTTCCAGCACCGCCGTTCCCATGTGCCGAACCTCGCCGATCGCCACACCGTGGCTCACGCCGACGCCTCGCAGCGTTGTCTCCATGTCACCCGTCTCCGATAGAGCGGCGGGCCGTGCCGCCGTGATGTCGTGCCGTGCCTGCCGTCACCGACGGCGGTGAGGTCAGTGCCAGTTGAAGAGAGCGTCGCCCGCCTTGACCTCGCCGTCGACGCTGACCTCGGAGAGGGCCTCGGCGGTGGCCTCGAGAGCCACGACGGGGCAGATGGGGGACTTGCCGGCCGCTTCGACGGCGGCCGGGTCCCAGCGCACCACGGACTGCCCGCGGCGCACGGTGTCCCCCTTGTTGACGAGCAGCTCGAAACCCTCGCCGTTGAGTTGAACGGTGTCGATGCCCAGGTGCGTCAGCACTCCATGGCCCTCGCTGTCGACGACGACGAAGGCGTGGGGATGGAGGGAGACGACGACACCGTCGATGGGCGCGACGGCTTCCGAGGCCTCCCTGACGGGGTCGATCGCGGTACCGGGGCCCACCATGGCCCCGGAGAAGACCGGATCGGGTACTGCGGTGAGTCCGATGGCGCGTCCTGCAAGAGGGGACGTCACGGTGGTCATGGGAAGCCTCCCGGGGGCGGGGATTCATATGGGCCGTCACTGCCTGTACCGGACGGCGCACTGTTGAGCAGCGTAAGTCATGAGAAGTGACGGTTCCGCGTGAGAGGACCCGGTTGGCGGCCGTAGCCGCACAGCACAAACGATTTGCGCCCGCTCCCGGGCGCCGTGTACTGTCGTACTCCTGCTTGAGGCCGAGTGACGCATCTGTGCGTCCTGGCCTGGCAGCACCCAACTTGTCAGATCCTATCTCGGGGTCTGGTTCTGCATGTCCGCAGAACCGTGGTCAGAGAGACGGAAAATGACTGATAGAGTTTGGGAACACGAAGGGAAGCGCCCGGAGGAAAGCCCGAGAGGGTGAGTACAAAGGAAGCGTCCGT